>NZ_AUAM01000020.1 GCF_000428725.1 Psychromonas aquimarina ATCC BAA-1526
CATTATCATTATTGTACCAGTCATCAAAGAGGGTTAAATCAAGGTGGTTATCGATAATATGCGAAAGCGCATATTCAAATGTGCCTGGGATGATTTGCTGTGAGAAATCAATCGGGATAAATTTACTTTGGCAAGATAAATCGGGTTTGTAATTGGCCATTACATTTCACTCTAGGCGAATAATAACCATTAGATCACAGACGTTCAGCACAATCAAGTACGTTTTTTATACAATTCAATAAAATTAGAAAAAGAGCGAAAAACGCTCTTTTTAGAGAAATTCTACAGCCTCAACGCCCGCTTAAGCGGACAAAAATTGTTGGCTATAATGTGTAGCGAAGCGAAACGTAGCCAACTGTTTTTGTTCCGTTTAAAGCGCTTGTTATACAAACTTACGTTGAGCTATAAGTTGTAACCACAAGCCTTCAGCTCTTTATTTACGTCATTTTTCCAAGCGCCAGCTTGATCCATAGAGACATATACCACGCCACTAATATCGTTAGGTGTCTCAATTTGCCCCTTAACCAAAGCGCAAACATTTTTTCGTCCGAGTTTAGCCATCAAATAACCATGCTCAAAGACTACATTTTGTCTTGCTCTGTCTCTTGCTGGAACTTTAGTTTCAAATGCACCGCGCCCTTTATCACACGGGGTATAAATAACGATAGCGAAATCAGCTTCACCTGCATAATGCTCAATTTTTTCAATTATTGTCATGCCACTACTAGCTTGCTCATGAAGGATTATTGATTCTAAGCCAACATTTTCGATGTATCTCGCAGCTTCTTGCTTGGCTTCATTATCTCGCCCATGAACAATAAACACTTTATTTTTCTTATTAACTGTTTGTGTAGGGAATATAGAATTATTTGGTGGCTGTGTAGTACTTGCCACGTTATTTTGTTGAAAGCTTGGTGCTTGCTTCATTACTGGTTGAGAACCAAACTCTAAGTGATTTAGAAGATCTACAAACTCTTGATCTAGAAAAACTCGACGCTCTTTATAAGTATCGTACTTAGGCTGAATAAAATCCCAGAATGAATCTAAATCACGAGTGAGCTTTAGCCAACTTGGTAAATATGGCGACAGCGCATTATTACTTAACAATTCGAGTCTTAATGCCTGAAATTCACTGTTAGATGAGTCCTTTCCAGTTGCTCTAGCTTTCAATAATGCACACAAGTAATTTACCTTTTCGGCATTATCAGTTAAAAATTCAATACTCATTAAACTCCCAAAAATATAGATGACTAATGTAAATTAGAGGTTTGTATAACGCCCTTGTTAACAGGCTAAAATTGTGGGCTAAGCTTGAGCGGAGCGAAAATTGCCCGCTGTTTTAGTCCTGTTGAACAGCTTGTTATGTTTAGGAACAGCTGGTAACTCATTCAATTTGTGTTTTAGTCAAAAGGTATTCTATAAACTTTCTATCTCTTGCATGTTCGCTAGACAGAGGGAACTCAATTTCATAATCTAGAACACCTACCAAAACCATACTGTCATTTAAGAAAGAATCATCATAATCGACCTCTATACTAGAAATATCTGAGAAGCTAATAATTGTTTTTGGCTCTTCCCACATATTGCTATACAGAACTAGATTCTTATCTGTAATAAAATACATCCCTTCTTTAATATCAAATAATGCATCAGTATAAAAATACTTAATCTGTTCATCATCAGCTACAAGGCCAAGGGTATTAATCTCTTCCATGTATTTGGAGGGTACTTGACGCCCCAAATACACACTTGTTTCTGGTACAAAGCTGCCCAATATAGCCAAAGCAACAAATATCCCCCCAATAATTACACCAAAGCTAATGCCTAAACATTTTAGTACTTTCATCATACTCTCTTTTAATACTTGCCGACTGAATGTGCGAGGCTAATGCACTCCATAGAAACATAACATCTTATTAGACGGAAAACTTCCGTGTTTCCACAAGAAAGGCGCCCATCAAAAATTTATAATAAAAACAAAGCTTACATTTCTTTGCTCTTTTTATCAAACACTTATATTTTTTAATAGGATTTATCTATTGTCGAAAGGCGGAAAAGTTCCGTATTTACGGTGGAAACACGGAACGCAATACAAACTGTATATGCAGTCAGTTGTTTTCTTGAATATAATAAGTAGATCCTGTTACACACGCTTTTCATCAAAAACGAACCCGAAATAAGAAAACAATAAGTCTTGTGCCGCGATCACTACAAAAGCGAGCTACAATGAGATCGTATCAACAGATAAGTAATGCTAAATTTCTAAGACATTTTACGCCTCTCACGCAACTGTATGTATACACACCCGTTGTGATATTTTGTATCATATGCAGCATACGAGCATTGACCAATGCTAAATTGCACCATATGGAGTCGTGAAATGAGTCAATTATATTTAGAGAATGGCATCAGCGAACTTGTAAGTTCCTTTATCGAAGCCGGCTGCCCTTCTGTTAAAGAACAAACGATAGAAGAACACCGCCAAGGTTATCGAGACAGCATTCAGCTTGCTGGAAAGAAAGAAGCAGTTTACCAAATCACTGACAAAGAAATTGACGGGATATCCTTAAGAATTTTCAAACCATCTGATAACTGCAGTTTAGCGGTTGTGATCTATTTTCATGGTGGTTGTTTTATAAGCGGTGGCTTTGAAACTCATGAACAGCAATTAAGGAAATTAGCGAACCTCTCAGGTGCAATAATTGTTGCAGTGAAATACCGGCTCGCCCCTGAGCATAAATTTCCAGCCGCACATGATGATGCCTTCAATGCATCCCAGATTATTCACAATAGTTGTAAAGACTGGGGAGGCGATCCCGATAATATAGTCCTGGCTGGTGACAGTGCCGGCGGCCATATCTGTTTAATCACGGCCTTACGCCTTAGAGACACCGCTGACTGGCTTCCTGCAAAACAAGTGCTTATTTATCCTATGTTAGATGCCACGGCGGCGAGTCAGAGCTATATCACAAATGGTGAGCAGTACATAATTACTCGTGATGCTCTGCTTACAGGATTTGATATGTATTTGGGTGAATTACCACGTATGCATCCAGAGGCAAGCCCTGTTCATCGAAAAGATCTAGCTGGCCTGCCTGAAACGCATATATTAACAGCTGAGTTTGATCCTTTATTAGATGAAGGAGAGCAGCTGCACCGCAATTTAATTAGTGCAGGAGTAAATACTCAATGCAGAAGATATTTGGGTGTTATACATGGCTTTTTCCAGCTTTCAGGCGTTAGTCAAGCGGCTCAAGAATCAATAAAACAGATAGCAGCTATTGTCGTTTCAAAATGATTTAAAATGGCAGGTCTGTTTATCTCACGACTTGCTGATTTTTACATCTTGAATGATAACTGCTATATAACTGCTATATAACAGGTTATATAGCAGGTTATATAGCAGTAGCTAAGCAGAATTAACTTCCTGCTTTTTGGATTTAACTAAGAGAAAAAACTGCACATAAAAAACAGCTCTAAATTAGTAGGTTTAATTTGAGGGTATTAAAATAGTTGCGATGCATAAGTTAAATTGTAGAACGATATTAGAGTACATAATCTATCTCGATTTGTGCTCCATAACGTCCTCAGTAAGCAGCCGCTAATTGATGATTTTCATGGTGTCATATTGCTGCGTTTTAGGATTTCCCGGCGCTCCGGTTCAAGCTCATCGAGGGCAAGCTGAAATGACCGGATCAAATCATTCTGACTGTCTTTGTGAAAGGCGTAATAATTACCTTTTTCAGTCACCACAAAAATGGTTTTAAATTGCGGCGCATTTTGATTTTTCATTTTTATAACGTCTCTGATAGACGCTTCAGAATGACAGATCAAATCAACCCGTTTTAGGAGCAGTTTACTAATATTCTGCTCAAGGCTGGTCACACTATGAAGTTTTTTACGGTCAAATCCGGCACTTATAAGAGTATTTTCACAAACATCATCCCTAATGGTGCCGATGGTGTATTTTTCCGCATCTTCAAGGGAGTCTATTTTGATAGGACTGTCTGTCAGTCCGACAATTACTTGCCGGGATCTAAAGATGGGGCCCACCCATTTGAAAAGATGCTCTCTCTCCTTGGTCCTAGACATACTGAATAACACGGTATTCTTTTTTTTCTGTACAAGCAGATAGCCTCGTGCCCAGGGCACTATTTTTATCGGCTGCTCCGGAACCCCCAGCTTTTTCCAAACAAGTTTCAGGATATCTACCGATGCTCCTTTTATTTCGCCATTTTCAATATAATTAGCCGGCGGGTAATCTTCAGCCATGTATGTCAGGTTAACAGCATTTATCCCCTGAGCATGGGAGATGAGAGCAAAAGAGTACAACAAAAATGAAATGATAAGTTTAAGGGCGCCTGTAAAGCTCCGAGCTCCAGGTTTCATAACATGATAAATATATTCTTCATATTCACAGATTGAAACAATGGAATCACCAATAAATAGATTAGTCGATGGTCCGTTTAGTTCCCTATTACAATAATCGATAGCCGGAACCCTCTATAAATTCTACCTTCCCAACTTTATTTATTGTAGAGGTTATTCTAACTCTTTGCGTAGGAAGTGAGTGATAAGGAATTCGATAAGTAACTTGTAACTATTTTCCTACAGATGAAAAAAACCAGCGGACTAACAGCCGGCTGGTTTTATTACACTAAAAAATTTATTTAATTAGAACTCTTTAGTCTGCTTGTCATTTAACAGCAGAACATGACGCACTTTATCTGTGATACTCAAGTAAATATCACTAACCTGCTGGTTGCTCAACGATTTCTTATCCGCATCGAGCCAGGTAAGCGAAGTGCTGCCGTCGGCTAGTTCACCTAACTGAATAAAATACTCTTCTTCATCAAGCTCGAACGAATTGAGATTATTTTCCGTCCAGTATTCGTCATCCGGCTGGCTGAACTTAACTAAGTAATAACCAAGGTTCCTATCAGCATCAACTTTTTTGAAACTTAACAAGGTAAACAGCTCAGGCAGTTTGTGCCAAGTCTGTAAAAAGTCAGCATCCACAACCCAGGCCGTCTGATGGTTATCATCAAAGCCGAGTTTTATCGGCAGCGGCTGAGAATCTGCATCTTTTAACTGCTCAGACTCTTTAACTTCATAGGCATACTCTAACAGATCATTAACAAAACGAATTTCAATGTTTTGTTTGTTTTTATCAATTAATTTTATTTTTAATTTTTTGCCGTCATTGACTTCTGAATAAGTCAGCGCATCAACATATAAAGCAACACTATGGCTGTCTGTGGTTTTTTCAATATTAAAACGATAGCTGGAATTTTTGATCACGCGGTTTTTATTAAGCGCACTGCCGTAGACGGTTTCCTGACGGATATTACCAGTCTGCAGCTCCTGCTTTGTTTCGTCCTGCGAAACTATTTCAACGTTATTGGCGGCAAGGTAAGATTGAAGCATATCCCAGACTTTAATGCTCATATATTCATCTTGATTAAATGCGTTGAACCAGACCTTAGTCTGATACTGATCATTTGCTTCGAGCATTACCCCTTCAATTACTGGAATCAGCTGCACAGGAGGACGAATATCGACGTTTTTAACTAAATTTCCGACCTCTTTCTGCTTTTCACTTAATTCAGGAATATCAAACTGGTTTCTAGCTTCGTCATTCGTTAAAGAGCCGGTCTGGTATTTCTCAATAGACTTAGCCTGGTCATATTCAAATGAACCATTAGCCTGCATGCGTGTATCAAACCGAATACAACCACTTAGTGATAAGGTAATAATAACAGCCGCTGCGCAGCGGCTTTGTTTAAATAATTTAATCATGAATATAATTTAGCTTTTGTTAAGGCGTCGCGAACAACAGACTGATATTGCTCAGAAAGAATGGTTAAAGGTAAACGGCAGTCTGCAGACGGGATAAGCCCAAGCTCAGCACAGGCCCATTTAACCGGGATAGGATTAGCTTCAACAAACAGCTTCTGATGAACCGGCATTAACAAAGCATTAATTGTATGCGCGGCGTCGGTCTGAGCGCTTAACGCTTTTTCACACATTTCAGCCATCTGCACAGGAGCAACATTACTAGTTACCGAAATAACACCATGTCCGCCCTGAAGCATAAAATCACAGCCCGTTTCATCGTCACCGCTGTATAAAACAAAATCATCAGCAACCAGTGCCTTAATTTCTGCAAGGCGTTTTAAATCACCAGTTGCTTCTTTAATACCGATAACATTTTTAATTTCTGCTAAACGGGCAACCGTTTCAGGAAGCATATCCACAGCCGTGCGTCCTGGTACGTTATAGAGAATCTGCGGCAAATCACAAGACTCAGCAATCGCTTTAAAATGCTGGAAAAGGCCTTCTTGTGTTGGTTTATTGTAATACGGGGTTACATTTAAACCGGCAACTACGCCGCTGTTAGCAAATAATTTACTTAAGAAAATTGCTTCGGCAGTTGAATTTGCACCGTTACCTGCAATAACCGGAATACGTCCGGCAGCAAACTCCAGGGTTTTCATTACAACTTTAACATGATCTTCAACAACTAAAGTTGCAGACTCACCTGTTGTACCCACTGCAACAATGGCAGAGGTCCCTGACTTAATATGAAATTCAACAAGTTCTTTTAATGCAGGAAAATTTATTTCACCGTTTTGATCCATTGGTGTCACGAGTGCGACAATACTACCTGTTAACATGTTAAAAGCTCCTATTTATGGTTTTTCAATGGTACTTTTGCAGGCTGTTAAAAACAAGCAATAAAGCCAATAGATTTAGCTTCTTAGATCAAAAATTCATTATTGGTGGTTAGCTTCTCTTTTTTAGAGGATAATCCTGCTATTAACAATAAAAATAAGATAAGGCTGAGAATAAAATGCAAGTTAATAATTACGACGTTAGCGTCTCGACTTTTCCGCAGATAATTATTGAAGGCTCAAAAGAAAAACCTGTACTGGTGGTTTTCTGGTCACAGCAGTGCTCTGTCTGTCACACCCTGCTGCCGTTATTAGATAAAATACACAATGAAGATAATCAAGCTTTTACACTGGCACGTATTAACTGCGATGTAGAGCAGCAGATAGTATCTCATTTCGGGGTGCAGAGCGTACCGAGTGTATTTATGTTTGTTGACGGCCAGGGAGTGGACGGCTTTGCCGGTGAGCAGAGTGAAGAATTTGTCCGTCTGTTTATAAAAAAACATACACCGGATCAGGCCTTAACCCTGCTTAATCAGGGACAGACATTATATGCTCAGGGACAGTTAACAGAAGCCAGAAGCGCAGTACTGCAGGCGGTAAAATTAGCACCTGATAATAACGATATTAAACTGGCTTTAGCGCAGATCTACCTGGGACTTGGTGAGCATGAAAATGCACAGCCGATATTAGCGCAGATTCCGGCAGAAGATCAGAGCATGATCTACCACAGCCTGATTTCACAGTTAGATGCAGCGATGCAGTCAGCACAAACCCCGGAAATTACCGCCTTAGAAGCGGTACTGCAGTCGGCTGAGGATAAAACACCGGTCGAATATAAACTGGCACTTGAATATAAACAGGCCAGCAGAAACAGCGAAGCACTAACTTTATTGTATAAAATACTGTTAACTGATGTCGGTTATGAAAACGGTGAAGCGAAAAAGACTATGTTAGAGCTTTTAGCGTCAGTAGATGATCCAGCTCTGGTAAGTGAATACCGGCGTAAACTGTACAGCTTACTGTACTAGTCGTGAACAGAGTAAACTGAGCTGTATTTCTCTACAGCTCAGTTTTTTAAAATTTAGCCGACAAACACTATTTTCCCTTAGAGCGTGCTGTCAGCAGCCGGCTTTTATCAATATGCAGCCGGGCTATTTTAACTATTTGTTTATTCATGCATATCTCTTCAAAACCGTTTATTTAACTGCCTCTGTTATCCAGGGACCGATGTAATTAGAAGCGGAAATAATTAACGAAAAATGATTCTCTTTTTCAACCATCTTAATCTCTTTATTATCGGTTTTGCTGTTGTCAGAGGCAAACCGCGTCACTTTTAACGGATCAAAGGCTTCATCCTGTCTACCGATCCACAGCCCGAATTTTGCTAATTCAGCTATCTGCTCATCTGGAGAGTGAGGTGTAACAGCATTGGACATATTTACTGTATTAAAGGTCACTATTTCCGGATTGTTTTTTAATACCCGCTCCGGAAAATTAAAATTAATCGCTTTAGCATGGCCGAAAAGCAGACCGCCGCTGATAGAGTTAAAAATAAAATCTGACGTATTAACCGTTGAAAATTCAAACCGGCTGTCATCATCGTCATCGTAATTAGTTTCAGATCTGAAACCAAAATAGGGAGAAAGAAAAACATAACCGGCAGTATCAGCCCTGCTCTCCCAGCTTGAATAATTAAGTGCCAGCCCGGCTCCGCCCGAATGACCTCCGACAAAAACAGGAAGATCTGGATATTTACTGCGCGCCTGTTTAATTATGCTGTTAATATCTAACCATACCTGCTCAACTTCAGGAGTATCTCCCCTGTCGCCTCCCGATGCACCATGGCCGCGGATATCCGGCATATAAACCGCTATGTCAAAATCATCACGTAAGCCGACTCCGATATGGTTATAGGTAAGTCCGCTATGCGCTCCTGCGCCATGGTAGAAAACCAGCACGGCTTTCGGCTGGGCCGGAAGATAAGCACGATAAGCTAAAGAGATACCGTCACTAGCCTGAATATATTCAAGCGCCTGCAGCTGCTTTTTCGCAGCTCCTTTAATTTCACTAAGAGAGAAAAAATCCTTAGGCGGATTTGATGAACCGGAATCAGCCTGAACGGCCGGCGACATAAAAGGCAGAGCCAGACTAACCGTTAATAACAGCGGTTTAAATTTCATAATTAATTCCTTTTAATACAATGAATCTCTGCAAAAATTATAATGGGTACAAAGCAAGTTTTACAGAATGTCTGAGCATATGTTCCTGTTTAAGTGTCTTACGCTGGCGGCACATTTCATCAAAGGCCAGCTGACATTTCTCGGCTAAGTCCGGCTTTTGTTTAAGGTAAGTTATGCTTTTATTCTGATTAAACCACTCATTTTCAGCACCGAGTAATTTCATATTAATTACCGAGCTGTCTTGCGGCGTTAACCAGTAATGTGCGCAGCAGGTCAAAGCTATTTCAATGCCGGCAGGATCTAAGTCGGAAAAACAAACTAATTGGTGACTGTCTGCAAAGCGCCGAAAAAATTGATAAGCCTTACTGCTATGGCTGTCTTTCTTCACATCTCCGCGGTACAGCCATAGTGCATCTTGTAATTCTGCAGGCATATTTAATTTGTTAAGCACCGCCATAATTTCAAGGTTTTCAACAAAGACAATTTTCTGGTGCTCGATGGAAGTGATTTGCTCTGCATTAATAGTCAGGCCGAATGCAGTAAAAGGACTGACTGTGTGCACCTTCTGATTCATCCTGATAGTATGCAGGCTGTTAACCAGTACATAATCACGGCTGACCGGATAAGCATTGTTTTTTTCATTACGAAATGCTGCAGCGGCTTCTGCACGGCTTTGCTTATCTAAAAAAGGCTCGCGAAACAGCTGTAACTGGTTTTCCTGAAACACAATTTCAATCAGAGCCTGACGATCATTTTCAGTAAAGACAAGATAACCGTCTTTAATCTTACCAAAGTTATATTCACTGTTTAAGCGGATTAATAAACTAGAAAGTTTAAGTTCACCGCAGTACAGAGTTCTAAACTTCTTCTGGCAAAACTGATACAGGCCTTTATTCATAGGCTTTACAAATTATCTTTGAGTACGATAACCACATCACTATAACTATAGTTATGACTGGTTCCGGACAGTTTGACCCCTTTCATATTGATATCAAGGGCGGCCTGCTGCTCGTTAGTTAATTTACAATAACAGCTGAATACCAGCTCAATCCAGGCTTTCGGCTCTATACTCTGCTCGTTTTCAGACCACAACAGGCACTCACTCTGCCAGTAATTTATTGCCGAAACAGCTTTGCCGCTGGTGATTGCCTGTTCAAACAGGCGTTCCGTCTGCTCCTCAAAATAATCGTGGCTGGCGGCGACCTGCTCAATTTCAGTTAGTTCAACCGAGCCGCTTTCCCGCTCTTTAAGCTCTATCGGGCTTGCCTGTTTACGCAGCGCCTGCACGATAGCAGCTAACGGCTCCTCCAGTGCACTGTTTTTCGTATCAGGGTAGGATTTTAGTTTAAGCGGCGCGGCAAACTTAAGTCTCTTATCAAGGCTTTGATCTTCAAAAAGTGTTTCACTAATTTCAAATTCAGGATGTTTGTGCAGATAGCGCGCCATATTACGCAGTAAGCTGGCTTGTTTTTCATCGCGACGCAGACGGAATAAACTCAAGCGCATATTATCGATAATAAAACGCAGACGCGGCAGGGTCTGATTAAACCAGTAAACAAAACCGCTTATTTTACGTGCAAACTCAATAGGACATGCCCAGTTTGTCCATTCATAACAGGCTTCCGGATCAATCTGCTGCAGTTCAGTTAACAGTTTCTGCGCATAAACCAAAGCGCGTTCATTTTCGCGTACTTTAGCGCTTAAGGTGCTGACAAAACCAAACTGGCTGGAGATGGCATAATGCATATTATCTAAGCTGACATTAAGGTTATCTTTTGCTTCATAAAGCAGATCGTCGAGCTGATCCAGGTAATATTCGGCATCATCGTACTGACTGTTTATAATAGACAACTGGTAGTCTTTCACCGTATCGTCTAACACATCAATGACTTTACCCATATCGCTTAACTGACGGTAACTGCTCTGTTTACGCATCAAACGATTAAGCATTCGTTTCAGCTCGGCGGTAACACGATACTCGCCGGGCTCGTCATCGGGACGCAGCAGCCCTTTTTTATGGAGAATATTCAGCTGCCGGTTGTCGTGTTCGTCGGAGGCAATTGAGCCGTAAACATAAGCGTCGGCAAGCAGCTGATCGTGACAGCCGATCTGTCTTAATAACTCTGCAACTTGTCCAGCATCATAACCCGCCATTAAAACAGTAACTCCTCTTGCTGCTGCTGTTCATTCTGCGGCAGTTCAACACGCTCTGAATCATTTAAAAATTCGATCAGCAGGTAGATTAAATCGAAACGTGCGGTAGCATAATAACGGCTGCTGCCGGCATTTTTGCGTACTAAATAGCCCGTCTCTTCCAGTTTCTGAAAAATCAAAACCAGCTGCTCACGAGTTTCTACTTTATTGGTCTTAAAAGGTTTAATCGAAGTTAAACGGCGAAGCTGTTCACGCAGCGTCTGATCATGCTCAAAGGGATCAAACAGCTCATTAATATTAACCACCGACTTTGCGCGTAACGGCAGATCCGTCTGACTAGCAGTTAACAGCAGCTCTAAAAACTCGACCATTGGACGGAATGAGCTGCGTATCTCGCTGAAAAGAGTGGTCAGTTCAGCGCTGTTATCCTGATCTACCTGCTGAAAGGTGCAGTAATAAGCATCGGCGCTGTCCAGGTAGGTTAAATTCCGGTCTAAATTGTCTAAGAAATCCTCTACGCGAAGACTGTTCTCCGCTGCTTTTAAATACTCAAATTCATCAGCAAAAGCGGTTTCACAAATAACAGCACCGGTCAGCAGCTGTTGTACGGTTTGTTTAAACATTATTCAATCTCCGCAGATATTTCAGCAGCTTGTGTTTGAGGCACGGTTTCCTGTGTTGCGCTTTCATCGGACTCTTCAGGCACAGCAGCCTGTTGACGTAACGCTAATAATTCATCCAGACGAGAAACTGGAATTTCTGCATGGAATATTTTGTTATCTTTTAATTTATAATGGCGATCGTACAACGACAGAATATGGCGGTCCGTCGAAGGTGATGCCGACAGCATAGAAATATTATTGTCGTTAAACATTTTCAGAAGCAGATCGATATTTTCGGCAGCCAGTTCACCTAATTCATCAACCGGTAAAATAATCTGTGACGGGCTTTCGCCGCTGCCTCTGAGCATTCCTAGAATGCCGGCAAACAGGGATAACATCGCCAGATAAGAAAGTCCGGTTGAACTGATTTTTTTCAGCTGCCGTGCATTTCGAGCATGCTTTAACTGCCCTTTTTCAGTAATAGTAAACTCAATATCGAAGAGATTGTTATGTGCCAGCACAAATCCTTCACTGGGAAGATAAGTGGAAAGTTTCTGCATCGCATAAATAAGATCGTCAGGAATATCACCAAGGCCTTCACGCAGATCATCGCGATACTGCTCAAACAGTTTGGCAAACTGCTGCAGCGGTCCCCAGTATTCAAGCTCTTCCTGCTTCATTACCGTATAAACATTGATATCAGCTAAGGCATCGAACTTCGCTAAAGCAGTCACATTCTGCGACAGCTGCTTACCGATAATTTTAATACGGCGGCCGAAGTTTTCGATATGCTGATAAAACTCATTAATCATATTGGCGTTAACGGTCACCAGCTGATAAGTGTTTTTCTGTTTCTGCTCAGCACTGCTTAGCAGATCGGCAATCGGGTTACGGTATTTAAATAAACCTTTTGCCCCCTGATAATTGTCATTATCGGCTACTAACTTCAGCCAGTTTTCAAACAGTTCACTGCCGGCATGATTTTTTCTAAAGGACTCATTAAAGCGGTTAAGCTGCTCCGTTAAACGTTTCTCAATGGTTTTAAACTGTTTAAGCCAGTCGAAACAGAAACTGACGGCAAGATCTGCCTCATTTTTTGGTTCCGAATCACTTTCTAATACTTCAATGCCGCTTAACTCACAGGAGCGCTGACTTTCACTAAGCTGAGTCAGCAGATCGCCGCTGTCACGCAGTTGAATATTGAGTTTCTTTAACAGTTTATGGCAGCTGTCAATTAAAGCCGTTTTCTCTGTATGCAGATCTTCAAGGCTGTTTTCAAAGCCGCGTTTTTGAATTTCGCGATTTTGATTCTGCTCAACCAGTCTGTCGCGGTTTACATACCGCTCGTTCATAAACTGGCTGTATTCACGTGCTTTACGTGCCCAGACAGCACACTGATCCAGTTCATTCTGCAGTTCTTTGCGCTGCTTACTGCGTTTATCCACTTCACCGTCGGGATCAAGTTTAGCTAAATCACTGTTTTTCTGTTTTTTATAATCAGACAAACGGGTTTTAGCACTTGTTTCAATCAGTTCAAGCTGCTGGGATAGTTGATCCAGCTGACTGTCGCGATCTGATTCCACCACCATGCGCTGATCCAGCATAATATTGCTCAGTTCAAATCTCTGCTCCTGCTGAGACTCTTTGAACTCGTTAATTTTTCTGCTGATCTGTTTTTTCTCACCGCTTAACTCTTTAATTAACGTTTCAACGGCAGAGTTAGCCTCTTTTACAGCACGATCCTTTTTCTCAAGCAGACTCTGCTGCTGCACTTTAAGCTGCTCAAGTTTTAATTCATTCTGATTAAGTTTCTGCTTTACTTCGCTGATCGAGATTTTCTGCTGCTCAATCTGTTTATGAACTGCAGTAAGCTGCTGATCCAGTGTTTCAATTTTCTGCGCCAGCTGCTCGCGTTTAACATCTAAAGCAGCGGCTTTTTCACGCAGCTCATTCTCATTAAGCTGCAGATCATTGTCCTGAAGCAGCTGCAGATCTAACTGCAGACCGTAAAAACTGTCGGAATTTCCAAGCCATTTTGGATCTAAGTCTTTGCGGTTAAGCTGCTCTGCAGATAAAAGACGGCCGATATTATCCTTCCATCCGGCAGCGGCAGGTTCATTGCATAAATAGTGCTGCACAGAGCCGGCTTCAGGCAGAAGCTGCTGCTCAACCGCAAAACACTGCTGTTTAAGCTGTTCCAGGTAACGGTTATCCTGTTTATGCTGCTCGAGTAATTTTTCACGCTGTTTTTCCAGCACAGATAAGTGCTGATTTTCCTCATTGCTTTTCTGCAGGATCAGCATCTGAGCTTCATTAGTCTGAGTAAGGCTGTTTTGATTAACTTCAATCGCAGTTAACAGTTCTTTATCAATAAGCGGATTCTGCTGCTGCAGATCCGCCTGATGCAGTTTATTATCAACGGTCTGCTGCTGCATATTAAGTTTCAGAAATGTTTCATTTAACTGCTCATTTAGCTGTGCAAGCTGCGCCTGATAGGTCTCGTTAATCACTGTTAACTGTACATTTGCCGACTCTTTAATGGCGGCAGACTGCTCTTTATTGGCAGCTGTATCTTTGACTTTCTGTAACTGCAGTTCCTGTATTAGTTTTTCAAACTTGTTATGAACCTTACTGATATTGCCTTCAAAGGCTTCAATAACGGCATTGATTTCATTAAGCTGTATCTGCAGGCGCGGACCTTGATCTGCCTGCAGCTGAAAACTGGCGGCATCCTGATCATCATAATTCAGCTTGTCCTGATCCAGCAGATCAATACGGCTTTGATCCGCTTCTATTTCCGCGGTTAATTTAGCTATATCCTGTCTCAGCGTCGCACTGCCGCTTTTCAGCTGCGCCTCAAGCTGCTCGAGCTCACTGCGGGTTTTCTCTTTAGTTTCTTTACGCTGCTGCTGCACAGCTTCAAGCTGCTGCTGATGGTTAATAATTTCAAAATGCAGATGCTGCAGTTTAACTAACAAACTGTCGAGATTATTAAAATCGCTCTGCCAGACAGTTATTTTGTCGGCAACTTTCTGAATAGCACGGCTGGCCTGTATATCGGCAAGCCAGTGGCTGATATCTTCTTTATTAAGGCTGATCTGCTCTTTTTCTTCGATGCTGCTGCGGGCAAGGTGATCGCTGGCAATCGCCACCAGCATACGTTTTACAGCATCAAAATCGAGATTCTTTTCAATCGTACCGTTAACTACCTTGTCGATATGTGAGGTAGGCTGTTCACTGAATGCAAAGCGGCTCTGCAGCTGACGGATATCTTTAAGCTTACGTCCGCCGCGCAGGTTCTGAATCACCTGACGGTATTTATCTATACCTAGATAACTAGAGCAGACACTGCCGGCACTGCGGTAAATACGTTCCACTTCATTAACCGATAAAGGCTGCTTATCGCTGCCGATAAAGTGTTCACTGTTATAAGCTCCGTCTATCAGTTTAAAATGCACACCGCGTCCGTCACTTTTAGCCAGCATCATGCAGGTTTGACCATAGGGACGCTGATACTCATAAACCAGCATGCTTGAGTCACGCGGCAGATAATAATCAGCAAAATTTCGCGCCTGATCTACCTTGCTGACAATATCACTGGGACGCATACCGTAAAATAGCGGTAATAAACGCATCAAAGATGTTTTACCCGCTCCGTTTGTGCCTTCAAGCTGAGTATGACCAGTTAAATCAAGTTCATTAACCTGGCCTTTCCAGAAACTGTCGATGATGATAATGCGCAGTAATTGATAGGCTTGCTGAGCCATAGAGAATCCTTGTGAACGGTTTTTGTACAATCTGTTATTGATTTGAATATTTTGCGCTAATTTATAAGGATAGAGCGGATTTGTCGATGATTTTTAATGAAGATTGTGCTTTTAAATGCAGGTTAGCCGGGTTTATACCCAATCTGCCATGAGTACAGCTGCGGGTTGACTGCAACCCGCTTCATTATTGTGCAGTTTACCTTTAAAGTAAGGAAAAGATAAACAAGGCCTAAGGTTTATAATTTAAAATTGCCGCGCCGCGCACACCGCCGCTACCGCCGAATTCAGCAGTAGTAATTTTAGGTAATACAACATTCGGCAGCAGATGTTCCGGCAGGCGTTTCGGCAGTTCCTCATGTAGTACTTCAAAATTGGATAATCCGCCGCCGAACACAATTACGTCGGGATCTAAGACTAAAATTGCCGTACCTAAACCGGCCGCTAAAATATCAAAATAAATATCCACTACTTTACAGGCGAGCTTGTCACCGGCACGGTATTTTTCGATAATTTCAGGTCCTTTTAAAGGCTCCTCGGCATAGTGTAAATATAAGTTGCCTAACCCGGTTCCCGACATATAAGTTTCTAAACACATCTGCCGGCCGCAGCCGCAGGTGATGTTCGGTAAATCAGGATGCTGCAGAAACAGCGTTGCAGGCAGCGGATAGTGGCCGACTTCACCGGCAAAAGAGTTAAATCCGCTATGAATCGCCCCGTTAACAAAAATTGCCCCGCCGACACCGGTACCCAGTGTGATTCCAATAGCCGTTGAGCACCCGTCTGCACTGCCGCCGTAACATTCTGAAAGCAGAAAACAGTTGGCATCATTTTCTAATTTAACCGGACGATCCAGGAGAGCTGACAAATCAACGGATAAATTACGCCCTTTCACGGCAGGTACATTAGCACAATATACCGTCTGAGCCTGTTGATTGACGGCCCCGGGAAATCCCATTCCGACAGCACCGCGGCAGTCAAACTGCTGATCTGCATTTTTCACCATAGCGCAGACAATCTGCAGAAATGAATCATAATCATCAGGTGTCGGTCTCTGATCTTCGAACAAACAGTTCAAAGCCTGGTCATAAACTGAAAACGCAATTTTAGTACCGCCAACATCAAACCCGTACAACATAAAATTTCCTTTTAGCAATAGTTATATAATCTCTTGTATAAGCAAATAAACTGTCAATCAGCAGCAGGCTTGCTGTCACTTTATTCGAGGTGCGAATATATCATAAGAAAAAGCGCATGTTTTATTCTCAACACACTTTTAACGGTTTTTATCTTGAAAATGAGGCAGATGTCATTATTAGCAGTCTGTTATAAAAGAGTTTTGACGGGAAAAGCGAAGATAAAGGCTTGTTATACCAATTCCATTAATTAGGTGATCTATTTAGGTCTAGGAAAAATGAATGAAAGCAAGGCATTGATTGCAGTAACTAGTTGTTCTAATTACAAAATAAATAACCAAAATACAAATCTTATTTGTATTTAGTTAGCATTCATTTTAACCAGCATAAATGAATAGAAAATTAGTGGATTTGGTATTAATACAAGCCCAGTACTAGAGCAGTTAAAATTAAAAGCGATAACCGTGTGCACCAAACATAGCACCGGCAACCGTCACTAAGCTGATGCTCAGCAGCACTATATGCATAACCTGCACTCTGCGGAAAGTTTTATCACTGTCAATAAGTGCCTGTTTCCTAAACCAGTCATGTAAAAACCACGGTTCAAATACAAACAATACCAGAGTGAAGATCAGCCACACCAGCACCATAAGATGCATCCACCAGAATTCAACCTGCAGGAAACGGTCCCAGATCTGCATTGTTTCTATAAGGTAAACACCGGATACAAACGTCAATACTGTGGTAATTCGGGCCTGAATGGAGAATTTCCCTTCCAGCTTTTCAAACAGCTCAAGACGGTTATTGATATCGGGGATCTGTTTCAGAGAAGGAATTAAAACCGTGGTAACAAACGCCACGCCTCCAATCCATAGTACAACAGCAAAAATATGCAGTGCACGTGCAAAAATATAAGTATTAACACTATCCATAACTATCCCTATAAGAATTCAATAAATCCCGAGCATTATACTCGGGTATTAAGGACAGTAAGCCTGATCATGATCAATCACAAGCATCTTTAAATGAATCCATAATTTTCTGCACTTTAGATCTGTTATTAAGCAGCGCGTTAACACAGTCACTGTCTAGTTTAATACCCGATAAACGTGTTAACTCTGCAAAGGCATCATCTATCGACCAGGCCTTTTTATAGGGCCGATCACTGGTTAATGCATCAAATATATCTGCCACCGCAACGATGCGCGCTTCTATTTCAATCTGGTGGGCAGTTAAATTGTCAGGGTAGCCTGTACCGTCTATTTTCTCATGGTGGGAACGGACAATGTTTATAAGTGAAGTGATAAACGGCAGATCAGAAAGTTTATACACTTCAATAAGCTTTTGGATCAAGTCATCACCGCTGACTGTATGACCCTGCATAATTGAAAACTCTTTATCAGTCAATGGGCCGTTTTTTAACAGGATATGATCAGGTACGGTTAACTTGCCTAAATCGTGCATCGGCGCATAAAGATATATATAACTGATAAACAGATCCGAAAGCTCGTAAATATCAGCAATTTCCCGTGCAATCAATAATGAATAACTGGCCATCCTCTGCAGGTGCTCTCCCGTTTCCGGATCGCGGTGAGAGCTGATGATTTTCATTGATTCAATCGTTGATTTGAGTACATTAATCCGCGCTGTATCCTGATGCAGCAGCAGAGTTATCACCATAGACAGCAGCCGCAGTCTTTCTACAACCTCTTCCGTAAATACATCTTTTGCTCGCGAATTTACAAATAGAAAACCAAGCAGCTGACCTTCCATTAATAAAGGAATGGTGATACTTGAAAGATATCCAGCTTGACGGACTAATGCTGTATGGACATGGGTACTTTGATCAAATATTGAAATATCATTAACTACCCGCTCCTGTGCACAGGAAGCTAAGTGCTGCAGAGAGTTGCACTCAGACAGGATCGCTTCATAATTATG
This sequence comes from Psychromonas aquimarina ATCC BAA-1526, assembly GCF_000428725.1. Classification (GTDB taxonomy): domain Bacteria; phylum Pseudomonadota; class Gammaproteobacteria; order Enterobacterales; family Psychromonadaceae; genus Psychromonas; species Psychromonas aquimarina. Next base: position 18,455 of record NZ_AUAM01000020.1, read on the forward strand.
CAGATCTGACGGCTGGTCTTCATCATAAGCATGGGTTTTAATCACATCTCTCTCTACATCATAAAGTGCAATAGCAACCCGGTTGATAAAGGGAAATGACTTACTTAAATCCTTACGAATTTCGTGAATTTTTCCCTGCAGATCCGAATGATGTTCAAGATAAGATGAAACTGCAGTCTCTTGCGCTTTATTTTTCCTGATCATATCCATGATGCTTAATTACCCTGTTATAAATGAATACAGTTTAGTCCATTAAGATTGATATTTTTTATACATCCGTCAAGTTTAGGTAAACAAAGCGTTTCAAACTTTTTCAGGCAGATAATGCTGCGCTTTTTTATAACCTAATGCGATCATTTCGCAGGCTCGGTCAAATTCCAATGTACCGCAGGCGTTTCTGGCAATTTCAATATTATAATCCGCCGGATAAGCGGCTAACTTCTGACGCGCTATGGTACTCTGCATGGCATCAAATGCCTGGTTAGCAATATCATAGGCCCCCCAGTCCTGCGCTTTCTGTTCTTTTTTCTCACTTCGGAAACGACTGATAAATTTGTATATATTTTCATGAATCTTCAGCCCCTGCGGGCTGCTTTTGGACGGCACCGGTTTTAACTCCTCAATTGGTGCTTCCGCGACTGTCCCGCCAAGATTTACAGCAATAGTCAGATCCGTATGGTCACTGAAAGTAGGCGCGATAGGTACCGGATTAAGTACGCCCCCGTCGATCAGTTCAACTCCATTGCGTGTAACAGGAGTAAAAAACAGCGGCAGGGATATTGAAGCCCGGATCGCTTCAAAAAGAGAGCCTGAATTTATCCACACCTCTTTCTCATTTTTGATATCAGCGGCAACGGCTGTATAACTAACAGCAAGCTCTTCAATTTTCTGATCACCTAATAATTCTACTAAGGTATTGATAACTTTATCACCGCGTACTAGGCCGCTGGATTTCCAGGAAATATCCAGCAGGGAAATAATATCCAGCTTGTCGATTTCACAAATCCATTTTTCAAAAATCTCTAACTTTCCAGCGGCATACACCCCGCCGATAAGGGCGCCTATTGAACATCCTGAAATTGAGCGTATTTCATAGTCATTTTCGACTAACCATTTAATAATTCCGATATGTGCAAGTCCGCGGGCACCGCCGCTGCCTAATACCAGCGAAACAGTTGTTTTTTTAAGACTGTGCATACTCACCTCAGTTTTTCAAAGTAGATAATCATTATAAATACAAAAATTGACTTTAATTTAACCTGACATCGCATTTTAATGATGCAGTGCAAATACCTTTACAAAAACATTGCGTTTAGTTGCATTTATCTACTTGTGAGTGTGTTTATTGCCTGTCATAATTTTCACCTGCACCGTTTTATTATGGTTATTTTAACAGGTCTTCATTTTACGAAGAAAAATAGGAATTACATGGTTCTCTTCTCTCAAGAAATATACAAACTAATCACTACCGCGCTAACTGAATTATCTGCTTCTCAGGTCTCGGGAAGAACACCACAAAACCCGCTCAGTGAAGCACATTATTTTGGGGCATGGGTAACCACTGCGATGAAACAAAAGCGTTTTGACAGTGTTGTTTTAGAAACTCTGAAAGGATGGCAGCGTCAGGCCCGCAGTCTGGGTAAAAATGCCGGTTTAAAAAAGCAGTTTATCTACTTAGAAAAGTGCTACAGCCAGGTTTTAAATGCCGATAAACAAGTGCAGGCAGTAAATGTTGAGCAGCTGAATACTCTTTATGCACAATTAACAGATGATGACTGGATGGTGACAACTGATATGCAGGTCGGTGAAAAACTTAATCGTCACAGCGGCGGCAGACAATCATTAATTGTCTGTGCTGAGCAGATAAGCAGCTGTTTTGATGCACAGGGCACACTGATAAAACCAATTTCTTTATATGTTCGCGGTGCGCAGCAGGAAATCATTGACTTAGCATTTGCACAGGATCTGTTGTTATATAAAATTACAGACTACAAATCTAAAGTTAAATATCACGGTGAATTTATTGTTTACCCGAATAACGACGGAACAGCTTTACCGGAATTCCCGATCGATTCGAGCGAACAGGAATAACAGCAGGTATTATATGCCGATCATTAAACAGCAAGGTTCAATTCTGACTGATCAGGAACTACAGTTTCTGGCATCGCAGTCCGCTCGACAAAAAAATAATAACGTTGCTGTTTATTCATTTCAACTAGCACTGGAATTCGATAATTATTCGGTAATTCAGTCGGATAATCTTGAAGAGCTGATCTTAATGATCAGTGCCAGCCCGCGCGGCATCGCCCTGGTTTTACCTGAACATATAGAATTTGAGCCCCTGTTAGATAAACTGCTTAAATTATTAAAGATCCGTGCAGATATTCACATCTTCTGGGTGGGAAAAATGCCGGACATGGATATTGATCTGTCTACCTTTGAATACTGCAGCAGCCTTAAACAGCTTACAGTTAATCTGGATCGCTGGCAGATGCATGTTGCACATATCTTCAAGCAGTGGCTGGAGCAGTACCGGGTTGCTTTTATTGCCGATAATCCGCTTCAGAAAAAACAACATCAGGCGGCATTTAACGAAATCGGCCTGCAGCACGTGCAGTATTTTAATAATAAAGACGCACAGCAGAACATAAAAAATCAACAGTTATTAATTATCGATTTAACTGTCAATGAACTGCATCTTATTGATATTCTTACGCAGTTATCCGCGCGTAAAGAGTTTCCTATTGTACTTCTATTCGGCAAGCTGCCGGCTAATGTATGCCGGGCGGCTTACCAGCTGGCCAAAAATTACGGCTTTACTATTTTAGCCAGTCTGACCTGCGTTCCGGATCAAAAACAGTGGTCGCAGTTATTACAGTCCCTGTTTTCTAAGGTTTATCTTAAGCTTTGGATTAATGAAGAGCCGCTTAAAACCGGGGCCTACGGCCTGTATAACCTTGAGAAGCAGACTCTGAACAGTTATTTTTGTCTGTTTGGCATGAGTAAAAAGCAGATTGCGGCACTGCCGGAGAAAAAAGATTCTCGCAAAATAATCAGTGCACGCAGTCTACAGGACTGGTTTCCGCAGGGCATTAAACGGGATCTGAAAAATGAGCTGGCGTCTGGATTGAATACTTCATTAGAAGAGATAGACCTGTGCATCGAATACCCGGAAAAAATACAGACAAGCTCGGTATTTTTTGCTTCCTTAGTAATGGCGCGCCTTTCTTCAATTCGAATTTACTGGCTGGTACATGATGAAACTCAGCTTTCCATCGATGTGCTTAATAACTTCCCCGTTTCAGATTTGATTCTGTCTGAGAAATTAAGCCACCAGCTGCTTGGCAGCCCATCTGATGAATTACTGGGTTTTATCGATCAGGCGAAAAAACAGGAAGTCAGCTTATGCGCGACACTGCACCAGAATCAGACAACTAAAGACGCAATGTCTATGTACGGAATCGAGTTTGTACTCGATAAGCAAACCTATATCGAATAATCACCCCGCTTTCTGCTCTCTGACCTGCGGAAGCAGTTCCTCGACAATAAGTTTTAATATAAACGTTTCCCGCTCTATGGACATGCCCTTCTTGGCACTGTTTTTAATAGTATGTTCGTTATGTTTGACTGCATCATTTACATCTAACCAGACCGCTTTCATGCCGTTTTTGATCTCGTAATCTTCCAGCTTGGTTTTGCCGAGGCGGCTGTCGATGTCGCACACATAACAGTAGGATTTCATATGCATAATCTCGAAATCGTCTTTATACCAGGGACGATACTCTTCATATAAGCCGAACTCTTCGATATTGCGGATATTCTGTGCGCCGGTTTCTTCCTGAAGCTCGCGAATTAATCCCTGCTCCAGATTCTCCCCCGCATCCACACCGCCGCCGGGAAGCGTGTAGTCATGATAACGCTCAGTATAAAGCATTAAAATCTTTTCACCTTTAAGGATAATTGCACGGGCGGCGATGCGGGTGAAAGTACTTTGATCTAAAGAAGTGATATCAGGATGAACAGTGGATTTAAGCAGGCGCATTAATAACTCATATCTGGCAAAACGGGCGCAGAGTATACCTTGCCCGCAGCAAAAAGACACTATTTAGCGTTAACTCTGGTATAAGCTCTGATACTGCTCGATAACCGCAGCCGTATTGCTGTGTGCAGGGCTTTTAGCAATACGCTGGTAATGTTTGATAGTTTTATCCAGATAGTTAATATGTTTTTTATTGTTAAAATCCCACATAATTGAACCGACATTAGAGACAGACTGCGGCGCACCAGCCGCGACATGCAGCACTTCATAATAGCGATTGTTTTCACAGATAAGTGACTCATTAATTAAACCCAGTTTCTGCTCTATTAAAAACTGCCGGACCTTATAATTATGATGAACCGGGCATAATAGAAACTCTACCTGGTAAGCAGCAAAGCGCTTTATTAATGACTGTATCAGCTCAATAAGCAGCTCACCGCCAACACCGGCGATTATCACCAGGTGTTTATCTTTAAGTACATCCTTTGAGTACAATTCAACCGGTAAATCGGCCGCGTCCATACAGTGAACATGCCATGCATTGAGCTGCAGCTTTCTGGCAAATTCACTATTGAGCTTAGCTTCGATCTGTTTTAATAAATCCGGCACAATATCCACAAAATGCACTGTCTGCGCAGCCTGTCGTTTAAGCAGGTTTAAACCTAAAAAACCATGGTCACAGCAGCAGTCCCAAATATGATCATATTCTCTGCTCACCATGCTGTCTATCTGCTGCAGACGTAAACTAAGTTTCACTATAACTTCTCTTTCTATCTATTTAAGACGCATACTCAACGTAATTCTGCCCCGCTGCAGATCCACATCTACAACCCGTACCTTGAGCTCGCTTTTTAACTATGCTGAAGACGCATACTTAATGCAATTCTACCGCGCTGCAGATCCACATCTACAACCCGTACCTTGAACTCGCTTTTTAACTATGCTGAAGACGCATACTTAATGCAATTCTACCGCGCTGCAGATCAACATCTACAACCCGTACCTTGACAATCTGCCCTGTTTTAACAACCTGGAAGGGATCACTGACAAACTTATCCGCAAGCTGTGAAATATGCACTAAACCATCCTGATGCACACCGATATCAACAAAAGCACCAAAACTGGTGACATTAGAGACAACCCCCTGCAGCACCATATCATTTATCAGCTCTGCCGGTTTATTAATACCTTCTGCAAAACTAACGGTTTTAAACTCTGGACGAGGATCGCGTCCAGGTTTAGCAAGCTCACTCAGAATATCTGTAATACTGAGCAGACCAAACTGTTCATTGACATACTGCTGTGCATTAACATTGTTTAATAATAACGGATTATTGACCAGCTCTTTAACTTGTCTGCCCTGCTGCACTGCAATTTCTTTTACCAGCGCGTAAGCTTCCGGGTGCACGGCAGAATTATCCAGAGGATTAACAGCTTCACTTATGCGTAAAAATCCCGCCGACTGCTGAAAAGCTTTATCGCCTAAGCGGGCAACTTTTTTGAGCACATTTCTTGATTTAAAAGCACCATAAGTATCCCGGTAATCTACAATGTTCTGTGCAATAGTTTTGTTTAACCCGGCAATAAAACTCAATAAAGACACTGAAGCACTATTCAAGTCAACACCCACTGCATTTACACAGTCTTCTACTACCGTCTGCAGACGTCTTGCCAGTTTAGTCTGATTAAGATCGTGCTGATATAAACCAACACCAATTGCTTTAGCATCAATTTTTACCAGTTCCGCTAAGGGATCCTGCAGACGCCGGGCAATTGAAACTGCGCCTCGAATGGAAACATCAAGATCTGGAAATTCCTGTGATGCAAGTTCAGAAGCAGAATAAACAGATGCACCCGCTTCGCTAACTATTAAGCAGGGAATTGTTAAACCCTGCTCGTTAAGCAGCTCACGCACAAAACTATCTGATTCCCGCGATGCGGTACCATTACCGATGGCAATCAGATCGACTTTGTATTTGTTAATCAGTTTGATTATCTCATGCGCTGACTGCTCTGTTTTAAAAGCAGGTGCATGCGGATAAATAGTTGCATAATCAAGCAGCTTGCCGGTTTCACTGATAACGGCAGCTTTACAGCCCGTACGCAGCCCCGGATCTAAGCCGAGTACGACTTTTCTGCCGGCAGGTGCAGCCATCAGCAGCTCTTTTAAATTGCCGGCAAAAATATCAATGGCACTGTCAAAGGATTTTTCTTTCATGGATGAAATTAGCTGGGTTTCCAAAAGCGTCGATATTTTACTTTTCCAGGCCTTTTTCACTGCAGCTTTTCGCCAGCTGTCAGGTGTCAGATTAGCGAATGAAAAACCTAAATGACTGGCTATCAGCGTTTCACAGTAGGAGTCTTTAATACTCTTATCCTGCCTGGGATCGGCATTAAGCTTTAGTTTTAACAAACCTTCGCTTTTGCCGCGCAGCATGGCTAATAAACGGTGTGAAGATATTTTCTTTAAAGGCTCCTGAAATTCAAAATAATCTTTAAATTTTAATGCATTCTGCTCTTGTCCTTTGACCACTGTAGAAACCAGGGCTGCATTATTGAACAAATGTTTGCGCAGCTTATCCAGCAGTGCAGCATCAGCAGCAATACGCTCGACGATTATCAGCTGCGCTCCCGTTAATACACTTTTCGCATCAGGGAAACCTTTGCTGCTGTTTATATAGCGTTTAGCCAGACAATCTACATCCGTTTCGTTGTGAAACCATAACTTATCCGCAAGCGGTTCCAGTCCGGCGTCTATCGCTAACTGGCCTTTACTGATGCGTTTACTTTTAAAAGGCTGGTATAAATCTTCAAGCGTAGTTTTATCGGGCGCTGCATTTATCTGCCCTTTTAATTTATCAGTTAAATTCCCCTGCTCACTGAGCGCTTTTAAAACTGCATTTCTGCGCATCTCTAATTCGCGCAGATAGGTCAGGCGAGTTTCTAATAAACGAAGCTGCACATCATCGAGCCCGTTGGTGGCCTCCTTGCGGTAACGCGCGATAAACGGCACTGTATTGCCGTCATCATAAAGTGAAACAAAAGCGTTAACCTGGGCTGTTGTAACGGCGGATTCAGCGGCCAGCTGCGAAATAATTGACGATACATTTGAATTCATAATTTTCTTTTAATTTTTATTTAGTTATGGGCATACTAATGATTTTAATCGAACTTGATGATTGTTAATATCACTTTCAAATATTTAATAACCGGGATTATATAAAATGATTAATTTTGCAGTTATCGGCACCAACTGGATCAGTGAAGAATTTGTCAATGCGGCCTTAGTTAATAAGCAGCTGCACCTTAACGCGGTATATTCCCGTCATATACAAACAGCTGAAAAATTTGCTCAAAAGTATAATGTTAAAAACTGTTTTGATGATATCAGTTTATTAAGCAGGAGCGATACAATACAGGCCGTTTATATCGGCAGTCCGAACTCGCTGCATTTTGAACAGGCATTAATGATGTTAAAACATGGCAAACATGTTATTTGTGAAAAGCCTTTAGCATCTAACGCAAAGCAGGTTGAAATTCTTTACCAGGCAGCTGTTGATAACAATGTGGTTTTATTTGAAGCCTATAAAACCGCATGTCTGCCCAACTTTGCACAGATAAAAAATAATCTTTCTAAGCTTGGTAAACTGCGCAAAGCGCATATTCATTACTGCCAGTATTCCTCCCGCTACCAGAAGTATTTAGACGGTGAAAATCCCAATACCTTTAACCCCGAATATTCTAACGGTTCGATTATGGATATTGGTTATTACTGTGTGGCATTCACCGTTGCCCTGTTTGGTAAACCGTTAGAAATTCAGGCCGCAGCCACCCTGCTTGACTCAGGTGTTGACGGTGCAGGCGCTGTTCTGCTCAACTACGGAGAATTTACTGTCAGCATTGATCACTCAAAAATAAGTGACTCGGTACTGCCCAGTGAAATACAAGGAGAGCAGGGTAATCTAGTTATCAAACATATTTCACTCTGTGATCAGGTCCATCTGCATCAAAAAGAGCAGGTAACCGATCTGACTTTACCGCAGCCTGAAAACAGTATGGTTTACGAAGCGGACTTTTTTGCTGAGCAGATTCAGCGGGGCAGAATGGATGAGCAGGCGGTTATACGCTCTAAAATAACTGCAGCTGTGATCACCGAAATCCGCGCTTTGACTAAAGTAAAATTTCCAGCAGATGAACTATGCTATAGCTGATTGACATAGCCCGGCAGTTCAACGCCGGGTATATTTACGGCTAATGTTTTATATTCCATTTTACATAGGATTCTATGCTTAGAATTTTAATCTCATCCTGCTCAGCTAAATTAATCAGCTTTCGCGGTACATAACAGCGCTTCTTAGTATTAACAAATACTTCCACCTGCGGCTTAAGCATATTGTCACTGATATCAATAACGGTAGCTAAATGCTGATTGCTCAATAAAACTAAACTGCCGGCAGGATAAATACCAACAGCCTGAATAAACTTACGCACTAAATCAGGATTAAAATGCGTACCGCTCCATTTTAATAATAGTTTTAATACCTCAGAAGGCTCTTTACCCACGTGGTAACAACGATCCGCGGTCAGCGCATCATAAACATCCACAATGGCGGCCATCTGTCCATAGGTGCTTATTTGATCGCCTTTTAATCCCAGCGGATAACCATTTCCGTCAAATTTCTCATGATGCTGGGCGGCGATATCCATGGACACCTGCGACAGTCCCTTGGTTTTTTCTAATATCAGGCGGCTGTCAACAACATGCTTTTTCATAATAACAAATTCCTGGTCGGTTAATTTTCCAGGTTTATTTAAAATTTCATCCGGTGTTAACGTTTTGCCTATATCATGCAGCAGTCCGCCGATACCTACATTATTGATTGTTTCGATGGGCAGCCCCATACTTTTTGCAAAGGACATCAATAATACGGAAAAACTTACCGAATGTTCAAAAGTGTATTTATCCATAGCTCTAATACGAGAAAGTCCTAATAAAGCATTGGGGTTACGTAAAATAGAGGCACTCATTTTATTGATAACCGGATTCACCTGCTCTAATTCTACATGCTGGCCCATTTTTGCATTAGCCATCATATCGGTGATAAATTCACCCGCTTCTGCAAATGCAATTTTAGCCGGGCCTAATTCCTGCAGCACGCTGACTTTTCCAGGTTTATCCTGCGAACGCTGATCAATAACCTTTCGCAGCTGACCGTTTTCCGCTTTTCTTTTCTCGATAAATATATCTAATCCTTTTTTTATATCTATCTCGATCTCTTTAACACCGGCCGCAATAATTTTTCGAATCTCAGTATCAGATTTAATCTTAAAGCGGTTAACCGCAAATGGATGATTCATCCAGCCGCACTGTAAATCATTAATATACATACCAATACGGAGCTGGGTTACTTTAATCTTTTTTAACATAATTTTTTACTTAAGTTTTAGAGACCAGTTTGAAATGCCGGGCAAAGTTATTCAGCGAAAAATACTAGCGCCCAAAATACTGATTAATAATTTCTTCAAGGTTATCTTCTAATAACTCTTCGAAATGATCTAAGTTTTCACCGAATACATTCAAATACTGACCGGCTTTACTTCGTGTCAGCTTTTTAGAAGCAACTTGAAATTCCATTTCAGCTAAGCTTTTGTCGAACCTCGGTACAATTGACCAGTTGATATAAGGGCTGGCACAGGCCTGCAGCTGCATTTGTGCAAAATCGCAGAATTCATTAATGTATTGACTGCCGTCGGGCCCTAAGGATCCCGGCTCCATACGAAATATAACAAACATTTTTCTATTTTCTGGAATGCCGCTGGCAAACGTCATTTGCTTTTCCTTATGCTGATAGCCGTCTTCATGAGTGTCACACAGCATAATACAGCAGGACTTCACAAAGCGATAAAATGATCTCAAAAACACATGCCGTTTCAAACTAATCTGTGTAAACGCATAAAAAACGTTCTATTACAGTTATCTGTGCTGAGCGTCAGTTGTTCTACTGATTGAGTATATACCCAAACATATAAAGCAGCGGCATCCGCTGAAGCCTGCTTATACGGATTTAATATAAAAAACCAGCCATCATTATAATTGAAACCCAGCTTATAAATTATCAAATATTATTATGGTTATATTTCTTCTATTGTAACTGGGCGTTACAGACTAACGCCGATATTTATTCATTAAGGAGAAGTTTATGAAAATTGCGCAGACCATTATTAAACAACTAAATAGAGGCGTGCACAGTCACGACGTTCATTATGAGCTCTAATCAGCATTACCCTGTCAGGCTGGTGAACAATGACCAGCAGAAAACGCCGGCAGCAAACAGTGTCATTGCGCAGGTAGAAGAGTACGGTTTGAAAAAAGTACAGAAATCAGTGTCGAAGTCATTCGCCCTTGCTGTTTTTGCCGGTGCTTTTATTGCCATTGCCTTTGTTTTTTATATCACAGTAACAACCGGTGCAAATGATGCTCCCTGGGGACTAGTCAGACTTTCAGGAGGCCTTGCATTTAGTGTCGGACTGATATTAGTGGTCGTATGCGGCGGAGAACTGTTTACCAGTACAGTATTAAGTACCGTAGCCTGGGCACAGGGGCTGTTTTCAACCGGGCAGTTACTGAAATGCTGGCTGCGTGTTTATCTGGGCAACCTGGCGGGCGCGGCTTTAATGCTGGCCCTGATTGTAACTGCACAGATGCATCTGCTTGACGGCGGCGCGTGGGGAATTAACGCCCTGCAGATTGCCCAGCATAAGCTCCATCACAGCTGGGCGCAGGCCTTTGCTCTAGGGATCCTATGTAACATTTTAGTGTGTTTAGGTATCTGGATGACATTCAGCTGTAAGGATGCTTTAGCAAAATCTATGCTGCTTGTGCTGCCTGTCGCGATGTTTGTCAGCAGCGGTTTTGAACACAGTATCGCCAACATGTTTATGGTACCGCTGGGCATTGCTGTTAATGCACTCAGTGAACCGCAGTTTTATATAAACCATGGGCTGGCGGCGGCTGATTTTGCGGACTTAACCTGGTCTAACTTTATCTTTCATAACCTAATTCCAGTAACCCTGGGCAACATAGTCGGCGGTGGTTTATTAATCGGACTTGGCTACTGGTTAATCGATGGTGACAGTAAAAACAAGAATAAAGACAACAATCTACACAATAGTAATAACAATAATGTATTTGAAACAAACAATCAGTTAACTAAATTTGGAGAAACTCATATTATGAAAAACACATTAAACAGCCTTACAGTAAGTCAGATTATGGATAAAGAGCCTCTGGTATTTTTACAAAACAAATGTATTTATCAGTCACTGGCTTTATTAACTGAGCATGAAATCGATGCAGCCCCTGTTATTGATGATAAGCAGCAGCTGATCGGCTTCATTTCACAACAGGATATTTTAAGACTTTTATGGTCTGAGGAGTACTCAACTGATTTAAACTATAAAATCGAAGATGCAATGCAGACAGAAATACTGACTGTCGACGCACAACAGCCTGTAGCGACACTGCTTGAGTTTATGGTTGTAGATAAAGAAAGACTGTTCCCGGTTAATGACGGCGGCATGCTGACCAGCCGCAGTTACCAAAGTTACGAACAGCGGCTTAAAAGTGCATCAGCACAGCGCCCTTCTATCTATCCAGTTATAAATAACGGTTTAATGTGCGGCGTTATAAGCCGACGTCAGATTGCGGCACTAGTTGTTAATCAATACCTGCCCGATGATAAAGTAGAAGCGCAGGTCGCTTAACTCTATTTCCCAAGGTATGAATAAAACAAGCCGCGGCTTGTTTTATTCATTTTCAAATTAAGTAAATCAACACTCAAAAGCCGGACACGATATTTTCCTTCCTCAGCCCACATCTAAAGTTTTAAACTAGAAATTAAACGCTTCGCCTCTGCGATTATGCAGTCACGCAGCGGGTTTTCACCGGCATCGGTACGCCAGGCAAATGATAAATTTCGTTTCATATTCAGATCCGGTGTTTCTAATATAACCAGCTCACCGTTTGCAACTTCTTTAGCGACGTCCAGTTTGGGTAAACACCCCAGGTAAAAACCATTTTTAACCAGCTCTTTGATAATCGGAATACTGTCATACATTTTCCATACATCAATATTTTCGATTAAACCATGCACCGCACCATCGAATATGTGACGGGTTCCAGCCCCCATTTCCCGTAAAATCCATTTTGCCTGTTCTAATTGTGCCAGACTGACCTTCGGATATTTGGCATAAGGATGATGTGCGCTGGTAAATATAACCAAATTATCTTCTGTCAAATCATGCTGAAATATTCGGCTATCATCATTGCGTCCTTCTATCAGACCTAGATCATATTCATGATTAATTAACCCCTGCACAACATGTTCAGTATTTTCAATACTAACTTCTATACGCAGTTCAGGGAAATCAGTATCAATTTTACTGATTAACTGCGGCAGTATATGCTCGGCAATTGTCTGGCTGGAGCAGAGCACTAAATTACCACTGATAATCTGCTGATCATGCAGCCCGAACTCAATCTGCTGCGCATCCTGAAGTAAACGTTTCGCTTTAGGACGAAGCCAGCGTCCCCAGTGACTTAAGGTTAAACGATTCCCCTGGCGGATGAATAACGGCCGGTCTAAAACACTCTCAAACTGCGAAAGAGACATACTCACAGCAGACTGGGTCATTGATAATTTTCGTGCGGCTGCGCTGACACTTTCCTGACTAGCCACAGCATCAAAAACAGCTAATTGTTTGAGCGAATATTTCATTTTTCATTCCTAAATAACAAATCATACCCCAACAGGTATCAATTTTTCTGATACTGAATTATGACGTGATTTTATAATGATTTTTTAAATAAAACAAAACAATCGGAATGATTTATTAATCTGCGGTGAGTTAGTTCTGCGTCTACATGGTCAAATTATCTTTAATAAGCGAAGAGTCCCGATAAACATCACTGATTTGTGTACTGCGGTTAACTAGCTGTGGTGTATTCAGATCTGCATCTGGAAGGTTGAATTCTCTTTAATAAGCGAAGAGTCCCGGTAAGCATCACTGATTTGCGTACTGCGGTTAACTAACTGTGGTGTATTAGTTTCTTCTGCAAGATGCTGCTCACCGGTAAAATGTTCAGGTACATGTGATTCATAGCGCGCGGCTGAATTTGTACTACTTTCATCTCCGCGCAGTTCCTGCTGAATATCACTGCGGGCATCGGACGCCATCTGGCCTGCCTTGGCGGCAACACGACGATCCTGACTGGAAGGTTCAGCGGGTGCTAATGCGGCGGCTTTTATCTGCTGGGCTTTGCGCAGAGTTGCCTGAGGATCATTGGGAACTCTTGATGTATCAATGGATACCTCTCCGGACACCGCATATTTGACACCGTCAGGCCCGGTTTGATAATCATAATGGGGAGTGCCGGCATACTGTCCGCCGACCGAAGCATGTGCTCTTTCATGGGCAATTACTTCCGCATCAAGTACCTGCAGACTGCTGATCTGCTTCAACTCTGCTTCACTATACTGCTCATTTTCCTGGTTCTGTTCGGGCTCACCTGCGTTTTTATCAGTGCCTTGTACAGCCTGCGGATCGTCTTCAGACTGCTTTTCTTGTGCATCCGCGACCTGCCCGCCCTGTGCTGGATTTTCCTGTTCAGGGACAAGGCTGACTGGTCTTTGATAGGTTGGGTTCTCGCTGATATTATCAGCACTGTTAATTCCAGGCGAGACAGAAATATCAACTTGAGGCGCGCTGACCTGTACTGCAGGCGAGGCTGAAACCTCAACCGAAGGTCTGCTCTGCACTGGTGAAAATGCGGCAGTATGCACTGCTGGTGAAGAGGTTGAAATATTCATAAAAACCAGCTAATTACACACGTACATCTACCAGACTGCCGACAGCTTCATCCGCTGTTACCTGTTTCCCGGATGCTAATGCCTGATGCTCAGAAACCCTTGCATTTACCACATCTTCACTGAGTTTTTTAGTCTGCTGCACCGGCTGCTCAGTTGTTACTTTATCAACGCTCTGCGTCTGCTTCTGAGTTTCTGTTTCCTGACGCTGCAGGGTTGATTCATTGTGCACACTTCGCTGCGGTACTATCTGCTGACTAGCGGCACTTGATGTTCCTGAAATGTCCATTTGCTGTTCCTCAAAATAAACCTGTACACTGTAATTATCGTACAATAGCGGCTAAATTACTAACTCTACGGGTTCATTTTTTAATCAGCTTAATATCGCCAGTTCAAATTTTGCGGCCAGTTTTTCTAAAGCTTCATCAGTTAACACTTCCACATTATCTGCATCAATTATCTTTCCTCTTTTAATCAATACAGTACGCGGATAACCAGGGCCGCCCAAAAGAGTTGTTAATTCTTGATGAGCATCGGACAGGAATTCATTTTTTACTTTCTGGACATTAACTTGATAGACAGAAATACCCTTATCGCTAAAAGTCTGTGCAAATAAAGGGAAATTATCAGCTTGCTGTGTACAGTCAGAACACCATTCAGCAACTATATTAACAATACAGGTATTAGTAGAAGTTATTAACTCATTGGCTTGAACCGCATTAATATATTTAATCATAGCTACTCTCGGTAAGTTTTACACTATAACAGTGTAAGTCAGTTCTTGAATTTTTCTCAAAAAAAACGGCTATTCATTTCTGAATAACCGTCATAATTATATAATATTGTTCAGAATTATTAAATTGATTCTAACTGCGCTTTATTTTTAAGATTTTCAGTCGCGCTGTCAACGCTTTCATCTTCAATATGTCTGCCTTTAGAACGTTTTATCACATAAGCTGTAATCATCAGCATTGCTAAAATACCCGTTACCGTTGATGCACTCATCGCTAAACCAAAGCCTAATGTGCTGTTATTAAGGATAAAGGTAATAATTACCGTAGTCATAAACATTGCCGGAGCAGTTGCTACCCAATGGAATTTATTATGACGCAGCAGATAAGCAGAAGCTGTCCATAGCATCATTACAGCTGTCGTCTGGTTAGCAAAACCAAAATAACGCCAGATAATGCCGAAATCAACCTGTGTCAAAATTGCGCCGATAACAAACAGAGGTAATGCCATCAATAAACGGTTACGAACAGATTTCTGCTCCAGATTGAAGTATTCAGCAAGGATTAAACGGCTAGAACGGAAAGCTGTATCACCAGAGGTTATCGGTAAGATAACCACACCTAAAAATGCAACGATACCGCCGAATACACCTAGCAGACCAATCGAGGTGTCATATACCACACTGCCGGGACCGCCATTACTGACCGCTTCAGATAACGCACCAACTGAGCCGAAGAAAGACAGTGCCAGTGCACACCAGATTAAAGCAATAATACCTTCGCCGATCATGGCACCGTAAAACACAAAACGTCCGTTACTTTCATTTTCTAGACAGCGTGCCATCAATGGTGACTGGGTCGCATGGAATCCTGAAATAGCACCGCAGGCAATAGTGATAAACAGTGCCGGCCATAACGGCAGGTCATTGGGGTTCATATTGGTGAACATCTGGCTCATCTCATAGTCACCTAATAAGGTATGATCGCCGGAGAAACCAAGCGCTACAACTAATCCTACTGACATAAAGATTAACAGTGCACCGAAAAACGGATACAAGCGTCCGATAATTTTATCGATAGGAACAATCGTTGCGATTACATAATATGAGAAAATGATAATGACCATAGTAAGCAGCGGCATTGCCAGATCTGTCTGCTGATTAACCAGATTAGTTAACATACCGGCTGGTGCCGATACAAAAACCACACCGACTAATAACAGTAGAATTAAAGCAAATATATTCATGAAATGTTTGGCATTTTTCCCCAGATATTTGCCGGTAATAGCCGGTACGGAGGCACCGCCGTTACGAATCGACAACATACCGGAGAAATAATCGTGAACTGCGCCGGCAAATATACAGCCAAGCACAATCCACAACATAGCGGCCGGGCCGTATAAAGCCCCCATAATCGGCCCGAATATCGGACCAACACCAGCGATATTCAGCAGTTGTACCAGATAAACTCTTTTAGTCGACATAGGTACATAATCGACACCATCCTGCTTACTATAAGCAGGTGTTTTACGTGCCTTATTAATGCCGAACACTTTTTCGATAAACGCCCCGTAGATAAAATATCCGCCGAGCAGCGCTGCAATACAAAATAGGAACCAAAGCATATTATTCTCTCTCTGTTTAAGTTGATAACAATAACAGCAGCTAGAGAGTTTAAATTAGAGACGCTTAGTTAAAACTATTCACTAATATCGATGTTATTAATATTACTGAACAGCTATAACAAAACGACTGATAATTTGTAAAACCGTCCAAATCCGTCTGTCATAACTAGCACTCTACCGGATAGATAAACAGATACACGGCATATATAGTTAAGCGGTCATATTCAGATTTAAACGGTCAACAGCATTTTTAAGTGGTTTTGCAGAATCGGCCGAAAAGTTAACTTAATGAAAAGCGGTCTTTTAAAGCTTTTAGGTAACGGCGGCTGACCGGCGCTGTTGAACCATTACAGGTAATGATTTCAGCCAGTGAATTTTCTAATAATTTGATTTCACGGATTGCGGTGGGATTAATTAAATACTGGCGGTGGCAGCGGATCAGGCAGGTTTTTTCCTCCAGCACTTTTAAACTAAGGGAGCAGCCCGCTGTCTGTTCAGTGCTGGACTGCATATTAGTGATAACATGAACGCCGGACTGATCTGAAAATGCCATTTCAATCTCATCGGGTTTGACTAATATAAAACGGTTATAACCGGCACAGGGAATTAACTCTAACTGCTCCTGCAGCAGACCACTGTAATCTCGTTTTGCGATACTCGATTTTAAGCGCTTCACAGTTTTACTTAAACGGCCGGGTTCAACCGGTTTCAATATATAATCAAAAGCATTATCTTCAAATGCCTGTAAAGCATATTCATCATAGGCTGTAACAAAAACAACGTGCGGCATAGTCTCCGGATCCAGCATGCTGAGCATCTCTAAACCGGTTATCTGCGGCATCTGAATATCCAGAAATATGACATCGGGTTTTAAACTGTTTACCTTCTGCAGCCCTTCAACTGCATTACTGCAGGAAGCAATAATCTCAACTTCAGCTGTTTCTTTTAATAATTCGATTAACTCTTCTCTGGCATACAGTTCATCATCTATCACAATCGCTTTAAGCATTTTTTTTGTTAACTCCTTTTATTTCCAGCAGTGGAAAAGTAATCTGCGCTGTACAGGAAACTCCTTTTTCGCAGGACATCTGCAGCCCGTATGACTGCCCGAAAGCATTTTTTAAACGTTTATCAACAATCTGCAGGCCTAAACCTGTTTCATTTTCTTTTACAGTATAGTTACCGGCATTATCGATAACCAGCAGTTCCACCAGGGGCTGAGCACTGTTTCTAACAATAGAGCCTTTCACCTGAATTCTGCCGTTTTCTAATAAGGTTGATGTGCCGTGTTTAACTGCATTTTCAACCAGCGGCTGCAGAGTAAAGGTGGGGACAACAACGTTATGCAGCTCGGGATCCACCTGAAATTCAACTTCTAAGCGGTCAGAAAAACGTGCCAGCTCAACTTCAAGGTATGCAGTGATATGCGCCAGCTCTTCTTCAATCGTCACGGATTCAATATTATGCTTTAAATTTCTGCGGAAAAATTGTGAAAGATGCTGAATCAGCTGTCGTGCTTTATCCGGATCGCGCCTGATCACGGCACTGATTGTGTTAAGGGAATTAAATAAAAAATGCGGGTTTACCTGAGCCTGCAGAAGACGCAGCTCTGCTTGTGTCAGTAATGTCTGCTGCTCAATATAGCGGCCGGTTAAAATCTGATTGGACAGCAGCTTTGCCAGCCCTTCTCCTAAATGACGGTTAAGCGTTGAGAACAGCTTCTGTTTCGGCTCATAAAGCTTAATAGTGCCTAATACTTCATCTTCCCCGCCGACTAGCGGTATAACCAGCGCAGAGCCTAATTTACATTTCTCATGCAGTGAACACTGGTAGGCAACTTCGTAACCGTCAGCGTAAATTAATTCACGATTTTGAATCGCCTGTCTGGTGCACTCAGATGAGATAGGCGTTCCAGGCAGATGATGGTCGTCACCGATACCAATAAACGCCATAATTTTTTCTCTGTCGGTAATGGAAACCGCCCCCACTCCCGTTTCTTCATAAATTATCTGCGCTATTTTTTTAGTGCTCTGCTGATTGAAACCGCTGCTTAAAATGCCGACGGAACGTTCGGCAATTTTTAATGCTTTGCTGGAAAAGGCTGCAGAGTACTTTTCATAAATCGCCTTTCGATCCTGGATAATACTCATAAATAAAGCAGCACCTATGCTGTTGGCGATAATCATAGGTAAAGCGATTGCTTTAACCAGGTGCAGCGCCTGCTCAAAGGGCTGCGCAACCAGCAGTATAATCGTCATCTGCATCACTTCTGCAGCCAGAAGAACCACAAAAGCAACACTCGGTTTAAATATTTTGTCCACCAGCCCGCGCCGGACATAATAACTGTGGATTAAGCCGCCTAATAACCCTTCGGCAGTGGTTGATATTGCGCAGGCTGTATCAGTAAAACCTCCCATGGTATAACGATGGATGCCGCCGGTCAGCCCGACGGCAAAACCAACCACAGGCCCTCCAAGCAGACCGCCCATTACCGCACCGATTGCCCGTGTATTAGCGATGGCATTCTCAATAGCTAAACCAAAATAAGTACCCAGCACACAAAACAGGCTAAACACCACATAACAGGCTAAACGCTGCGAAAAATGACCGGAAACTGTGGTTAAGGGCATAAATAAAGGCGTTTTACTTAATAAATACGCAATCACTAAATACACACTAAGCTGCTGCAGTAGTGAAAAGATTAATTCCATATAAGGTACCGGTTAAAGGAGAGTTGAAGGCAAATTAATAAACCTGCTCTAGCGAAGCGAAAAAGACAATATCAACATAGAGAGTGAGTTTTTATGAATACTGGTAAAATAACACAGCGCTGAGCTGTTGTGTCTGTAGTAAAGTATTTTCGTGATCTGCTTTTAATAAATCAGCATTACCTTGTTTACTGATAAGACAGTTTACGTTTTTTTAATTTTTTCAGGGCACACTTGCATAATCCCGAGTTTAAAGCCGGACAGTTTTTACAAGGTGTTGATTTAATGGGGCGTGAAGCAAATTCTGTGCTGCAGATAACAGACTGCACAGCTTTTGATTGAACTGCGGTCTTGAATTCCGTAGATGTGACCAGATACAGAGACGATTTTTTCTGCTCTTTTTTACTGCTGTATTTAATTTTTTTCTTTGCTGACATACGCCCGCCAATAATGATTATCATTCAGATAAAGTATAATAAATAAACGTTTAAACAGCAACTTGATAACAGCATGCATTTTATTAATGCCCAATAAGCCAGAGCTGTTATACTCGCGCCAATAATTGAATTTTGTATGTGTAATAGAGTGGTGATGTAAATGAGTGTTGATGCAATAGGTTTATCTTCTGAGTTATTAAAAGCTGTAAAAGCTTGTGGTTATAAAAATCTGACTCCTATACAGCAGCAGGCGATCCCACTTATCCGTACGGGTACCGATCTGCTGGCAAGCGCACAGACAGGCACAGGTAAAACAGCCGCTTTTACGCTGCCGATCTTAGATATATTAGCAAAAAACAGCAGTGCCAAGCCGGCTAACAATACAACGATTAAAGCGCTGATATTAACCCCGACTCGTGAACTTGCCCTGCAGGTCGCTAAAAACATTAAAGACTACAGCGAATTTTTACCCCTGACCAGCGGCGTAGTCAGCGGCGGTACAAATATGCCGGCACAGACTAAAATGCTGAAAAACGGTGTAGATCTGTTAGTTGCAACTCCAGGCCGTCTTATTGAACATCTGACACTAAGAAACGTGGATCTTTCCCATGTGAAATACCTGGTATTAGATGAAGCCGACCGCATGCTGGATATGGGTTTTCTTCAGGACATTGAAAGGTTAATGGAAGTTATCAAACAGAAACATCAGACACTGATGTTCTCCGCTACTTTCTCTAACAAAGTGAAAACCCTGGCTAACAAGCTGCTGACTACACCAAAAACTCTAGAGATCTCACCACAAAACTCTACATCGGGTAAAGTGAAGCAGCAGGTCTACTGGGTATCCGAACAGCGTAAACGTGAACTGCTGTCGGAGCTGATCGGGGTGAAAAACTGGAAACAGGTCCTGGTCTTTGCCGGTACTAAAGAGAGCGCTAATCTGCTGGCTAAAGAACTGCAGTTAGATGGAATTAAAACCGCTTTATGTCATGGTGATAAAGCTCAGGGCGCACGTAACAAAGCAATTGAAAAATTTGTCGATGGCAGCGTAAGAGTATTAGTGGCAACCGACGTAGCGGCCCGCGGGTTAGATATTCCGGATCTGCCCTATGTGGTAAATTTCCATCTGCCGTTTCTAGCCGAAGATTATGTCCACCGTATTGGGCGTACCGGTCGAGCAGGAAAAAATGGTATGGCGGTTTCATTAGTCAGCCCGAAAGATGAGCAGTTCTTAGATAATATCGAAGAGCTGATTGGACGAAAGTTTGAACGTATTGTTTACCCGGGTTACGAATTCGATGCGCAGTCATCTTCGCAGTATAATGATTCAGAGACAAAACCACTTAAGAAAAGCCGCTATAAAGCAACTCAGGAGCGCAATCAGATGCTCGCCCGCAGAAAAGAAGCTAATAGCCCGGCAGCAATTCGCCGTGCTAAAGCAAAGAAAAGAAAAGCCAGATAACACAGTAAAACCGGGGGATTTTTTCCCCGGTTTTATTCAGACCGCGGTAAAAACCTCAGCCTTCAATAACAAATGTAGAAAAGCGATACAGTTTCAGATCCTCACTCCAGTAATTTCTATGCCAGCCCCCTTTCTGTTTTAATGCCTGCACGAAAGTAATAGGAGTTGGTAAAGAATGCCATACAGTCGGCAGAAATATCGCGCTTCGCCCCCCTTCCTCTTTTAATAACAGTCCGTCACTCCCAACTTTCAGCTCTTTTAATAAAGCCTGCTCACCACTGTTTTTGAGCGGTTCCAGTTCCGATAGAACAGAAATTTCAAAAGATAAATACGGCAGTTCATTGCTCTGCACAGGCACAAAGCGCCGATCCTGACAGGCACTGTAATAACTGTACTCACAAACATTAAGCCACAGCGGCTTTTCGACACCGTATGTACCGATGCAGCCCCGCAGCTGCTTATTGATATACAAGGTCACAAAACAGGCTCGACGTGTCAGAAGAGCAGCCGATACAGGCGGTTCGGGAAGCACCAGAGTATGTTCTCTGGTGGTAGTCTCAAGAACCTGTTTTACCAGATTTACTAATTCGTTTTGTTCTGCTGTAGTAAAATTAATAGAGAATGAAACTGGCATATCCCACCACCTGCTGTTTGTTTCCTAAAGTGCCACCTGAACTTATTCTTTACCGGCTTAAATTAATAGAGAATGAAACCGGCATAACCCGCATCTGCTGCTTATAAATCAATAGAGGATAAAACTGGCATATCCCACCACCTGCTGTTTATTTCCTAAAGTATCACCTGAATTAGCCTGAGCAGTTAATTTAATTTTCCAGCCCTGTTTAGCTGCATAATCTAATAAACCATTAACAGCATAACAGCCGCAGGCATCCTGCCCATGCAGATTTGCTTCATAATTTAAAATTTTATCTATGCTTTGACTGTCTAAAATCTGTGCCTGCTGGTAACTGTGATAATGACTGAGATCCGTACTGACAATCACCACAGTAGACGGATCATCTGCCTGTAAAACGCTTAACAGCTCACTGACCAGCTGCGGCTGACACTGACCGACAACAATCGGTACTATGGTAAAATCCTGCAGACAGGTCTGTAAAAACGGGAGCTGTACCTCCAGAGAGTGTTCAAAGAGATGTGCCGAATCACAAAAGCTTACCAAAGCAGATTTCAACAGTTTCTTGTAGCAGTCGCTGGCGACATCTATTTTACCCAGCGGCGTGCTGAACACATCATAATTTGAAACTGCACAGCCCTGTAAGGGAACCCGGTGACTGGGGCCCAGTACTATAACGCGTTTAATCTCAGCTGCGGCATTAAGGTAAGCATAGGCTTCTCCAGCAACCGCCCCCGAATAACAGTAACCGGCGTGCGGCACAATAAGCGCATGCGGGTTAATGTTCGGCTCCGGTGACACAGAAATAAATGTATGCAGCTCTGTTTTTAACTGTTCAGGTGCAGCCGGATAAAAGCTCCCAGCTACAACCGGCCCTCTGTATTTCATATAAACCTCACAGCAGACAACATGTTAACTAAACATCTCAGATAAAAATAATATATGCAGTGACTGTATTAAAAGTATAGTCAAATGGTGTACGAAATGAACATGGGCAGGCAAACAAATAAATATATTTATAGTTCTGACAGGAGCTCAGCAGGCGGCAAACGCGATAACAGCAGAGCTATTATCGCGCGTCATACAGGAGGCTTAAATACCGTAATAGACACCTGATAAATCATCGACTTTGGCATCAACAATAAATGTGCTGTTTAATCAGCTCTCGTTAGAAGTTGTTTTAAATCCCGTAATAGGCGTCTGATAAATCATCGACTTTGGCATCAACAATAACTGTGCTGTTTAATCAGCTCTCGTTAGAAGTTGTTTTAAATCCCGTAATAGGCATCTGATAAATCATCGACTTTGGCGTCAACAATAAATGTGTTGTTTTTCAACCATGCCTGAAAAGCGCTGCGGTCTTCTTCGGTTGCAGAGCCGTAACGATCAAATGAACTGATATAAATAGTAAAGGTATCAGTACCGCCAGCCCCTCCCATAATGAGATTTCTCGACTCAGTAAAACTGCAGATACCGTCAAAAAATGCATCAAAACTACTTTCATCAATATTTTCAAATCTAAATGAAACTCAAACCCTAGCACCGAATATTCATCTACATATAATTTTTTACGTAGACGACGACTTCTTTTTACCTGCTCATTAGTTTTCATTATTTACTCTCCTGATCGAAGTAAGCGGCTTAAATAAAGCTTGAAAGAAAAATGTATATAACAGCAGTCTAGATAAATATCTGCTCAATACTGCTGAACCGCTAATCAGAGTACCTGTAAAAATATGAATTAACAGCTGTTTTACTGATTATCTGCGGCTCGCTCAAATATTCTGCTGAGTATCACTCTTTTCCTGAACATATTCAGCACTCTGCGGCTTATGTTTTTGACTCACCAGTACACCCGTAAATACAACAGCAATGCTTATCCACTGATCAATATTCAGTATTTCCCCCAGTAAAAGAGAAGATAACAGCAAAGCAAAAACCGGCACTAAATTTGAAAAAGCGGCGGCCGTTAAGACGGACACTTTACTCAAGGCATAGTTATACATGCCATAGGCACCTAATGTTACGAAGGTGCCCAGATATAAAATATTGAGCAGCGCATTAGTATCATGGACTTGAGGAATACCAGTAAAAAGTACAAAGGGTCCAAAAAACAGTGTACCGCTGAGCCCCTGTAAAGCAATCAGTGACAATGGAGCATAACGGGCAGCAAGGTACTTTACACTAACAGAATAATATGCGGCACAAACCATCGCCAGAAACTCCAGAAAATTACCTAATACAGGATCAGGTGCATGCTCAGAGCTTGGAGAAACATGGGTTAACAGGATACTGCCGCCTATACACAAGCTAAAACCGATAATAATCGCTTTAGAAATATGTTCTTTAAGCATCAAGAAGGCAAGCAGTGCGATAATAATCGGCAGGCATGAGACTAAAATGCCCGCCTGAGAGGCAGAAGTATTTTGTAGTGCATAACCCTCAAATAGAAAATATAAACACGGCTCTGCCAGTGACATGCTCAGCAAATATTTCCAGTCCCCCTGCTGATATTTAAAACGCTTTACCCAGGGCCACAAACATAAACAAATTACTAAAGTGGTTAACATGCGTAAAAAAATGACAAAAGTCGGATCATAAAAATTAACAGCATACTTTAATGCGGCAAATGAACTGCCCCATAATAAAGTTGCAATAAATAAACACAGACCTGCAGGCATAAGCGGCTTCTATCTACAAAAAAAGAAGCTAATATTAGCATTTATAAAATTATTGATAAGTGTTATTAAACCGAACAATTACTCTAAGTTGAATGGAATAATTTCGGGTCGTTATTATGAGTACATTTCCTCTAATGGAGCACAAAACTTTCCTAAATCAATCACTAAGAAGTTATGATTGACTAGCCGGCAGTGAGGTAACTCTTCTTTGTATCAATTTAATCTATTGTTTTATACAAAATAAATACTTACGCTCTATAATGTGTAAATAAAATCAAGACGTTGAGATAAATCTATGAAACTAACTTATATCTTGTTTTTTATCTTATTCAGTAGCTTCTGCTATGCGGATGCTGACAAAAGCATTGAAATGGTCACTGATCAGTGGCCCCCCTATTATGGCGCTAACATGTATAATCAAGGGCCTGTCACTGAAATAAGCCGCCGGGTACTGAATAAATTAGGCTATCAGGCAAAAGTAACATTTGTTCCCTGGAAGCGTGCCCTGGAGCATTCCAAGCAAGGCCACTATGACGCGGTATTAGGGGCTTATTTCAATAATGAAAGATCAGTTTTCTTCTGGCACTCTGATGCAGTTGCCAGCAGCCGTGTGGTTTTATTCAGCTATCCGGAGAACTATAAACAAGCATCTGATCTAAGCGCAATTAACGGACACAGCGTCTGCGTTATCAACGGATATTTTTACAGTGACGAATTTACCAGCAGCAGTTTAATATCTAAGATCAAATCAAATACTTTAAAGCACTGCTTTGAACGTTTGATTGCACGTCGGGTAGATTATGTTGCGGCGGATAAACTGGTCGGGCAGGCCATATTAGATGAGCAATTTCCAGGCGATAGAACAAAACTGACCACCCTGCCCATTATCATTTCACAGCAGACAATTCATATTTTATGGTCAAAGAAAACACCGGGTAATTTCCAGTTAAATAAATCCTTCAACAGCACTCTGCAGGAACTGAAAAAATCTGGTGAAATTGAACAGATCTGGCAGAAACACGGCTTTCAATCAGCGACTGGCAAGCAGTAAATGTAAATGATGTAGTTATGACTGGAAGGCTGATTTTCGCCATGTAAAATCAGCCTTCATAATACTCTTTACAGCTATCAGGTTTTATTAATGACATTCACATTTAATATTCGCAGTAAAAAAATGGAGCTTCTATGCAGTGCACTATTTGCAGCCTGCCTCGCTTTATTACTGGTTCTGCTACCTTCTCCGGATATTCAGGCTCCCCTGTCTCCATTATTTGGACAGTCCCTGACACTGTTGACCGCTACAGCGAGCAATCCCTTTTTTCTCATCACAACTATTATGCTCTGCTCTCTGGTATTTATCGCCAAAGTTAATTTAAAACAAGGTTTAATTGTCTGCATTCAGTTCGGGATACTTTTAATATTGAGCTTTATGCTTAAAAGCGGCTTAAAACATATTACCGAAGTGCCGCGCCCCTATACACAGGAGCTGGCTAAAGTTGAACTGGTAGTATCAGCTGAGCAGTTCTACAGCTTAACAACAAAGCAGAAAGAGCAGGTTATTAAACAGGCAGAAGAAAAATTCAGCCCGTGGCGGGTACAAAACTGGCATGGTGAAACCAATTACTCACTGCCGTCCGGCCATACTATTTTTGCTGCTGTGTGTATTTTATTCTGGGGAGGTTTTTTATTACGGCGTAGAAGATATCTGCCGGCGGCACTGCTTATCAGCTGGGGAACCGGTGTTGCATTAAGCCGTATCTGGCTCGGCATGCACTGGCCTTCTGACGTATTAGCATCCATTATCTGCGCTTCGCTGCTGATTTTACTGGTACCGAAAATCGAAGTGAAACAAGAAAGCTAATCCCTTATTAAACAAACTTGTCTCTATCTCTATTTTCAGGCAAAGATAGAGACAAGCATTATCCTAGAGCAGCTTATTACTCAGCACATTTACTGACCATCATCTTATCCGGATCTCCTGCACCGGTTACACTGAAGCTAAACACATAACTTCCTGCCTCTGGAATAACAATTGAGGACTCGGTTCCGGCTCCAGCAGCCACTGCGGCAGCCTGCTCCTGAGCAATAATAACATCAGCGCTGTCGGCAACAGCAAACTCTGTTGACCAGTCACCAGCTGCAAATTTAAAACTGTAAGAGGTCACTGCAGATTCATTGACCACTACCTGGTAGGTATTCTGCCCCTTGTAACTGAACTGACGAGAAGCCGGCGTTTCAGCAAAATTTCCTCCGCCGGCATAACTGCCGCGAATATACATTGCTTTACTTAGCGGATCGGCTTCACTTGAATCCGGGTTATCACAGGCTGCCATAAAACCGCTGCCGACAAGAGATCCGGTGTCTGCCACCTGCGGCCCCCCTGCAGTAGGAGATTCAATATTGAGAAACATTGACTCAAAAGGCGCTAATGTTAGTGAATAAACATCACCGGCAATCGCATGGCTTTCCTTGGAAAGCAGATTGGTTAATGCCCCGTCACTGCCGATCTCAGTTCCTTTAAATTCAACTGTCACCGTATTCGAACTGACATTAACCGCATAAAGTACGTGATTATCAGCTGTATCTTTGCGGTCAATATAAATATTATCACTCGATAAAATATGAGTACGTGAACCATTATATAGTGCAGGATTGGCACTGCGCACTGCCATTAATGAGCTGACATAACTTTT
This sequence comes from Psychromonas aquimarina ATCC BAA-1526, assembly GCF_000428725.1. Lineage (GTDB taxonomy): Bacteria > Pseudomonadota > Gammaproteobacteria > Enterobacterales > Psychromonadaceae > Psychromonas > Psychromonas aquimarina. Next base: position 45,330 of record NZ_AUAM01000020.1, read on the forward strand.
CAGATCAGCCTGCTCCGCATTTAAGGTAACATTTACACCTTCAATTTTAGCGCTGCTGCGGGCAACATGGTCATCACAAAGCCCGGAATCTCCAGAGCAGCTCTCTATCTTATCAGCAAAGCCCTGAACTTCATCACCTATCTCTTCACCATAATAAAGAGTGATAGGACCAGAGTAAGCCGTCATAAAGCTGAAAGCAGCTTTATGACGAGCCCAGTATTCCCCCTCACTTGGTGAGCTGATTTTTCCTCGCTGCAGCAGATCACCAAAGCGGACCAGATCATGATTGCCGAGCATAAGGTTAGGCATAGCATGCGCAGGATAAGCAAGATGAGTCATAAAACCGCTGTTTAGATTAGAAGCAGGACGGCCGCCGTTACCGCTTTCTTCTACCGCAAAGGTCTGCACTACTTTATAGCGCATTGGGAAATCAAAAGCAGAAGTTAATGCCGGGCTGGCCGTAGTGCCGTAAGCTTTTTCTGCTATTTCGCCCTGGCCTTTCCAGATTTCTCCAACCATATAACCCAGCGGATTAACCGTTTCACCGGCGGCATTTTTGTAGGTCACAGCCGAAGATGCAGCTTCAACTGTTTTACGTAACTCAATCCACTGAGCTGTCGGCACCTGATAGGCCTGATCTAAACGCCAGCCGTCAATTTTCAATTCATTGATCCAGTATGCAGCCACCTCTTTATAAAAAGCTAAATCAGACGGATAACTCGCTTCAAAACCATCGCCCTGAGGTGTGCCGTTTGTGGGAGTTAACCCATTTGGTGAAGCTGCTACATTACCTTTATGGTGACCAAAAACACCGTCAAAAAAGACATAGAGACCTTTAGCATGAGCGGCCTCAACCATCTCTTTTGCTTTAGCCAGATCACCGAAATTACTGTCTATTTTAAAATAATCACTAGTGAAATAACCCGTTGCATCCAGGCGGTCCACCCACTCTGTCTGCCCCGGTTTAGCCGTGGACTGAAAAATCGGTGTCAACCAGATCGCATTGACACCTAAGCTCTTGATATAATCAAGCGAGTCGATTACCCCCTGCAGATCACCTTCATGGTGGCTGGTACCATAACCTGTACCGTAACCAATATTACTGTCACCATCAATAAATGACTCCACCATTATCTGATAGGTTACTAGTCCGCAGGTTTTAGAAACCGATTCTTGCCCCTGATAACAGTTATATTTATCGTTAGACAGCTCAACATCTGCGGTGATATCGTTTCCACCGGAGCCAGGCGCTGGATTTGGCGTTACAGCGGTTGAATCCGTACTGTCACTGCTGTTGCAGGCACTTAAAGTTAATGCCAGTGACAGTGCCAGTGATATTTTTGAAAATGCGTATTTCATCTGCTTTCCTTTTAATTGTAATTATCATCCCGGCGCAGATTTAAGCATATGAATAAAAAAGATGAAGAGCTGTACAGCGATATTATTCTGTTAAGTTGATCTTCTTAGCAAAAACACCGCAAAAAACACAAATTGTTTGAAGTCACACGTAATTTCAAAGCAGCAAAAAGATGAGCAGACGGTTATATTTTTAGCAGCCGGCAGGTTACAACAAATATTAATTAGAATTAATCAGATTGAAAGAACATTATAAAACAAGGAAATAAACACACTGAAATACAACCAGTTAGAATGAAACTGATAATCTTAATCAGTCAGATGCAGTGTTAAAGAAGATTATTAATATATCTCAACTTTATTCAGACAGGTAAACGTTTACATCAAACCACTCACACGACAACAGGTAAACGTTTACATTAAACCAATTGTAAATCTGGTTATTTTTTCCTAATCAGGATCAGAGTCCGTAATAACGCGGCCGTCGCGTGAATCGTAATATATAGACAATGAAGCTAACGGATTGTAGAAAAAACGGCATTGATCCGGATGGATATAAGTAACTAAATAATCAGAGTCCGCTTCATCAGAAGACAAAGATACTGTCGGGCCTTCCTCTAAAACGGTGATCCATACTGAAATACAATCCTCGGTATTATCCAGTCTTGGACTAACTTCAAAAGGAGGCCAGCTCTGAGCCGGCCAGCCCCACTGATTAATATCTAACTGTCCGGCAGTACCGCTGCCGTACACCTGTAAATTATCTACAGGTCCAGAACCACCTGTCGAGATCCATTTCATATTAGCAAGATTAATAGCAGCGGAAAAAGCGCCGCCGGTTGATTTTACAACTGCTGCTTCAGCATCCTCACTCATAGAAAAAAACTTAGGCAGTGCTGTTGCTGCTAATATGCCGAGAATGACAATAACAACCACTAGTTCAATAAGGGTAAACCCTCGTACTTTATTTATAGCACTGCTTTTATTACACATACTGCCGTCCATGAATATCTATATATAATATTAGCGTTTTACAGGAAAATTATTTTTTGAATTTGATTCTATTCAATGAAAACGCAGAAAAGAACGCTTTAGACAATCTCACTTATAACAGGTAATAGAGAGTTAACGGCATAAACGAACACAGCGTTTTATTCTTAAACTGTCCATGCAGTTTAAGAATAATCTGCATCAGCAAAGCGAATAGACATGAATATATTTCTCAAATATACTATCGAAACTAATATCAGCACTTGATTTTTTACACCTATATTCACCTCAATAACAATAAATGAATATAATCTCCTGCCTACACTGTAAAATACCATAAAAAGTCATAATCCACAGACTCATCACAGAGAAAATAACAAGTTAAACACTCTAAATTCAGATAGATACGATATATATATGATTAAGCAGCACCACTTAGCTGCAATGACTTTCCGCACGCAACAGACAGTATTCACTCCAACTTAATATCACTAAGCAGCATTACATAGCGGCAACATTTAGCGGCATGACACAGTGGTATATCCGGATGCCGACAAGTCTCACAAACTGTAATGGATGATTAATAACCTGTTGCGCTAAGAGCACCTAGTTTGCTATAAAAGTATTTCCGATAAATACCCCTATTTTATGGATATGTTATGCCCTCTTCCGCAAGTTATATACCTAAAGAATTTAAATGGAATAAAAGTAATATTGAGTGGTTAAAAAGTTACCTGGCTCAGAAAACTCCCCTGCTCAATCAAATAAGCAGCGGTATAGGCATAGATATACATAACCTCAATTTACTGCGCTTTAATGAATTATGTGAGCTGCTTGATAAATCAGCAGATGGTCGTGAATTAAGATCTCGTTTGTTTCGAGCCTGGCGTAGTAAAAAATCACGAGACAGCGACAACGGTAAAAAACTATATACCTTTAATCTGGATATTAAAGCCGGCACTCAACTCAAAAAACTGGCTAAAAACCGTACTATCAACAGCACACTGGAAGATCTGATATTCGGCACTTATCAATCAGACGAAATTAAACGCGCACAAGCGAAGCAGTTAAAGGCCGAGCAGAAAGAGATTGAGCGGCAGGAAGAAACCAGAAAAGAAGTTGAAGACGAAACGGCTAAAAATTATGATGTAAAAGAGCTGGCCGCCCAGGAAAAATCTGAATTAATCCGCACTATATTAAAATTACATAAACAGCTTAAAGATTATGAAAAACAACTGCCGAGCAATAAATAATGGTTGAACAGTTTATCTGCTGCTGGCGGAGAACATTTCAAAGAGGAATAAATTCAACATATAAAAAAACAGGCGCCATTTTTCAATAGCGCCTGCCCTGTGTTTTTTTATTACTATTCGGTTTTAAACTGGCTGACATGTGCGGTCAGCTGATCAGATAACTCTTCAAGTGACTGTGCATGTTTTCCAGCTTCAGAAGAAGCAGCATTAGCTTCATTAGCACCTGTTTGAATTTCTACCACATTACGGTTTATCTCTTCAGCAACAAGATGCTGCTCCTCTGCTGAGGTAGCAATCTGAGTAGTCATATCGCGAATTGTTTTAACCGACAGCTGAATAGACTCAAAAATAGACTCCGTGGATGCCGTATGCTCAGCGGTTTGTTTTGAATGCACCATGCTGCTTGATAATTTGCTTGCCACCACCTCGGTACGCTGACGTAAACTGCTTAAACGCTGATCTATCTCCTGCGTAGACTCAGCAGTACGACCAGCAAGGGTTCTCACTTCATCAGCAACAACAGCAAACCCCCTTCCCTGTTCTCCGGCTCTGGCGGCCTCAATAGCAGCATTTAAAGCAAGCAGATTAGTCTGCTCGGCAATACCGCGGATTGTATCTAAAATAACCGTGATATTATTAGATTCTTCTGCAAGTTCGGCCATTGCATCATTGGATTCTGCAAGAATATTTTCCAGCGATGCTACCGCATCAACCGTTCCTTGAATCAGCTCCCTGCCCTGATCAACCTGCTGGTCGCCGTTATCTGCAGCGGAAGCTGCTTCGGTACAGTTTAATGCTACTTCATTAGCTGTTGCGACCATTTCATGAAACGCAGTGGTAACCTGATCAATTGAGGCAAGCTGATTATGAGAAACAACATCCACTTCCGCTGAGGCATTTCTTGCCTGGGTTGAAATACTGTTCATCTCCTTACTGGTAACGGTCACTTTGCTGACAATCTGATAAATATTACTGATAAAAGTATTAAATGCGCTGGCCATTTCACCAGATTCATCTTTAGTTCTAATATCAAGCCGGCGGGTTAAATCCCCTTCACCCGATGCAATATCCTGCAGCCCTTCCGTGATTGCACTCATAGGTTTAGTAATCATCCCCGACAGCCAGAATCCGGCAGCGATAAATATAATCAGTAATATAGCGCTGATAAACAGCATCTTAGTCGTCATGCTGTTTGCCTGTGCATAGACCTCATCGGTATTCACCAGGCCGATGAATTTCCAGCCTAAAGCCGGTGAGACATAAACATTCGCAAACCACTCGCTGCCGTCCAGTTCAACAGGATGTAATCCCTGAGACATATCTGCCAGATCAGCATAAGCGCCGCCGAGTGAATTAAGCTGTTTAAAATTGTGATCCGGATTGCGCGGATCTGCTAAAACATTACCGCTATCCTCTATCAGAATGACATAACCCGATTCGGCAAAAGTAACATTTTTTACCATTTCGGTCAGTTTTGATAATGTAACATCTACACCTACAGTACCAAATGAGCCGTCCTGCCCTTCAAACCGCTGCAGGTAATCAAGCAGCGGCGTTCCCGTTACTGAATCAGCATAAGCGGGTACACGAACAGGCGTAGTTGAATTAATTGAGCTGGTATACCAGGGACGCACACGAGGATCATAATGATCCGCACTTTTACTTGTCGGCCATTGAATATAACCACCATGATCCATGCCCAGATAAACGTAAGCAAGATCCGGCCGGGCTTCACCAAAGGCCGCCATCATTTCAAATGCAGTCGCTTCAACAGGAGAGTTCTGCAGCGGCGTCATATCTTGTGAAGACAGACCAACATAGCTGGTTACCGATTTATCCAGCTGGCGTATCTGCATCACATTCGCTAAGAACCTGGCGTCTTCAGCAAGGCCGTTCAGATAAAGCGTAAACGCAGTATCAACATGGGTAATCTCTGAAGAGCTTGAATGCTGAAAAGATAAAACCGCATTATCACGAATACTCTTAATAACGAGCCCGGATAAAATCAGCACTGGAAATAAGACACTTGCGACAAGAGCAAGCTGAAATTTTGTACGTATTTTCATAGATTACCTTCTTTTGAGCTGCATCCTTTTATTGAGTTATCTTCACCTGCTTTGCCGCAGTTAACTCAATCCATTCCTTTAAATTTTAGATTAGGATAAATGCACAAAATAACCAGTCTCAGCAGTGTATTAGCTTTGTACAGGACAAAAAACTAACCCTGCTAGTCAAATTAACTTTTCACAAAGCAGATGTACTTCAAAGCTTTTTAGACGATACAGACAATAAATAGAAAACAGCGGCTGTTACGGGAAGAGTTAAAAATTTTAAAAGCACTGCTTACAAGTGAAATATAACAGCGGTTGTGGAATACAGTTCATTTGTTCAAACCGCCGTTTTTTGAGGGACTCTGCTGACCCTATATAAAAACACAGGTGACTTGTAAAAGTCATTCAACCGGATCACTTTCTCCGGCTGCCATGCTGGAAGCGCAAAATTATTACTGATCAGAAAGTTAATATTCCCAGGCTGGGCCGCTAACTTGTTTTTGATTTTTAGCATAGCCAGCGGATCTAAATAACAGATTAATAGCGAAGCATTATAAAGATCTGCTTTGTAAAAATCCTGTTTATACAAGGTTAGGTTTTTCAACCGCAGGCACTTGCCGATTATTTTCGTTGTTAACCAGGGTAATAAAGACAGCTCATAACCGATTATTTGTCTTTGCGGATATCTGCGTGCCAAACGAATAACCAGATTGCCCCAGCCGCTGCCCAGATCAACCACTGTACCAGTGCCGCTTTCATCGATCAGCTGAATTACGGCTTTAAACGCGGTGTTTGAACTAGGCATGGGTGATATACCTAATTTTATGGTGTTATAGATAATAGAGACAGTCATTAACAGCAGTAATGAAAATAATAAAATATAAAAAGCCGGCAAAATATAGTTCTCAAATGTAGAAGTTAAAAGTGAAATAATTCTTCAGCCTGTTATCAGGCCATAAAAACAGACGCTGAAATCTTTATCTTTAAAATAAATAGTACTATTTTATTACTATTAATTCAGTCGCTTAACTGCAGAAGTTTTTACATATGAAAATGCCAAAATTACATTTAACAGCAGTTGTCTTATCAGCAGTTTTACAGTTTTCGTGTACTGATATGTTTAAATTACAGAACGATTTAGATTCAATTAACAAGATAGCACGCAGTTATTCGATTACTATCTCCTTCGATGAAGCCGTAGCTCAATCATCACGATCTCCTGTTATCTTAATAAGCCTGCAGGACAAAGCTGAGCAGAATATTGGTACCTACCGCTTTATTGATCAGCAAAGCCGAATTGAATTTAACTCCGGTGATAATCTGCATGCATTTTTTGCTTTTGCTGACCTGAATCAGGATTTTATTTATCAGAAAACGGAACCCTTCTCATTAGTAAAAATCCAGCCGGCTTCTTTAACCGAAAAGCATACGCAGTCTCAATCAACAATGAAACTAAGCTATTCAGGGCAGGAGAACGGCCCCGTTCCCGACTTCCTGGTCGGCGTGCATTTTTCAAAATTTACGCAAATATTTGGTCTGCATATCAACGTTGGTACAGTGACTTCAATAGACAGCCCCCTGTTCACAATTGAACATGGGAGAACAGGGATGTGGGAGCCGTTTACCTTTTTAAAAAACGGCGGTTTTGGTGTCCATATGCTGCAGAAATACGATCCTGATAAAATACCTGTTTTATTTGTTCACGGTATGGGCGACGGACCGCTTAGATTTAAACCTCTGATCAACAAATTAGATACCTCAAAATACCAGGCATGGGTATACAGCTACCCTACCGCTTACCGCCTGCAGAATACCGCCAGCGGACTTTCTGCACTAATGAAATCACTGCATTATCAATATCGATTTACACAACTGCATATTGTTGCACACAGCATGGGAGGTTTAATTTCGAAGGCTTATATTAACGAATGCTCAGCAAAAGAAGACTGTAGTTATTTGAGCAGCTTCACGACGATTTCAACCCCATGGCTTGGTCATCACGGCGCACAGTCCGGCGTAACATATTCGCCGGTAGTTATGCCGTCGTGGATTGATATGAGCCCGGACAGTCAATTCCTGGCTGATCTATTTAACCAGCCGTTAACGGTTAACCTGCAGTATAATTTACTGTTTACTTTTAAAACCGGTAAAAAATTCAGCAGGGAAAGCAGCGACGGCGTCATCTCTTTACACAGCCAGCTACGCAGGCAGGCTCAAAACAGTGCATTTAAAATCAAGGGCTATGATCAGACACATACCTCAATATTTTACAGCGAAATAATGTCCGGCGATTTATTCAAATTATTCACCTTATCAGAACAACCATAACAAAACCTGCAGCTGATACAGCAGATGCTAATGCTGTGATCCGCTTAGCATCACTCTAGAACCAGTCGATACCCAGCACCGTAAACTGACTGAATCAAATCTTCGCCCTGACTTATCTCAGTCAGCTTTCGACGTAATTTCTTTATATGACTGTCAATGGTTCTATTATTAACAACTCGATGATCAGAATACATATTATGCATTAACTGCTCACGCGTAAATATACATCCCGGTCTGCCGGCCAGAGGTTTTAGTAACTGAAATTCTACTGACGTTAATGAGACTTCTTTACTCAGATAACTGGCAGTAAAGCGCTGTTCATCAAGAACAATAACAGTTTTACCGTTTACTGAAGGCTGTGACCTTCTTAAAACGGCTTTGACTCTGGCAACCACTTCTCTGGGACTAAAAGGTTTGCAGATATAATCATCAGCCCCCAGCTCTAACCCCAGCAGCCGGTCAATTTCATCAACCTTTGCGGTAACCATCAGAATCGGCACATCAGAAAACTGACGAATCTCTTTGCATAGTTCAATACCGTCTTTACCCGGAAGCATAATATCGAGTAATACAGCTTTAGGCTGATGTCTCTTTATCCAGGTGATAACCTCGTCTCCATGATGGATCATGTGCGGATCATACTCAGTCAATTTGAAGTAATCGCTTAGCAGATTAGCCAGTTTGATTTCATCTTCCACAATCAATATTGTATTTGCCATATTCGATTCTCTTATCTATCTGAGCAGGTTAACGGCAAACGCTTATCTGAAACAAAAATCGTAGCAAGGTAAACCGGCCGATATCTAATATTGCTTTTTTAAGCGCTTGGAAAACGGATAACCACATCTACTTTTGATGACATAGAGGCCGTTAATGTCTGCGCTTTTTCAGTCGCTAAAATAACGATACCGTTGTGCTTAGCTATGTTCTTAAATAAATTATTGATATCAAAACTGCTTTCTTGTCCATGAGGATTCCGCACTGCAGTTTTTTTCTCGAATAACAGATCTGCTTCCGTAAATTGTATTATATCTCTACTGTTTCGAGCTTTGCTGAACAGCTCTGCAATATGAGTTTGTGATTCTTTATCTGCAATAGCGCTCGATAACTGCACCGTTTTACTGCTGTAACCTCTAATATCATCGGTTGCCGCACTAAGGTCACTAGGAGAAGCACCGTTAAATGTGATCAGGAAACGTCTCGGATGAGTTGTATGCTGAGACATATCTTGTAAAAAACGGTTATAGCTTTTGCTGAGGTATTCTACGATTATCATTTTTTATCCATCTGCCTGATGCTCAAGCATCATATTGTATTTAGTTGTATTAAAACCTGTTTCTGAACGCAGTTTAACAGCTTATTGAACAAAAAGTTTAATATTAGCGGCTTTTGGAGCGGTACTTTTATCTCTAACGTGTTTATTATTTGATTCACGCGAGGGGCAGCCCTGCTGGCTGCTGTTTTGCTCAGCAAGATGGATGTGGTCATTCTGTGCAGCTCATTATCACGCCTTGATTAAGAAACTTTCAGGCTTAACAGAAGCAGTTTTTAAAGATAAACAGCCCCTAGTTTGTAATAAAACTTGATGCTCATTTCTGCTGCCGATTAAACTGATATGGATTTGTGGTTGGTGCCACACAACAAAATTGCTCCCCATCAATTAACTCTGCTTTTAACCCGCAATGAATTAAAAATAATCAAGATATATGACGGCGACGACAATACAGCATCATTTTAGCGCCATTTAATGGAGCAGCCCATACTTGCATTTTGTATTTCCGGCCCATTTCCAGTTGCTGCAATCCGGCGCATTGCATTAACTAATTCAGGAACCCGGTTATCAGCGCCGCCCATATTGATATTATCTAAGCGGCCGCGATACTGCAGCTCTCCTCTATTGTTAAAACCAAAGAAATCAGGGGTGCAGACCGCATTGTACAGCCTGCCGACCGTTTGTTCCTGATCAACAAGATAAGGGAAGGTAAAACCGTATTGTTTAGCAAATATCTTCATGTTTTCAGGGGAATCCTGCTCAACAAGCAGATAATCGTTGGACATAACGGCCAGTACATTAATACCTTCAGCCGTTAACAGCTGCGTATCTTTCGCTAAGCGCTGTGCAATACGCTGCACATAGGGGCAGTGATTGCAGATAAACATGATTAATAAACCTTTATCTCCTAACTGCTCACTCATGGTAAAACTTTCACCATCAGCATTTTTTAATGTGAATTCCGGGGCTTTCCAGCCAAAATCGCAAAGCGGTGTATCAAGTAACATGATTGATTTCTCCAGCATAAGGCCTGAACGGAATAATCTCCAGTGCAGGCGGTTTTAATTGAGTAAGATCCCGGCTGATATTATAAAACCTGCATCACCTGCCCGGCGGCTAAACGTGATTTAGGAAGCTGCGCATTATAATCTTCGACGCTGTCATGGTAACCGATCGCCAGTGCAACATCACAAATATAACCGCCTAACTCATCAGCAAAAGTCTCACTGATCAGTGCACTGTCTATACCTTCCATGGTCGTTGAATCTATACCAAGGCGCGCTAACACATGTAATGTATTGCCCAGCGCTAAATAGGTTTGTGCTTTGGTCCAGGCGGCATTACTGCCCGTTTTATCGGTATTTAAATCCGCAAAAGCAAAAGCGCCGAACGCCTGTTCACGATCTTGTGATTTCGTACGCTGCGCTGCGATATCACTGTCAATTACTTTAGCATAATCTTCGCGCTTATATTCCGGGTTATGCGCAAACAAAATAATATGCGAAGCGGCTTTAGCATGAGGCTGGTTAAACTGGAATTTATTCGCAAAAGTATCATGCAGGCGCTGCTTTGCCTGCTCACTTTCAATCACGATAAACTTCCATGGCTGCGAATTGATTGAAGAAGCTGACAAGCGCATTGCTTCATAAATCACCTGTAAATCCTGCTCCGATATACGTTTTGACGGATCATATCTTTTGGCTGTATAGCGGTTTTGTAAGTCTGTAATAATCGGGTGTGTCATCGTTATCTCCAGTTAATTATTTACTGGTGTTAATAGTAGAGGTTGATTAGGTGCCTTTGAACAGTATAATGTTTGAAACTTTATCAAAAGAAATTAGACAATATGCTATTAGAAGACCTGCAGGTTATCCTGAAAGTGGCTGAATTTCGCAGTATTACGGCCGCAGCTGAAAGTTTAGATATGCGAACAGCAACAGCCAGTGCGGCTGTTAAACGTGTAGAAAAATCATTAGGCTTCGAGTTATTTATCCGTACAACACGGCAGCTTCGCCTGTCCAGTGCAGGAGAGCGCTACATCCCTCAATGTGAGCAGGCATTATTGATGTTAGATCATGCGCAGAAAAATATGAAAGATGACCTGGATATCATTGATGGTGAACTGCGTATTTCGCTGTCATCAGACCTGGGAAGAAACAGAGTGATTCCCTGGCTGGATGATTTTATGGAAGCTCATCCTAATGTCAGTTTAAGAGTCAATATTAGTGATAGTAATGTCGATTTTTACCGCGACTCTGTTGATATTGCGTTACGTTACGGCTCACCGACGGATGCAGGTGTTTATGGGTTTAAGATATGTAACGTTCCCGGCGTATTATGTGCGTCACCTGAATATTTAGAGAAACACGGTACACCTGTACACCCTGACGACTTAGCAGCACATAACGGACTTTTTTATCAGCTCCACGATATCGTCCATGATGTCTGGCGGTTTTCGGATAAAGATAAAGACTATAAAATCAAAATGAGCAGCAACCGTATTGCTAATGATGCCGAGCTGGTAAGGCGCTGGTGTGTTGCCGGGCAGGGAGTGGCGGTAAAATCCTGCCTTGATATGTCTGCAGATTTATTATCAGGAAAACTCGTTAATGTCATGCCTGAATTTAAACCTAAAGCGACTGAATTGTGGCTGATCTGTCCAAGCAGGCAGTCCATCACACCAGCGGTGCGTTTATTACGAGATACATTTAGAACGCAAAGTAAAGGCGTGTTAAAACAATTGATTGAGCATGGGATTTTAGATGAAAGTGTACTTGGCTGAGTAAGAGATACTCATCGGCAGCTATCGCTTTACGGCGTGCTGTTTCCAGGGCGGTAAAAATATTAACTGGCCGGTGTTAATTGATATTTTGACTCTTGAAGATACTCAGCAGATGCACTTCTCGCTTTTTCTCCATTACCCGCCATAATCACTTCATATATTCTGCGGTGTTCATTAATACAGGTACAGCCCTCTTCCGATGAGTGGACAATAAAGTTAACAAACATGGTGGTTAATATATGCCCGAAGGGTAAATAAAAGTCATTGCCTGTCGCATTAAATATCAGACTATGAAATTTAGTATCCACCTCTGTCCAGGCTTGCTGGTCAAATTCATCGGCAGCCGCAATTTCAGTCATCTTCTGAAATATTTCCGAGAATTCAATACGCTGCTCTACCGTTGCATATTTAGCCGCCAGCGCACATGCTTCTGGTTCAACAGCACGACATAAACCTAAAAACTGAAAACAAAAATGATCCGTATCAGTTAAGCCGTCCATCCACTCGATTAACTGCGGCTCTAAAAAGTTCCAGTAAGCCCGGTCTAATACTCGTGTACCAATTTTGGGACGAGACTCAAGCAGACCTTTGAGGAAATTATTAAAGCACTGCCTTTCAGGCAGCTCGCCAGAAAGTCTTTAGCGGATCTTAACCAGGAGAAAATAGAAAAATTAATGTATGAATAACGCCTAATAATATAGTTGTTACTACGGCTGAGCAAAAAGCCCCCTGCTCAGCATGCAGTAACGGAATAAAAACGCTGACTCGGATTAATTTTAGTATCGACACACAATTTTAAATTAATGAATCACTGTTGTGGGTTTGCCTTCACCATTCGGTACAAGTTGGTTATCTTTCATCCAAGTTAAAGCCTTAAATAACCGTTGCTCTGAATAGCGTGTTTTACTCTCATGCCAGTTATATAAAAAATCATTCACTATATTTTGATCTAGCGGTTGCTTACCGTCAATTAACATATCATTCCAACAAGCATATAAAGTCGCAATAATTTCACATTGTGCAGTATTCAAAGGTTTCAGCAACTCTATTAATTTTTCAATTTTTTGATAATCATCTGCAAAACCATCTTTGGCGAGCTCGGCAATAAACTCTAAACTTTGTTCTGGGTGATAAGAGACTTGTTGACTATTAGCTTTTGTATTTCGAGAGACAGAAAAGCATCTGCTTTTTTCAGCTAAAGATTCGATACCAACATTTTTATTGTAAATACAGATATGATCTAACGGGCCAGCTGCTTTTCTTTGATAAGTTGTTTTTAAATCCTGTTTAGTTACCATATCACACAAGTAAAATGTTTTTGCCAATCGCACTCTACCAAACTTGGCTACATCTCTGTTTTTATCAACGATTAAACTCGCAAGCTGCAACCGTAAGTCAATAAATGAGATGGAAGTAATTTTGTTATTACCAAAGTAGTCTATTTTTTTCGGATCGCTAATCAAATCATAAAACTCTAGCTTGGCCAATTTTAATTGTGAAGACAATTCGGCCAACCGATACAACAGGTGTTCATGTTGATAATGTTTCGCATAGTCTTTTATCTGTACGATACCTGCATTTTCAGTTAGCACACCATCACCTACAAAATAAGCCTTTTTGTAACTTATTAGAATTTCAGGCGAATTGATAAATAGCTTTTTCCATTCAGCAAACAAGTTGATAACAGCACAGTAAAGCTTATCTGAAATTGTATTCCCCGAAAACTCAAACAAAGGTTCAATAATTCTACGCCAAAAGGATTCACTGTTATTTGGTGATAAAGGGTTACCAACAAACAACTCTAGTCCTCCTTGAATAGGGTTATTGGCTGGAAAAATGGTTTCCAAACATTCGTTTTCAGCAAAAACAATCACCGAGGATAACTTAAATATATCCATGTATATTTCACTGGGAATAATCGGTTTCCACATGTTTTCAGCATCTACTGATATAGGGTATTTTCGAACAGTAAACGACTTAGCTAGCGCATACCAATAAAATACTTTACTAGCCTCTTTAGCATTGCTTGCAAAATAACCTTTTTGTGAAGGAGGTCCAGATAAACAACGACTTTTCCTGAAATCCATCATTGGAATGTCTAATCGAAACCATATCGATCCAACTGTCCCTTTTTTAACACGACAAGGGGTTAAATCATCCATAAAGCCGATAAACTCCCCTGCACATTCCCCATATGCTTTTTTATTGGTTTGTCGCCTGTCATTTAAGGGTAGCCCTCCAACCACTATAGCATCTCTTTCTGCTACTCGACGTGATCTTTTAAAGTCCTTACTAGTTTGACCTGACCATTCCTTTATTCCTGTTTTATTCGCACCTAGTCCAATTGAGATAGACATTTTTGAACTAAGTATATTGTTACAGGCTAAATCAACATCATTTTTATTTAACCAATTTATTTCTGAAAGCACTTTCTTTCTCATCCATGTAAGATCAACTAGAGGAATTTCTCTGCTAGAATTTAACCCCGAATTTTCTCCCTTATATCTCCAAATGGTAAAGGCTATCGGAAATCGTCCTTTTACATCAAAAAACTCTTTTCCATCAATAAGTACACCACTAACGTCTTCAAACGAACCTAGTATTTCATTCCTTATATTTTTAAAAACAGGACGATTAGTAAGCCATGCAGATTTGGTAAACAAAAACAGTAAAGACTCCCCTGGCAGACCACCATCTTTTGCGGCTTGACAGATCAGTTTCATTTGAGCAAGAAAACAGCAATATCGTTCTGAACTAGCATCTTTACCAACCATATTCATGATTGAAGGATGAACTGCATAAGTAATATTACTAGCAGTTTGTTCATCTTCATTTCGGTAAGGAGGGTTACATAAAAAAGCTAAAGGTTTATCAGGTGATTGGCCTTTCTCGGCTAAATAACCTGTTATCTGTTCAATGTATTGCTCTGCGCTAATATCAAGGAAATTAAGCCCTTTGTTTTCAGAAACTTTCGGTACTACTGTAAACTTACCATTGTGCCAAGCATCACCTTTCATACGTTTTTCTACGGTATATAATAGCTCAGGCTCTATCTCACTCACGACCTTATGGCGCAATTCTAGTGGAGACTTCCAATTCGTCACTAAGTTTCCACTACCACAGGCAGGATCAATCACTAAATGATTTTTGCCAATATCGCCAAGCTTTTGTTTAACTATCCACATGGTAAATTTAGCTAGGTCTAAATCAGTAAAAAATATTCCATGCTTTTTCCTGAAATTATTATCTACAGCATCAATGGCTTTATCATACTTAGCAAAAAAGTCATCAAGACTCTCCGTCTCACTATAGAAAATATAATGATTTTCAACGAATTTTTTAAAAAACACTGCTTGACCGGGGAGCAAACTGTCAACACTCTCGCCATTAATAGTAGCCTGAGATGGGTTTTTCTGGCTTATTTCAAGGGTTGAATCCTCATCCCAACCAAACACCATACTATAAAATGCACGAACAACTTTTATCGGGTTTTCAGGGGCAAAAAAAACCTTCATTGCAACCAAAGTATCCGTAAAGTTTCGGATCGTTATTTTTCTTCTAATTCGTTTTTGGCTTTTCAATGAATTTTCAAAAGACTCTATTTCCTTAATCTTTTCGGCTGTTGTTGCTTTGAAAAGACCATCAATTATTTCATTTCGAAAAATCCAAGTTGTTTGACTTAATATAATTCTTTTAAGGTGTATGTACTTTTTTGCAAATTGTTTACCAAGTGTGGAAGCAGCCCCTTTAGCACTTATTATTTCAGCTATAATCTGTGGGTCTAAATCAGCAACTTTCCAGATAGCTAACATGCCTTTTGTTGAAACAACAACAGCCGCAAAATCCAATTTTCTTTGATAAGCGATTGCCTGAAATAAGCCACTGAACCAGTCTGCTTGCTTAGACTTTAACTCAAGGACGAATAACCCCTTTACGTAACCATCAGAGTTTGCAGCCTCTTTTTGACGAGTGAAACTATCACCAAATATTTTTCTAAAATATTTGAGAATTAGGTCTTCATTGGCTTTTTCTTCTGAATTGGATAAATATTGAAATAGTCCATCAATATGTTCCGGGAGCGAGTTCGCCATATGACATCCTTTAGCTATTTATGTGATTTTTATTAGTTATTTAAATAGCTTAGACAAAATCTATGGGATTAGCATTATTTAAGTGGAAGTTATCTTTTAAGTTTCAGGGCTATTACGGTGTCGGGATTTTATAAATTGAAAATGAGGTAAGGGTAAGAAATAAGACGCAGTCTATTGATCTTAAAAGTTGCAATTTACGAGGCGTTTGTAGCCTAAACTCGAGCTAGAAGCTAACACCCATAAAGCGACTTGGAAACCTACAAATTCGTGGTCAACATTACTTAATCACTACAGTGTTCAGTCCCCTGCAGCCGGTTACTGAACACTGCTTAGCAAATACAAACATTTACTGCGGTTTTGTCAGTTTAGGCTTTAACGGCATCATCAACTATCTTCAGGGTCGATTGAAGTGAACCAGTTGCACAGATAAATAATCCATGATGGCAGAATATTCCATCGGCAATCTGTGCTGCTTTTGAAAACTCGTCATCACATAAACCAGCCCAGGACTTTGGAAAATCCTTACGGTTTGAGAATTCTCCAGGAGCTGTTGGAACAGCACGGGCGTACCACTTTTCACCATGAGGGTAGACTGCATAAAGAATCGTTTCATTTCCTTTGCTGTTAAACAGGTGTTCTACCCACTTACAATCTTCAGGAACAATAATATATGAATGCTGTTTATCCTGTGCCTCTTTAAGTGCAGTTTCCAGTCCGTCGCGGCTGTCAATCCAGTGCTTTGCCCGTTCGATTGCAGTCTGAAGTAATAAACGTGCCCGCAACACTTCGCCGGCAAAGGCTTCATCAGCTTTAGAATGATCCAGAGGATTCATCATGGAGATTGACCCCGATAATGATATTTCACGCACATCAGAAAAGTCTTCAATGTGATGAGTTAATGTCACTCCATTATCAATTGCATCAAACTGCCGGATCAAACGTCGACAAATCCTATCTGCAATATGAGGACAGCCGCAAATCTCAGTACCATAATGGGACCATATTAAGCCGACCGATGACATCTTCAAACCATCATCGTATGCCGGGCCGTTCTTAAAGTGGTGGTCATATATCTTTTCCTCGTGATTGTAGTAACCACCGACATCAACGAGGTAATCACATTTCGCCCATACTTTGGGATCACGTGAACGCAGTATTTCATACTCCGGATGCAGCATAGACAATGCTGCAACTGCAAAAACATCATCGGCATGAAATGCCCCGCTATGTGTTCCAAATATCTTCTTCAAAATAATATATCCATTTCTATTAGCACCAAGTGCGCGTTATTTATACTACATTCCAGTTAAGCGGTTGAACTTATGCTTTTTTATCCACCACCAATACACCAGGTTTCTTTAAAGGAAAGGGTTGCTGAGTAATGACATTTCATTCATCAGCCATCAGACAAGTCCAAGGCCCCTTCCCCAACTTTATACCTTATGCGAGCTAGCAGTCTAACTCATTTTCGCCCTATAGCGCCTTACAAAACTACAGTTTAATGTTCAAAATTAACAAGCCGGAATACTTTTTCCCGTCATATAACATTCATTTATATTCATAATCCATTTTCACAGGAATAGATTACTGATAACGACTCTCAGGTGAAAACAAGTTATCTATTTTTAATACACTGAATTTATGTTTATTCAACTAAAGCCGACAAACGTGCTAACTGTGTTTTTAACTCATTAACCTCTTGCTCTAATAACGCCACCCGAGTTTCAAGTTCCCCCTGCTCGCTTGCAGATACTGGTACTGAATCTACTCCAGCTTCTATAGGTGCAGATTCTGCCTCAGAAGTATCAGAAAATAGATGTATATAGCGGGACTCTCTTTTGCCGGGCTCTCTTGCTAACTTTTTCACTAACTGGGCGTTGTTTAAGTTCTGCAGCTGCTCAAGAGCAGCTTCAACTTCATTAACATTGCTAAATTCAGCTAAACGGTTAGTGCGGGTGCGCAGCTCACCGGGTGTTTGCGGGCCGCGAAGAAACAACACACAAATAATCGATTTTTGTTGTTCAGTTAGCTGTAAATTGCCGAACGACGTATTACAGAACCTGTGCTTATACTTATTAACTCGCCCTGAACCAGAATCAACCATCAGCTGTTTCATAGCGATTAATTCATCAACCACATTCTGCACTTCCGTTTCTGAAAGCGACATAACCGGTTCCCGGTTACTCTTTTGATTACAACCGTTGGTCAGAGCATTTAACGACAAAGGATATTGTTCAGGTGTGGTGATCTCTTTTTCAAGCATCACGCCGATAACACGACTTTGCAAAGCAGTTAATGTGATCATCTAATGGCTTCCTTAAGGTATTCATATTTAGATAGCGTAGAAAGTAATTGATTATATGGCTTTTTGTCGAAATTAGTTTGGTTAAGCGCAATAAAAAGAACAAAGATCTTTTAAATATTGATAATTATTATCTGTTAACTGAACTGCAGCACCACAATCCACAACAAAAGATTGCCACTGAAGTGGAAAGTTGCCTTAGAAAGATAAACACCGTAACATTCGCAATTATCGATTTAGTTCAGCAAGAGAGTATAAATATGAACAACGAAGCAGGCATCATCACAAACCTGGAAGAGTTAGAAACCTTTTTAATTTCAGTTGAAAACGGTGGTTTGGGTTTAACAAATATAGCTGGTGTGGCTATGGCAACAAGCAATAAAGATGGTCGTCGTTTTGTTGCAGTATTAGATGATAAGCACCAGTTATTATTATCACGCTGGGTGACGGAAGAAGTGTTCCAGACAGGCCAGGATTTAGTACGCAACGGCCCGAGCCGTAAGACTCATTAATATTAAGAATATTGTATTTGAAAAAAGGGTTAAGATAGCGTCTTAACCCTTTTTTATTTAGCCAATACAATTGTAATTCGGGATACAAGATTAGAGATAAATTAATATTATTTTGTAAGCCGGCTGCTGTCCCTAAGCGAGTTATAAGAGCTTGTTAAAAAATATATTTAAGAAGAACGACCTTAGCTGTAGAAAAAAAGCGGCTGAGATCATCGATTACAATTTCACGTTCTAGGGCGCTTTGCGCATCTCAAATTATAGGAAGTTTTCATGCACCTTTGCCCCTTGTGTTCATCAAATCAGACACATTTCTATTTTGAAGACAAGAACCGCAGCTATTTCCAATGTTCCCGCTGTGAGCTGGTATTTGTACCTCAAGAGCAGAGGCTGGATGCGGCAAATGAGAAGGCCCACTATGATCATCATAAGAACGAGCCGGATGACCAGGGTTATCGGCGTTTTTTGTCACGCTTAACCCAGCCTCTTCTTAAGCGCCTGGCACCAGACTCTGAAGGGCTGGATTTCGGCTGCGGCCCAGGCCCCGCATTGGCACATATGCTGCGCGAAGCTGGACATACAGTTGCGTTATACGATATTTACTATCAGCCTGATACAGATGTGCTGGAGAAAACCTATGATTTTGTGACTGCGACAGAGGTGATAGAACACCTCTATGATCCTGAAAAAATATGGCTGCAATGGTTAAGTTTAGTTAAACCTGGCGGCTGGATAGGAATAATGACTAAACAGGTTATTGACCTTGAAGCATTTGCCTGCTGGCACTATAAATATGATCCTACCCATGTGAGTTTTTTTAGCCGGGCAACTTTTCACTATCTGGCAGAGCGTGACAGCCTTGAACTCGAATTCATCGGCAACGATGTAATTTTACTGAGAAAGCCTCAGTAGTGAGTCGAAATAAAAAATCGACTAAACTTTCGCCCGCAGGCGGGTGTTCTGGTCAACTCCAACAGGACGCTTATTGTTCTTACTATGTGGTTCAATAGTGTTAACAGTTGGAATACTGCTTATTAATGCTTCATGAGAAACGGCGGTTAATGAAGCTTTTTTATGACTGCAGCTAATTATCAAACTGGGTTAAGCTTTTTTCCTGAGCCTTTTCTAAAAAGGCTAATGCTTCATCACGCTGAGAAAAGATATGTAAATTCCACTTGTTACTGCGTGTAAGCGACTGTAGATACTGCGTCGATACTGTGCTGAAGTTATTATAGGAAACAACAGCTAATACGTTAATTTCAGGCAGATTAGTAATTTCCATTTGTGCCTCAAAGGTATAACTGTAGGAGTTTAACTTATTAATAAGCAGCGAAAACGGCTGCTTCAAATGCGAAAGCAGAAAAGCATGTGTCTGCTTTACCATTTCTAAGTTTACTTCGATACGATCATTGACTATCACTTCTGCGATATCATCACGCAGCACAATAATTTTTGCAAAAGACAGATCATATAGATTCATAAAATATCCTTTTTAATAATTCAAGCTCTATTCCGTTAATAAGTCTGCTGCTGATCAGGTTAAGTCACTCACAAAAATATCATTCTTCATATAATATTTCATCAAATAAAATTCCGTTTAAGTAAAGATAGCCCAGCAGTATAGAGATAACAACACAGTTACAGGATTACAAAGATCGAACCTCCTAACAGTTTGTTTAGGCTTAATATATGCGATACAGATATTTGTATCTGTTTAAAACAGAAAATGCTGATCAGCCTCTACACTGCGCCTGGTCTACAGTCCAGCTGCGGCAGCCGACCTCTCAATTTAACAAAATGTTTACTTTTATAAAAACAGCATCGCGTGCTGCTGAACACGGCAAAAGTGCCCCGCCGTCAGCCCTAACTGTATTTTAATAAACTTATTAACTAATTGTTCTTAAGGATAAAGACACTTTTATTTACACACTGACCGGAGTATTGTTAAGCTTCTTGGAAATATCATACAAACAGTTAACAATTTTAATCGCGGAGCATGTTATGAGCACAGGTAAATATTTAAGATGGAAAGATTCTCAGGGTAATGAATTCAGACCCGTTTCAATTAAAGGCACAGAACTGCTCAATGACAGAACATTAAATAAAAGTACTGCTTTCAGCTATGAAGAGCGCGAAGCATTTTCACTAAACGGCCTGCTGCCGCCTCGGGTACAAACGTTCGAAGATCAGCTTAAACGTGTTTACCACGGCTTCCGTAATGCATCCACCGACATTGAAAAATATCTGTTTTTACGTGCCCTGCAGGATAGAAATGAAACCCTGTTTTATGCACTGATCTCACGCCATATCGAAGAGATGACGCCGATTATCTATACACCGACCGTAGGTAAAGCCTGTCAGGAATTCAGTCACAGATACCAGAAAGCCAGAGGGCTTTACGTAACTGCCGATAATGTTAATGATCTCGGCGGCATGGCACGCCAGTTTGCCGGCAAAGACATTAAAATTATTGTAGTAACGGACAGCCAGGGCATTTTAGGGCTTGGCGACCAGGGTGTCGGCGGTATGGGTATCCCAATTGGTAAATTATCGCTTTATACCCTGGGCGCGGGTATCCATCCGGATCACTGTCTGCCTATCGCACTTGATATCGGTACGGATAATCAGGACTTACTATCTGATCCTATGTATTTAGGCGTGCCGAATAAGCGTTTAACAGGTGAAGCTTACAAAATCTTTATTAAAAAGTTTGTTGAGCAGGTGCAGCTGCACTTTCCTAAAGCAGTGCTGCAGTGGGAAGATTTCAGTAAATCCAATGCATTTGATAACTTAAGCAATTATGAAGATCAGCTGCCGTCTTTCAATGATGATATCCAGGGGACAGGCGCGGTAGTGCTTGCCGGCATCATCGGCGCGACCAAAATTAAAGGTGAAACCTTAGCCGCCCAGACCTATGCGGTTTATGGTGCCGGAGCCGGCGGTGTAGGGGTTGCAGATCAAATCTTTGCCGGTCTGCTCAAAGAAGGTATATCTCATCAGGAAGCACGGGACAGAATATTTATTCTTGATTCTCGCGGTGTTGTATTTGACGACAGAGCGGATCTGGATGAATACAAAAAACGTTTCGCAAAACCTGTTCAGTTAGCTGCTGACTGGGAGCTGGCAGAGCCGAATAAAGCAAGCCTTACGGAATTGATCAACAATACAGCGATCACCGTTCTGCTGGGATGCAGCGGTGTCGGCGGTGCATTTAAAGAGGAGCATATCAAAAAAATGCTCGATTACACAGCGCGCCCGATGATCTTCCCTCTTTCTAACCCGACCAGTAATTGTGAAGCGCTGCCGGAGGATATTTACAGCTGGAGTAACGGTCAGACCATAGTGGCAACCGGCAGCCCTTTTGATGATGTACAGTTTAACGACAAACAGTACCGTATCGGCCAGGGTAATAATGTCTTTATTTTCCCGGGCGTCGGTCTGGCGGCTATCACTGCTGATGTCAAGAAAATCACCATGGAGATGTTTACCACCGCCTCATTTGCTCTGGCTGACTTTGTATCACAGGAAGATCTTGATGCCGGCTGCGTATTCCCTAAAATCAGCAGTCTGCGGGATGTTTCTATTCATGTTGCCACGGCGATTCTTGAGCAGATTCAACAGACAGATGCACAGGGTTACCTGCGCGGGAAAGATATAAATACAGAGCTTGAAGCTCATATATGGGAGCCGGTTTACCTGCCTTACCGCCGAGTATAATTTAATCAGCAACGATACGCTGAACAAATAAACCCTGCAGCTCTGCAGGGTTTTTATGATTGGACGACAGCTGTTTTTTAAGTAAAATAACGCTGTAAACAGTAGATTCAATTCTTTATTTCCCAGCATATTAGACATCCCATGCCAGTAGACACTTCGATAGAAGAAATTCATTATCAAACAGGAACATTATCAATACACGGACTTGCGTGCGGTGATCAGCAAAGCGAGGTTATTTTATGTTTACACGGCTGGCTTGATAATGCAGCAAGTTTTTCTCCTCTTATGTCCTGCCTGCAGGGTAGACGAGTTATCGCAATTGATCTTCCGGGCCACGGCCTTTCATCGCACAGAAGTCCCGATGCCCACTATCATTTTGTAGACTGGGTTTATGATCTTGTGCAGTTATTTGAAGTCAACGGCTGGCAGAAAATCGATATCCTAGGACATTCAATGGGCGGCATGATTGCTTCAGCTTTTGCGGCGGTTTTTCCTGAAAAAGTAAAATCTCTAACCTTAATAGACTCTATCGGTTTTATCTGTAATGAAGAAATTCATACCAGCAGACAGCTTCGTCAGGGGCTGCTCAGCCGCTTGAAAGGCTCACCTGTAACAGCGGCTAAAACAAACTTTGAAAATAAACAGAAAAGAAATCATGCAACGATAGAATCAGCGGTTAATGCACGGGTAATTATTTCCGGTCTGGCCCGGGAACATGCACAGATAATTGTCAGGCGCGGTATACGCAGAGAAGAAAACGGCTATGCCTGGCGGGCAGACGAACGCCTTAAAATGCTTTCGCCCTACCGCCTGACCACAAAGCAGGCGGAGCAGCTTATTAGTGATATCCACTGCCCGGTATTGTTAATCCACGCCAGTAAAGGGCTGAACATGGTAAGCAGTGCTCTCGAGCACTTTGCTCCCTTTTTCAAAGATCTGCACTGCCGTCAGCTGCCCGGCGGACACCATATCCATATGGAACATCCGCAGCAGACTGCCGAGCTGATCCGGTCATTTATTTTAACAAGTGAATTATTCGGCACAAGCAGCTGAAGCTTTTGCCCTTCAGCTCTTTAGGAGATTTTCTGTCCTTTGAGCAAAGACTCGCACTTGAAAATCGCCTCAACTAAATAACGTACACACACTCGGACGCGCTCAGTTGAAACCAGATCCGGATGAGTCAATATCCAGGCTGGAATATATTTTAAGCTGGCTTCACTCGGTACACGGATCAATTCAGACTCTTGATCGGCCATAAAACAGAACAGGTATGCAAACCCCATTCCGGCTTTGACGGCTTGAAGCTGTGATGAAGGATCCGATACGCAATGATGTGCCTTACAGCCGGCGTAGGCAGACTCCGCCTGCCAGCGAGCGAGCGTACCTCTAGAGCTTTCCCGCTCCCAGCTGATCCAGCGCCCTGTTGATTCCTGAGCAGTTAATTTGTACTTGTCGATATATTCTGGCGTCGCATAAACTGCATTAGCAAAATCCGGCAGCCTATGCCCAATCAAATGACCTTCAGGCTCAGATTGAAAACGAATGGCAATATCCGCATTACGCCGGGTCAGATTTGCTACCTCATAGGTGGCATCAATCTCGATTTCAATATCAGGATAAAGTGCGGAAAAACCTGAAATAAGCGGCATCATTAAATGCTGCGCAATCACGGGGGGCATAGAAATGCGTATAGGGCCGGACAGTGCTGCATCACGGCCGAAAATCTCCCGTTCCATACTCAGAATTTCACTTTCAACCCGTTCTGCCCGCTCAACCATAGCCTCGCCGACCTCAGTTAAAACAAAACCTTCAGGATGGCGGACAAACAGCTTAATACCTAATTGAGATTCCATTGCCTGCAGTCGGCGCGACACAGTTGAATGACTTACCCCCATTAATTTGGCGGCTGCACGTACCGATCGTCCTCGCAAAACGGCTAGGAAAATTCGCAGGTCATCCCATTCAAATACCTTCATTTTTCTTTCCTTATTGGTCATTTAATTACGATCTATACAGCTTCTATCGTCAACTGGTGCAAAAACAGAACAACATTCTGCAATTATAGCCACTTCTGATTCAATTTTAAATGAGCTATCTTAATTCTATTGAAGCATCGAAATGAAAACGGCCCGGTGAAACCAGGCTCCAACGGAGAATAGGATGAATAGTAAAAATAATATGGAAAATGGAACTGACATTTTGGTTATCGGAGGCACAGGTAACGTCGGCACCCCGCTGGTTGAATTACTGCAGAAAAGTGATGCTGACTACCGCGTACTGGTACGCAGTGATGCCGCAGAACAAAAGCTGACAGCGCAGGGTGTACCTACGGTTCGTGGTGCATTAGGAGACTGGTCCAGCATAGAAGCTGCTGTTGCCGGTGTGGATACTGTGTTTCTGCTGTCCAGCCCCGAACTTAATCTGCTTGAGCTGCATACCAGGTTGATTGATATCGCCGTATCTGCAGGGGTTCGCAAAATTGTGCGTTTATCATCACAGCCGGCACAAACGAATCCTGAGGTGCCCATGTATGGTATGCATGCCGAGGCGGACGATTACCTGATACAAAGTGGTTTAGAATATGCCGTTTTACGTCCAGACTACTTTATGCAGAACATAGAAAACATGCATTCCCGCTTTATTAAACAAAGCAGCATGTTTGCCCAATACCTAGGCGATGCCCGCATCCCGATGGTAGATACCCGGGATATTGCCCAGGCCGCACTCCATTGCCTGATATCAGATGAATTTAATAACCAGATACACTACATTACCGGCCCAGACGCTATTACTTTTACCGATGTCGCCAGTGCTCTCAGCAGGTCATTAGGTCGTGAGATTCAATATGTACCTTTGTCTTTCGAAGATCAGCTGGCAGGATTTAAATCTGCCGGCATACCGGACGAGGTTACAGACGGGGTAATGAAGGTGTTTAAAAGCTGGGTTGATGCCGGCATTAGAGACCCCCAGTCATGCTTTGAGAAAATCACCAAAACACAGGCCGTCGATATTGACCAGTGGGCCCATGATTTTGCGGCTTCATTCTAGGCAGCATTATTATACCCGTTAGATCTTCAACTTCATGCCTAGAATCTGCTCTCCTCTCGATTTGCTGATTTTTGCATTTCGATTGGTAACGGGAATTTAACTATGGAGGTAGATCATATGTTTCAGCATCATGCACAATGTCACTGTGGTCAGGTGAAGATCGTTTGTAAGGGAGAACCAGACTTTATTGTTATGTGTCATTGTGAAGACTGTCAAAGACGAACCGGTTCGGCATTTAATTTAGGAGCCTGGTTCAACAGAAGTAAAATAGAAATCAGCGGTCTGACTAAAGTCTATTCACGTATTGAACACGATGGAATAGAAACGACTTATCATTTTTGTCCAAGCTGCGGGAGCAGCATGTATTGGGATATGCCGGAAAATACACAGATGATAGCGGTGGCAGTTGGTGCTTTTGCAGATCCAGAGTTTCCCCAACCCACTGTTTCATTTTACGAACACAAACGCCATGTCTGGGTAACAGTGCCCGAAGCAATCGGCCGGTTCACTGGCAGCGGCAAAGGTGAAAAAATTACCGGGTAGAAGTTATCCGCTGCTGACACTTTTTTTCATTGTTTTTAATACAAAGTTAACTTAAGGAAAGACTATGTCCACTTTTCCACCTCAGCTGCCCCACGGTGAAATCCAGGAGATTCTGCCGGATATTTTCCTTGTAAAAGGACAGATCCGCATAGAATCTGATTCAGTCAGTGAATTCAGCCGAAATATGATTATTGTGCGGGAAGGAAATACCCTGACACTTGTGAATACGGTGCGCCTTGATAAAGCAGGACTCGCTCAACTTGATTCACTTGGAACAGTTCGCCATTTGGTAAAACTGGGGGCTTTTCACGGCCGTGATGATGCATTTTATCTCGACCGCTACCAGGCTGAGCTTTGGGCACCTTACGGCATGAGCTATACACGCGGTGAAAAAACCGATAAAAACATCGAAGCTGATAAACCGGGCCCGACACCTGACGCTTCGTTTTTTGTTTTTGATACTCCCAAAGTCCCTGAAGCTGCTTTACTGCTTAACCGCCACGGCGGTATTCTGATCACCTGCGACAGCCTGCAGAACATGTCAGGTCCAGACGAGTACTTTAACGACTATGCGGCTGAATCTAAGGCGCGGCTTGGATTTTTTAACAGAGCGGCGGTAGGCCCAGGATGGTTGAAATATGCACAGCCTGAAATAAGTGACTTTGTGTCTCTTAAAGCATTGGAATTCCGCCACCTTCTAAGCGCCCACGGTGATCCTCTGCTTGATGATGCTCATCAGGCAGTAAGTACAACGCTGCATAAATTGTTTGGCATATGATTTATTTTGAGTGGTAATTATAAATATGGCTGTCAAATTATTTTAACAGCCATATTTAATAGAAATGACTCAGGCTGAATCAAACTAATAAAGCCTGCTGCCTTTTACATTAAAGAGTGACAAAAATGCCGGCTAATGCCGCACTCATCAGATTGGCTAAAGTGGCCGCCAGTACCGCTTTAAAACCTAGACTCGCCACATCGGTGCGTCGTTCAGGCGCCATAATACCGATACTGCCAAGCTGAATAGCAATAGAGCCGATATTAGCAAAGCCGCACAACGCAAAGGTAATAATAACCTGAGAGTGTGCTGACAGTGTCTCTTTCACAGAAGTGAAATCCAGGAAAGCAACAAATTCATTTAAAATAACTTTCTGACCGATAAAACCGCCCGCCTGCATCATTTCAGCAGCAGGTACACCGATAATATAAGCCACCGGCGCAAAGATATAACCCAGTATGCTCTGCATGGTCATGCCTTCAAAGTTAAACCATAATCCAACATGCTCCAGCCCGGCATTAAACATAGCCATCACACTGATAAACGCCAGAAGCATGGTACCAATTGCAACAGCAACCCGCATACCGTTCATTGCGCCGGATGCTAAAGCATCAACTGCATTACTGTGCTCACTTTTACCGAGATCTATGCCCTGCTGACACTGAGGTTTATCAATTTCAGGTACCAGCAGCTTTGCCATCAGCAGGCTGCCCGGTGCAGCCATAAAGCTGGCGGCAATCAGATACTTAAGTTCAACCCCTAAACCTGCATAGCCGCCTAACACACTGCCGGCTACAGAAGCCATGCCGCCGGTCATTACCGCAAACAGTTCCGAGCGGGTCATCTTAGGCAGGAAAGGTTTAACCAGCATAGGAGATTCCCCCTGACTTAAAAATATATTACCCGTTGCGACCAGTGACTCAGCACGGCTGATCCCAAGTAGCCTCTGCAGTGCCCCGCCCAAAACCTTAATAACCAGCTGCATAATACCAAAATAATAAAGCATAGAGATTAATGCACTGATAAAAATAACTAAAGGCAGTACCTTAATCGCAAACACAAAGCCGCTTGTGGCAAGGTTACCAAACAGGAAATTAATGCCCTGATCTGCAAACCCGAGAAGTGAAGCAACACTTTGACTGACAGAGCCCAGTACCAGCTGTCCCAATGGTACATATAAAACCAGAGCGGCAAATCCGGCTTGTAAAACAAAAGCGCCGAAGATGGTGCGCCAGTTAACTGCGCGGCGGTTTTCAGAGAAAACCCAGGCACAAAAGAAAAGAAAGAAGATACCTGCGAAACTTATTAACAACTGCATTATTTATCCATTTAGTATAACAAAGGGTAAATTTCAGGTGAGTTTAAAGCTGTGCGGGAAACTGACGGCAGCCGTCAGCTGGATTGATCTTTATCAGTATAATAAACAGAGAGTTATTCTGATTGGTATAACGTTATCCGGCCGCAAAAACAAGCAATAGAGTCACCTTAAAACTTACAAAAGTCTTGCCGGTCCAACTCCGTGGGTCGATAACTTATCCATGTTACGGCTAGTATTAAAGGTGGCTAAACCCTCTGGTTCAAGCCGGAAAGGGATTATACGAATTAAAGAATAAATGGCTAATCAAATAAAAAACAATACTTCGCTTGAATATTATACAGGATTAGACCTTTTAATTTTTCTGAAGGTGAAATAAGTGGCTGATTATAAAATCAAAATCTATGCCTGTTTGATTATTTCCGTGTTTATTGCAGACAGCTAACTGCTCTTTCTCAGGAATAGGTAAATCACTGACAATCAGTACGATGTTTTTATAATGACTGAATTCAATTAAGGCAGAATAGCTGAACACATCGCGCACGGCCTGTAAAATATCCAGGAGCTGTTTCTCGTTTTCTACAAAAAGGTTAAGCAGCGCGACACCTGACTTTTTCATTCGTTTAGCCAGGTTTTGATAAAAACACAGATCATTAATACACTGGCAATGATTGTGTTCAATAAAAATATCACATAAAACAATGTCATACTGGCAATGATTGTGCTCAATAAACTGCTGTGCAGATTGTATATAAACCAGCACTGAGTCGGGCAGCAGAAAATAGCTTCTAGCCATAGCGGCTATCTGTGCATTCTGTTCAACTGAAGTCACCTTTATACGGGGAAATCCCATTAATGCCCGTTCAAAACCGCCGCCTCCCATGCCCAGGTTCAATACTTCAAGATTTTCACCTTTCCATAATAAAAACAACAGCATTGACTGATAAACAGGCGACACAAGCTGTTCCGGCTGGTTAAGTTTAATTAAAGACTGTACCGATTTACCGCCCAGATGAAACCAGCGAAAACCATCCAGTTCACGCACCGCAAGCTCTCTATTTTGTACAACTTCTTGATGTATTAACCTTCCTGCATCAGGCTTAAACATAGATAAATTCACACTGGACCCCGGTTAAAAATAATCAGTGGCAAGAATAACGCTAACGAAACATAATAAGGACTATTAATAGAAACTGTTGTGCATTTTTTCTAATCAGTTCACGCCCTGGTTAATAACAGCGCCGCAGCTGAGCATAAGCAGGCGATAATAAATGCCGCTGCGGCTTCCCTGATAATAGACAATTACCATTAAACTTTAATCACGCTGTCTCAAACAAAAATAAAATTGTACAAATACAAATCACTTATACAGCAGCATTACTGATTTATCCTGAAAACTGATGATATTTGCATGTAATTCCCTATGCTTTCTATGCTATATTCGCCCGCTAAAATTTTCCTTAAGTCAGTATTTATGAAATTTCCAGGTCAACGTAAGTCGCAACATTATTTTCCGTCGTCTTCCCGTAATCTTACGGCAGAAATCACTCAGCCTCAGCCGCGGTTAAATCAGTCGCCGGTAATTGGTATCGGCCAAACTATTGTCGATATCGAAGCGCATGTCGATGATGCATTTTTAGAAAAACATCATCTAAGTAAAGGGCATTCCCTTGTATTAGATGAAGATAAAGCCGATGCCTTATACCACGAACTGGTCGAAAAAAATCTTATCACTCACCAGTATCCCGGTGACACGATTGGTAATACCATTCATAACTATTCAGTACTAGCCGATAGTAAGTCGGTATTATTAGGCGTGATGTCCAGACATATTGAGGTCGGCACCTACGCTTACCGTTACCTGTGTAATACTTCCGCTCGGGTTAATCTGAACTACCTTGAAAAAGTAGACGGACCGATCGGCCGCTGTTATACGCTGATCACGGCTGACGGTGAACGAACCTTTGCGATTAACGAAGGAGAAATGAACCAGTTATCACCACAAAGCATTCCTGAATCTATCTTTAAAAATGCATCTGCTGTAGTAGTTTCATCTTATCTGATGCGCGGAAAACCTGAAGATCCAATGCCTAAAGCCGTACAACGGGCAGTACAATATGCCAAGAAACATAAGGTACCAGTAGTACTGACATTAGGTACAAAATGGGTTATCGAAGGTAATGAAACCTGGTGGCAGGAATATCTGAAAGAGAATATTACTGTGGTTGCCATGAACGAAGAAGAAGGTGAATCATTGACCGGCTTTAGCTCCCCTCTGCTGGCGGCAGAAAAAGCGCTGGACTGGGTTGATCTGGTATTATGTACCGCAGGCCCTGATGGTTTATATATGGCCGGTTATACCGATCAGGAAGTGAAAAGAAAAACCTCACTTCCTTTACTCAATGCTGATATAGACGCTTTTAACCAGTATGAATTCAGCCGCTCAATGCGCAGAGCAGACTGCAGCGACCCGAAGAAAGTCTTTTCTTTTATCGCCCCTTATCTCGGCGGTCCTTTAGAGATAAAAAATACCAACGGTGCTGGAGACGGCGCGCTTTCTGCCCTGCTGCATGATATGGCTGCAAACCGCTATCACCTGGCAAATGTCAAAGAGTCGGATAAACACTCGCATCCGTTTCTTACCTACTCCTCACTTTCCCAGGTCTGCCGCTATGCTAACCGAGTTAGTTATGAAGTGCTGCTGCAGCATTCTCCGCGTTTAACCAGAGCATTGCCTGAGCGGGAAGAGTGTTTAGAAGAAGCCTACTGGGACAGATAAAACATCGTTTAAGCGGCTGGTGCAGCAGCCGCAGATATTAACCTTATCTGTTTTTCAAGCCCCAGGGATCAGAAGGATCGTCGCTTTTAGTTGATCTGCTCTTTCTTTTCTGTGCAGGTTTAAAATCGCGATTATTTCTCGGGCTGTGTCTTTGTGATGTTCTTTCTTTATGCGCAGAGGCGGCTTTTGCCTGAGAAAGCTCAATAGACTCAACAGTCAAAACCATAGGCTCACGCGGTACTATATGTAACGGGAAACTGCGCTCACGAGGCGGCAGGGCAAACTCTTCATCCGACGGTCTCGGCATACGTTTAAATCGCGACAGGTAGAAACCTTCTAACTTTACTCTCGCCCACTCTGTCTTCCTAAGAAACTTCAAGCTTCCCTCAATGGACGGATTGGTTTTAAAGCAGTGGAAACGCATCGCCGCGGCGAGGATATCCCAGCCGTAAAACTCAACAAGCTCTTTCAGTAAAACTTCTAATTTAAGGCCGTGTAAAGGGTTATTCTGCTGTTCTTCTAACATTCATGTTCCTATAAAAACTAATATATATAAGGGGATCATTTACTATTATACGACTTAGCAGAGGTCGATGGATACAAAAGAATTATTTCTCTAAGCAGCAAAGCACACATATTTTCCCTTTAACAGTCAGTTTACCCGTGCAGACAACAAGCTGTAATCACACAGCCTTAGCCGAAAAGCGCCGACAGAGTATCTTTCTGTAGTTGTTTACAGACAAATGAATATTTTGAAAACACATCCGCAGGCGTTTTTTGCGCCGGTGATTACAAAACACAAGATTAAATGCCCTAATTTCATAACAAGGTGATTTTGTAGAATATAATAAACAGGGTTGTGTTTATATTTAAAACACCAGAAACAGTTTATAAACGGCCTTGCAGATAACGCTCAGGTCTAGAGAATGATTATGAACAGAAGATTTGAACAAGCTGATTATTTTATTGAAAATCACGAATATTCTCGCAAAGAGTTAATTAATGAGGATATTTCTCTGCTGAGCTGGAATATCCAAAAAAAGAATAAAGATCCCCTATGGGACGGAGAGTTTAAAACGATTATTGAAAAATACACGCCGGAAATTATTCTTTTACAGGAGTGTCAGTTTCAGAAAGGCTTAGAAAATATTCTTCATTTTGAGCACTATGGTTTCATTTTTGCACCTAATTTTTTAGATACTTTTAAAGACAGACACTCAGGCGTGCTGACAGCAAGCGCGGCAAATCACCAGTGTGTCAGCGTGATAAGATCTCACGCCTATGAGCCTTTAATAAAGGTGCCGAAAATCTTCCTGTCTACAACTTATGCCATTGATAATGGACACCAGGAACTGTTAGTACTAAATATTCATGCCATCAATTTTGTTGGTTTCTGGAAGTTTATATCGCAGATTCAGCAGCTGGAATATTCAATACGAAGCCATAACGGTCCGGTGATCCTGTCCGGTGATTTTAATACCTGGAACAGAAAAAGAACCCATATTTTAAATAAAATATTATCAGCCAGCGGCCTTGAAAAAGTTCAATTCCACCAGGATCATGAGAAAAATATTAAAAAATTTCTCTTTCACCACCTAGATCATATCTATTACCGGGGACTAGAGTTAATTAATCCCGCTGAAGCGGTAAAAACAAAAAGCAGTGATCATAATCCTCTGCTGGTTAAGTTTAAATTAAAACTTTAACAGCAAAGCAGGTACAGGTTTTATCCAAGATAAAACGTCAAAATGGTAGTAAATACCTGCAGCCTGCGCTTTTAATAAATTATTTAATTGAAGCAAGTTTAGCAGCAATCACTTTTGCCTGATCTATACCGTGCTGCTTTAACGCATTGACATAATCGACATCATGAAATGATCCGCTCACACAACCAGACTGCTCAATAACGGTACTTTCGTTAAAGTCAGCGCGTGTATCAGCAATTTTTTCCCCTTTGTTATTAAACATTGCAAAGTGGAACGCTGATTTAGTAATGCAGGATCCGCCCGTAAAAATACTTTTAGCGTCCGTTGCAAAACCAGTATCATTCATCACGATCACGGCATCCACATTAAGCGCTTTACTGACATTGGCAGCCCATTGTTTAAAAGGTTCATGTTGGTAATAACCCACTGATGTCGTGTGATTATACGGCAGGCCAAGTTCAACATAGTTTGCAGGAGCCTGCGCGGCACGGGCAGAGCTTCTTTCAATTTTTATAATCTGATCCTGCAGCAGTCGCGCAGAAAGATTCTGATACTCGCTGTTTGACGCAACTTCAACAGGTGTAATAAAATTCCAGCCGTTTATTCTATGCAGTTCAGAAACAAACTCCGGCAGGGCAATATTAGCGGCTTCCTGTCCAGATATCTGTTTTTTAATATGCGACTCTGAATCTAGAAAATCCGTGGTCTTTTTCGCTACACCGCCCAGTAAATCACCGGCAAAGCTAAGCATATTCATATCAGGAGAACTACCGTCCTGACTGATATCTTTGGCATCAAGTTCATTGCTTACAATATCAACCGGTACGGAATAGATAACAACCGCAGCCGTTTTTACCTGATTATATTCTTCTCTGTTTAAATAATCAGTACTACATCCTGATAAAGCAACTGTGCTTAATCCTGCGAAACCAAAAATTACCTTTTTCATCGAGTTAACATTAAATTTTAACATCTGTTTTCCTGCTTTTATGAACATTATATTATTTTATTTTCAATGCCTTATCGGATGATTTTTTCTCTGAAAAAGCAAAGTAGGCGCATTATCAAGGCAACGGAGAAAAAAGTAATATCAAGAAGTATGAATAAAGGTGAATAAAGGTGAATAAGTGGTAAGCCATTGAATAAAAGGTAAAAACAGACAGTTGTATCTATCAAACAGAAATATAACAAAATTCGAAAGCAGCACAACTGTAGATACGCACAACGACTGGCCCCGTACAGATATTATGTACAGCAGCACCTATCACGCGGCCGTAAGGTAAATCAGCCACAGCTTAATTCTAAAACCGCGGTCAATATTAACTGCTCACTACAGATTCGAATCTTGAAAGTAAAAGGGGTTTAAAGGTATTCAATCATTATTGATTATGTTTCAATGCAGTCAGCATGTTGGGTGATAACGGACAAAATCAGAACGGAAGTCATTAATAAACATATACTGTGCTGCTGCTTCAGAAACTGTAATAAAATCCTGAAGTACATATTTATCATCCAGCAGTTCACTATCACCGTAAGTAACAGCAGCACGGGTGCCCTCACCGTTAACTGCTGTACAGATTCTCTACTCAGCTTTTATTATCAAGACTACTGCGCAATCTTAACCACGGTACCAACCAGAGCAACACCGGCAATAAAAGTCCCAGCCCCACACTGAAAGCTCTCATTACTTGAGGTCAGGTTATTTTTATATACAGACTTAATATTTATAACTGCATTACCGCCTTCCTTAATCGCTCTTTCCTGCAGGGAAATCATTGCAGATAAGAATACCCACTCACATGCCTGTTTATCTGACTTGTTGAACGCATTGGTTTTTTTATTGCTTTTAAATTCCCCGAAAGTAGTTAACACCGGACCATGCGGCTGCTCTCCGAAATAAAAAGCAACCTGACCGCCTAATACCTGTTTGGCTTTCTGCTGCGACAATGCATCATCAAGAGAGTAAGTTTCAATAGTGTCTCTGGCAAAGGCAGACGGAAGAATCAGGATATTTAACATGATAATTAGTAGAAGATTTTTCATTACTGGTATTTCTCTGTTTCGAATGTTTAAACTGAAGCTTACAAAGGTATCGTATACATTTATAAACAACTTAAGGTAAAAAGAAAAGTCTGCGCCGTTTATAAATAACAGAACGGCTATTACAAGCTCCTCTGTCCACTATATGCACTAACACACTGCGCATCCAGTGTCATTTTACTGCATTATATAGCTATGAAATAAAAAGTAATATCAAGAACTATGAAGAAAGGTGAATACTATCTAACATATTGAAAATATGGAACAATATATAGTTATTATCAATATTTATAAAGAAAAATCTAAAGCAACAATACCATTCTGGATAAGCAGCCAGTTAATTTAGTCACAGCAAAACAGTCTAGTTATATCGTGTGCTTCTTCATTACGATCTTATAAGATCCGGCTTTTCATCAGGCGAGTGAGAGAGCTCAGAATTTTTCTGAAAGCAAAAGCCTGGTTTTACAAAGAGGTTATATACTGTTTTTTTATATGTAAAAAAAACCGACAGGCACAAAAAACCCCAGCACTCTGGGGTTTTTATAATAAATACAGTGAATTACGCTTTAAATAGTTTTCTTTTCCTCAAAAAACCAAGTACCACAAGGCCGAAACCTAAAATGGCGACTGCTGCAGGCTCTGCAACTCCTGTACCTGCAAACCTTACATTACCGCCGAAAAATGCATCATAACCAGGGCTGAATTCATCAGACGGATATTGAAATATGCTGCCTCTTTTTTCTCTTGGATCCAGATAAGTTAACACATTAGTGATTATCTGATTACCATTACGGTTAAATGTATACTCCATGCCTCTGCCGTGTGAACCGACAACATAACTGCCCGGAGTAAGCAGATAATTAAAGTTCATAAAATTCCAGGTACCATGCCCGGTGCCGGTGGCGAAAGAGCTGACGGCAGAGTTAGTATCAACAGATCCTAACAGGGTGCCGCTGGTGTCCCATAGGCCAACGGTTGTATGATTATACGCACCGTTGTAGTCCCAGAATCCCAAGCCGTCAACCTGAGCATTACTGGAAACAGAAAACTCATACCCCAGTGCCCAGGTATCACTATGACTAGTAACCCAGTTGTTAGGATTTGAAAAATCAACCCCTAATAAGCTCGCATTTGCCGTACCTGCCAGGCATAGAACTAATATACAAAGTAGTTTTTTCATTTCTCTGCTCCTTAATTAATTGAATCTATACAGCTAATAAAGCACTATTCATACCATTAATATAACCACATATTATGCAAGCCTTTATTTTGTGCTTTGAAAATTAATTAATAAAAACTGTAAAGGCTATCGACAGATAAATTCAGGCTTAGAAGAAATTTTACTCAACCAGCCTGGCTGCTGAGCTTTCTAATTTTGCGGTGCAAAATAATAAAAACAGCCTGCTAATAAACAGATCAATTATGTTATGCTTAACACTCCTTTCTTCCCCTTCCAGCCGAGAATTTTTATGTACAAAATTGCAGCATCCGACTTAGACGGCACCTTACTGTCATCAGATCACAAAATCCTTCCTTTCACCAAAAAAGTATTAATCCAACTGCACGAGCAGGGTAAAGAGTTTATTTTTGCCACAGGCCGCCATCATATTGATGTCGCGCAGATGCGCGAACAACTAGGCATTCCCGCTTTTATGATCACCGCAAACGGTGCCTGTGTTCATAACAGCCAGAACGATATTATTTTCCAGCAGCATGTACAGCAGGATATCATTGCCGACATTATTAATATGGTTAAAAAAGACCATGATATAATTATTAACCTCTATCGTAACGATGACTGGCTGGTTAATAAAGAAGACACTAAGACAGATTTTAATCATGAAAATTTTACTTACAGCTTCTTTGATATTGATAATCCGCCGCTAGAAGATATTGCCAAAATATTTTTAACCCGCGAAGACCAGGATCATGACAAACTCGTTATATGGGAAAATAAAATTAAGGCTAAATTTGCCGACAGAGCTAATATCGCTTTTTCCTCACCTTCCTGTCTGGAAATCATGGATGCCGGTGTTTCAAAGGGCCATGCCCTTGATGCCGTTGCTAAAATGAAAGGTTATCAGCTGAAAGACTGTATTGCTTTTGGCGACGGCATGAATGATTATGAAATGCTCTCTATGGCAGGTAAGGGAATTGTTATGGGAACTGCACACCATAAAGTTAAAACAGCACTGCCCAACCATGAAGTTATCGGCAGCAGTGATGATCAGGCCGTTGCACACTATCTGGTCAAACATCTGCTGGACTAAAATATTATGCCCCGGGAGAGCTGTTTCTCCCGGGTTTTGTCAGAATTGATAACCGACTCTTAAACCTAATGTATCCATTCCCTGATTGGTATGGTTAGTGCCGCCGTTAGAAATATGATCAAAATAGAGTGATAATGAATAGCGTGGAGTGACACTGCAGCCGATTTCTAAGGGTAAATGAGTAAGAAACCTCGAGCCCAGAGACTTCATATCACTTTCTTCCGGGTGTGTCTCTTCGTTATGCACAGCAATTCCCAGCCCTATACTGTTAAAACAAGAATGACCGATATTAAACTTCCACAATGCATCGACATAGAGTTTTGTTGTGCCTCCGTGACTGTTGATTGAGGCCCCAACTGCGGGTTGAATAACACCACCCAGTAAGCGTGCGAAAGGTGGAAAAAGACCTTCAATATTAATATCAACACCCTGCTCCCTTTTAGTGTCACTCCAGAATCCCTTTACATCATGAGCAAGCAGTCCAAATTTTAATTCATCATACAGCATATCTGATAACTCCTGCGCCGAACTAAAGCAAGGTGAAAACAACAGAATAAATACTATGAAAATTTTTTTAAACTCCATGCTTTTCTGCTCCTTGTTATAACAGCCCTTGCAAGTATCATGTTTTGCCGGTTTAACTACCTGTAATAATAGCCTTTAACCGGACAAAGCGCTGAACTTATAAGCGCTTTGCCGCATCTATGCTGTTTTTGTAATGCCGGAAAAACAACAGCTTTAATGTGAAAGCGCCCATTGTCCTCACCTGCTTTTAGATATACAGATTACACATATCACGAATACTTATTCATCATTATCTTAATCACCCCTGCTTTTTTATTATTGTTTAAAGACAGCCGTCCAAATTTATAATAAGAAGGTTTCTATGAGAATAATAATCAAATACCTGCTCTGCTTGCCCCTATTACCATTAGCAGCACTGCCTTGTGTATCAGCATCTGAAAAACCGGACGCCCC
Organism: Psychromonas aquimarina ATCC BAA-1526; assembly: GCF_000428725.1. Taxonomy (GTDB): domain Bacteria; phylum Pseudomonadota; class Gammaproteobacteria; order Enterobacterales; family Psychromonadaceae; genus Psychromonas; species Psychromonas aquimarina. Next base: position 83,439 of record NZ_AUAM01000020.1, read on the forward strand.
TGATATGAGTGATCCCACAGCAGTTTATACCTCTGCGGGAATGGGCTACGGAACTGAAGGTTATAACCTGAAATTAGGGCTGCAGTTACCTGATTCCGGCGACGGTCAGGCGCATATGATTTCACTTGAAGCAAAAGAAGGCGGCGATACTTTTCGCGGACGTTATTTTAAAGTTGATACCACGACGGGTTTTGCCGGCAGTCTGGATGCAGGTTACAACAAAGACACTGCTATGACACATATTTCCGCCGGGGTTTTACAAACAGTTCCTTTATCGGAACGTTTTACTATCTATCCGGGGTTATATCTCGGTGGATTAATCGGCGATCAGAAGAATATTGAAACAGGTACAACAACGGGTGTGGACCTTGCGGCACTTACCACAACGGTGCAGATTTACTCAAAGTTTCAGGTTAACAATAAAATCTGGATCAATGTAAATCCAGCATATACCACAAGCCTGTACGGCATAAAAACTAATACCTTCGATTTAGAAGCTTCAGTTGGTTACCAGATTACACCTAGGTTAAATACACGTATTTTCCACAATAACAACGTTGGTGTGGGTAATTATAATGAAGACAGCTATGAAAGTGTCACGCGTATGGAGTTCAACTACGCTTTTTAATAAACATAATTGAGCCTCTTACTGTAAAAAATCTAAATTTCAATCTGCAGTACAACATTATTTTGTGAGCCAGACAGGCGTTTATCAGGTGCTTTGCAGGTATCAATAATTTTAAAACCTGCTTTTCTCATCATGCCCGCTGATGCCAGGTTCTCTTCATGCCTTTCTATCAGGACTTTTGTGCATCCCTTTTTCTCGGCCTCTTTAATACACATTTTTAATAAGTTTGCGGCAATGCCTTTACCGGAAAATTTTTTTGCAACGACTACTTCAGCAACAAAGCAGATACTCTTTAAATCACAGTATTTTTCTAAATAAGAGGGACTGCTGCTGCCGTCAGTCAGTAATGACAAGCCGACAATCTTATTTGCATGCACAGCGATTAAAGCAGCAGCCGTCCCCTTTTCCATTAAAGAAAATGTTTCATTAACTCCCTGCTCTGGTAAATAATTCCATTCATTAGGTCCGTGCTTCCAAAGCAGCGCTTTCAGTTCAGGCATTTCATCATTTTGTGCTTTTCTGTAATGGATCATTTTAATAAACTCACTTTAATTAAAACTGCAGCGGAATTCAGCTTAAACTGCTCCCTCACTATTAGCGTAAAAAGAGCTGCATATCCAAGCTGGATTCTTTCATATATACTTAATATTTGTTTTCTACTATCCAGGCCTGCAGCTCAAGCCTGTTGTTTTTTGGCTTGTTAATGTCTTATCTGCTTAAAACCCCAGCGCCTGTCAGCGCTTTTGCCTGCATTTCATCCGGCGCGGCAACATTCGATAATATATCAGCACAATACCTGATAAACGGTCAGTTGTCAGATAAGGTCCAGGTTATTGACTGTCGTTCAAGCAATCACTATAACGGCTGGCCGCAGAATAACGGCAGCAGCGGCGGACACTTTCCCGGCGCAGTTAATATTGACAGTCAGTGGCTTACAGACATTGATCAGAAACAGCTGCAGCAGTTACTCAGCGATAAACAGCTGCAAAAAGATAAACCAACTTTTCTTTACTGCGACGATAATGCAAGTTTGTCACTTAGTATCGCTTTAAAAAAACAGGGGTTTGCAAAAGTCAGCATAATTACCCAGCCCTTAAGCCAGGCGGCTGAAAAATTAATTATCCAGCCCAATTTTAAACAGCTTGTCTCAGCTCAATGGCTTCGAGATGTTATCAATAACAACAAGCCTTTATACGGGCCGAAAAAAGACTATAAACTGATTGAAGTGCACTGGGGCCCGGCGGCGAAATATCTTGCTTCTCATATCCCCGGCGCGCAGTATTTAAATACTAATGATATTGAGTCACAGCCGTGGTGGAATCGAGTCTGCGATCAAAAAATTGCTGAGCTGTTGAAAAATTACGGCATCCGTTACGACACAACAGTTATTTTATACGGTCGGAATAATATGGCGGCTGCACGGGCTGCAAATATTATGATGTATGCCGGTGTTGATGATGTGCGCCTGCTAAACGGCGGCTGGCAAGCCTGGCTCGATGCAGGATATGCACCAGCCCCCCTGTGCGGTTCAAATAAAAAACAGATTGAGTTCGGCAGGAAAATTCCAGCTAATCCGCACTATATTATTGATGTTCCACAGGCCAGAGCATTATTGAGTAAAGATCCGCATCTGCATTCACTGGTTAGTATTCGTACATTCGAAGAGTATACCGGTAAAATAAGCGGTTACGATTATATTAAACCCAAAGGCCGCATTGCCGGTTCTAAATGGGGACATGCGGGTACGAACTCCAATAATGCGGCCGATTTTCTAAACCCTGACGGCACAATGAAAAGTGCGTCTGAAATCAAAGATCTGTGGAAGAGCTGGAATATAAACCCAAACCAGAAAGTCGCGTTTTACTGCGGCACGGGCTGGCGGGCATCTGAGGTTTTCTTTTACTGCCATGTGATGGGCTGGAAAGATATCAGTGTATTTGACGGCGGCTGGTACGAATGGAGCGCTGATAAAAACAACCCTACTGACAGCGGCTGCATAAGCAAATAACAAAACATATATCTATCTCACACATAGATATATCTAAAGTGTAATGTATAGTATACATACTGTTATATTATATTTTGGAGTAAGGATGCAGCATAAATTCGACTTTAATTTATTAGTAATTTTTCTTGAAGTATACGAGCTGCGCTCAATAACGCAGGCGGCAGAGTCTTTGGGCCTAACTCAGCCAGGTGTCAGCGGCTCTCTAAAACGTCTGCAGAAGGTTCTAAATACAGAACTGTTTATTCGCGAAGGGCGAGGTATTTCTCCCACCAATGCGGCTGTTCAGCTAGCCGCTCAGGTATCACCAGCCTATAACATGATAAATAGTGCCTTAAGTAATATCACTGGATTTGATATACAAACACCGCGTACATTTTTAATTTATGTAAACGAAGCGATAATGGATATATTACAACCCCTGGTTGAAAAAGATCCTGAAATGGGAAACTGCAGTATCGAATTCCACCTAACTCCAGGCAATGAAGAGCAGCTGTTACATCAATTAAGTTTACAAAAGGCAGATCTCGCAATTGATATAGGGAAACTAAACAATATGTCCTATAGCAACCAGTTATTTTATCGAGAAGGCATAACCTTGATCTGCCGTAAAGATCACCCGCGAATTTCTGGTGAGATCGACCAGCAGGCTTATTATCAGGAAAAACATATCACCAGTAAAGTACGCCGTTCTGAATTATATGCGTTAGATTATTTCACTGAAGAAGTTATTCAGCCGCGAAAAATCAGTTGTGAAAGTAATTCGCTGTTAAGTTTGATGGCACTTGTTTCTGAAAGCGACTGTATCAGTTTGACCTGTAACTCTATGGCTGACAAATATGCTGAAAGATTTGCACTGCAGAGAGTGAAACCTCCCTTCACAACAAAACCGGTACTACATAACATGCTCTGGCATAAGCGTAATGAATATAATCCCGCACATATTTGGCTAAGAGATAAACTAAACTCATTAATCCGCTCGATATAAAGTTTTAATAGAAGCTAATAAATCTCATCATTTTTCCTATTCGACACTGTCGTTTCTGTAAAGATGTTTTTTTTGACCAGACAGCTGCTAGACTGTATAAAAATTCAAGGTTATAGTCATTTTCGGTGGTTCTACGGCTAAAAATACGCAGGCTGTATTATCTAAAAATCACTTAATAATTGATATAAAAGGACAGTAAGATGAAAACATTCGCCATAGCAGCTGTGCTCCTTTCCCTCACAGCTTGTTCGTCAGTCCCAGATACCTGGGAAGATATGTCTGAACGTGATATTGCAGCCTGGAAAAATATCGGTTTTAATGCAGAACAGGCACAAACTTGGTACAGCAGCGGATTTACTGCGGAACAATCCGGCCGCTGGTCTAGCGCAGGATTCAATGTTGAAAATGCTGTCAGCTGGAAAGAGCAGTCTTTCAACGCTGCAGAAGCTGAAAGCTGGAAAACAAACGGCTTTGATATCGAAAGTGCAGTTGAATTCAGAGACCAGGGACTCACTCCGGTAAAAAAGAATAACTAACCACAGCAGCTCATACTAAAAGGCACGTTACCGCGTGCCTGCTTTATGTCACTCTTAACTTATAATAACCAGTTGTATTTGGTAAATTACATTAAAGGTCGTTATTGCTGTTATCAGAAAAGTCTATTAAATAAACAACTGTTTTTAATGAGAGAGGTTATAAAAAATTGTTTTTTTTATGAAATCTATGGTTGTCTGATCTTTCTGAGTAAAAACAAAACCATACTGCTTCTGCTCTGTATGAATACTTATATCAGTAATGTTTTTAACTGTTACCTGAATATTAAACTTTTCATTCTCGTTCTTACTCTCTGTGTCTAAGTTGTATTTATTTTCACTAAGTTGAATGCAAAGCTGATAACTGTCTCCAACAACACAGCCTGCAATGAAATCCCCAGTAAATGCACAGCCTTTAATCGAAATATCGTTCAAATAACCAGTACTGACAGGTTTTGTAGACTTTTCATGATAAATCGTACAGTCATGGCGGATAGGATAGCGCACATTCTGGCGTAGACAGACTTTTTCAATTTGTTTCGGATAGTCCATAACTAACCAGTTCCCGGCAATACTCATGATCTTTTGTATATTGCATCGAAAAGCAAAAATATTTGCTTCGGACTCCTCGCTGTTTAGTAAACGAATAATTACAACTTGTCCTTCGCGAATGAAATTCTTGGCAGTGAGCCAGTCATCATCGTTATGCATAGCTAAAATAACGGACATAAAGGGATCAACACCAATCAGTCGAGACTTTAATCGAATGGGTTGCGTCGGTGTTAAAATTTGCAGATACACTTCGGTTTTACAGCGCATTGTATTAAGGCAGTCAAAATCACTATTTTCAATCATATAAGCTCCATTAACTGTTTATCAAAAGATAGTCTAACTACAGATAATTGATGGAGTTATTTCTGAATAACATAATGTAGATAAGGTTTTAGTATTTTAAATACCGCTCAAGCTTCCATGCAGCAGAAGTAACCCGCATTTACTAAGGCCTTTGTGCTGACTGTATAAGGAAATAATCACAACTGTTTAGAGAGTTATTTCAACTTTGCAAGATACTGCCGCATTATCTGCGCAAGCTCCCCGGAACTTTCCATTTCACTGATACCGGAATCTATAAGCACCTTTAACTCTTCTGCGAATTCATAGTTCCTGGAAATCCCCATATGAAAGCGGGTAGGCTGTATACCGGGAATAGGCTTGTAGCCAAGTTCAATACCGGAGAAAAATTCCTCATTCAATAATTTATAACCCGCTAATACTTCGTAGCGGGCGAGAAAAGTATCACAGTGGCCGATCTTTAATAACTGCAGCAGTTTTTCGAAGCTGTGCGCGGTTCTTGAAACGTCATTATTAGCGACACCATAACCCGTATAGTTTGAGCCGAAACGGCCGCATACAACCCCGGCTTCAAGGAGATCCGCAGCTGACTCAATGTTTATACCGTTTGGATAGTGCTTTTTTGAATAGAAAAAATATGCCTTGGTGGTAAATAGATGCCTTGTCAAAATGTACTCAGAATCCCGCTCCTCTGTGTAGATCATATTAAAAGCAACTTGAACACCATGATGATGCTTTACATTCTGCAGACAGCGTTTCCATGGAAGAAAAACAAACAGCGCCTGTATTTTGTGTTCAGCTAGTATCTTTTTGATAACTTCGGTATTAAATCCACGTGCCTGAGTCAGGCCTGAACGGCTGTCATTTTCCGCCCATATATAGGGTGGAAAGCCGTCATTGTCTTCACAAAAAGTGATGCGCTGCCCTTCCATCACTGAATCAGCAGCTTGTACCGGGCTGATTAATGAAAACAGCATTAACCCGGAAACAACCATAAACCCGATATTCATAACAACGCGCCTTAAGTAATGCCATACGCATTAATTGTAGAGGCGAAATCCAATAAATACACATTCTGAAGTGCCGCGGCTAACTATCTGCATATTTAAAAACTGCCCCTATGTGATGCACGCCGGAATAGCGATCCTGATAATCTTCTGCATAATCAAGAGCCTAATGCATTACCAAAAATGTTGATCTTAATTACACTGTTTGATCATGAGTTTAAAGACAGTTTAGAAGCTTATAAGTGCGCCAAACGCTATCACCAAGATAAGCTTGTACAATGTCGAGAGGAACTATTCAATAGCAAAAACAGGCTGATCCAGATGCTCTATTTTTTTGTATGTTTATCAAAGGGGTAAAAACAATAATCATTTTTGCCGTTTTTCTTAACATGATACATTGCACCGTCTGCATGTTTTAGCAAGCGTTCTAAATCAGAATTTTTCTGTGACGAAATTGAAATGCCGATACTTACTCCTACATTTATTTCTTCTTTGCCAATTATAAACGGAGCAGCCATTATTTTGATGACTTTCTGGGCGACAAGCTCGACATCTTGTTTATTATGTACGGGAGATAATGCAACTGCAAATTCGTCACCTCCAAATCTTGACGCTGTATCTGTTTTTCTTATACAAGATAACAGCCTTTCGGATACCAGCTGTAATAACAGATCACCGCTTTGGTGACCGTAACTGTCGTTTACAGCTTTGAATTCATCTAAATCTAGAAATAATATTCCAACTCTTGAGTTATTTCGCTGAGCAGCTGCTAAAGCGACAGACAACCTGTCCAGAAATAAAAAACGATTAGGTAATTTCGATAAATTATCATGTGTGGCGGCATATAAAACTTTATCTTCGGCTTGTTTACGGTCTGTTATATCTACAGCTATCTCTATTCTTACCAGGCGGTTATCTATCCAGTGAATAACCTGGTCTCGGCATTGATACCAGCGGTTATTCTTTGTATTTTGAAACTCCCATACATAGACACCTGTCGGTTTATTGTCCTTTACTAAATGGGGATTTGAACAAAATTCGCAAGGTGCTGACTGCCCCTTTTGTAATATCTGCCAGCATTTTTTTCCCGAGAAATTGGTTTCCCCGAAGAGGTTTTGGGTATATTCGTTCATGAAAATCATATCGTAATTATGAAAATCCGATACATAAACAATTGAGTCTAAACTATTTAGAACCTTCGACAAGGTGTCATGAGATTTAGATAACCGTCTGGCGTAGAATTCTAGTTTATTTTTAATACATTCTTTTTCTCTTTCCTCCTCATTACGCTCAGTAACATCGTGAATAATTGAGTGTAAAGCGCCCTCTCCTTTAACAGTTATCGGGTTGCTATATACTTCAACATCTCTAATCTCACCGTTAGCGAGTTTATGCTTAAAGTTAAAATAAACTTGTTGATTATTCTGTACTTTACGCATTTCATTGCGCACACAATTATCAGACAAGGTATTAATATCCATAATATTCATAGAGGTTATTATATCGTAACTATAACCATAATAACCGCAGGCTCTTTTATTGGCGTCCAGAATGGCACCACTGCCCGAGTGAATAATAAGCATCACAGAATGACTGTTGTTAAACAGATTTTCATACAAAGCACTGTCACTACCACCAGCAGACTCATTACCCATAATATTTATCGCCTGTTTTGCAAACATGCTGAAATTAAAGATAAATCAAAAAATCAAAATGAACAAGTTATGTTAATAGATCTACCCGGACGGCAAGATTTCACCTTTTCAGCATCGCCGCCCGGTGTGCATATCCCCCATGGCTGGTTCTAAAAATCTGCAACAGGTGTTTGCTGGGCCGGCGCCTGCTGCGGTTCAGGAACAGCTCCATTCAGCGCCTCACTTGACTGGGCTGCTGAACTTTTCTTGTCATCTCCTATCTGAAAATATTCCATCAAATGCTGCAGCTGAACGGCCTGACCGCTCATCTCTTCCGCCGTGGCGGCCAGTTCTTCAGATGCTGAAGCATTGAGCTGAATTGACTGATCAATCTGCCCGACTGCGGAGTTAATCTGCGATACACCACCAGCCTGCTCATTAGAAGTCGCCGCGATCTCCTGTATAAGATCCGCTGTACGTGAAATGCCGGGAACAATCTCATCAAGCAGGCTGCCTGCGCTTTCGGCAACAGCAACACTCTTAGAAGCCTGTTCACCAATTTCCTGGGATGCCTGCTGACTCCTCTCGGCTAATTTTCTTACTTCTGTAGCAACAACGGCAAAGCCTCTGCCATGCTCACCAGCCCGTGCAGCTTCGATGGCAGCGTTCAGCGCAAGCAGATTAGTCTGATAAGCGATATCTTCTATCATGGCTATCTTATCAGCAATACTGCGCATCGCCGTCACTGTGTTGGCCACTGCTTCCCCGCCTGACTGCCCCTGTTGAGCAGCCTTGCTGGCTATGCCGTCGGTAACCTTTGCATTATCCGCATTCTGATTAATCGACGATGATATCTGCTCAATAGCGGCACTGGTTTCTTCTACACTGGAAGCCTGCTCACAGGAAGACTGACTAAGACTCTGGGAGGTGGCGCTTATCTGTACAGAAGCGCTGGCCAGTGCGGAAGAGCCGGAGCGTACCTGAGTCACGATTTCAGACAATTTTGAGCTCATATTTGCCATAGCCCCGAGCAGTTCACCCACTTCGTCTTTCTGGCTGCTCTTTATTACAGCAGTGAGATCACCATCACCGAGCCTCTTGAGGTGGCCGATAGCGGTACGTATGGCAGAAACTATCTGCCGTGCGGTAGCAAAAGCGAAAAACAAAATAAATACCAGCACGCCGGCCATGGCCAGCAGTACCTTAGTGATAACCTCTGCTAAATTCATCTCCGCTTCAACATCGGCGAGGTACAAACCGCTGCCGATCACCCATCCCCAGGGCTCATAGTATTTGATATAAGACATCTTAGGCTCGTTGATGCCGTCCCGCTCCCAGACATAATCAACAAATCCCTCACCGTCAGACTTTGCAAGTTTGACCATCTCGGCAAAAAAGACTTTGCCGTTGGGATCTTTAAGCCGGGACAGATCTTGTCCGTTTAAGGAAGGCTTGAGCGGATGAGTGACCATGATATGCCGGTCATCATTGATCCAGAAATATTCGTTGCCTTTATAACGCAGAGCATTAACCTTATCGATAACCGCCTGCTGTGCAGCCTTCTTAGAGATACTGCCGGAAGCGGCAAGACTCGCCTGGTAGTTCATTTCCTGCTGAACCGTCGCCACCAGAGTGGTCAGCTCAATGCGTTTCTGCTCCCAGATCTTGGCTTCAAAAAGAGGCACCAGATAAAACAGTATACCCGCGCCTATCAGAGTGATAGTAGCGAGAGAGATACTCATGATCTTGTTAAATATTTTCCAATCTTTGAACTTCTTAAACATCATATCCACAATTCCTTGTTTTGCTTAGAGGTAGAGGTTTTTGTCGAAAAACTAATGATCGCTGTCTGTTGTTATCATGGCACTATTTTATCGCCTCTTTTCATTTCACGCTCAGAGCAGCAAAACGGAGCTTAGCAGCATCACCAGTCAATGTACTGTTAAATTGTCCGGCAGACATAACAAAACAGGCCCTAATAAAAACTATTCAAGAAATGGCGATAAATCAAACAGACACGTATAAAAAGATAAAAAATAGATGAAAAATGGGACACACAATGGATTTAACTTATTAACATGCTGCGGCTTAAAATACTCACTCCTTAACGGCTTCAATTTAATATATGAACTATATCGGTAAGCTTGTTTAGACGGAGCCAAAAACGACAAGAGCATACTGGCCGGAACAATTTAGTTTTCAAATATTCGACAGGTTTATATTTTCCCGGTAAGTTAGTAACAGCGTCCAGAATTACGCTTCTTTACTCTGTGCTATAATTTGTTACTAGATTAACTCACTGTATTTATACTGATAATTCCGCAACTAGGTTACTTTACTTGATGATAAAGCTGCAGCCGACTGCTTTTATAAAATTATGTTTTTTAGCATTAATCATTGCTGGCCTGATGTATGGGATTTATTATCTAAATCCTCCTCAAAGCACTTCTGTCCAGGTAGAGAAAGGTAAAATTGACATTTCGCAGATACTAAATGGGCATAACTCAATTGATTTAAATGGTGAGTGGTTATTCTTTTATAATGAATTCCTGTCCAGCGAGCAGATAAAATCCCGCCTTAATTCAAACCTTCATAAGCAGAGCTATATTGATGTTCCAAGTAACTGGAAACTTAATCAATTTGATCAACACGCGGATCCTACCGAGGGTTATGGTACTTATCACCTGCAGATTAAAACAGGAAAAGGAAAAACACCTCTTGCTGTTAAACTGCCGACGATTGGTATCGCTTACCGTATTTATCAGGATCAGAAACTACTCAGCACGGTAGGTAAAGCTGGCTCTTCTAAACAGCAGACACAAGGTGACTTCCAGCCGCAGATATTATTACTGGAAACAAGCAGTGAGCTGTTTACGCTGACCCTGCATGTAGCCAGTTATGAATATGGCTGGGGTGGAATTTGGTACCCGTTACAAATCGGCAGTGCGCAGACAATTATTCAAGAGCAGAAACTAAGTTCAATGAATAGTCTGTTTATATCCGGTTTTTTCTTTGCTGTTGCGATCTACAACCTGATTCTATTTTTTCTGCGTACATTAGATAAATTACCACTGATTTTTTCATTACTGTGTTTCATTCTTGGTTTACGCGAACTTGTTGTACAAGATGCTGTTATTTTGAACTATTTTAGCAGTTTAAATATTATTCAACTGATCATAATTGAATATACTTCATTTTTTCTGGCGGTCCCTTTAGCCTGCCATTTCTTTTATTTAACTTTTCCTCAGTTTTTTGACAAACGTATCCTTATCTCAAGTTACGTGATTTCATTACTGCTGACTATAGGCTTGTTAATCCGAGGGCTTGAAGGCAGTTATCTTACATTAGTGCTGATGCAGCTTATTACTCCGTTATTTATAACCTACATACTGTGCATCATGACCAAGGCCTATTTTTTTCAGCAGAAAGGGACCTCGATATTATTAGCAGGAACTTTTGCACTCGCTTTCTGCGCTGTTAACGATATTTTATATGCACAAGAATTTATTAACAGCGGCTACCTGGTCAGTTACGGCCTGCTGCTTTTTGTGATCAGCCAGAGTTATATGACAGGGTTAAACTTCACACAAGCTTTTCAACATAGTGAATCGCTTGCCGCTAAGCTGAAAAAACGTAACCTAATTCTCGAAGATTTAAGACTGTCACTGGAAAGTAAAGTTAAAGAACGAACTAACGAACTGGCAGAAGCAAACCTGCATTTACAAAAATTGGCCCATACAGACGCGCTGACCTCGGTCCTAAACCGCCATGGTATTCAGTCGATTATTGAAAATACACAGCAGCGCTTCAAACGCAGCGGTGAAGTTTATTCGATTGCCGTTATTGATTTAGATCACTTTAAAGAAGTTAATGATCAATTCGGCCATGATGCCGGAGATGAAGTACTGAAAAGATGTGCGCAGCTGATTAAAGTTAATATTCGTAAGCAGGATACTTTTGCCCGCTGGGGAGGTGAAGAATTTGTGATCCTGCTGCCCAATACAAATTTACCAGGGGCAATGACCTTAGCAGAGAAGATCCGCAAGGTGACTGCGCAGTCTGTTATGCAGTTTAACGGCTTGAAAATTCAAATCACCGCCACTATCGGAGTGAGTGAAATCCAGGTAAATGAAGGCTTTGAACAAGCCTTCAAACGTGCAGATCTGGCTTTATTTACAGCTAAAGATCAAGGACGAAACCAGGTAACAGCAGGTCTAACAGAAGATCAGTAGAACTTGATCTAAAGCTTTACCTACTGACGCTGTATTAAGTGCAGCGCAGTTAACACTAATTTAACTGCTGATACAGGCCGGCATAATAGTCATCTTCTGTCAGCAGGTCGGTATGCTTTCCCGATACCCGCAGCTGTCCATCCTCCATAAGATGAATCTTATCCATCTGCGCCATTGCAGTTAGTCTATGGCTTATCATCAACACACTTTTATCTTCAGCAAACTCAAATAACAAAGACAGGATCTCTCTTTCAGTACGTTTATCCAGCCCTTCGGTCGGCTCATCGAGTAATAACAGCGGCGCATCTCGAAGCAGGACTCTGGCAACACCGATACGGCGCTGTTCGCCGCCGGAAAGCTGTCTGCCCCCCTCTCCTATCCAGGCATCAAGCGGTGCTTTTCCCTGAGTTAGGGCCGATAATCCAACCTTTTCGAGCACTGCAATAAGGCGCTGATCATTAACTGTTTCAGCGGCTTTAGACTCAGCAGACGAAGCCGGCGGAGTAAACTCTTCCTGGGCCAGGATCAAATTACTTCTTAAGGTACCGCTGAACAGGTAAATACGCTGACTCACTAAAGAGATGCCGTCACTTAATGCGCGCTTACTATACTGTTCAATCTCAAGACCATCGAGCATCAGACTGCCGGAATCAGCCTGGCGCTCACGGCTAATTAAAGACAGTAAGCTGGATTTACCGCAGCCGGTTTGACCTAACAGCGCGACTTTCTCGCCGGGTTTAATGGACAGGTTAATGCCTTTGAGGACATTTTCCCCGCCGTCCTGGTAAGAGAATACAATATCCTTAAGCTGTAACTGCCCTTGAGTAACGCGCATTTCACTTTGATTATTAAAAACAATGTCCGGCTCCTGCTCAACTAACTCATTAATCCGCTCAGCTGCGGCAGTACAAGACGATAGATGTTGAAAAGCCCCCGCAATCGGCATTAACATTTCAATAGATGCCAGCACCATAAAAGTAATCAAGGCTAACATAGGCCCGGGAGGCTGATGCTCACCAATGCCGGATGCCGCAGTATAAAGAACAAGCACTACCACAAAGCCATGGCATAAAATCAGCGCCGCCTGACTAGATGCCGTAATATTTGCCATTGCCCGCTGACTGTCTAATAAATTCGCTTCGGATAACGCCAGTTTCGCCCGAAATCGTGCACTAGCACCAAACAGTGAAATTTCCGCCAGTCCCTGTACAAATTCCAGTACTTGTATGCGGTAAATACGCTTGCTTTCAAGCTGTCTTACTCCTGGTTTACGGCCAAGAAAATAGAAAATCCAAGGCAGTATTAACCATAGCAATAACAGGCTGCCGCACAGTATTAATGCTATATCAGCATCTATCCAGGCGACAAAAAAATACAAAGCGCCGAGCATTACTAATGCAGCAGACATTGGAGTCAGCAGCCTCAGATAAAGGTGATCTAAGGTATCAATATCAGCAACCAGTCGATTAAGCAGATCGCCATGACGCAGCCCCTGCATATTAGATGCGCTCAATGGAAGCACCTTACGCCAAGCCCAGCCCCGCAGCTGAGTCAGCAGCTTGAATGTTGCTTCATGGGTCGCTAAACGTTCGCCGTATCGACTCGCTGTTCTGAGAATAGACAGAAACCTCACCCCGCCGCCTGGGGTAAAATAGTTGAACGCCTGTGCTGTCGCCAGTGTTAAACCCGCCACGGCAGACGCTGATAAAAACCAGCCGGAAAGAGACAGTAAACCGATGCCTGCCATCAGGGTGCTGATACTAAGCACCAGACCAACAAACATCATCAGCCATTGCTGTTTAAACAGCTTAATAAAAGGTAATAAGGCTCTCATTAGTTAAGCTCCCTGTTTTCCAGTTCTAAATCAATAGATTGTTCATCTTCCTGCATCTCTTTAAACAGCCCCGGCATCTGTTTGAGCTGCTCAAAACTGCCCTGCTGCACGATCGCCCCTTTATCTAACACTAAAATACTATCCATCTGCGCTAATTGATCTAATCTATGGGTCACCATCAGACACGAAAACTGTGCCGTAGCTTCACGCAGCGCACTAAGCACCGCCTGCTCGCTGTGGCGATCTAAACTTGCAGTGGGCTCATCTAACAAAAAAAGAGAAGCATCCTGCCCTAGTGCCCGGGCCAGCGCGATCCGCTGCGCTTGACCAACGGAAACTCCTGATGTCTGCTCACCGATAGGATGCTGCAGGCCTAAAGACCGGGCATTAACAAAATCGAGTACCTTTGCTTTGGCTAACAAAGCCTTCACTGCATCGTCATCCATCTGTGGATCCGCCATCGCAACATTATCGCGCACTGTGCCGTGAAAAAGCAGCGGTTCCTGGCCCAGCCAGGCTAGATGAGAACGCCATTTCGGCATGTCTATTTCAATTAATTCCACACCATTAATTTTCAGTGATCCCTGATACGGCAGAAAACCTAATAAGCCATTGAGCAGACTACTTTTACCCGAGCCGCTCGGGCCGACGACAGCCATATGCTTGCCGTTATCGAGTTGAAAACTCAGCGGTCCCGCTAATGAAACTCCCGAATGACTGTTCACCGTAAAATCGTGAGCGGTAATCTCGATACCTGCATGCAGGTTTATCTCTTTTTTAGTTTCACTGCTGCTGGACAACTCAGTTTGAGAATCCGCATCAATCTCGTATTCCAGCAGCGCCGTCAACTCTTCAGCCGCACCAACTGCTTGTGCCTTGGCATGGTAATGTGTGCCCATGTCCCGTAAAGGCTGATAAAATTCAGGCGCAAGCATCAGTACAAACATGCCCGTAAAAAGACTGAATCCCTGTCCATAATCACCAAAATTTAGATGACCTAAAAAACTAAAACCAAAATAAATTGCCAGAACAGCGATAGACACAGCAGCAAAAAACTCCAGTACCGCCGAGCTTAAAAAGGCCATGCGCAGTACCGACATAGTTCTTAAACGAAACTCTTCAGAAGCCGATTCAATCTGCCTGCCTTCAGCTTCGCCTCGATTAAACAGCTTTAAGGTACTCATTCCTTTTAACCTGTCCATAAAATGACCGCTAAGTTTAGCCAGTGCGCTGAAGTTTTTACGGTTTGCATCAGCCGCGCCCATGCCCACTAAGATCATAAATATTGGAATAAGCGGCGCAGTGGCCAGTAAAATAAGAGCCGCAGTCCAGTTTAATGGAAATACAACAACCAGAATAGTTAGAGGAATAAAAGCAGCCAGCAGCATTTGCGGTAAATAGCGCGCATAGAAATCATGTAAGTCTTCAACTTGTTCAAGCACAATGCTCGCCCAGCTTCCCGCTGGTTTGCCCTTGATAAAAGCCGGACCTAGTTGACTGAGTTTATCGAGTACCGCACTGCGGATCTGCTGTCTAAGCCGTTTGCCGGCCTCAAAGCCGGCGCGTTCACGAGCAAACGCCAGCACTGCACGCAGCGGAATTAAGGTTAGTAATAACAAAAACTCATAGCTGAACTGGGATTTAGGGAGATTAAGAATGATGATGCCATGCAGTATTGTTGAGATAAGATATGCCTGAGCCACCAGGGAAAAGCCGGTTAATAAACCGAACAATACCGTTAAATTAAGATAAAAACCGCAGGCCTTTTTCTGCTTTTTCAGCCAAGCGCTCAGTTGTTTCTCTAGGGATTTGTCCATGCTGCTCCTGCGGGTAGTATTTGCTAATAAGTCACAAAAGTGTGATGTGACGCAGTATCGCAGGCATCGGTAACGAAATAAACTAACAAGCCGTAAATATTAATAAATTTACAAAGATCACAGTAATAAATGAATACTAATGCTCAACATTTAAACCAAAACTGACAATTGCCTATACTGACGCGAAGCGGCCAGCCGGCAGTTATAAGCCCAGCTTATTTATTTTGTGCGAAGAGTTTATTAAATAACTTCTCTGACTGCTTAAGCCCTTCATCGGTTAAAACAACAGATTTTGCCTTACCGACGGGATTACAAATCAATCCTTTATCGTACAGCCGGTTTGTTACTTCCCAGTCAATCTGTTTCCAGGCACGGCAGTTATCATGCAGTGTGAGATACATCAAAGCTAATGCAGCTTCGTCTATTTTATCTTCATCGATATCCATTATTAACTCCTAAATATTTGACGTGGTTTAATAGATTCACACACCCCAGTTAAGACATCATAATGAACTTAACGGGAGAAATAGAATGACAACACGTAAAAAATATTCGAAAGAATTTAAATTAGATGCAATATCACTCGTCAATGAACAAGGTTACAGTAATACTGAAGCCGCTAGAAATTTAGGTATTAGCCCAAGTTTAATTGGTAAATGGATCAGGGAAGCTGAAAAAGGTGACGGACTTGCTTTCAGAGGTAATGGTAAGTTAACGCCTGAACAGTTAGAAATTCGTCAGCTCAAAGAAGAAAATAGAAAGCTTAAGATGGAGCGCGAAATCCTAAAAAAAGCGACGGTCTTCTT
>NZ_AUAM01000021.1 GCF_000428725.1 Psychromonas aquimarina ATCC BAA-1526
GCGCAAGGTGTGAGAGTTCAAGTCTCTCTTTCCGTTTCATTACTTGTTTTTATAGCGAGTAAGTAAAAAAGAAGCACAGGTCTATTTCTACCGTGGGGGAAGCTCAATAATATTAGAGGATTATCACAGCTCTATATTTCAACACATAATGCCGTAGTCGAATCTTTACATTTCACCGATGCAGTTAGCATTGCTTTTCTACACCATTGATATTTATAATATTAGGTCTCGAAAACCCTCTATCTGAGTGTAACTGATACAGTGAAAACAATTTTACTTAATCATACTAATTTAACACTTCGCAATGCCCTAACATCGCTTTTCGGCGGCCGCTGTATTTCTGTCTTTTATAACTGATACCTAGCTGCGTCAGCAGCACTCTCATTCAATAAATAATAGCAAATCCACTAATTTTCTATTCATTTATGCTTGTTAAAATGGAGACTGGTTAAATACAAATAAGATTTGTATTTGGGTTCTTGATTTTGTAATTAGAATAACTAGTTACTGCAGTCAACGCCCTGCTTCCATCCATTTTTCCTACGCCTAAATAAATTAATGGAACTGCTATAACCTGCACTCCAGATACTGGTGATGCAGCCGTATCTGAATTTTGAAAATAGGCATCAAATGAAATGAAAATTAACAGTCTCTGGCTGGCTGATACCCTGGCCCTAATGTCTTTTACAATAATTACAGGCATCTTTATCGAAGTATTAATTGTCGGCATGACAATACAACAGTCACTGCTGTCACGTTTACTGTGCCAGCCTGTAAATATTGTAACTGGGCGGATGTACGGAATCTATCGAGATAAAATCATTGGAAAATTAAATAGCGCTAAACTGCACAAACGGTATAAGGTTCTGGGTGATATCACAGCTTATATCACCTTCCAACTACCACTATATATACTGATACTTTTCATTATCGGTATGGATATACAAAACATCACCAAGGCTGCCATGGCTCAAACTTTGGCTTTACTTGTTCTAGGCGCCCCCTATGGATATTGGCTTACTGCTGTACGAAAATTTATGAATGCAGCATCAGACCCCGCTTTACGGATAACAGGTTAAAGAAAAGACTGACAGAGAAACCTGCCAGCCTTTTCTTTTATCAGCTTTCTGCATCAGGCTCTTACCTGGATAGCAGTAAGTCGTTACATTTCCTTTGTATCAAGCAGCGAATTGAAGTCTGTACTATTTGCCCTCTTTAGTTTCTTAGATGCTGTAACACAGCCTCTACCATGTTATTTAACGGCTCAACCTGATCCACGCCTCCTGCTAACAGCGCTTCTCTCGGCATCCCGTACACAACGCTGCTTTGTTCATCTTGTGCAAAGTTAAATGCCCCGCTATTTTTCATGCTTAATAATCCCGCTGAACCATCTTTTCCCATACCTGTTAATATTATTCCAATAGCATTTTTTCCGACGTGTGATGCAACAGATTCAAACAATACATCTACTGACGGGCGGTGGCGGTTCACCGGCTCCAGTTCATTAAGCAGCGTGTAATAACAGCCTGATTTGCGAATGACACATAAGTGCTTACTTCCCGGCGCAATGTATGCGGTTCCAGCATTAAGCAGCTCATTATGCTTAGCTTCTTTTACATTTATTGTGCAGAAAGTGTTTAAACGAGCGGCAAATGATGCTGTAAAACCTGCCGGCATATGCTGAGTAATCACAATAGCCGGACATTCTTCGGGCATAGACCTTAATATGCAGCTGATAGCTTCAGTGCCGCCCGTTGATGCACCAATCGCAATAATTGTTTTTCTATTGATATTGTCAGCGGCAGACATTGATACTGTTGAAATACCAGCATTAAGGGGAAGCCGCTTATTCTGCTTAACTTTTGCCATAGAAGCAGCTCGGATTTTATCGGCAATTTCCTGGCTGTATTCCTGCATTCCATTAAGCTGATTAATTTTAGGTTTAGTAATAAAATCAACTGCTCCCAGCTCTAATGCCTGCATAGTTACCGCAGAGCTTTTTTCCGTTAACGTCGATATCATTACTACCGGCATTGGACGTAAACGCATTAATTTTTCAAGAAAATTTAAACCGTCCATTTTCGGCATTTCAACGTCCAGCGTTAAAACATCCGGGTTTAGTGCTTTAATCAGCGTCCGGGCAATTAGCGGATCCGGAGCCTCTCCGATAACTTCCATATCATGCTGAGAATTAATAATCTCTTTCAAAATTCTACGAATTAACATTGAGTCATCAACAATCAACACTTTTATGCTCATAACAACTCCAAATAGAATTTACAATCAGCTGAACAGATCATAATCACCATCTGCATCTGTTTGATTAACTTTAGAAAAGTAACTTTTTTCGCGCATCTCTATGGTGTTGTTATTCACCTTTTTAAGTTTGCGTACCATTACCTTTCCCGTTTTCGGAAAAAAATATACTTTTCTTGGATAATCCCCCAGCAGATCCTCAGCACAAACCGGTATAGATTCATTTTTAAAATAACTGACTACAAATTCCGCATTGCTTAAACCTACATCCAGTTCATGAAAATGGCTCATCATCCGCCCTCCTCCAAACACTTTAGCGGCTAAATTCTCTCTTTTTCCACCAAACTGGATAATTTTGTTAATTAACAGCTCCATCGCGTAGGCACCATAGCGGGCTGATTTATCAAGGCAGGATTTTCCTGCATGGTTATTTTCAGGAAGCATAAAATGATTCATTCCTCCAACCCCGTTGTTCTGATCCCAGATACATGCCGAAACACAGGAGCCTAATACGGTCACCAAAACCATATTACGAGTAGTAACATAATATTCGCCAGGCAGTAACTTAACCGCATCAACATCAAATGTCTGGTCAAAATAGGTTTGGAAAGCCAGCTGCTCTTTATCCATTATTTTTCCCAAGCGCAGAATAAATCCAGCAGCAGCCGGTAAACAGCACTGAAAAAATAACAATAAAAACGCGCTCGTACTGCACACTATTCATTCTTACACTCTCCGATAGACAGTATGCTTTTCTAACTTAAAAACATTGGATGCATTTGGAAAACTCTCTGAATGACCGACAAATAACAAACCTCGCGGGGGCAGTTTCTGAGCAAACTTTTCAAGCAGCTCATACTGCGTATCTTTATCAAAATAGATCATGACATTCCGACAAAATATTACGTCAAACTGTCCTTTCATCGGCCATTCAGGTGATAATAAATTCAATTTTTTAAATGTAATTAAACGCCGCAGTTCAGGTTTTATTAAAACGAATCCCTCTTGAACCCCTTTACCTTTTAGAAAAAACTGTTCAGTTTGTAATCTGCTTAATTTTTCAATTTTATCAATTGGATAAATCCCCTTTTGTGCCTTTTCTAATACACTGGTATCTAAATCTGTTGCTAGAATTTTCACCGGAGGAGCTAAACAGCCGAATAGCGAGACCATAGTCATAGCTATGCTGTAGGGCTCTTCTCCAGTGGAGCTGGCTGAGCACCATATTTTAATCGGCTGGCTCTGTGATACTTTTGAATAATTACGTTTTACATGGGAAGCTAATGCTTCAAAATGATGTTTCTCTCTAAAAAATGAAGTTAAGTTAGTGGTCAGCGCATTGATAAACTCTTCCCACTCTGAACTATGCGGATCGTTCAGTAAGGATAAATAGACACTAAAACGGCTGATTTTATGGAAGCGTAATCGTTTTACTAAACGGCTGTAAACCAGATCCTCTTTTTTTTCGCTCAAAGAGATGCCCGCATGCTCATAAATTAATTTCTGCACATGCGCAAAGTCTTTATCGGTAAAAATAAACTCTCGTAAGTCATCCATTAACTAAAACTCTGTCCATTCATCATCATTCGGCGTTTTAGGAATTTGATGAAAACGATGATGCGCTTTTCTATCTGCCGCTAGAGGAGTCTGCAGTACATGCTCAGCAGCATCACCGGTATCAAAAACACTCACTGATACAGATAAAGTATCAGCCTGCTCTTCTAATGACTCAGCAGCGGCGGCGGCCTCTTCAACCAGTGCTGCATTCTGCTGAGTGACCTCATCCATCTGCATTATTGCCTGACTGACCTGACCAATACCGGAACTCTGCTCCATTGAAGCCGTTGCAATTTCTGCCATAATATCAGTAACCTGCTTAACGGCAGTTACTATCTCATCCATTGTATTGCCCGCTTCATCCACTAATTTAGCACCAGCTTCTACCTTATCAACGGAGTCACCAATTAACGTTTTAATCTCCTTGGCAGCGGCGGCTGAACGCTGCGCAAGGCTTCTCACTTCAGAAGCAACAACCGCAAAACCACGTCCCTGCTCTCCGGCGCGGGCGGCCTCAACCGCCGCATTTAAAGCTAAGATATTGGTCTGGAAAGCAATACCGTCGATCACCGAAATAATGTCAACAATTTCACGGGAGCTGTCATTTATATCACTCATGGTATTAACGACTTTACCAACTACATCACCGCCTTTAAGTGCAATATCTGAAGCACCATTGGCTAATTTATTTGCCTGTTTTGCGTTTTCAGCATTCTGTTTAACTGTGGTGGTTAACTCTTCCATACTGGCGGCTGTTTCTTCCAGGCTGGAGGCCTGCTCTTCGGTGCGTTGTGATAAATCACTATTACCCATTGCAATCTCTTTTGATGCAACATTGATAGTATCCGCGGCTTCTTTTATCTGTAAAACAATCTCTTTAAGTTTATTAGCGGTTAAGTTTGAATCATCTTTTAACTGACCAAATGTACCCTGATATTCATTGGTAATACGATCGGTCAGATCCCCTTTTGCTAAAGCAGACAGCATACGAACAACTTCATTTAAACCTTTTTCGCTAGTTTCCATCAAACGGTTAACCGCTTCACAAAGCTGCGTGAAAAATTTATCTTTCCCTTCCAGGCTCATACGGCGGGTAAAATCCCCCTGTACTGCGCCGTTTACAATGCTCGCTACCTCTTTTTCAATAACCACTTCAGCAGTTCTGTCTGTCCACTCAATGACTGAGCCTAAACGGTCTCCATGTACATTAATAACCGGGTTAGCAACCAGCAGGAAGGTCCTTCCTCCCACTTCTATTTCTGCTCTGTATTCACTGGTAAATGATGCTAATAGTTTTTTCTGATGTTCAGGGTGTTTATGAAACAGATCAATATTACTGCCCATTAATTTCTCAACATCAAAATTAGGCAGTTCTTTACGAATATCATCTTGTGCGTTGCTTAACATCGGCACAATCGAGTTATTCATATAAATAATATTGCGGTTATTATCGGCGATCATGACATTGGTACTTACATTATCTAAGCCTATTTTGATACGTGTCGATTCATTCGCCAGGCGTTTCATATCCTCAACTTCAAAACCAAGCTTTATCTGCA
Source organism: Psychromonas aquimarina ATCC BAA-1526 (assembly GCF_000428725.1). Lineage (GTDB taxonomy): Bacteria > Pseudomonadota > Gammaproteobacteria > Enterobacterales > Psychromonadaceae > Psychromonas > Psychromonas aquimarina. The sequence goes on from NZ_AUAM01000021.1 coordinate 5,373, forward strand.
TCATTTTTAAGGCTTCAAGTACACGGCCGACCTCATCGTCATTACCCGCTTCAACATCAATACCATAATTCCCCTGGGATAATTCACGAAAATATCCTATCGCCCGATCTAATGGTTCAGTGATACTTTTACTAAGTTTCACAGAAACAACAAAAGCGATAACAATCACAGTTACAGTAGAAACCAGCATAAACAGGGACATGTTAATAAAACTGCTGGTGCTTTGCTGGTAAAGAGATTCTGCCGTATTCATATTCTGTACTATGGCCTTTTCAATCTGCTCCTGCAGTGCAGGCATCTGTCTAGCGGAGACCTTTAATAGTGCCTGCAGCGGTTTCGTATCACCGTCATAAATAAGCAGCTCCGCCGGAGAATAAACACCATCGAGCAGCTTTTTACTTAATTTTTCAAGGGTTTTATTTTCTGACAGCTGCGCAGGAGTAAAGCTGTGCATTGCATATTTTGCCTGCAGTGCTTTGATAATATTTAAGTTTTCACTTAACTGTTCACTTACTGACTGTAGGTCCTGAGTATTTTTTGGTGATAATGCAGCTTGTAATAAATCACTGCTTTCATGCCACTTATGCTGCAGAGATATCAACTCATTCTGCGCAGTCATATGGTTATTGTATAACTCATTAAGGGTGTTATTAGTTTGATTATTAACAGAAACTCCGATTATACCGCCGCCAAGTAAAACAAATGCCATCAGCATAAACATGGCGGAAATTCGTTTTTTAATACTTATATTATGCAGAAAGTTGAGCTTATCCTGCCAGGAAGGAGATACAGGCTGGCCATGTATTATTTTTAATCCCCCCTGTTTTCCCTGTTTAAATAAGCTGTAAACTGCACTGGTAGTTTCAATATCACTGCGCGAAGCCGCTGTGCGTACAGACATATAACCAACATGCTGACCATTTTCTAAAATAGGCGTCACATTCGCTTTAACCCAATAAAAATCACCATTTTTACAGCGGTTTTTTACCAGACCTGTCCATGGTTTTCCATTTTTGATATCAGCCCAAAAATCAGCAAATGCTTCAGCAGGCATATCCGGATGACGAACAATATTCTGCGGCTGGCCCATTAATTCAGCTTCGGTAAATTGACTTATACGCAGAAAATCATCGTTAATATAAGTAATATTCCCCTGCAGATCGGTATTAGATACGATTGAATCCTTTTCAGTTAAAATGTATTCATTATTTGTTACTGGAATATTATTTCGCATAGTGACACCCTAATTTTAAATACTTTAACTACAACTATCTGCTTCAGGCTAACTGTTCAACCAGCGCCATCTCTTTACTGCTCATTAAATTTTCTATATCAATTAGAATCAACATCCGCTGGTCAACGACTCCCAGCCCTTTAATGTATTTAGTATCCACTACAGCGCCAAACTCCGGCGCTTCTTTAATCTGCTCACGGCTTAGAGAAATCACATCGGAAACACCGTCAACCACCATTCCTACCACCCTGTCTGCGATATTAAGAATAATAACAACCGTCATTTCATGGTAAGTCACATCACCTAAATTAAACTTAATTCTCATATCAACAATAGGCACGATAATGCCGCGTAAATTGATCACCCCTTTTATAAACTCCGGCATATTCGCGATGCTTGTCACGGAGTCGTAACCGCGGATTTCCTGCACAGTGAGAATATCAATACCGTATTCTTCATCTCCCAGAGTAAATGTTAAATAACCGCTTTCCTCTGTTCCCGTCATTTCAGAGATAAAATTATGCCCAGTGTCTGCTTCACTTTTTGTTTCCTGCATTGTTTTGTCCTTTTACTCTTTTGTTCTTTATTCCATTGAGCTGATTAAACCGGCAGCATCAAGAATTAAAGCAACCCGTCCATCTCCCATAATGGTTGCACCAGAGATGCACGGCACTGCGTGAAAATTCGTTTCTAAGCTTTTCAAAACGACCTGCTGCTGACCGACTAACTGATCCACTAATAAAGCTATTTTTTTATTACTGCTCTCTAACAGCACTAAAATTCCATCACTCGGCTGATGCACCTGTGTTTCAATATTAAACAACTGGTGCAGAGCCAGTAATGGAATATATTCCCCTCTGACTTTTACCACAGTGCCTTTACCGTTTATGGTTTTTATGTTCTCTGTCTGCGGCTGCAGTGATTCACAGATAAAAGTCAGCGGGATAATGTAGATATGATCTCCAACCGAAATCGACATACCGTCTAAAATGGCTAAGGTAAGTGGTAAGCGGATAGATATGGTTGACCCCAGCCCCAGATCAGAGTGAATTTCAACCTGTCCGCCCATTTCAACGATATTACGTTTCACCACATCCATACCGACACCGCGGCCGGAAACATCGGTGACTTTTTCCGCAGTAGAAAAACCGGCAGAAAAAATCAGCTGATAGACCTCGTTATCAGTCATGCTGTCACTGATATTCAGTCCGCGTTCGGCAGCTTTAGCTGTTATTTTTTCACGGTTTAACCCGGCTCCGTCATCACTGACGTTTATTACTACATTACCGCCTTGATAAAAGGCAAACAGGGTAATAGTACCGATTTCCTCTTTACCCTGTGCAAGGCGTATTTCCGGCATTTCAATGCCGTGATCTATGCTGTTGCGGATAAGATGAGTTAACGGATCTGCAAGCTTTTCCACCAGCCCTTTATCAAGCTCCGTTTCATCACCAATCATCTTCAAATTGATCTTTTTATGTAATTTACTCGATAAGTCACGTACAACTCGAGGAAAACGTGCAAATACAAAACTGATCGGCATCATACGGATCGACATTACCGACTCCTGCAGATCCCGGGTATTTCTTTCAAGCTGAGTGAGCCTGTTTAAAAGAATTTCATGCTCCGAAGGATCCAGCAAAGCAGAGATCTGGGTTAACATAGCCTGAGTAATCACCAGCTCTCCAACCTGATTAATTAACTGATCCACCTTTTCAGTATTAACCCGGATAGAGCTGGATGACTCGGAACCGTTTCGACTGCTTTTTACAGCGCTTTTTAATCTGCCTGCAGGCACCGGCTTTTTTTCTATATGTTTATCTTCATCGCTAAAAAAGCCATAACTCTGCGTTTCCTGCTCTGCGCTTTCCGCTGCTTTTGGAAGGAGCAAAGACGGCTGTGCAGGCAAGTCATCACTATCATTATTAGAGTTAACGGGTAATTCATCGAAAATTCCAAAGCTGTCATTTTCTATTAGTGCATGAGTGTTTTCTTCTGCAAACAATCCAAATGCATCTTCTTCCTGTTTTTTCTCCTCTTTAACCTCCAGTCCAGTGATAACAATAGAGCCGGGTTCTGCAAAAAAGGTGATGCAGTCAATCAGCTCATCATCCGACACTGAAGCTTCAGCCAGCGTCAGGCACCATTTTTTATAACCATCCTGTATATCACAGCTGCAGCTGAGTTCAGCAAACTCTGCTAATTCACGCAGCAGAGTGCTGATATCTTCTTTCTCCTCTGTTAAAAAGGTAATCTCTCGACAAACTGTTTCTGCGGCTGAGTTATTTTCAGCTGATTCCGGGGAAACTGCCCTTTCAGCCGATAAACTTTCTAGAGACTTACATAGTGTTTTAACTTTATCCGGATCAACTTCCCCGCCTTCCTGATGTGCTTCCTTCAGCTCAGCTAAAAGATCTCCTGCCTGTAGAAAAGCATCAATCATTTCAGAGGTTAATATGGTTTCTTGTTTACGTAATTTATCTAAAAGCGTTTCAAGAATATGCGTCACTTCAGTCATATCATCAAAAGCAAAGATTCCTGCGCCTCCCTTAATTGAATGGGCGGCTCGAAAGACAGCATTTAAATCATCTAAACTGGGGGATTCAATATTAATAGCGAGCAGCAGCGACTCCATATTAGCCAGATGCTCTGATACCTCTTCAAAAAAAACAGCATAGAACTGCTTCATATCTATCGACATATCACCTCACATGGAGAAAAAACAATCAATTAACCTAAGACTTTAGCAGTTAATTCAAGCAGCTTAGCCGGATTAAAAGGTTTCACCATCCAGCCCGTTGCACCAGCTTCCTTTCCCTTTAATTTCATTCCATTACTAGCTTCTGTGGTTAACATTATGATAGGTATACGCTGATAAGCGGGTAAACTGCGTAAAGATTTAATCAGAGTAATACCGTCCATTCGCGGCATATTCTGATCCGTAAGGACAAAGTTGTAGGTATTAATTCTGCACATATCAAAAGCTTCTTTACCGTCTTTTGCCAGCGATACCTGATAGTTTGCCGAAAGCAGCGTGACTTCCACCATTTGCCGGATTGAAATCGAGTCATCTACAACTAAAATATGCTTGGCCATTTAATTACCTCTATTATTTCGGTTAATTTTCTAGAAAAACTCAATTTCACCACTATCCATATTGGAAGAAGAAACAGGATTATTTACACTCTGTTGTTTTTTTGACTGTAAATCATGCACTATTTGTTCTATCTCCTCTGGAATGTAACGCCCTTCTGTATTTGCAAGCTGCTCCATAGACTCCGTCAGCTGCTTAATGCTAGAAAGGGTAAACTGCAGGCTTTGAATACTGATGTCACCAAACTGCAGCCCGCGCATCGCATCATGCACCGCTTCGACTAACTGCCCCGCCAGCTGGTCAATATTGCGGGTCATCTGCAGATCATTGTCCGCTTTATGCGCCAGCTTCTCGATCGCGGCTTCCACTTCTTTTTTAGAATTCAATACGTAATCAACATCCTGAGTTGCAACATTTTTCACATCTTTAGCAAGTTCAGAAATAAGACGGTTCATTGAAGAGAGCTGCTTTTGAATCTCCATGCTTACTTCAGATGAACTATTTGATAATGAGCGCACCTCACCGGCAACAACAGCAAACCCTCGCCCGGCTTCCCCGGCTCTGGCCGCTTCAATAGCGGCATTTAATGCTAATAAATTTGTTTGTGATGCAATCCTTTCAATCCCCTGAAGCGCTTTCATCACTTGCGGCATTTGTTCGCTGATATGATTAACTTTATCAAGCAGAAACAGGGACTCATCCCCCATTTTCGCAGCCGTCTCTACAAAATGATTCAAAGTATTAGAGGTTTCCTGTGCAAACTGGCGCATATCAACAACGTCATCATTATTGTGCTTTTCTGAACCTGCACTTAATATGCCGTGCAGATATGACTGCTGCTGCTCAAGCAGGATCTGGATTGCAGAAAAAGCACCGCTTAATGTCGTAACAGCTCCCTCCTGAGTGCCAAGCAGATCGGTTAAATCATGCTTCCAGATATGCATGCTGTCCAGACTTTCGTTAGCAACAGCACGGGTGCTTAATAGGATTTTTTTATCAATTTCAGTTTCGTGACTATTGAGGTCCAGACATTCATCACCTGTATTACCTGTCTCAACGTTTTTGAAATAATCACAGAGGAAGGCCAAAAAAGTCAGCCCTAAAATAATGACGATTTCTGCAAATATAAACTGCAGTGCGGCTAAGCAGATAAGCAGCAGTGCAGAAAGTTTGAATATTTTAATCAACATAATATTTTTAAACATGATGTCTAATACCTGTACTTTTAAAGAACTGTTCATTAAAAGTAGTCATATTTAAATTTGTTTATCTGTTAATCTTTTATTGACGCTTTGCTTTTTTGATCTAGATCACTTTTGCTTAGTTTTTATTAAACTGAAGGATATGTAAAACAGGTTTATTTTAAGAAAGAAAAGAGCAGCCGCGTGGTTTAACGGCAGGCAGGTACTAACAAAAATAGATAATGAAACTTACTCCAAGTCTATTGCCCGGATGGCTTGTTTTAAAAAATCGGACCTAAGCTGAAATTCGGCACTGGATTTTTTACTGCGGCTTGCATGCAGCTGGCTTTCAACCCCTACTAACTCTTGAAATAACCAGCCGCGGATCATCACATAATAACGCGAGTCCGTTCCGTAGGAGATAATGGTCTGTAACGACTGTGCATGCTCAGGATCTGTTAAAGCAGTCTGGATTTCCTGCACCATAATACCGATTTCATAGGCTTGTTCATCACCAGCAGCTGGTGCTGAAGGCTGTTGTGCACAGGCGGAATTCAAGAGTATAAATAATACTGCGCTCAGCAAAGGTTTATTGATCATAAGCAGTTCTCATTAATTTCATTACACAGTAGACAAGCATTATATATCCGTTATCACGCAAAATATATTTATCAAAAGTACAGCGGGTTGTTAAATCCTAGCTTTATTATTTAAAATTCACACCTATATACTCTGCAAAATGGTAAATTACGCCTGTAAATTTATCTTATAGAGCTTAATATCATGATTATCAAAAAAGAGTGGCGAATTCTCACTGTCGGTGATGGAGACTTATCATTTTCCTGCTCGTTACTTAAACACCACCAGCCAGCCTCTTTAACTGCAACTGTCTATGATTCTTTAGAAACAATGCAGGGGAAATACGGTGATGACTTTTATCAGGAGCTTAAAGCCCGGAATAACCCGGTACTGTTTGAATTTGATGTCACCAATCCAGATTCCTGGGGCTCTTTAAAACCACACAGCTTTGATTTAATAATCTTTCAGTTTCCGTTATTACCCGCTTTTCGTTCTTTTGAGGAATACCAAAACCGCGGTGAAGATGTCAATATCAATACCCTGAACCGCCGTTTATTACGCCGTTTTCTAATTAACTCCTGCAGTCATTTTTTAGATCCACAGGGGCAGCAGTTATGTTTCATCACCTCTAAAGATGTAAAACCATATCGTGAATGGAATATTGAAAATGATCTGCATCTATACACAAATATCCATTATTTAGGCTCCACAGCCTTTGATATTAATATGTTTCCCGGATACAAAATTCGTAATGTAGACCGTGATAAACATGTAAAAGATACTAAGGGCATAACCTATGTCTGGAGTAAAAACAAAAACAACGACCTGGCAGAAGAGCTGCAGCAGGCTCTATATCAGGGGGATAACTGCTGCACAGCCTGCCGGGCCGGGCCTTTTTCAACGCAGTCCGATCGTGTCGAACATAACCTGTCAAAAAAGCATTTAAATATGATGGAATTTAAAAGGCTGTGGTTAACCGACCTAAAAAAATGAAAAGGTAAATAGAATGAGGGGCAGCTTCCCCTCACTGATATCTAACGCTTATCTTCAAGCTTTCATTTAAGCTGCTATTTGTTTTTCGCCTGAACAGCTTCAAAAACAGCCGTCTGCTCTGCTGTGGCGGGTAACTGGTGATTATCCTTCCACTGACTGTAGGGCATACCGTAAACATGCTCTCGCGCCTGGTTATCATTCATATCAATGTCTAACTCTTGTGCTTCTGCTGTCATCCATTTTGATAAACAGTTACGGCAAAAACCGGCTAAATTCATCAGTTCAATATTCTGTACATCTTTACGACTGTTCAGATGTTTTAACAAACGGCGAAATGCAGCGGCTTCGAGTTGTATTTTCTGTTCATTAGTCATACTTTTCTCACTTATTGTTTAATCGATAATGAGAATAATAACGATTTAGTTGTTGTTATATCAAGGCTGTTTGTTAACATTTTTACACGACCTTACATCAGATAATTCAACAACCTGTTAACCAGGCATTATCATTTACTTAAACCCTGCAGATAATTACAAAACAACTAACTAGCGCACTGTTATTTAAAGCTTATATCCTATAATTTGAAGGTAAAAATAGATATTTTTGTTTGAATAGGACTCCAGCATGCAATCAACTTCCAGCCAATCTCAGGGACTGTTACTTTTTAAGCTCACAAAAGTACAAAGTTTCGCACTTGGCACATTAAAAATACAAGAGATAGTTCCCTATCAGCCGCTTACACAACTTCCTAACGCGGAGCCTAATGTTATTGGTGCAACCAGTATCCGTGGACAGACCCTGTCAGTTATTGATATGGCGGGTGCGGTTGGCTATCCTCCGATAAGTGAAGAAGAAAGAAAAGACTGCGTCATTATTCTTACTGACTGCAGCCGCCAGCATGTTGGTTTTTTAGTGCGGAAAATAGAACGAATTATCGAATGTAACTGGAAAAATATTGAACCGCCTCCAAGCAGCTTAGGGCATAAAACCTATATTACCGGTATAACCCGCTTTGAAGATAAACTCATTCAACTACTGGATGTTGAATTATTACTGTCTGAGATTTTTCCCAGTGAGGATGAAGGCAGCGTTGAAATTACAGGTGTGCAGAAAGGACTGCTGCAGAACCTGCATATCCTGTTAGTTGATGACTCAGCAGTTGCACGCCGTCAGCTTGAAAATGCGCTCACTAATATCGATGTACCTTTTAAGGTCTGCAAAAACGGTGCAGATGCGCTGTCCGTTATGAAAGAGCTGGCTGCCAAAGACAATCCGATAGACATTCTTGTCAGTGATATTGAGATGCCGGGCTTAGACGGTTATGAACTTACTTTTGAAGTACGCAGCGTTCCTGAAATTGCCGATGCTTATATTATCCTGCATACCTCTCTTTCAAGTGAGATGAGCGTAGACCGGGCTAATCAGGTAGGAGCAGATGATGCGTTAACCAAGTTTGAAGCTCAGGAACTGGTTAATGCCATGCTTAAAGGCGCTAAAAAACACGAACAATAATAATATGCGCCGCCGCACTAAGAATAATCAGCATAGATCTGTGATTTTACTGCTTCTAAAAAATGAGTTTTCAAATCGCAGATAAATTTAAGACACTCATAAAAGAACAATACTTACCGGCATCAGCCGTTAACGATACTTTACAAGAATTACTTATTTAGGATCAGCTTATGCGTCACACCCTTTATTCATTCCGCCGTTGTCCATACGCAATGCGCGCCCGTTTAGCCCTTGCTGTCAGCCTGCAGTCAGTTAATTTACGCGAGATAGTTCTGCAGCAGAAACCAGCGGAAATGCTGGCTGTCTCAACACAGGGAACCGTACCGGTTTTACAGCTGACAGACGGGACAGTGCTTGATGAAAGCTTAGATATCATGGTCTGGGCATTAGAAAAATCAGATCCTGACGGCTGGTTAACAAGCGATTTACCTGAAATGTTAACTTTGATTGATGAAAATGACTTTGAATTTAAGCAGTGGTTAGATAAATATAAATATGCAGAACGCTTCTCTGAATATCCAGTCAGTTATTACCGCCAGCAGGCAGAAGATTTTATCTTCAGACTGGAAAATCGTCTGCTTAATAAACCCTACCTGTTCGGACAAAAGATCAGTCTGGCTGATATGGCTATATTTCCCTTTATTCGCCAGTTTGCCGGCGTAGACAAAAGCAGCTTTGAGCAAAGCCCCTACCCGAATCTCAAAATCTGGTTAGACAGCCTTATCCACTCTTCACTGTTTGAACAGGCCATGGAAAAGTATCCACTCTGGCTGGAATCCGGAGAGCAGTTCTCTTTTCCATAAACACTACAGAGATCTTAAACCCTTCCGTTTTTATCCGTAAGGTCTTTAAAAATAAGACACTTATGGATAAAACATCAAAATATTTGAACATACTATTCATTTTATCTCTGTTTGATTCTTTTTCTTTTTGTATACAATGAACCTATATTAACCAACAAAGTCGCAGCAAGACATTAACAATGTTCGATATATACAGGGGTTACAGATGTCTACAGCAGTCACACAATATAATCGTTTAGCAAAACTCTTACACTGGGGATCCGCAATACTGGTAATCGGTTTGTTTGCACTAGGTTTATGGATGGTAGACCTGACTTATTACAGTGAATGGTATAAACCGGCTCCACACTGGCATAAATCGTTAGGCCTGTGCTTATTTGCCTTAACCCTGTTTCGGGTTATCTGGAAATTTATTACCGCCTCACCTGCAATTGAAGGTGCAGAGTGGGAAATTCAAGGGGCTAAAATAGCACACACAGGTCTTTATTTATTACTCTTTGCCGTTTTCATCAGCGGCTATATGATTTCAACCGCAGATGGAAGAAGCATAGAGGTTTTTAACTGGTTTTCTGTCCCGGGTTTCGGCTCATTTTTTGAAAATCAGGCGGATATTGCCGGTGAGCTGCATTTTTACCTTGCCTGTACCGTTATTGGTTTAGCAGTGCTGCACGCACTGGCAGCCTTAAAACATCACTTTATCAACAAAGACAATACTCTTAGCAAAATGCTTTGAAATAAATAATAGGGAATCAATAATGAAAAAATTACTTTTAGCAGGCGTTTTAACCACCGTATTAAGCGCACCGGCTTTAGTCAATGCGGCCGATTATAATATTGATACTAAAGGTGCACATGCTTCAATCAATTTTAAAGTCAGTCATCTGGGTTACAGTTTTATTCAAGGCCGTTTTAATAAATTTGACGGACAGTTCAGCTTTGATGCGAACAATGTGGAAGCATCAAAAGTAACAGTAAATGTTGATACACAAAGCCTTGATTCAAACCATGCTGAACGCGATAAGCATATCCGCAGTGATGATTTCATTAATGCCGGCAAGTTTCCAACAGCAAAGTTTGTCAGCAGCAAAGTAACTAAAAAAGCGGACGGCGGTCTGGCAATTGAAGGCAGCTTAACTCTACACGGCCAGACTAAAGTTATTACCATCGATGCGGACTTTATCGGAGAAGGTAAAGATCCGTGGGGCGGTTACCGTGCCGGTTTTCAGGGTACAACTCGTTTACAATTAGCTGACTTCGGTATCCAGGTTATGGGCGCTTCAAGTTATGTTGATATGGATTTACATATTGAAGGTGTACGTAAATAACAACAGATACCACTATAAAGTAAAACCCGGAAACAGCCCTGTTTTCGGTTTTTACTTTATACAGTTCAATCAGATAAAAGAATGGATCTTTCCATCATTTCACCTGCACGCACAACTTCACTTTAAAATACGACATTTTCAAAACACCCCTTAATTTTTGATATCAAACATATATTTATTCCCTTTTTTTTGACTATTCCCTTAATCATTCCCATATTTAACTATGCTTATCTGGTGTGCTTTTCTGAAAGGAATAAACAATGGAAATTTTTAATGTTTTAAAATGGCTGAATCATTTTTCGGTAAAGCAGAAAATAATTATATTAATCGCATTTATTCTTGGTGCGCTCAGCTTTATGTCTATCTATACCATCATCACATTAGATAACCAGAAAAAAGACGGTACGGTTATTAATATTGCCGGCCGGCAGCGCATGCTTTCCCAAAAATACAGCAAAGAATTTTTATTAGCTCTGCATTATGCACAGAAAACTGGTGAACAGATTGACACCAGCCAGATGCGCCAGACTAAGAAATTATTTGACGCTTCGCTGCAGGCGCTCAGTAAAGGAGGAACAACTTACCTTGATCTGAGTATGCGTAAAAGTATTCAACTGCCTAAAGAAGAAGATACCCGGATACTTAATCAGTTAAAGGAAGTGCAGAAATACTGGCGGCAGCTGCAGTCATCAATAGAAGCAGTAAACCCGCAGGAGTGCCGTAAAGAACAGCTTATGAATATCAATACACTAAGTAATAAAGTACTCGCCAGTATGAATAAAAGTGTTGTGATGTTTGCAGATAACTCCGAGCAGAAAGTACAGAGGATGCTGACCTGTCAGCAGGGAAGCTGGATAATAACCGTCCTTTTATCAATATTATTAGGCTGGCTTATTTCCCGTAATATTACCCAGCCCCTAAAACATGTTGTAGAAGCGACCAGAAGAGTGGGTCAGGGAGATCTCAAATCCTATCGTTATAATAATGAGAATAAAGATGAACTGGGCTTATTAGTTGCACAGGTTGATAAAATGCGTTCAGTACTCAGCGATGTTATCCATACCGTGCAGCAGAACAGTAAGCAGATGACTCATTCATCCTCACAGGTAGCCACGATCTCTAATGAAATATCCACAGTTAACGAACAGCAGAAAGACGGTTCAGCAAGGGTGATTAGTGCAACTGATTCGCTGCGGGATATCGCCGGCTCTGTCAGTGACCACATAAGCGAAGCCACAAAAACTGCAGAAGAAACACAAGCAACAGCAATACAGTGTATGACTGTCGTACAGGAGAGTATCGAAGAGCTCGAAGGCGCGGTTAAAAGTGTTGATATTACTGCCACTCAGATGGCCTCAGTAAAAAATGCAACTAATCAGATTCATGACATCATTGAAGTAATTGAAAATATTGCAGCTCAGACAAATCTATTAGCACTGAATGCGGCAATTGAAGCTGCCCGTGCAGGCGATCACGGCAGAGGGTTTGCTGTGGTAGCTGATGAAGTACGTACGCTGGCCTCGCGCACCGCTGACTCCACCACACAAATAACGAATTTAATCAGTGAGTTAACCGCTTCAGTTGACAGTTCGGTGAACTCAATGAGTAATGTAACCGGCCAGGTTAATCAGTCGCAGCAGAAATCCCAGCAGACATTAAGTGCATTTGACTCCATGCAGGACGGTATATTACGCAACAATGTCAACTCAACTGAAATTGCAGCTTTAAACCATCAGCAGAGTGATCATTTAGAGTCCCTGCAGAGCGAGTTAGCTCGCCTGTTTGAGATACTTGAACACAGCTCAGAAAAAGCAAACTCCACATCACTTGTTGCCAGTGAGCTGCATAATGTGGCTGAACAGTTAGATACACTGCTGCACCGTTTTGAAACAGATTCCGTGACTGCAGATGCACGCAAAGGTAATGAACAGCGTCATTTCCCGCGCATTCATAACCAGATTAAGGTTTTTGCAGAGCAGGAAGGACAGCAGGTTGAGGCTATAACACAGGATTTCAGTCTTTCAGGTTTACACTTGAAATGTATGGAAGAATTAAATTTCAATACTCGCCGGGAAGTGAATTTTACCATTCATTTACCAGCCCCAAATGCACAGCCTTTTGTTCTTAAAGGGAATATTGTTCACTCTGATAATATTGACAAGGCTTTTTATTACGGGGTTAAATTCAATACTCTAAATGATGATGAGAAAAAAAGATTACAAACAGCATTTGATTTTTTTGAAAAATCATCAGAGTTTAAAATAGCTTATTAGAGCATATAGACCCTCTGTAGTTTTATACGAGGGTCTTTTTACCGGGAAAAATCAGCCTTTATCTGCGGAAGAAACTTTACGAATAACACGACAGGGGTTACCAACAGCAACACTGTTATCTTCAATATCCCGGCAAACTACACTGCCGGCTCCGATTACACAGTTGTCTCCAATCTTCACGCCTGGTAAAACCGAAACATTACCGCCTAACCAGACATTATTACCTATTTTTATCGGCGCGCCGTATTCCGTTGTAAGTCTTTCAACGGGATCAATCGGATGCGTCGCGGCAGCCAGCATAACACCCGGCCCGAACATAACATTATCACCAATATCTACACGGCAGACGTCAATAATAGTCAGATTATGATTTGCATAGAAGTTATCACCGATATGAATGTTATAACCATAATCACAGAAAAAATTCGGCTCGAAATGCGCGTTACCTTTGATATTCAGCAGACCTTTAAGTATAAGCATACGCTCTTCAAATAACGTCGGATCGGCAAGGTTAAAAGCATGACAGGTCGATTTAGCAGTTTTACGCTGTTTAAGTAATAATTCATCCCACGCATCGTAGGGCAAACCTGCTAACATTTTTTCTTGTTCGGTCATTTAATTCTCCTGCATATTAAAGCGGCTTAGCGATAAAAAGATAAACGAATGTTTAACTTTACTCAGCAGTCTTAATTAATCAACAACTTCTACAACATTTACACTAATATGACCTCAAGGCCCTGTGCCCTTAATTCACTAATATCCTGCTGTGGTGCATCCGAGCTGGTAATCAGCACTGCAAACTGGCTGTTTTTTCCTAAACTGGTCGGAAAAATTTTGCCGAATTTACTGGCATCAGTAAGCACAATATTGCGTTTGTTTTTGGCGAGAATAGCACTGGCAACATCGGCGCGCATCATATCGCGGCTGGTAAAACCGCTGTCAGCATGGTAACCGTCAATACCTAAAAATGCCGTGCTGAAATGGGTATGTTCGATACATAAGCGGGTCAGCGATCCCACCAGGCTTTCTCCCTGATGCTGGTAAACGCCCCCCAGCAGAATAACGGCTGCCTGAGTGTTACGGATAAGATGCGCAATAGAAGCGCTTGGTGTGATAATCGTAACATCTCCTCTGTCCGCTAACACGCGAGCTAACAGTGCGTTGGCACTGCCGCCTTCAATCATCACGGTTTCACCGGAACTCACCAGCTCAGCAGCACGTTCAGCGAGTTTTAGTTTTGCATCAAAACTCACTTCCATGCGCGCACTGATATCATCACTCTGCAGTGACACAGCTGCACCATGAACACGTTTTAAGAAGCCCTCTTTTTCAAGCAGGGTTAAATCCTGCCGAATGGTTACTTCAGAAACCCCGGTATGAGCAGATAAATCCGATACCATCACGCGTTTTTCTTGATTAACTAAATGTAAAATCTCAGTATGTCTTGGGTTCATAAACATTCCAGGGAGCATAAAAAAGGCTTTCGTTAACATTTCATATGAAACTGCAGCGAAAGCCGATATCTTATAATTTATGCTCAGTACGTGCAATAATATCGTCCTGTGCATCGGGAGATAAAGCGGTAAAAAAGGCTGAATAACCCGCAACCCGTACCACTAAATCGCGATACAATTCAGGATTTTCTCTGGCGGCTAATAATGTTTCCCGAGACACAATATTATACTGCACATGCCAGCCTTTATGAAAATTAAAGAAAGTACGGATCAACATAGACAGCTTAAGCATATCCTGTTCACTTTCAACTGCAGCCGGTGTCAGCTTCTGATTAAGCAGGACCCCGCCTAGTATTTTATTTACCGGCATTTTCGCTACAGAGTTATAAACTGCTGTCGGACCTAATCTATCAGAGCCCGATGCAGGGCTTGCACCTTCAGCTAGCGGTGTTCGGGCTTTACGACCATCTGGTGTTGCCATTGTTGCGCTGCCGAAGGGCACATTTGCTGAAATACTTGATGTGCCCGCATAATATTTCCCGCCGATCGGACCGCGGCCGAAGCGGGTATTATGAAAATTCGCCAGCTCATTGATATAAACGTTATAAGCCTGCGAAATAAGCTGATCCACCGAGTCATCATCATTACCGTATTTCGGCGCATAATTTAATAAACGCTGACGAAGCAGTTCCCCTTCACTGCCGCTGTAATTATCCGCCAGCGCTTGTGCTAACTGCGGCTGACTGATCTGCGCTTCCTGAAAAACTAAGTGTTTAACAGCCGCCAGACTGTTTCCTAAATTAGCGATCCCCACCTGCAGCCCGGAAACCCAGTCATATTTAGCGCCACCCTCTTTGGCCGTTTTCCCGCGGCTTAAGCAGTCATCCACCAGCGATGAACAGAAAATATCCTGCGCCTGCTGCTCAAGTACCGAGTCCACCACACAGTCAATTTCAACCGACTTACGCGTGTAATAACGAATCTGCTCGGACCATGCCTGCATCACCTGCTCAAAATTCTCAAAGTTACCCTTAGCTAAAGACCTGTCTCCGGCTAAGAAAACCTTACCCGAGGTCGCATCGCGTCCACCGTCTAACGAAGCAAGTAAAATACGCGCAAAGTTAATAAAACTCATGCCCGTACAGCGGTATCCCCATTTACCCGGCACAGCCGTTTCAATACAGCCGATTGCAGAATAGTTATAGGCATCGTTTTTCTCAACACCCAGCTTAATAAATTCAGGAATAACAATTTCATCATTATTAAAAGCCGGCATACCAAAGCCGCATTTAATAACATCAATACAGCCCATTAAAAATTCCTGATTTAACCCCTGGTGATAACGCACACTTAAGTTCGGCTGTGTTGAGCGCAGCTGTCCGCAGGACTCCAGAATTGCCCAGGAAAAACTATTTACCGCGTCCGACGCCCTGCCGTTTTTATCCAGCTTCTGCCCGCCGATGGTGACATTCTGATAAAGCGGACTGCCTGCCGATGCCTTGGAGTGCGCGCCGGAGCGGATTTTATTAACTTCCAGCAGTTTCAGCCAGCAGCTCTGCAGGAGCTCCAGAGCAAACGACTCACTTATCTTTTTAGTCTGCTTAACATCCTGCTCATAATAACTGTGCAGATATTGATCCATACGCCCGAATGAAACGGAGTGACCGTTGGATTCAATTTGCAGAATCAGCTGCACGAAATAACATAACTGCAGAGCCTGCCAGAAAGACTCAGGTTTATTAAAAGCGATAAAGCGGCAGTTAGATGCTATGGTCTGCAGCTCTTGGAGTCGTTCAGGGCGCTTTTCCTGCAAAGCCATTTTATCTGCAAGATCTGCATAACGGACAATATGCTCCTGCACCGCTAATAAAACAATTTCAACGGATTTCAAAAACTGCTCACGCTTTAAATCTTCAAAATCAGCAAGGTCAATTCTGCAGCGGTGACCGCGTACTTCATCTATTAAACCATCCAGACCAATGTCTAATATTTTCTCATTATCCACAGCTAAATGCGCATCACCGGAAGTCATATTACCTTCCGCTTTGATAATCGTTGAAGCGAGCAGCTCCTGCTGTTCATCCGTAAATAAACCATAACAGCGATCCTGCACCGTTTTCCCTGACCAGTAAGGTATCAGTTTATGGATATTCTCTTTATCTTCTGCACTTACAGCAAACCCGGCACCAGGCCGATCCGCTAATTCATCTATTTCAGCGCCTAACCAGCGCACCGTATATTCGGGAAAAATCGGTGCGGCCCGCACTTTACCGGCCTGATTACCAATAATTAATTCATCATGCTTTATCCAGATAGTACGTGAGCGCAGATGTTCCTGCAGTGCCAGCGCACGCCGCACCACCACCGGTTTATCTTCGTTTTCCTGATAAACCCGGGTATAAGCCAGTGCCCGTTCAGTACAGACTGGCGGAGTAATAATATTAATCAGCTGCTCTTTATGATCCCGGATGCGTTTTGCTAAATAGTTAAGATTCATAGAATTAACCTCTAATTTTGACAGTGAATTGTTTTCTGCTTAATGGATGGTTTTGTGCGTACAGCTGCGCATCAGCCAGCAGTTCAGGATTGTTCAATGGTTTGTCTGAGCACAAATACTTAATATCAAGTAAGTTATATTTATTACTGCCCAGGGTGTGATAAGGCAGAAGGTGAAGTTCGCTGCAGCTTTCAAGTGAAACTGCAAAATCAACAATCTCCTGCAGCTCAGCCCGGGTATCATTAAAACCCGGTACCACAGGCACACGGATCACCAGACGTTTTGCCTGCTTTGCCAGCCGCTGAAAATTATTTTTAATACGGGATAAAGAGCCCTTAGCCCAGAGCTTAAATTTCTGCGCATCTGTATGCTTTAAGTCGGTTAGCCAGCAGTCAATATAAGGCAGAACAGATTCGATATTTTTCCAGGGTACATGCATGCAGGTTTCAACCGCAGTATTAATGCCTTCCTGATGCATACGCTGCGCAATATCTCTGACTAATTCAGCCTGCATCAAAGGCTCCCCGCCAGAAAAGGTAACTCCGCCATCACTTTGAATATAAAAGGGTTTATCTTTTAAAAGCTGCTCGCAAAGCAGATCTGTATGCGCCTGTTCACCACAGACGGACAGTGCTTTAGTCGGGCATACCGTTTTCAGCCTGTCGAGGTACAGTTCATTAACTGCTGGACGGTTAATGATAACTGCATCAGTATGATCACGGGTGATTGCACTGCTGACTTCCAGACAAGCAGAGCAGCCGCTTAAACACAAAGACGGATCAAATAACAGAGAGCGCTTTTCACTGCGGCTCTCGGGATTCTGACACCAGGAACAAGCCAGAGTGCATCCTTTTAAAAACAAAATAGAGCGAATTCCATCCCCGTCATGAGTAGAAAATCGTTGAATATTAAAATACATAAGCACCTCAAGTGAACCCCGCCAGCCTTTCGGCAAACAAAACAATAATACTTACGAACGAAATACAGCTTGATTTAGATCAAGCCAAGACCAGTTTTTAATCGTTATAGTTTTTCCATCAAATAACACCACGGAGTAATAACCATGATTGAGCTATATCTTGACAGTGCAGACATTGAGCAGGTGAGACGTTTTAACCTATGCTTACCGCTAACAGGAGTTACCACCAATCCTTCTATTCTGGCTAATTCAGGCGCCGGATTAACTAAAGTGCTGCCCGCATTAGCCGAGGTGCTCGGCCCTAATGCCCGTTTTCACGCACAGGTGGTTTCCCCTACTGTTGAAGGCATGCTGGCAGAGGCAAAACAGCTTAATCAGCTTCCCTATAACATGGTGGTTAAGGTGCCGGCGACAGAGACTGGTTTAAGTGCCGTTAAACTGATTAAAAAGGAGGGAATTTTAGTACTGGCAACGGCGATCTATTCCGCACAGCAGGGATTTTTAGCGGCACTATGCGGCGCAGACTATCTGGCCCCCTATGTAAACCGCATTGATGCAATGGGCGCAGACGGTGTCGGGGTTGTGGCGGATCTGCAGCATCTGTTAAACCAGCACGGCTTAGAAAGTAAAATACTGGCGGCCAGTTTTAAGAATACGCAGCAGGTCATGGATGTCATGAAACTCGGGATCGGCGCCGTCACACTGCCGCCTGATGTAGCGGCGCAGATGTTTTCCCACCCGGCTGTACAGCCTGCCGTGGAGCAGTTTTCACAGGACTGGCAGGCGGTTTTTGCGGACAAGCTTTCATTCGAAAGCTGAATTTAAGAACGTAACCTCAGCGTGATGCAGACAATACCATGGTCGGTACTTTGACCGTCTCGCTCAAATATAGGATTGATTAAATGCCGGTCATAGGTGTGGTGTTCGCTTAATTCAAAGATACTTGACTGGCAGCACGCATCAAACTCATTGGAGAGTAAAATATAATCCAGCACCGAGCTTGTTTCACCAAAGTAATGGGTCGCTTTACGTTGTATATGCTCACTGTCATTATCCGTTGCCTGATACAGATCCCATGAATCTTTTAACAGATATTTAGCCAGAAAAGCTTCGCTGTCATATTTAGAAACAAAACGCAGCGAGTCAGTCAGCAGATGGGTTAAAATGCCGTCAGCCAGGGTATTATTAAAATCACCCATCAATATCATCGGCAGCCCGCTCTGTTCACGGCGGCTGATCATATTAACCAGTAACAAAGCGGCTTCCGAGCCGCGCTGAATTGTTGATCCCCAGCCCCCTGCGACTTGTGCTTTTAAAGATTCAATAATGTTTTTTTCTGCTGAAAGCAAATCATCTTTTTCATGCTCAAGCATCGGGCGCTTGGATTTAAAGTGCACCACATAACAGTCGCAGTCACCTATATGCGGCAGATCAACTGTTGCACGCAGCACCTTACGGCTGAAGGAAAAATCATCTGTTAAACCAATCGCGGCGGCCAGCTCAGGATCCGGCTGCACTGCCTGGATATCTTTAATCGGATAGCGTGAAGCAATCGCCACCACCGGACTTCGGCAGATAAAATCATCAACGATCTCGGCACTGTCCACCACCGCAAAATGTCCATAACCATGATCTAAAACCAGTTCACATAACGACTCAGGACTGAACACTTCCTGAAAGCCTATTACATCCGGCTGAAACTCATTCAGGTAATCGCCGATCCAGCGCTGTTTTTTAGCCCACTGCTCGGCACTGTAAATTCGCTCAAAATCATAATAAGCAAACGGCGGCTCAAGGTAATTAAACAGATTAAAGGTGGCAATTTTAAGCTGCGAATGCGGCACAAGCTCATTTGAATTCTGCGTTGCTTCAGGATCTAGCGGGTTATTTTCTGGCAAACTGTTATCTCTAGTCATATATATATACAGAGTATAACGGAATTCACCTGTGCTCCGAAAAACATTAACTCAAAAACTCTATTTTAAAGGTTTCTGCATCACGTAAAATTCATAGCCATAGCAGCCTTTGTATTTGCGATAAATCTCAATTTCCTTCCTGCTCATCTCCAGAATCACAGCGCCGCAGCTGTCATTAATATGCTCCGCCTCAATACTCTGTAAATGCTGTTCCAGGTTGTCATAGAAAATGTCCCAGTCCCGCTGCGGTATAACAAAATGCCCCAGCAGTTTATATCCCGCCTCTTCTACTGCTTTGATATTAGCGCGCGAATCACGCATTGCCGGATAAGCTTCGTTCCAGAATATGCGCAGTTCTTCGGGCGCATCACTTCTTAACCACATCGCCTCGCTTAGCGCCATACAGGCGCCAGGTTTAAGAAACTGCTTCCAGTAGTTAAGCGCCGCATCAAATCCCATGATATAGGCAGCGCCTTCTGACCAGATAAGATCCAGACTTTGCGCCTTAAAACATAAATCGGCCATATCAGCTTTCATAGTAATAATGCGTTCTTCTAATCCAGCCTGCAGTGCTGTGTTTTGTGTTTCATGCAGATACGGCTCATATATATCCAGCGCAGTCACACGAGCACCGCTGAGTTTTGCCAGATCAACTGCATTTCTGCCGTTACCGCAGCCGATATCGATAATCTCAGGATTTTTCGGCAAACTAGTGCACAGCTCAAAAGCACGCTTTGTACTTTCGTAATCACCCGGTCCTTTTCTATCAAGCTTCTCATAAATACGAAAAAATGATTCCATAAATTTTTCAGATTCCTTTTTTAAATTAAGTATCTTGTGCGGGGCCGCCGACCAGGCGCGAATCAGACCGATCTCTTCCTCTGGAATATGCAGAAAACGAAGAAAACGAGCATGCTTATCCGGGTTCATACGTTCAAAGTCTGCGTGCCAGTGGCGCATCTCCTGTTCACTGATACCTGCCTCCTGAAACAAAGTCTGCCAGGTGTTTTTATTCATCTCCCGGGCATCAGCCAGTGTAGATTTATTGAGAAGCTCCGCCACTACCCTTCTCTGATTGTGCAGTACTGCGGCCTCCTCACTAAGCTCATTCAGCCTCTGTTTGAGCACCGATTCTAATTCTGAAGAGCTCTCTGAACTAAGAAGCAAAGTGATATCTTTAAGACTTAGCCCCGCTTGCCGATAAGCACAGATCTGCCCCAGATTCTGTGCATCATCTTCGCTGTATTGACGATATTCGCCCTTATTATGCAGTGTCGGAGATAACAGACCTATCGAGTCATAATAGAGAAGCGTACTTCTTGATAATCCATATTTTTTTGCCAGTCTACCTACGGTATACATAGCAGTCCCCCCTTTGATTTAACACATGCCGAATTAGTACTGTCAGCACTAATTCTCGCGAAATAACTATTCAGACCAATGCTCCTCTTTATTTAAGGCATCACAGCAGATAACCGTACCGCATACCTCACCCAGTACTTTCGGATTAAGCGCCTTCACCATCCAGGCATCAACATGTTTCTCCGGAATCGGGTAGGGTGCTTTCAATCCATAATGAGCCGCTGTTTTAAAGCCGTGTTTAGGGTAGTACTCTGGATGTCCGAGTACAAAAACCAGATCTGTTCCTGCCTCAGCGAGATACTCCAGTCCCGCTTTAATCAGCTCACCGCCTACCCCCTGCCTCTGCGCATCAGGTACTACAGCTAAAGGGGCCAGTAGAGACAGCGACAGATGCGGATCACTATCCCATAACTTAGCCTTAGTAAATAAGATATGCCCCACCACCTGTTCACCGTGAAATGCTATTAACGATAATCTCGGCTGTGCACTGCTGTCATTTAATAAGTCACGGGCCAGCTCAGCCTCTTTATCATAACCAAAAGCCTCACAATGCACGCGGTAGATATCATGCAGATCCGAGCTTTTAGTTTCTCGTATATATAAATTCAATTATCTGTTCCTATCTTAGATTATATTACCCGCCCTTGAAGGCAGGTGTTCATTTATAAACTATGAAGTTATAGACAGGTCAATAAATGAATCAATAATAAAAACGATTCACTAAATGCCCGGCAAGGCCGTTACCTGATGCATCACAGCTAGTAACATCTTCAGCTGTGTACTATAAGTTAAGCTGACCCACAATATAAACAGGACTCAGTTATGATTAATTTAAATATAAAACGGACATTACTAAGACTGCCCCTGCTGATATTAATAAGCATCATCAGCTTTAACAGTTTTGCAGTAGATGTCACCACACCAGCACTTCGCAAAGGTTCAGACCTGGATAAATACGCCAGCCGCCTGATTGAGTTTTTAGTCGATAAAGCCGGTGATAAAGCGGCCATGACACCTTACCGCAGTATTGTGAACTCGCAGTCGCGTAAAGTATCCATGCTTCAGGAAGGAACACTTAGTGTTGACTGGCTCGGCGCAAGTAAAACAATGGAAGAAAAGCTCATTCCTGTACGTTTTCCTGTCTTCCGCGGTCTGCTTGGACATCGTATTTTTATCACTAATACAGATACCGGCAAAAAACTGCATAGCGTTACTACCAAAGAGCAGCTTGATACCTTCTTGATGATTCAGGGCGAAGGCTGGGCCGATGTTGATGTATTACGTTCAAGCGGCTTTAAAGTAAAAGAACTGCCCAGCTTTGAAAATATTTTTAAAGTTGTCAGCGCCGGCCGGGCAGATCTGTTTCCCCGCGCAGTGATTGAACCCTTCAGCGAAGTTGCAGAACGATCTCAACTCAATAACTTAATAGTCGATGATCAGCTGATGGTGGTATACAAATTTCCAATGTTTTTCTTTGTTTCCCCCAAGCGGCCTGAACTTGCAGAGTTATTAAAAAAAGGTTTTGAAAAATCCTATGCAGACGGCTCTTTTATCAAGTTCTTTGAAAATGATCCTTTAGTGAAAAAAACCTTTGCTGAAGCCAAACTCAAGCAGCGCCGTATTTTTGTTATTGATAATCCTCACTTAAGTGATGAAACACGAAATATTGATGATAAGTACTGGATGAAGTTATAAATCTATTCACCTCCAGGCTGCGGGAATGAACAAACAGTACGGCAGCCTGAAAACTCCCCCGCTTAGACCGGTGCACTTGGTAACGACTTAGCGGCTGCAACGCCTAAACTGATGAAACTATTAACTGTGGCCGCCACGACTGCAGTGTTGTTAGTCGAAGGCGGCATTATTATACACAGCATTCCAGCCGTTCATCACCTGCTTGGCAGCATTATCAGCCCCTGCCAAGGAGCTCTTATATTTCATCTAGTTATGTAATGTCCGCAACGCTGTTATAGGCCTGACCTGCGGATTCTGCCTTGTTTTTATCAGCACGGTCTGGAAGTTAATTAAAAAACAACCGTAGAACAAGCCCCTTATTATCGTTAGAAGGAAACAAATAGATCAGTTAAATAATTGATAACGAACTATACTTAGTCATCTACAGTGAAAGGAACCGTAGCCGATCAGCCTAGGGAGATTAAGCAATGAAAACAAGCATAAACGCCTGGTTATGTCTTCTATTGCTTTGCCTTCCCCTGCACCTGTCAGCCAGGCAAAAAGTATTAATCATTGAAAGCTACCACAGCGAATATGAATGGGATCAGAGTTATATCAAAGGTATTAAATCTGTTTTACTTGATGATTTTGAACTTAGCTATTTTCAAATGAATACCAAACGTCTGCCTAAAGACAGTTACCCGCAAAGAGCCGATAAAGCCTGGCAGTATTTCCAGAAAGTACAGCCGGATCTAGTGATTTTAGGTGATGATAATGCCCTGAATTATCTCGGCAGACGTTTTTCAAAAACCAGCACGCCGGTTATCTATCTCGGTATCAATAATAATCCGCGTCATTATCATGTTCACAGAAGCAAAAATATTTCCGGCGTATTAGAGCGCCCTTTAATTAAACGAGCAATTCCTACTGTTACCCAGTTATTAGCTCAGGACACAAAAAGTATTCTGCTGATGTTTGATAACAGCCTGACCGCTCATACCATTTTAGAAGAAATATTTTCCAGTAATACCCAGATAAAAATATCTGGAATTAAAGTAGACATACGCTTGATCGGGGAATGGGAAGTTTGGAAAACAAGGTTATTAACAGCCTCTGAGAGCTCCTACGATGCAGTATTTTTGGGTTTATTCCACACGCTTAAAGATAAAAACGGCAGGCATGTACCAGCTGAGCAGGTTCTGCAGTGGTCTGCACAAAACAGTCCGGTACCGCCTTTTGCTTTCTGGGACTTTGCAGTCGGTGAGGATAAAGCCATCGGCGGTTTAGTCTTGTTTGGTTATGAACAGGGAAAACTGGCGGCGGAGATGGCCAGAGAAGTACTGACAACCGGTATACAGCCTTATCGGCTCGGTACTAAAACAGCAGAAAAAGGACGCTACCTGTTCAGCAGCAGCCAGTTACAAAAATACGGAATTACACTGCCGGAAAAATTATCAGCAAAGGTTATGTTAGTAGAATAAATGACAAAAACCGGCAGAGGAGGGATCTACAATGAAAACACGATTAAGCGCCTGGTTATTTATTATATTAATCTGCCTGCCTTTACAGTTATCAGCTAAACAAAAAATATTAATTATTGAAAGTTATCATAGCGAATACAGCTGGGATAAAAGTTATATCCAGGGCATTAAGTCTGTTCTGCACAACGATTTTGAACTTAGTTATTTCCAGATGGATACTAAACGCCTAGCGAAACCTTTATATGATGAAAGAGCAGCTCTTGCATGGCAGTTTTATCAACAGCAGCAGCCGGATTTAGTGATTTTAGGTGATGATAATGCGCTGAATTATCTTGGCACGCTTTTTTCAGAAACGACCACTCCGGTTATTTACCTCGGTATCAATAATAACCCCCGCCATTATAATATTCATAAAAGTAAAAACATCAGCGGTGTATTAGAACGCCCGTTTATCAAGCGTTCAATTCCTGCGATGGCGCAGTTACTGCCGCAGAAAGCAGATAAAATATTACTTATGTTTGATAACAGCCGTACCTCCTACGTAATTTTAGAAGAGGTATTTTCCAGTAATACTCAGATGGTGCTCTCCGGAATCAAAATTGAAATAAGATTAATTGGTGACTGGGATACCTGGAAAAACAAGCTGCTAACAGCTAAAAGTAAAGGATACGATGCCGTATTTTTAGGTTTATTCCATACTTTGAAAGATCAGGAAGACAGACATGTTCCAGCCGAGCAGGTTCTCAAGTGGTCCGCAGAAAATACACCGGTGCCGCCTTTTGCTTTCTGGGACTTTGCTGTTGGAGCAGACAAAACCATCGGCGGTTTAGTACTGTTTGGTTATGAACAGGGAAAACTAGCGGCGGAAATGGCCAGAGAAGTACTGACAAGCGGCATACAGCCCTATCAATTAGGCACTAAAACTGCTGAAAAAGGGCGTTATCTTTTCAGTCGTAAAAAACTGCACAAATACGGTATCATACTGCCGGAAAAATTTGTAAACAAAGCGGCTTTAATCGACTAAAAGAGAGTTTATACTCCCTTTTAGTCGTAGTTTCTGTTCTTTGATTAAAAATCTAGAGATGTACCGTTTTGTAAAAAATCATCTAGATGCTTCTGATAAGGAGAAACATCACCAATGTTATTTTCCACCCATTCAGGGTTAAAATAACTGTCCAGATAACGATCACCTTTGTCACACAGCAGCGTCACAATTGAACCTGTCTGACCTTTTGCCTGCATCTCCTGAGCAAGTTTTAATACGCCGTACATATTGGTTCCGGTACTTGCCCCGACTTTACGCCCTAATACTTTTTCTAACCACAGGGTTACTGCAACCGATGCAGCATCGGGCACTCGAATCATCTCATCTACCACTGAAGCGATAAATGAAGGCTCAACACGGGGACGGCCGATACCCTCTATTTTACTGCCCCGGCTGCTGGTTAAACTGCTGTCAGCACTATGGAAATAATCTAAAAATACTGAGTTTTCAGGATCAACCACAGTAAGGCTTGTATCTAGCTGATGATAACGTAAATAGCGGCCGATGGTTGCGCTGGTGCCGCCGGTGCCGGCACTCATCACAATATGTTTAGGGATCGGGTGCGGCTCAAGCTGCATCTGCTGAAAAATTGAATCAGCAATATTATTATTACCACGCCAGTCTGTCGCACGCTCGGCATGAGTAAACTGATCCATATAATAACCGTTAAGTTCTTTAGCTAACTTTTCTGATTCAGCATAAATCATTTCTGTAGAATCAACTAAATAACACTCACCGCCGTACATTTTAATCTGCTCGATTTTCTCCTGGCTGGTGCTTTTCGCCATTACAGCGACAAACTTAAGCCCCAGCAGACGGGCAAAATAAGCTTCAGAAATGGCAGTGCTGCCCGATGATGACTCAATTACCGTCGTGCCCTGTTGAATTTTGCCGTTACATAAAGCATACAAAAACAGAGATCTTGCTAAACGGTGTTTTAGGCTGCCGGTCGGGTGTGTACTTTCATCTTTCAGATAAATATCAATACCTTCAAGCTGCGGTAAGTTCACTTTAATAAGATGTGTATCGGCGCTGCGCTGGTAGTCAGCCTGAATTTTGGCAATTGCATCCGCTACCCAAGTACGTTGTTCATTCATCATCGACCTGCCTTTTATTTTTTATTTATCACGTTGATTTGATAACTTAATCTTAAGTAAAGCAGTGTAGAAATAGTTCCTTAAATCATTATTAAATTGCAAAATAAAAGAAAATTATCCTATTATTAGGAAATATAAAGAAAATACTGCTTTTTCTTCCGCAATAGAGAGATATTAATGCCGATTGATAATACCGATAAACAAATTTTAAGCTTACTGCAGCAGGACAGCTCTTTATCTTTACAGCAGATTGCTGAACAGTTAAATCTGACCACCACCCCCTGCTGGAACCGTATTAAACGCCTTGAAAGCGAAGGAGTTATCAGCAGGCGAGTCGCTTTGTTAAATGCACAGAAAATCGGCTTAGAACTGATCGCCTTTGTACAGGTCAAAACCCAGCAGCATTCTGAAACCTGGTTAGAAGAATTTGTGCTGCAGGTAAAAGATTTTGCTCAGGTAATGGAGTTTTACCGGATGGCCGGCGAATACGACTACATGCTCAAAGTACTAGTATCTGATATGCGCAGCTACGACAGGTTTTATAAGAAGCTGGTTAATAATGTCAGCGGCCTGACCGATGTGAATTCCAGTTTTGCCATGGAGCAGCTCAAATACACCACAGAGCTGCCGCTAAACTAGATGCAGTAGATGAATAATAATTAAATTGAATTACAATTATGCTGTAAAATTATTACACTCTTGATCATTGATACTTAAAAGGAAAAATCGATGAAACTGTTTATTAAATTATTTGCAGGGTTAATTACACTGCTTGTTCTGGCCGTTGTTATTTTGCTGACGGTAATCGATCCGAATGATTATAAGGAAGAGATTCAAACTCAGGTTAAAAATACCATTAACCGCGATTTATTAATTAACGGTGATATAAGCTGGACTTTTTATCCGCAGCTGGGATTCAGCAGTGGTGAAATTGAACTGAATAACCTGGATGGTTTTAATCGTAAGCACCTGGTTAAAATTGATGAAGCTTCACTCGGTTTAGATATTATGCCCCTGCTTAAAGGGCAGATCCAGATAGGTGAACTGACACTTAATGGTTTTGTTTTAAATCTGATCACAGATAAAAACGGACGCTCTAATCTTGATAACATGAGCAGCAAAAGTGCAGCAGAAGCACCTGCACCGCAGGAAAGCACTGAATCTCAAGAGCAAACCAGCTCTGATGGGAAATCCGATACTTTTACAGCCGATAAAATACAGCTGGCGGGTATTAATATCAATAATGCAGTTATTGAAATTCAAGACTTAACAGTTCCTTCAAGCACTAAACTCAATATCAGCCATATTCGTCTGGGAGAATTTGCATTAGGTAAAGAAGCGGATTTGTCAGTATTAACCGATGTGCTGGTTGCTGAAATGGACGGCCATATTGATTTACAGTCGAAGCTGCTGGTTGCTGCAGATTTTTCTTCAATTAAGCTTAACAAACTTTTATTAAAAACCGACTTTAGCGGTAAAACTCTGCCTAACGGAAAAGTCAGCAGTGTACTGAGCAGTGATATCACTTATAACCTCAACAGCGCGGCAGCTGAGATTAACAACCTGCAGTTAAACGTTGATAAGATTCAGTTAAAAGGCAGTGCCTCTGTACAAACCGGTGCCGTAACCAAAGTACGTTACGCTTTAGAAGGTAATGAATGGGACCTTAACCCTTATTTAAACCAGTCAGGGTCTGCTGACAGTACACCTGAGAGTACTCCCGAGAGCGCCCCCGGCACAGCCCCTGGTCCGCAAAACGAAACCCCGGCAGCGGAGCAGGAGCCTGATTTAAGCTTTTTAAACACCTTAGATGTCCAGGGCACCTTAAAAATTGCCGGAGTGAAAGCAGACAAACTGGTGATCGGCGAGATTAATAAAACCCTGCAGATCAAAAATGGTAAAGCTGAAATTAAACCATTAACTGCACAGTTATATAAAGGCCTGCTGACCGTTAACGGCATGGTCGACGATGCTAAGGGGAAAAACAAATACAAGGTTTCTACTAATCTGAACAACGTAGATCTGCGCCCTTTATTAACTGATGCAGCCCAGGTGGATATATTAAGCGGTACCACTGCCTTTAACTTTGCAGGTACGGGTCAGGGTCTAACTCCGACAAAAATTAAATCAGGACTCATGGGCAGCGGTGACTTCGAACTGCTTGACGGTGAGTTATACGGCGTTAATATTCCCCAGGAGATCCGCACCCTGAAAGCCAGACTTTCAGGTAAACCTGCTCCTACTACGGCAGATGTCAAAAAAACAGATTTTGCATCGTTAACCGGTAAATTCAGCATTAAAAAAGGTCTGGTTAACAATCAGAAGTTTTTAATGCTGTCACCTGTCATGCGCCTTGACGGTTTAGGTCTGGTTGATATTTTAAAAGAAACCTTAGATTACAAATTAAGCATAGCGCCGCTGTCAAAAAGTGATGCTAAAACCGAACAGTTCGACCTTAACGGTGTAACCATACCGCTGCTTATTACCGGCACCTTTACTGAGCCTAAGTTTGCTTTAGATATGGACGGCGCCCTGCGGGAGCAGCTTAAAGAAAAAGCAAAACAAGAGCTTAAAAGACAGCAGGAAAAACTCAAAGGCAAATCGACAGAAGAGCTTAAAGAGGAAGGTAAAAAGCTGGAAGACAAAGTGAAATCTAAATTTAAAAATTTATTTGGTTAATACATTTGTATTAGTTTGAACTGGAGGTGACGGTTCCGAAACCAGACTGGAATCAGATCCGGCATCTCCACTCGATAACAAAATTAACTGCCGCTGCGTACATACCTGTCTGGCAGCGGCTATTGCCTAATTGAAGATCTGCGTGAATATGCCCGTTACAGTCAAGGTGTATTTTGACGGGTAACAGGTTTATATTATGTATATAACTTATGCTGTTAAATCTTTCATTAAGTCTTCAAGTACATCAGCCTGCTTATTAAGCTGCTGCACCTCTGCAGCCGACTGAATGATCATTTCAGCAACTAAACGCGACTGACTGCGCACCTGCTCAACATCGGAAGCAATATTATCAGCAACCGCTCCCTGCTCTTCTGCTGAGGCGGCAATTTCAGTACTCCGATCCGCAATATATTGATTCTTCTCTGCTATCTGCCGAATGTCACAGCTGACGGTATTCATGTGCTGTTCACTCGATTCAGAGTTATTAACAGTTTGGTGCATTACCTTCATTAATCCCTGACTATTACCCTGCAGCGACTCAATCATTTTTTGGATCTCCACCGTTGCTTCTTGCGTTCTACCGGCCAGTGTGCGCACCTCATCGGCAACAACAGCAAAACCACGCCCCTGCTCACCAGCCCGCGCAGCTTCTATGGCCGCATTTAATGCCAGTAGGTTTGTTTGTTCTGAGATAGAGTTAATGGTCGTCACTACATTATCAATCTGCGCAGCATCGTTATCCAGTTTTGCTACAGCATCGGCTGCTGAGCTGATTTCAGAGGCTAACTGCTTTATCGCATCAAGCGTTTGGTCGACATGCGTCAGACTCTGTGTTGTTGTCTGCGTTGCCTCACTGGTTTGGCTAGAGGTATTTTGTGCATGACTAGCCACTTCACGGATTGAACTTGCCATTTGCTCGGTTGCACTGGCCAGGGAATCTATGCGTTCTTGCTGTTGATTAGATAACGCTTCGTTTTCGTTACTGCGTTGACGCAGCTGCGAGCTAATTTGCTGGATCAGTGCAATCGCTTCCTGCGTTGCTTTCACCAGCAGTTGTTCGCGTTCAGATACACGGTCAATCGTCTGTGCTATTAGATTAAATTCATTTCGGGCTGGCGCATAACCAATACGAGAAACCAGGTCGCCGTCAGCAAGACGACGTAATGCATCGTAGATGTTAAACAATGCCCCGCCCATAAAGGTCATAATGTAATAAAGAGATAGCGAGATAAGCAAGCATGACACTATGATAATGCTGACGTGGCTAAGATTAAGTGTACTGAGTAAGCCTGGCTTTGCCTGAGCTGTTAAACTGTAGCCGGCATCCTGTACCGCAGTGGTATTTACGCCCTTTGAGCCCACCTGAATACTGCTGCCAGCAAGAATACGCGTAACATCGTTTTCAGTCAGGCTGGACTGTGAAATTAAGCTGGCAATCGTATCCATGTTCTGCTGTAACAGCTGTTCCTGCTGACGCTCAAAAGCATTCATCAGCGCTAAACTGACCATAATGATCGCCAGGAGCGGCGTAAAAAACAAGATTAAAAAGTTTTCTTTTATTTTTACATGTACCAGGTATTTATCAATCCAACGAAACGCAACTTCTTTCATTATTTCTATTTCCTTATTACAGCCACTATTAATGACTTCAGTTTCAAACGGAACCTATCCTTATTAGGCCATAGTAAAGGTAAAAATAAAGAGTTTAGTGATAACGTTCACACTAACTATAGAATATAGTTTTTAGACTTTTCAAAAGTAACTTATCTATCAGCCTTGAAGTGACACAGCGTAATAATTTAAAAGAGTTTTAGCATGTTACACAGCCGCATAATACGGGATAAAATTGAGAGCTCTGAAGAATAAAAAAATCCGCCAGCAAATCGAATCTGATAACGGCTCAATCACTTTTGCTTAAAAATAATGCCGATGTGATATTAACTTACTTAAATACAGCTTTGCCCACAGAAGATACCTTCGAAACCTGCCGGCTCGGAGAGCATTTATGAGTTAATTTTTTAACTCGCTTCGTTAGCTTTTTTATGAAATTAAATGAGCTTAATTAACTGGTATTTTACAATGAACTACAATTTACTCGACAGCTGATGCGTATTGCTAAGCAAACAGCCTAATTATCTGTCATGTACAGAAAATGACTTATATATCTAAGTTTATGCATATGCTGTTTATGGAATTACTGCAGAAAAAATATTACTGCGGTAAAGAAAATATGAATTTAAAGAGGAAAGCACAGTATGAGTAAGGGCACAGTAAAGTGGTTCAATGCAGACAAAGGTTTCGGTTTCATCACCCCGGAGGATGGAGGTAATGATCTGTTTGTGCACCACTCGGAAATCAAAACAGGTGGTTATGCTACGCTAGATGAAGGTCAGAAAGTAGAATTCGAAGTCGGGCAAAGTCAGAAGGGACCGTGTGCAAATAACGTTGTACCGATCTGATTTGAAGTAATACCCCATAATAACGGGCACGTCGATAAGGTGTGCCTGCTGTTGGCGCTAGTCTTCTAGCCGCCTAAATTTATTATACGCCTGGAAGTACTTGTATTATAAAGAGCAGCTAAGCCTGCTGCAGTAATGTTTCAGGGCTTTGTACTCTTTCCCCAATCTCAGCGGCAGATTAACCGTCCGCGCTCTGCCGAAAAATGCACAAGATACCTGAAACACACATAGGCCACCATCAAAGTTGCAATCAGCAGCTCAATATTTGCTAAACGTTCCACCATAGCGGCCAGCTGCGGATCAAATTTAGAGACAGATAAATAATCAGCCGTTTTATACAAAGCTGTTGCACCAATTACTAACGGAAAAGTAAAGGCAGAATAAGCCGGACTGAAAGGCAGGCGCAGCAGTTTAGTAAAAGCAAAATAAATAAAGAAGGTAGCAAATACTGCAGTTCCGCCTAGTATAACCACCAGCAGATGGTGCGGATTTTCAGCAATGGTTAAATAACCAGCTAATAATAAGCTGGCAGGCGCGGCAAATACCGCAATAGTCGGCTTTTCACTATCAGAAATAGAGGCTGTAAAAAATAAACGGTATAACATAACAGGCAGTAATACTGCATAAGCTGCCAGACCGAATACAAACAAAGTCTGCGCCAGCGGCGCAAAAATACCGCCCGGAAATGAAACAGCCGCCACCACTATGCCTACCGGCGGAATAAACCAGCTCGGCAAAATATGTTCAACAGTGAAACTTTTACAGCGGTAATAGATAAAAACACTCAAGAAAAGCAGATGCAGCAAAATTGCAGTCAGCCATAAGACTTGTGCTAAAGAGTGATCAAAACGGCTGATATTCTTCGCCACGACCATAGCCGCCATGGCAAATGTCGGCACCACGCTGCCGCTCATATGATGGCTTAAATCCTGTTTTAATAAACCGGGATTAAAGATAAATTTAAGCAGCAGCAGAATTAATAAAGCTCCGCCTGTCAGCGCGCCAAGCATCTGCGCTTTACCCTGCAGATCCGCTTGGTTTTCCCAGCACCAGCCTAAACTTGCAATACCTAAAGCGAGGCCCGCCAGCGCAGTCGGCGTATTACATAAAGAAGTATTCACTTTTTTTATTTTTTGAATCATTGCTCTGCTCTCGCCTGCTTTAATATGAAATGATTATAAATCACAATGTTTGTTAAGAATAGTTTAAAGTATTTAACTAGGTGTTAAGGTACACTTAACGAAATAACCGTATAATCTACTGCTTCATCCAATCCTGCGAGGTTTATGTGCATATTACCTTAAAACAGCTGCAGGTTTTTATCTGTATTACTCAGGAAAAAACCATTACAGCAGCCGCCTTAAAGCTTTTTATCAGCAAACCGGCTGTCAGCATGGCGCTGGCCGAACTAGAAAAACAGTTAGGTCATAAACTCTTTGAGCGTAAAAATAACCGCTTAATCATTAATGAACAGGGCAGGCAGTTACTGCCGCTGGCGGATGAACAGATTGAACGCAGTAAAGAGATAAGCAGCTTATTTAAACCGGCAGCTCAAAGCCGCGGTAAACTGAAAATCGGCTCAAGCAACACTATCGGCAACCATGTTATCCCCTCTCTGCTGGGTGATTTCAGAGTTACATCCAGTCAAAGCAGTCAGTCTTTATTAATTGATAACAGCACCTTTATTGCTCAGCAGCTGAAAGATTACGAACTGGATATAGGCTTAGTTGAAGCAAATATCTTTGACAGTGAGCTGCACTCAAGCCGCTGGCTGCAGGATGAAATGCTGATAGTCTGTAACAGCGGACATCAGCTGGCACAAAAAAAACAGGTAGCATTAAAAGATCTGGAAAAGCAGCAGTGGATTTTACGCGAAAACGGCTCCGGTACCCGTGACTTTTTCTTAAAACAGATTGGTGAAAAACTAGCTGCTTATGAGGTCTCGCTGGAGCTGAATACTACTGAAGCAATTATTAACTGTGTCTCTGCAGGGTTAGGCATCAGCTGTATGTCGAAACTAGCCGCACGTCATGCGCTTAAAGATAGACGCTTAGTACAGTTAGATTTAAAGCTCAGTGAAGATATAACTATGACACGTGACTACTGGCTTATCCTGCATAAAGAAAAATACCAGAGCCCGTTATTAAAGCAGTTTATTGAATTTGCACAAAACTGGAAGCTGCCCTTTTAAGCATAAAAAAACGCATTAAGTAAACAGATACCTAATGCGTTTTCAGCAGCTTATTAAGAAAAATTATTTAATAAAAGGCGTATTAGTTGTTACATGCAGATTCTGTGCACGGTGACGAAGCAGGTGATCCAGCAGCGTTATCGCCATCTGCGCTTCTGCAATCGGCACTGCGCGGATACCGACACAGGGATCGTGACGTCCTTTAGTGATCATCTCTGTCGCTTCACCGTCAGTTGTGATGGTACGGCCCGGAATAGTCAGACTTGATGTCGGTTTCAGGGCAATATGCGCGATAATATCCTGGCCGGTTGAAATACCGCCTAATATACCGCCGGCATGATTGGATAAAAAACCCTCCGGTGTCATTTCATCGCGATGCTCAGTGCCCTTTTGCGCGGCAACAGCAAAACCGTCGCCAATCTCCACACCTTTAACGGCATTAATGCTCATTAAAGAGTGTGCAAGTTCAGCATCTAAACGGTCAAATACCGGCTCGCCCAAACCAACCGGCACAGCAGAAGCAACCACAGATACTTTAGCACCCACTGAGTTGCCCTCTTTAATCAGAGCCTTCATGTAATCTTCAAGTGCTTCTAATTTCGACGTATCTGGAAAGAAAAACGGATTGTTTTCAATCTCATTCCAGTCAATCGAATCTGGTTTAATATCACCGAGCTGGCTTAAATAACCACGAATTTCAATGCCGAACTGCTCTTTTAAATATTTTTTAGCAATCGCACCGGCGGCTACACGCATAGCCGTTTCACGCGCCGATGAACGGCCGCCGCCGCGGTAGTCACGATGTCCGTATTTCTGGTGATAGGTGTAATCAGCATGACCGGGGCGGAACAGATCTTTGATCGCCGAATAGTCTTTTGAACGCTGGTCGGTATTTTCAATTAACAAACCTATGCTGCAGCCGGTTGTTTTACCTTCAAATACACCGGATAAAATCTTAACCTGATCCCCTTCCTGACGCATCGTAGTATAACGCGACTGTCCAGGACGGCGTCTGTCTAAATCGTGCTGCAGATCTGCTTCACAAATCTCTAAACCTGGTGGAATACCGTCAACGATACAACCTAGAGCCGCACCGTGACTCTCACCAAATGTGGTTACTTTAAAAAGTTGACCAATACTGCTTCCTGCCATGATTTTTTCCCGCTTGTCTGTGACTTAAAACCGGAGGTTATATAACCTCCACCTTATTTGATTGTTCTTAAACTTAGAACTCAGCTGCATCAATCTGTGCTTTGGTTAATACAAATACACCATGCCCGCCCGCTTTGAATTCGATCCAGGTAAAGGGAACGTCTGGATAAGCCTGCTGCAGATGTATCTGTGAATTACCGACTTCAACAAATAACACGCCGTTTTCAGTTAATTTACTGCTCGCCTGCTGGAGCATTTTACGTACTAAGTCTAAACCGTCAAACCCGCATGCTAAGCCCAGCTCAGGTTCATGTTTAAACTCTTCCGGTAAGTTTGCCATATCTTCAGCGTCAACATAAGGCGGATTCGAAACAATTAAATCGTACTTTTCCTGCTCAATGCCGGAAAAAAGATCTGACTGAATCGGGAAAACCTGCTGCTCAAGCCCATGCCCCTGAATATTAATTTCCGCGACATCTAAAGCATCTTCAGAAATATCAACGGCATCCACTTCCGCTTCTGGGAAGGCATAAGCACAGGCTATTGCAATACACGCACTGCCGGTGCATAAGTCGAGAATACGTTTAGGCTCCTCTTCAACCCAAGGTGCAAACTGTGATTTAATTAACTCAGCAAACGGTGAACGCGGCACTAAAGTACGTTCGTCAACATAAAACTCTAAACCCGCAAACCAGGCTGTATTGGTTAAATAGGCAACCGGAATACGCTTTTCAATACGCATAACAATCAGCTCAGCTAACATTTCCCGTTCACGTCTGGTTAGGCGTGCCTGCAGAACACTGTCGTGGCTGTCCATGGCTAAATTCAATGAAGGTAATATAAGCTGAAGCGCATCATCCCAGGCGTTGTCTGTTCCATGGCCGTAAAAAATCCCGGCGCGGTTAAACTCGGTTGCAGCCCAGCGCAGCATATCCTGGATAGTGACCAGTTCATTAACGGCTTCATCTGTAAAAATCGTATCCAACTTATTCTCCAATTAAGGTAAACTCACGCAACTTTGTTTTATTTAAATAAGCAGCAATAGGAAAGACCATGACTAATAAAAATAAAAACGATGATTTTTCGCTATTCAGCGCTGAGTTTTCAGGTATCAAAAAGTTGCAACAGGATACCATAAAACTACCGACTAAAAACATGAAGAAAAAAGAAGCCGTCAAACAAAAGCGCGAAGAAACATTTGAAGCAAATCATTTCTCCGACGGGTTTGAACCCCACCTTCCGGAAGAGGGCCCGGTTCGTTACTGCCGTGAAGATGCAGATAAGTATTTAGTAAAACAGATAAGACGCGGTGATTTTGCACCGGAAATTATCCTCGATATGCACGGCCTGACACAGGAAGAAGCCAAACGTGAATTAGGCGCACTCATCGCCTGCTGTAAAAAAGAGGGGCTGTACTGCTGCAGCGTGATGCACGGTGTTGGTAAACATATCTTAAAAAAACAGGTACCGTTATGGCTTGCTCAGCATCCGGATATTTTAGCCTTTCATCAAGCACCGCTTGAATTCGGCGGACACGGCGCCCTGCTGGTTTTAGTTGAACTGGAAGACTGGCAGATGAAGCAGGAATACGAAAAATAATTGAGTTAAAATAAAAAGCACTTCAACCTGCAGCAGCCTGTTATTCCGCAAAGAAAATACGCTAGGCCGACTACAGAAGTGCTCAGCCGCGTCTCAACTTTTGACTGATTTGATAATCAATCCTATCTTTTAACTATGCTTTATTGCCTTATTAAAACAGTCGTGGTCCCATTTAAGGGCAGTGCAAGAGAGGTAATTGCTCAGATTAGTGCATCATTAATATTTTGACTGCCGGCAGACAAACTTCAAACAGCAAGGAAAGCTTATGTTAAAAAAGCTTTTAACCTTATTCACTGTATGCGCATTGTCTCTTATACTGCCTGCTACAAAGGTGCCTGCAGATGTAATTCCCCTGCATGTCCCGGTTCTTGAAGAGAGTCCTGAGCAGCACCTGTTCTACCATGAGCTCCTGGAAACAGCTATTGAAGAAATTGGCCATACCCCTGAATTGACAGCATCCCAACTCCCGCAGCTTAGAATTAAAAGCTACCTGCAGCACGGCTTAATCAGCCTGTACTGGATGATCGAATCTGAACAGAGAAACCAGGACTACATTCCTATTGAGATAGGGCTTACCAGTAAATTAATCGGCAAAAGAGTTTTATTTATTAAAAAAGGCGACCAGCATTTATTTGAGACGGTGGAAAATCTTGAGGACTTTCGAGATTTAAACTTAACGGCACATTTAGGCAAAAAATGGTTTGATGTCAGGGTCTGGCAGGAAAATGAGCTTGCCTATAAAGAGCACTCCGGCAGCTGGAAACAGATTTTCAGAATGATTGAGCTGGGCACCAGGCATAATTACTTCCCCAGAGGAATAAATGAGATCCTTGTAGAAGCGGCGGAATACCCGAATCTAGCGATAGAAAAACGCCTGGTTTTAATCTACGACCGGGATTTTCGTTTTTACCTGAGCAATACAGGTATCAACGCCGGCAGCAGGTATAAAGCAGTGATTGAGCAGGCTCTAAAAAAAGCCCGGGAAAGCGGCTTAATAAAGCGTTTAATTAAGAAATACTGGGGCAGTGAATTCGAAATATTAGATTATGACAACAGAATAAAAATTCTTCTGCAGACACCAGAATAATAAAGACAGGCACACCTTAATAGTATTAACCAGCCCGAAAACAGGCACCTCATTTCCCTGCGTAAAATAAAAATTCAAATTATTTGGCGCACATCATATTCTCTTCCTGCAAACATGCCTGTCTGTACTATTCTTAACCTTACATTGCCTCAAGGAGCTGATATTAAACATGAAAACAAAACAAATAATATTAGCAGGCTTAGGAATACTAAGCGCCCCGGCGGCCTTTTCCGCTTCACAGACACTAGACTTTACAAATGCACCTGTCGGTTATGCTTCCCTGGTTTTTTTTACCCTTGCATACTGTCTGGTAATGGGAGAAGAGTTTTTACATCTGCATAAATCCAAACCTGTACTGCTGGCTGCCGGGTTGATCTGGCTTATGATCGGCTGTGTACTGAAACAGCAGGGGCAGACAGAAATTGCTCAGAATGCGATAGAGCACAACTTACTCGAATATTCTAAACTGCTGCTGTTTTTATTAGTTGCCATGACTTATATAAATGCCATGGAAGAACGGCGCTTATTTGATGCATTACAATCCTGGATGGTAAGCAGAGGATTCGGCTACAGGACCCTGTTCTGGCTGACCGGTATCCTGTCTTTTATCATTTCCCCTATTGCCGATAACTTAACAACAGCATTATTGATGTGCGCAGTGGTGATGAAAGTAGCGGGAAACAACAGTAAATTTATTAACCTTGCCTGTATCAATATTGTAGTTGCGGCAAACGCCGGCGGCGCTTTCAGCCCGTTTGGTGATATTACCACCTTAATGGTCTGGCAGACCGGGCTGGTGTCGTTTAGTGAATTTTTAACATTATTCTTTCCTTCCCTGGTCAACTATTTAGTTCCCGCTTTAATCATGTCGCTGTTTGTACCTAAAGCACAGCCGCATACAGTCAATGAATATATTGAACTAAAACGCGGTGCCCGGCGTATTGTTCTGCTGTTTTTATTAACCATAGCAACAGCAGTTGGTTTTCATGCCGTTATGCATTTACCTCCGGTAATCGGAATGATGATGGGACTGGCTTATTTACAGTTTTTTGCATACTTCCTGCGCCGCACGCTGGCCAGATCACTGGCCAAAAAAACCAGAAGAGCAATCGCTAACAATGATGAAGCAGCGCTTAGGCGGATTGGTTATGTAGTACCTTTTAATGTATTTAAACGTATCTCTGATGCGGAGTGGGATACCTTACTGTTCTTTTACGGCGTTGTTATGTGCGTCGGAGGGTTAAACTTATTAGGATATTTAGATCTGGTCTCTGAAATTATGTACAGCCAGTGGAATCCTGTATCGGCCAACATTATGGTTGGCGGCTTGTCAGCGATTGTAGATAATATTCCGATTATGTATGCAGTCTTAACCATGGAGCCGGACATGTCTTTAGGAAACTGGCTGTTAGTGACCTTAACTGCCGGAGTCGGCGGCAGTATGCTCTCTATCGGCTCAGCCGCCGGTGTTGCTTTGATGGGAGCATCACGAGGTAAATATACCTTCTTTGGTCACCTGAAATGGGCCCCTGTCATTGCACTTGGCTACGCAACCGGGATTATGCTCCATCTGCAGCTTAACAGTCAGCTGTTTGATATGTGGCCTTAACAGCCCTGCTTTGTACGGTAACGTCAGTAACTGCCTAGGTTTACTATCACAGCAGCGCTGTTTCCTGCTCAGGCGGCATATCTAATTTACTCAGTATCTGCTCTACACATGCCTGCTTATCCGCAATCCACAAACCATAACTAACCGGCAGTATATCAATGCCTGCGCGCTTAAACAGTTTGTAGCTGTTTAACTCAAAATAATCTGTCCAGGGGCCGGGATAACCAATAAGATCCAGCGCTAGATAACGCCCGTTACTGCGGCATAAAATATCCGCTTCAGTCCCGGCAACGGTATAACCGGGCCAGTGGTCAATCCCCAGTTCATCTAATAACTTAATCACCGCCCGCTGAAATTTATCCAGTTCATTTTTCGCTGTATGCCGGACTTCAAATTCGTTAACCGAGTTAATATAGGACTTTAACAGGCTGTTATCCGGGAGCTGATTTTCATCAAGCGACAGAAACAGCCTCTGCAGCTGCCGTGCCCTGGTAACTGTGACATTAAAAACATCAGCTTTATTGAGGTAAACAGCGGCCCGGCGTGAATTATTATCAACAGCAAAGGAGATATAAATAATATCCCGCTCTTCCCCTTGAAAACCAAAAGGTGTAGCGGCGCGGATATTATGTTTTAAAATATCAGATTCACTCAGATTTAAACTGATTTGTTTCGCTAAGTATTCTGCCTGATGCCGGAAAGGAGAGATAATGCCCAGACTGTGAATAACACCCGTTTGTGCATCTTTGTTTATCTGCGCAGTAACAGCCTTAATCACTTCAGCGGCTTCAACCTTATTAATCCCTGATCTGTCCCGGCAGCCGCAGCTGCGGTGAACAAGCAGATGACCGCTTGTGGTACAGGGGCGGTGCTGCATTATTTTTAATTTATTCTGATAAAACATTGTATTGCTGAAATTGATCAACTCAGGTTTGCTGCGGAAATGTTCATCTAAAAACGCCACCTGTTTATGACTGGCAACCGCAGCTAAGGTCAAATCCAGAATAGAATTATCTCGGTAGCTTACCACTCCAGGCATCTGCTCCGTAAGATTATGGCGGCTCAGCAGCTGCTGCTCTTTAGCCCGCGCAAGAAACGAATAATGTCTCAGCTGTTTTGTATCACCAACCACCATCACCCTTTTGGCACGATATAATGCCGGCAGACAGCTGCTGATATTACACTGGGTTGCCTCATCGATAATCAGCAGATCAAACATCTGTGCTTTTAAAGGCAGAACTCGGTGTAAAGCGTTGAGACTGGCTAACCAGACCGGGAAAGCCGAGAAAAAAGGTCTATATTCAATTTCGTCAAATAATTCAAACTGCCGTTTTGAAGTCCGGCTGCGGATAGCTTTATTAAACGCCTGCAGAGACTTACGCTGAGTTTCAATAAGTTTCTGCAGATTTAAATTTTTCAATTCACTAAGATAACTTCTTGATAAAGCTTCTCTGTGCATCTGCTGCTCATTAACATCCTCCAGTACCTGCCACTGCTTGACCAGTTCACGGATCCCTCTGCGTGCAAATGACAAATAAACTTTTTTAAACCACAACTGTTCTCGCTGCTCAAAACCCCGTAACCTCTGCCCTCTGACGATAGCAGCCCGGCAGAACTTTACAAACTGTTTTTCTAAGCGTTCTAACTTTTTATTAAGCTTCTGCAGCTGCTGTTCACTGTCAGCAGGATTTTTTAAATCCTGCTCAGTAAAGTATCCAGACAACAGATCCGCAACATAACTCTTTAATTTTTTTAGAAATACTTTTTGACCCGCGCGAATAGAGATATCACCTAAACCAAAAGTAACATCCAGCTTATGCGCAATCACATCCAGCGCACTGTCATTATCTGCAGCTATCAGTACCGACTCCCCTCTTGCCATATGCTCCGCGGCGACGGCGGCAATGGTATAACTTTTACCGGTACCAGGAGGCCCGGAGGTACAGCCGATACTAGCATTGGCGGCAATAGATAAAACTTTCTTCTGTGCGCTGGAAAGTAAACCGGGCAGATAATCGTATTTTAATAATTTATCTGTTTGCCCTACTGCCTGCGGTTCAAATAAATTAAGCAGTGCGGCTGACTGCTGCTGTGACTCAATAATGGTTTCTATTTCATGAAGCACACCACGGCTGCTTGCAGAACGCTCAATAAAAACCAGCATTGATGCCGGTAACAAAACATTTCTGCCGCCTTTAACAGCCTGTTTAATCTGCGGCATCTCTGCCAGTTTTGGAAAGTTTAATAAGCCCAGAGAGTCAATATCTAAGGGACTGTCTTTTAACCATGAGGTCCATAAAGAGGGTTGGTACAGAAAACCGCACTCCCGGCTTGAAGGGATATTATTACTTTCCGGCTTGAGCAGCTGGGTTAAAGGTTCATTTATCTGCACCGATTCCCGGCTGACAGAAAAATAATAATCATCATTATCCTGCTCAATTTCAGCTTCATTAAACAGCAGCGGCGAAACCACTGATTTCATTTCACCGTTTATTTCTAATTTACCGACAAAAATAAAACTGGCATAAAGTAAAACCCGCTCGCGCTGATAAACCTCAACACGTTTGCTCATCTGTTCGGCAAAATCAGCCGGGATCGGCAGCCGCGGCAGAAACCCGGCACCTAAATCATCTGAGCCCTGCAGTAACAGACAGTCCTCTTTTTTAAGTTTTAATAGATTCCACAGATTAAGGTCGCTGCTGTCTTCTTTATAACAGTCGCGATAATAGGCCAGCCTGCTGTTTAAATTCATTATTCGGCTGCCGCTTGTTTCTGCAGATAGAGCAGGTAAGCGCCCCAGATAAAACTCAGGCAGATAATCAAACTGCCGATCACAAAGCTTATATCAGCAAGCAGTTGAGTATGCTGCAGATTTCCGGTCATAGATAATAAATTTCCCCAGTCATGGGACTCTTTGCCCAGGCCGGAGATTAAGGGAAGGGAACGACTTTGCGCGTCTGCAATGTAAGGGCTGATATCGATAAAGCTCTGACCACACCACCACAACATAATAGATGCGCCGAAATTATCTTTCTGCTGAATAGAGAAGGCGAAAAATAACATGGCCGAATTCATGAAAGGGTAAATTGACATTATGTAAAAAGGAGCCGCCGATACTTACCCAGTCCCGCTCTCCGAAAATAAAAGAACAGCCCCAGATAAAAAACAGCACAAAAATAATAACACGGCCGTAAAAAGCCAGACTGTCCACTTTTTCGGGTACGCTGAAAAAAACATCCAGCAGCCTGGCACAGAAAGAGTCTTTTTGATCGGAGCAGTCAACATCCGGCGGCGGCTCTGTTGATAAACTTTTATCTGAGGGAGCCTGCCATTTAGCATAGACAATACCGCAGGCCGGACACATTGCCTGATGAACTAATTTATCGTATTCATTTCGCTGATAAGCGCAGTTCGGGCAGACTGGATACTTAATGGTCATTCTATTGTCCTTAATAGTCTGACAAAGATAGTACTGTGAATCAGGAAAAGCAGCTAATGCTGCTTTTTGACACTGTTATTTAAGCGGCTGATATTTGCGCAACACTGGTTAAACTGTGCAGGCAGGCAAA
Organism: Psychromonas aquimarina ATCC BAA-1526; assembly: GCF_000428725.1. Classification (GTDB taxonomy): domain Bacteria; phylum Pseudomonadota; class Gammaproteobacteria; order Enterobacterales; family Psychromonadaceae; genus Psychromonas; species Psychromonas aquimarina. The sequence goes on from NZ_AUAM01000021.1 coordinate 48,157, forward strand.
ACCACTTTCATCCAGCTCCACATGTCCTACGGTCGAGGTAGCAAACGCAGGCACGCCGGCCGCCGGAGTTAATTCTCCAACTATATAACCAACTAGCGGCAAGTGTGAAACTATCAACAGTTTTTTCACACCGCTTGCCTGTAACGCTAAAATCTCATTAACTGATTTTCGAGCACTTCCGCTCGGCGTTAAAAACTTAATAACCTGAACATTATCTACTTCAGGAAAAAACGGGCATACAGAGTCCCAGGTCTGCAGAGCACGCAGATAGGGGCTGACCATAACCGCATCAAACGTTATGCCGCCGGCAGCTAAATAAGCGGCCATTTTTTCTGATTCTGTGCGCCCAACCGAGGTCAGAGCCCGTTCAGCATCCGAACAAGCCATCATTTCCGCCTGCCCATGGCGCATAATATAAATCTGCATAACGCTCTCCTCGAGCTATAAAAAAAAGCCCCGCTGTAAGAATACAGGGAGCTTATCAATAATTGCTTTATTTCAATAGTGCTTTTGCGCTAGCGAACAATAATTGTGATTAATCTTCGACGGGAGTATCACCGGACACTTTTAAAATTGCCACTGCAGCAAGAAATACACCGATAAAACCAGCGACAAATATCGTCGGCATAGCTAAATAACCGAGAGTATGCCAAATAATCGATTCCAATTCGCTCATTTTAATTCCTTAAATTTAGTTAAATTAGATAAGAGTTTGTTAATGATACGTAAATAAGTCCTAAAAAAACATGTGCAAAATCATAAAAATCAGGATTAACAGACTTTTGACGACTGCCCTAATAATATTATTACTTCAAGCGTCTTTAATTAACAGGTAATTATGGAACTTTTTAATCTTGAAGTTGACTGTTATTGGCAGTATATTTTTCATTCTCTTTATTTAAGCAGATTATAATCATGGCAAAACAACAACTTAATGCGTTACGAACTTACCTTAATAAAATGATTTTAGGACAGAGTGAACTGGTAGACGGTTTATTGATTGCTTTGTTAGCAGACGGTCACATTCTTGTTGAAAGCCCGCCGGGACTGGCTAAAACCCGTGCGATCAATGCATTGTCCGACGGTATTGAGGGTGATTTTCACCGTATTCAGTTTACCCCGGATTTATTACCCTCTGACTTAACCGGCACAGATATATTCCGTCAGGAAACCGGAGAATTTATTTTTGAAAAAGGCCCGCTGTTTCATAATTTAATTCTAGCCGATGAAATAAACCGCGCACCGGCAAAGGTACAGTCTGCGTTATTAGAAGCGATGGCCGAACATCAGATCACTGTTGGTAAAAAGACCTATAAACTGCCGGAGCTTTTTCTGGTAATGGCAACGCAGAATCCGCTTGAGCAGGAAGGAACGTACCCGCTTCCAGAAGCACAGTTAGACCGTTTTATTATGCATCTTGAGCTGGATTACCCGGATGCACTGACAGAAAAAGAGATTTTAAAACTCAATCAGAAAGAGATATTAAAAGAAAAAATTGCCGAAGTGACTCCTCTGCTTAATGAGCAGATTTTTGCAGTTCGTCAGGAAATAATGAACATCACTATTGCCCCGCATTTAGAGCAGTATCTGATTGATCTGATTATCGCAACACGCCAGCCGGCACGTTACGGTGAACAGTTAAACGAATGGATAAGTTACGGTGCCAGCCCCCGTGCAACCATTGCATTAATGCGTACGGCAAAAGCCCGCGCATGGTTAGATAACCGAGATTACGTGATGCCCGATGATATTATTCAAAATCTCTATCCGGTTTTACGCCACCGCCTTATTTTAAGTTACGAAGCAGAAGCACAGGGTGTTAATGCCAACCGTGTCATTAAAGAGATTATTAATCAGGTAGCGATTCCAGCCTAATGAATACCACTAAACCAAAGATATTTGCCGACACGCCCTATCAGACGGGGATCAACGTCAGCTTAAATGAACTGCTCAGCTATAAAAAGCAGGCTAAGCTGCAGCTGCAGCCGGCGGCTAAAGCGGCTTATCGGCAGCTGTCCGGAAATTATCTGGCAAAAATTAAAGGTCGCGGCATGGAGTTTGCCGAAGTACGCCATTATCAGGCCGGAGATGATGTGCGCACCATCGACTGGTCTGTAACCGCGCGCACCGGCAAGGCACATACTAAATTATTTCAGGAAGAAAAAGAGCGCCCGGTTTTTATTTTATTAGATCTTTCCGACAGTATGATTTTCGGCAGTCAGTTTGTTTTTAAATCTGTACAGGCCTGTCATCTGGCGGCCCTGCTCAGCTGGCAGGCAAAACAGCGTAATGACCGCCTCGGCGGCATTGTCTTTAATCAGCAGAAAGCAGCTGAATTAAAACCGACCGGCAGAAATAAAGGTCTGATGACTTTCCTTCATCAAAGTGAACAGTTATGTACCACTCAGGCATTTAAAACCACAGCGGCTGCGCAGTCCTTGTTCGTGCAGCTGAAACGCCTTTCCCGTCTGGTGCAGACAGGCAGCCAGGTGCATTTAATCAGTGATTTTTCACAGCTTGATGGACCCTGCCGGAAATTAATCAGTCAAATTCGCCGTCATAATCAGATCAACGCCTGGCAGATCAGCGATCCGCTGGAGCAGGTTCTGCCAGAAGATGTACAGCAGACGAACCTGAAAGTAAACAGCCTCTACGGAAGCGGCTTTTTTAAACAGAAAAATGCTTTACAAGAATATCAGGAGGCTGCTTGTGAACGTCAGCAGAATGTCGTTAACACCTTTCTGAAATACGGCATTCCACTTTACCCGATATCAGCTTCCAGCTCATTAATGGAGCAGTTTCATGCCCCCGAACGATAACCAGAATCCGCTTGCTCAGCTGCACGGCATTATAGATCCGGATACAGCATCTTCCTGGCCTCCGCCCTTTATTTACTGGCTGCTGGCAGTACTCGTTATTATTTTACTAGCGGCTGCGGTATATTTTTTCAAAAAATATAAAGAAAAAAAAGAACTGCAGAAAAAAGCGCTGCAGGAACTAAATCAGTTAAATAGCAGCAAGGGCAGTTTTGCCTCCTTAAATCAGCTGTTAAAAGGCACTGCCCTGCTGTATTTTCCAAGGTCTGAGGTCGCTTCGCTGCACGGTGAATTGTGGTTTGAATTTTTACAAAACTATTCAGCGGAAACTATTTTCCAAGATAAACAAACGTTTAGCAGACGCCTTTATCACAGCACTGCACAGCCCTGCAGTGCGGATGATTTTCAGCAGGCTGGAAACTGGATAAAAAATTTACCGCATCAGATTAAAAAACAACAAAAAGAGAGCAGTAAAAATGTTTGAGTTTGTTTATCTATGGATTTTCCTGCTGTTACCTCTGCCCCTGGTTTTCCGCTATTTCTTAAGCGCACAAAAACGTACCTATACCCAGGTGTGGATCCCGCTGGCCAAGGGATTAAGCGGCGAACAGTCACAAAATCAGCGCACTAACTTAAGCGCCTTTATTCCCTGGTTAGTATGGCTTTTATTACTCAGCGCATTAGCCAAACCTATCTGGTTTGGAGAGCCTGTTCGCCTGCAGCAGCAGAGCCGCGATATGATTTTATCGCTGGATCTGTCGGGCAGTATGCAGGAAGTAGATATGCCCTTAAACGGCAAACAGGTCGAGCGTTTAACCCTGGTAAAAGATCTGTTGAAAACCTTTATTGATAAACGTCACGGCGACCGTTTAGGTTTAATTTTATTTGCCGATCACGCCTATTTACAAACACCGCTGACTTTTGATCTCAACACCATACAGCAGATGGTTGATGAAGCAGAAATAGGTTTAGTCGGGCAGCGTACCGCAATTGGGGAATCCATTGCTATGGGCATTAAACGCTTTGTTGAAAATAAAAATGAGCAGCGGGTGCTTATTTTAATTACCGACGGTGCAAATACCGCCGGCACCATAAAGCCGCTTACGGCAGCTAAACAAGCGGCTAAAAACAATATCACTATTTACACTATCGGCATTGGTGCCGATGAAATGATTAAACGGGGCCTGTTTGGTAAACAGCGCATCAATCCGTCCGCAGATTTAGATGAAAAAACCTTAACAGAAATCGCCCAATTAACCGGCGGCTTGTATTTTAGAGCAAGAAACCAGGATGAATTACAAGACATCTACCAGAAGATTAATAAATTAGAGCCTATTGACAGCGATTTCTTAGAATTTCGTCCGGAAAAAGACCTCTTTTACTGGCCCTTATCGGGCGCTCTTTTAGTCCTGTTTTTATTTGCTTTATATTTTAAATTAAGAGGCCGTTATGCTGCCTGAAACCACCTTTATACCGCTAGAATTTTTACGTCCAGCCTGGCTGCTGGGAATAATTGTTGTATTTTTATTCTCACTGCTGCGTTACCGGAGCACTAAAAATAATCAGGGACAAACCTTGATTGCCCCGCATTTAAGCAAAAATCTGGTAAGTGCCCCGGATAAGTCTAATGCAGGACAATTCGCTTTCACTGCACTGGCTGTCATTGCCTGTATCTCTTTATCCGGTCCGAGCTGGCGTCAGCTGGAGCTTCCGGTTTATGAAATGGAAAAAGCCCAGGTTGTTGTTTTAGACCTTTCCTATTCAATGTATGCAACAGATGCAAAACCCAGCCGCTTAACGCAGGCCAAGTATAAAGCCATCGATCTGATCAAAAAATGGAGTGAAGGTGAAAAAGGCTTAATTACCTACGCAGGGGATGCTTTTACCATTTCGCCGTTAACCGTTGACGGGAATTCCATTATTAATCATATTCCGCATCTCTCACCGGAGATAATGCCGGTAAGCGGCTCGCGCGCAGATCTGGCCTTAGAAAAAGCAATAGAGCTGATGACTAACGCCGGCTACAAACAGGGACATATTGTTTTTCTCAGCGATGATATTGATAAACAAACTGCAGAGAAAATGATCAAAGAGCTGAAAGGCAGTGACTGGGTTGTTTCAATTTTAGCCATGGCAACCCCGAAAGGTGCGCCGATAAAACTGCCCGACGGTTCATTATTAAAGGATGAAAACGGCAGCATAGTTGTTCCTAAATTAAAGGGTAAACCTTTTTACGATATCACCCGTGCCAGCGGCGGCATGTATTTAACCTTTACTAATACGGCTGAAGATGTCGACAAATTAGCACAGCATTTCTCTGTTAAAGAGGCGCGGAAAAATACATCACAGCAGTCCGCTAAAAATGAGATGGTCATAGACGACGGTTACTGGCTGGCCTTTTTATTACTGCCTTTATTCCTGCTGCTGTTTAGAAAAGGAGTCTTCTACGTGCTGCTTATAAGTGTCTCTCTGCAGCTGTCCAGCCCGAAAGTAGAAGCTTCTGTGTGGAAGAATAATCAGCAGAACGCATTTCAGGCTTATCAAGATAAAGACTATCAGAAAGCAGTTGAACTATATGAAGACCCTCTCAATAAAGGCGCCGCCTATTATCAGAATAAGCAGTATAAAGAAGCCTTAGCCTCCTTTACCCAGGCTGCCGCTGAAACACCTGAAAACGCAGATGCATTTTATAACCAGGGCAACAGTTATGCACAGCTGAAGGAAATTGATAAAGCGATCCGCTCTTATCAAAAAGCACTTACTCTCCGGCCTGATTTTCAACAAGCACAAGACAATAAAAAACTCCTTGAAGATCTAAAAAAACAGCAGCAGGAGCAGAAAGACAAACAGCAAAGCAGCGAACAGCAGGAAAGCGACCAGCAGCAAAGCGACCAGCAGAGCAGCGAACAGCAGGACAGCGAACAGCAGCAAAGCGAACAGCAGAGCAGCGACCAGCAGCAAAGCGAACAGCAGAGCAGCGACCAGCAGCAAAGCGAACAGCAGCAAAGCGACCAGCAGCAAAGCGAACAGCAGCAAAGCGAACAGCAGGACAGCGAACAGCAGGACAGCGAGCAGCAAAGCGAACAGCAAAGCAGCGAGCAGCAGAACAGCGAACAGCAGAACAGCGAACAGCAGAGCAGCGAGCAGCAGGACAGCGAACAGCTGGAAAAAGAAGCACAGGAACAGCCTGCACAAACTGAGCAGGAAACTGAGCAGGAAACTGAGCAGAAGGATCAGCAGCAGCTCAATGCATTACAAGAAAGCGGCGAAGTTAACCAAGAGTTAGAGCAGCTGCCGAACTGGCTGAAAAATATGCCCGACGATCCCTCTTTATTACTTAAAAACAAAATGCGTCTTGAATATCGAAAAAGGGCTTTATCACAGCCGGTAAAACAAGAAAATAACGGAGCTATCTGGTAATGAAAATATTATTTACAATTATTACAAGCCTATTTTTATCACTGTTTATTCACCAAAGTGTGTCAGCAGCACAGGTACAGGTGCAGACATCGGTCAGTGATCATTCCGTATATTTAGGCGATATGTTTACATTAACTATCGAAATAAACAGCACCAGCTCAGACTATCAGCTGGACACTCGTCCTTTAGAAAAAGACTTTACCGTTTATCGTCCTTCGAAAAGTCAGCAAAGCAAATTAATCAATGGTAAATTTACCCAGCTCACCCAGTGGCAGGTCACCCTGCAGGCAAAAGCAATAGGTACCTTTACCATTCCCGCTTTAAAAATCGGTTCGCTAAGCAGTAAAAAAATAGCCATTAGCGTCGAAAAACCCTCTGCACAGGCAACAACAAGCAAAGATAATGTCGTGTTTATAGAAAACAGCATCAATCGAGAGACCCTTTACCTGGGGCAGCCGCTGATATTTACCACTAAGATTTTTCTTTCACAAAACAGTAATGAATTAAACCTGCTGAATCCGACTTTAGATGATGCTGATATTGAAGTTTACGGAGAAGATAAAAACGGCCAGACAATCCGCAACGGTATCCGTTATAAAACCATCACCCGAAAGTACCAGATAACCGCTAATAAAGCCGGTGATTTTACCATCAACTCGCCCCTTTTAACCGGCAGCCTGCGTAAAACGGTTCGTGTCAATGACTGGAATAACCGGATTATTGCCGATCCCATTAATATTCGCGGTGACAGCCTGAAAGTGACCATCAAGGAAAAACCAGCGAACTATCAGGGAGAATGGCTGATCAGCGATGATGTTCGTCTGGTTGAAAATCAGAGTCTGGACGGCCAGAGCTACCGCGTCGGAGAGCCGATCACCCGCAGCATCGCACTGCAGGTCGCTTCAATTAATAAAGACAAGCTGCCGGTGATTAATTTCAATTATCCGAAAAGTCTGCGTTTTTATCCGGATCAGGATGAATTAAAGGAAGGCCAGGCAAACGATCTGCTCTATGCACAGCGCACCCTGCGTCATGCGATCATCCCGGATCAAAGCGGTCAGCTTATCCTGCCGGAAATAAAAGTGCCATGGTGGAACAGCCGCACAGATAAACAGGAATTTGCTGTTTTACCCGCACAGACATTAACCATTCTGCCGGCAGAAAAAGAGCAGACAGCCGAAGAGAGAAACACGGTACCGCAGGCGGCTCCCGCGGTAGATACACCACAGGAAGCACCTGCAGTTGCTGCTGCAGATAACAGCGCTGTAGTTATATGGCAGGTTATTTCTGCTGTACTGTTATTTTTACTATTCATATTAGCGGCTTATCATTACTCTTACCGACGAAAGGCAGCCGCAGAGCAAAGTCCCCCTGCTCCTCCTCCCTTAAACCAGGAGCTTGTGAGCCTGCATAATACGTTGCAGAAACAGGATGCGCCTCTTATTTACCAGGCACTGTTAAGCTATGCTCAGAGTGAATATCAGCAGCTGAAAAGCCTGTCACAACTGCCTGATTATCTGAATTTAAATGCTCAGGATAAAAAACAGTTAGCTGATGAAATTAAAAAATTAGAAAACCGCTGCAGTGATCCGTCTATTACCTGGGATGCAGTGCAGTTAAGTCAGCTAATTAAAAAACATCGGCAGCATAAACCGCACAGCAGCGACAGTAAGGTTATGAATATCAACCCGTAATTATGTATGTTTTTTGAACAGCAAACATATTTGTATCATGATTAACATGTTTGCTGTTGGAAAATCACACTTTTTGTTTATTTAACAAACGATATTGTGAGAGAACTCTTGTAACAGTTAACAATTTCGTAACAAACTGGAGTTTCATATATTCTTTTCTATGCTTGATTAATCAATCGAAAGTAAGGTTTTCACTTTCCATATATTGAAATTGATATCAATAACATAGACAAGGATATAAAAATGAAATTGACGAAAATAGCTTTAATGCTGGGTATTGCTTCACTGCTTCCTAATCTTGCTTCAGCATCAACACTGGACCAGGTTGTTAAAAAAGGTGTATTAAACTGCGGCGTTTCAACGGGTATCCCGGGGTTCTCTGCAACCGACTCTAAAGGTGTATGGAAAGGTATTGATGTCGATTTTTGTCAGTCAGTAGCAGCGGCTGTATTAGGCGATCCTGCAAAAGTTAAATATATTCCACTAACCGCAAAAGAACGCTTTACTGCATTACAAAGCGGTGAGATTGATCTTTTAGCCCGCTCTTCTACCTGGACCGCAACACGTGATACCTCACTGGGTTTAAACTTTGCCGGTGTTAACTACTACGACGGCCAGGGTTTCTTAGTTAATAAAGAGCTCGGCATCAGTTCAGCCAAAGAGTTAGACGGCGCAACTTTCTGTATTCAGGCAGGTACTACCACAGAGCTTAATTTAACCGACTACTTTAAAGCGAATAAAATGGCCTATAAAGCGGTTACTTACGATACATCCGGTCAGACTATTGACGGTTTCAAAAAAGGCCGCTGTGACGCGGTTACCTCTGATGCATCGCAGTTATACGGTTTAAAACTTAAAATGAACAAACCTAATTCGGTGGTTGTTCTGCCGGAAATAATCTCCAAAGAGCCGCTAGGTCCGGTTGTACGCCAGGGTGATGACCAGTGGTTTAATATTGTCCGCTGGACCATGTTCGCTACTTTAGAAGCCGAAGAGTTAGGTGTCAGTTCTGCGAATGTCGATGCACAGCTTAAGTCTCAGAATCCGGGTATTAAACGTTTATTAGGTACTTCCGGCAAAGCGGGCGAAAACTTAGGTCTGAGTTCTGACTGGGCGTACAACATCATCAAAAAAGTTGGTAACTACGGGGAAATGTTTGACAGAAACGTTGGTAAGGGGTCACCGCTGAATATTGAGCGCGGGCTTAATAATTTATGGAATCAGGGCGGGTTAATGTACTCAATGCCAATTCGATAAATTAATATTGGGGGAGCAAAACTCCCCTTTTTAAGGCTTGTTATGAACAGTTCTCAACTCCCCCCTTCCGCTAACGGATTCTTAAACAACCCGCAGAATCGAGCCGTTATTTTCCAGGTGCTCGCATTAATGTTTGTTGTTTTTCTCGCTTATTATTTCGCCAGCAACATGTTCGATAATGTCGAAAAAAGAGGTATTACCACTGGTTTCTCTTTTTTAGATGATGTTGCTGGCTTTGGTATCAGCCAGACGCTTATTGAATATGATGACGCCGGTTCAACCTATTACGATGTATTTATTGTCGGTTTATTAAATACGCTGTTAGTCTCGGTTATCGGTATTTTTTTCGCGTCTGTATTAGGTCTGCTGATAGGTGTAGGGCGATTATCATCAAACTACTTAATTTCTCGTCTGTCTCTTGTTTATATTGAGACCTTCCGCAATATTCCAATCTTACTGCAGATCCTGTTCTGGTATAACGTGGTGCTGGCGGCACTGCCCAGTCCGCGCAAGAGCTTCTCTTACCTGGACTCGGTATTCTTAAACAACCGCGGGCTGCTGCTGCCGGAGCCGATTTTTGAAAGCGGCAGCAGTGCGATTTTAATCGCTTTGATACTGGCTGTGACCGGTGTGTGTTTTCTGGCCCGCTGGTCGAAAAAACGCCATGATTTAAGCGGTGAAGAGTTCCCGTTAATCAAGGTCTCAATTGCAATAATCGTGCTGGCTCCCGTTGTGGTTTACTTTATCAGCGGTCAGCCGATTTCCGCCGAATACCCGCACCTCAAAGGTTTTAACTTTAAAGGCGGCCTTACCATTATTCCTGAACTGCTGGCCTTAGTGTTTGCACTAAGTATCTATACTGCAACCTATATCGCCGAAGCGGTTCGTGCCGGTATTGAAGCAGTGCCTAACGGTCAGAAAGAAGCGGCTAAGTCCCTAGGTTTAAAAGATCACATTATCTTAACTAAAGTGGTTTTACCGCAGGCATTACGCGTCATTATTCCTCCGGTTATTAACCAGTATCTTAACCTTGTTAAAAACTCGTCATTAGCCACAGCTATCGGTTATCCGGAAATTGTCACTCTGTTTTCAGGCACCACCCTTAACCAGGTCGGCCAGGCAATTGAGATTATTTTAATGACTATGGCCGTTTATTTAACATTCAGTATCGTTATTTCATTAATGCTGAACTGGGTAAATGCGAAAATGGCAATCAAAGGAAGATAAAATGGCTACTTATGCAGTGAAAGAAGCCAAACCAGCCCCCTCTACCAGTAAAGGAGTGCTGTTTTGGTTAAGAGAAAATCTATTTTCGGATATAAAAAACAGCCTGTTAACCTTAGCCGGATTGTACTTTTTATATACTATTATCCCGCCTCTGCTTAACTGGATGATCTTTGATGCCACCTGGAGCGGCGCACAGGATGAAGTTGTAAAAGAAGGGGCAAGGTGGATATTTATTGTTGAAAAATTGGATCAGTTTATTTACGGATTTTACCCAGAATCTCTGCACTGGCGCCCTAATCTTGTGGCTCTGATCTGTATCGCTTTTCTGCTTTCTATGAAATTCGTCAAAAATCTCAATCTGAAAATAGCGCTGATTTTAGCCTTTCCTGTTGTCTGTTTTATTCTGATCAGCGGCGGCTGGTTCGGTCTGGAAATTGTTGAAACAGAAAAATGGGGCGGATTAATGCTCACCGTACTGGTGGCGGCCGTTGGTATTATCGCCTCATTTCCGATCGGTATTATCTTAGCCTTAGGGCGCCAGTCACATATGCCCATTGTAAAAACCCTGTGTGTCGGTTTTATCGAATTTGTCCGCGGTGTTCCTTTGATTACCATACTGTTTATGGCATCTGTTGTACTGCCGCTGTTTTTCAGTGACGGCATTGATTTTGACAAACTGCTGCGTGCACTGATCGGCATCACCCTGTTCCAGGCGGCTTATATTGCAGAAGTGGTTCGCGGCGGACTGCAGGCAATCCCCCGCGGGCAGTATGAGGCAAGTGAGTCTTTAGGCCTTAGTTACTGGCAGGGCATGATTTTAGTTATTCTGCCGCAGGCTTTAAAAATCTCCATCCCTAACTTAGTGGGGTCTTTTATCTCCCTGTTTAAAGATACCACCCTGGTCCTGATTATCGGCTTATTCGATATTCTAGCCATGGTAACCCTTACTAACAGTGATACTAACTGGCTGGGTTATGAGGTCGAAGGTTATGTCTTTGTTACCATTATCTACTGGGTTATCTGTTTTACTATGTCTCAATATTCTAAAGCTATTGAACGTAAGTTTAATACCGAGCACTAAAAGGAATTACCATGTCTGAACACGAATTTATGATCACAATGCAGGATGTTAACAAGTGGTATGGTGACTTCCATGTACTCAAAGACGTTAATTTAAATATTAAAAAAGGTGAGAAACTGGTTATCTGCGGCCCTTCCGGCTCGGGTAAGTCAACTACCATACGCTGCTTAAACCACCTGGAAAAGTTTCAGGAAGGCAAGATTACCATTAACGGCACAGAGTTAATTGAAGATGTAAAGGTTGTCCGCCATATCCGCTCACAGGTGGGCATGGTGTTCCAGCATTTTAACCTCTTCCCGCACCTTTCCGTGCTGGAAAACCTGCTGCTGGCTCCAACCTGGGTGCATAACAAACCGCGTAAAGAAGCAGTTGAAACGGCCATGTATTATCTTGAGCGGGTTAAAATTGCCGATCAGGCGCATAAATATCCTAACCAGTTGTCAGGCGGACAGCAGCAGCGTGTCGCTATCGCACGCTGTTTATGTATCAACCCTGAAATAATGCTGTTTGATGAACCAACTTCCGCCCTGGATCCGGAGATGGTTTCAGAAGTACTGGAGGTCATGGTGGAACTTGCCGAAGAAGGGATCACCATGATCTGTGTTACCCATGAGATGGGCTTTGCTAAAAAAGTTGCGGACAGGGTAATTTTTATGGATGCCGGACAGATTATCGAAGAGAATGAACCTCATGAATTCTTTGATAATCCGCAGTCGGATCGTTTAAAACTGTTCTTAGATCAGATTTTATCGCACTAAACAGCACTTTATTAAAAGCATGTCGGTCATTTTATCCAGCACCCGGCATGCCTTTTCTTTTTCCTTCTTAACTTAACTTTGCCATCAGCAGCTGTAACTGCTCATTAATATCATCTGCTTTCAGACAGCTGTTTTCTAAATCAAAATTCTCATAAAAGCTTGGTACAGATAAAAAACCTTTCAGGTCTCCTGAAAAGAACGGTGCAGAGCCGACAGCCCCGGTTAATACACTGGAAGCACCGCTAGGCCCCGGAGATGTCGCCAGTAATATGAGTTTTTTACCCTGAAAGACTTTGGCATTAATTCGTGAACACCAGTCAAAAATGTTTTTATAAGCGGCAGAATAAGAACCGTTATGCTCAGCAAAAGAGATAACCAGCGCGTCACACAGGCTGATTTTATTAAAAAAATCATGAGCTAAGGAGGGGATACCGGAGTCATTTTCTCTGTCTTCACTAAATATCGGCATTTCATAATCATTAAGATCTAACACCTCTGTAGTGCTGTTTTCGACTAAGCTGCAGGCATAGGTAACTAACTTTTTATTAATTGATCGAGTGCTGCTGCTTCCTGCAAATGCAAGTATTTTCATAATACATCCTTTTTGAAAAATTCTTACTTCAGTGTGCTGCATCCGCTTCAATTGGTCAAATAAGGAAATTTATTTAAATCCAGGCATAAAAAAACGCAGTAAAAACTGCGTATTTTATAAGAAGCAGGTAACAGAGAGCTTTACTGCTGCGAGTAAGAGGCTTCCAGTTTTTTAAACAGGTAAATAACAGAAAAGGTTAAACACATATACAGCAGTCCGGCAGCAAAATAAGCTTCAAAAGGCGCATAATAACGGGCGTTAACTACGCGGGCCGCCCCGGTGATATCAACAATAGTAACCACCCCGGCGATGGCACTGCCGTGGATCATAAAGATAATCTCATTGCTGTAAGCCGGCAGGGCACGACGCAGTGAGTTAGGCAGAGTAATACGACGTAAAGTCTGCCAGGTACTCATACCATACGCCTTAGCGGCTTCCAGCTCGCCTTTGTCCATAGTGCCGATTACACCGCGGACAATCTCCGCAGTATACGCACCGGTATTTAAAGTAAAGGCTAACAATGCGCAGAACCACGCTTCCTGAAAGTAGTCCCATAACCAGCTTTCACGTAAACTATCAAACTGTGCCGATCCGTAATAGATAATAAACAACTGTATTAACAGCGGCGTACCACGGAAGAAATACATATAAAACCAGACAGGGCCTTTTGCAAACCAGTTGCCGCTGCCGCGCAGTATGCCGGCCGGAACCGCAATAAATAAACCTAACAGTAATGAAAGTGCCACCAGCCAGATAGTGGTCCATAAACCATTAAGGTAAAGCGAGTACTGATTAACGATAATTGATAAATCCATCTCTACCTCGTTTTAATCGTATATTTTTGTTCAGCCCACTTTAATAAAGCGGTCGACAGTGTGGTAAAGAAAAGGAAGACCAAAGCCACAGCAAAATAGAAAGTAAAAGGCTGCTGCGTTGAGCCGGACGCATCACCGGCAATTTTAACCATATCCTGTAAACCGATAATCGAAACCAGAGCTGTAGTTTTTAATAAAACCAGCCAGTTATTACCAATGCCGGGAAGTGCATGACGCATCATCTGCGGAAACATAACACGGGTGAAAATTTTTAATTTACTCATTCCGTAGGCAGTTGCAGCTTCCAGCTGGCCTTTTTCGACAGACATAAAAGCACCGCGGAAAGTTTCAGCCATATAAGCACCGAAAATAAAACCAATGGTAATAATACCGGCAAAATAGGGGCTGATATCAATATAGTCCGGTAAAAATGAATACCATTCATGCTCAGGGTTATAAGTTGTAAACAGTTCGTTTAACCATTCATTGAGGCTGTAACTTAAATCATTTACCAGCATCTGTCCGCCGAAAAATATCAGCAGCATTAAGATAAGATCAGGAATACCGCGAATAACCGTAGTGTATAAAGTAGCAATACCTTTTAATATTGTTGAGTGCGATAACTTAGCTAATGCGCCTAACAGTCCTAAAAAAACCGCTAATATTAGTGACAGCAATGCAACCTGAAGAGTTAACCATGCCCCTTCAAGCAGTATTCCCTGGTAATTTTGTAGTTCAGCCATATAAAATTCAATTTCCAGTCATAATAAAAAAGGATGGCTGCCCATCCTTATACCATTCCGCATAATTACCTGATCAGCCTTACTGGTTAAAATTAACGATAGCCGGCTATTGCTCAATCAAACGCCTTGCTCTCTTTAATTTTCCCTTCGTAATTTCAGACCATTTAATTAGGCGGAATGGTATTAGTTTTGCTTTGCGGCGTCAGTAATTACTGATCTGCACCGTAAACATCAAAAGTAAAGTATTTATCCTGGATAGTTTTATAAGTACCGTCTGCACGAATAGCGGCAATTGCACTGTCTAACTTCGCTTTCAGTTCTTTATCCTGCTTACGCAGCGCAATACCCGCACCTTCACCAAACCATTTAGGATCGTTTAGTTTAGGACCGATAAATTCAAATTTATCACCGTCTTCTTTGGCTAATAAACCGTCAGCAATAGCGGCAGAGTCTGCCATTACATAATCTAAACGACCAGCTTTAAGATCCAGATACGCTTCGTCAGCTGAGCCGTAACGCTTGATTTTAGCATTCGGGTAATTATCCGAGATATACAGGTCCATCGTTGTAGCACGCTGTACACCAACGCTTTTTCCTGCCATAAACTCTTTTGTCGCCTGGAAATCAGTTCCTTTCAGAGCAACAAAACGTGCTGGAATATGCTGATATTTGTCCGAGAAAGCGACTTTCTTTTTACGCTCTTCGGTAATATCCATTGTGGCGATAATAGCATCAAACTTACGACCTAATAATGCCGGAATGATGCCGTCCCAGTCCTGCTTTACTAAAGTACATTTAACTTCCATCTCGGCACATAATGCATTAGCAATATCAATATCAAATCCGGTAACACTGCCGTCGGCTTCTGTTTTACTAAATGGAGGGTAGGCACCTTCCACTCCAAAACGGATATGCTTCCACTCTTTTGCCTGCGCGGCGTTAAATGACAAGGCGAATAGTGCAATTAACAAGCTGATTTTTTTCATTGTGTATCCTTAAATTGGGTAAATTATTTAAACTATGTTCGGGTTAATAAACTGATGAAATAAATTGTTTAAAGCGTTCTGATGACGGGTTTTCAAAAATAACTTCCGGCTTCCCCTGTTCCTCGACTAAACCTTCGTGTAGAAACAACACCTTGTTTGAAACATCACGGGCGAATGCCATTTCGTGAGTAACAACCAGCATGGTTCTGCCCTCCTCTGCCAGGCCGCGCATCACACTCAGTACTTCCCCGACCAGTTCAGGATCCAGTGCAGAGGTTGGCTCATCAAAGAGCATTACTTCAGGCTCGACAGCAAGCGCACGCGCAATAGCAACCCGCTGCTGCTGACCGCCGGAAAGCTGCCCGGGAAAATAATTTTTTCTTTCATATAAACCAACGCGCTGCAGAATAGCTTCTGCTTTTACAATCGCTTCTTTTTTAGGTACGCCTAAAACATGCACCGGCGCTTCAATAACATTTTCTAAAACTGTCATATGCGACCACAGATTAAAACCCTGGAAAACCATTGCTAAACGAGAACGGATACGTTCCACCTGCTTGATTGAAGCCGGCACAGCACCGCGTTTTTTATCCTGCTTCATCTCGATCAGTTCACCGTTAACTCGAATTTCACCCGAGCTCGGTGTTTCCAGTAGGTTGACACAGCGCAGCAGAGTACTTTTGCCGGAGCCCGAAGCACCTAGTATCGAAATCACATCACCTTTATGTGCATCTAAATCGATACCTTTTAATACTTCATTGTCTGCAAATGATTTATGCAGATTTTTTATCGATAGAGTTGCTGATTTCATATTTCTCAAATTCGTTTTTTAACAGTTAATCTGATTGTATTAAGCGCAGTTAATAAAATTAATACAAAGTTACATTATGCATCGAATATAAAGAATAATGAATAATTATGCAAATTATTAATGTTCAAGATTTGACTGGTTGTATCTCATTTATAATTTAAATATCTACAAAAAGGTGATAGAGGTCTTAATTTTACAAATTTCTTTACAAAAAAATTAGTCGTGATATTGTGCGCGCGATTATCTCCCGTCCAACTAACATAAAAAGGTATATTGCGTGTCACAAACTATTAATTACGCTAATCCAGCACCACTCGGCCTAATGGGCTTTGGTATGACAACTGTTTTACTTAATATCCACAACGCTGGATTTTTTCCAATTAGCGCAATGATATTAGCAATGGGCCTATGTTACGGCGGTATAGCACAAGTTATCGCCGGTATACTTGAATTTAAAAAAGGTAATACATTTGGTCTAACCGCTTTCACATCTTACGGTTTTTTCTGGATCAGCTTAGTTGTACTGCTGATAATGCCTGAAATGGAATTAGGCGGTGCAGCAGAAACGACACCACACGCATTTATGGCATGGTACCTGTTAATGTGGGGGATATTTACTGCATTTATGTTTGTCGGAACACTTCGCGGTAACAAGTGTCTACAGTTTATCTTCGGAAGCTTAACCGTTTTATTCTTCCTGTTAGCTGCACGTGATTTCACCGGCTCGGCATTAATCGGCAAAATTGCCGGATTTGAAGGTCTTATCTGTGGATTAAGCGCAATTTACTTAGCAATGGCTGAAGTAATTAACGAACAGTACGGCCGTGAAGTTTTACCTATTGGTGAGCCGAAATAATAATTCTATTTCTTCGCTGAAAATAAAAAAGCCGAGTTCTTCGCTGAAGAACTCGGCTTTTTTGATCCTGACCGTTATCAGTCAATACTAAAGCAGTGCTGGAATACCCGGCAGCTGCCCTACTAATGCCAGTGAGCCGACACAAATGATAAATGCGACAGCAGGAATCACTAAACGGTCTGCAAAGGCTAGTTTTTCACTACGCTCTTTATCACCGATAAAGCCCATATTGTCTAATAGCATTGTCGTTGCCCAGCCGAATACCGGATTAACCAGTGCGCTTGAGAAGATACAGATACCTGCACTTTGTGAGCTCTTGTTATCATTAACCATCTGCATACCCGCTTCTAACAGAGGTAAGAATACTCCTACTAACAATGCCACACGTAATACAGGCTCCCACATTGCCAAATCCATTGGAAAACCTAATAACGCACATGCTACACACAAAAAGCCAGTTAAAACGGCACCGCCAGGTATAGGACGTTTAGCGATAGCGGCCGGGATCATGTAAGTTCCCCATGAAGATGCTAAGTTTGCACCACCTAATACCGAGCCTACCACTTGACGAATAGACACTACAGTCATTGTATCATCTACGTCCATAAGTACATTTCTAGCTTTTTTCGGATAGTTTAACTCCTGGAATACGCGGTGACCTAAGAAATCAGGAGACCACATCGCGACAGCTAGAATAGCAAATGGAATAACGGCAATATAATGACTAAGTGTAGGCCAGCCAAGCTTCCAGCCGGTATCTTCACCCCACCAGTATAGCGGACTCATGTTTGGCAAACCCGGCTCTGTGACAAACTCAAATGGAGCACCTAATGCGTATGCGGCAATACCAGCTATTACGGAACACAGTGGAATCGCCAGCCAGCGTTTTTTGATACGTGCTAGATATGCATAAACAACTATGGTTACTAAGATAACCACAAAGGCTACGAAGGGCATGCCGATATTATCTGCAGACCAGGCTTTTAACTTAGCAATCTGACCAACAGTTCCTACCGCACCGAGATAAATCAGCAAGCCCCCGCGTACCCCTTCACCGGTTAAGGTCACCAGCTTAGAGCCGCCTTTAGACATACTCAGCATAATACCGAATACCCCGACCATAATGCCGAGCGCCAGCGGATGCCCCCCAGCGGCGGCAATTAACGGGATAAGCGGAATCATAGGGCCATGCGTGCCGGCAAGGTTAGTACGAGGGTTTAATATCGCGGCAAACAACACCACAAATAAAACACCTGCAATAACTAGTTCAAAGCGGACGTTTTCTGCAACAAAAGAAGCATCTAAACCAAACTGAGCGGCAAATGCCGTAGCCATAGCGGCTACCATTACAATTTTACCAATGGTGGCTGCTAATGCCGGTACCCAGTCCTCTATTTCAATACGGTAATCACGATAAGGTAAATTTATACCCCAGCGTTTAAACTTCATGATACTCAGTTCGTTGTTCAAGTAGTCTTCACGGGAACCAAAATCACTTGCGGGTTTGTGTCGATCACGGTACGTTTTATTCTCTGCATCCTGCATAGAAAATCCTTTCTAAATATTAATGGTAGTTTTTAATATAGCTAAAATAACAAGATAAATGAGATATTTTTTGTCTTAAGACAATTTATGACAGTTTGTGGACTAACCCGCTCAGGTAACCCGCAAGAGTGACGAACCCCGCACAAATTCAGTAAAAACAGTGTATTTTTTATACTTAATTGATTGTATATTTCAACGAAAGAATAAAAATGAAAATTAAATAAGCCGCCCTTCCCATAGGGGTTAGTATTTTAAACAAACCGAAAAAGCGGCTTAAAAACAGCAGTGAAAAAGCAAATAATTTGATGTTTTTCAAAAAACATCAATACGCTATAACGCCCGGTAACACCGGCAATGGAAAAGAAAAAACATCTTAATTCTCCATCAGTCCGGTGACAATTTTGACTATTCAGGTACAAAAACAGGGGAGATATATTTATTGGCCTGATGATAATAAACAGCTGAACATCCGATAAAAAAGATCTGTTAAAACTTTTGTTCTACATGACCAGTTCTCAGAAGTTTTAAGCCTCTTCAGGGCTATAATAAAGCATATATTTTATGCGCAAGATGAGCAGACGAACGCAGTTTCGCAGTCTGAAGAAGACCTGTTGGGGCTTCTGACTTACTTTACAGCAGCTCAGGAGCTTTAAATATCATCAGGCATATATTTATGCAGGCAATGATGAAGAACCGAAACGAAGTTTCGCAGTCGAAGAAGTCTAGTTTCTAGTACTTTAACTTTCACTTCTTGACCTTCTTTCAGATGGTCGGGCAATTTTTGTAAACGCTATTCACCGTTATTTGAGGTATAGCTGTGAGATGTGGACTAGACCATCTTCATCTTTCTACTGGTACAAAAGAGAAACATATATTTACTATGCTGATGATGAAGAACCGAAACACAGTTTCGCAGTCTGAAGAAGTCCTGTTGGAGCTTCTTTCTTTTCCATTGCTTCTTTGATGCTTAGGCGAACACGGCCCTGGCGGTCAACTTCTAAGACTTTATCTTTTTTGACCTTCTGTCTTGGTTAACAGCTGGTCAGAAACTTTAAGTTTCTTCAGGCATAAAAAAAGGAAGCCGAAGCTTCCTTTTTATTAAAGTTAATAACCTAAGCCATTACTTTATATTTTATTAAGTAAAGTATTACTCAGCAGCTGGAGCTTCTTTCTTTTCCATTGCTTCTTTGATGCTTAGGCGAACACGGCCCTGGCGGTCAACTTCTAGTACTTTAACTTTTACTTCTTGACCTTCTTTCAGATGGTCAGAAACTTTCTGTACACGTTCTTCACAGATTTGTGAAATATGAACTAGACCGTCTTTACCAGGTAAGATGTTTACGAATGCACCGAAATCAGCCAGACGTACAACTTTACCTGTGTAGATAGTACCTACTTCAACTTCAGCTGTCAGTGCTTTAATGCGGTTGATTGCATCATCAGCCTGCTCACCAGAAGTTGCTGCAATTTTAACTGTACCGTCATCTTCGATTTCAATCGTAGTACCAGTTTCTTCACAAAGAGCACGGATAACCGCACCACCTTTACCAATAACATCACGGATTTTATCAGTATTGATTTTCAGTGTATGAATACGCGGAGCAAACTGAGAAATATCTTCACGGCCTTGGGGCAGTGCTTCATCCATTACTGTTAAAATGTGTAAACGTGCAGCTTTTGCCTGGTTTAAAGCAATCTGCATGATTTCACGAGTGATACCTTCAATTTTGATATCCATCTGCAGTGCAGTAATACCTTCAGTAGTACCGGCAACTTTAAAGTCCATATCACCAAGATGATCTTCATCACCTAAGATATCAGAAAGAACAACGAACTCTTCGCCTTCTTTAACCAGACCCATTGCAATACCAGCAACAGATGCTTTAAGCGGTACACCGGCATCCATAAGCGCTAGAGATGAACCACAAACAGAAGCCATTGAAGATGAACCATTAGATTCAGTGATTTCAGAAACCACACGTACTGTGTACGGGAACTCTTCAACCGTCGGCATAACAGCTAGAACACCACGCTTAGCCAGACGACCGTGACCAATTTCACGACGCTTAGGAGAACCAACAAAGCCTGTTTCACCAACACAGTATGGAGGGAAGTTGTAATGCAGCAAGAAGTGATCTTTCTTCTCACCCATCAGGCTGTCAATGATCTGTGCATCACGCTGCGTACCAAGCGTTGCTGTTACTAATGCTTGTGTTTCACCACGTGTAAATAGTGAAGAACCGTGAGTACGCGGCAGTACGCCGGTACGAACGTCAAGTGCACGAACACTTTCAGGATCACGGCCGTCGATACGCGGCTCACCTTTAATAATACGCGTACGTACAACAGTTTTTTCTAAATCGTGTAAGTATTCACCTACCTGTTTAGCATCTAACTCTTCGTCAGCAGCTAATAATTTTTCTTTTACTTCGGCCGTGATAGCTTTAACAGCATCGTAACGCTGACCTTTATCACTGATCTGGTATGCCTCTTCAAAACGCGCTTGAGCTTCAGTTGCGATTAACGCATCTAATGCTTCGTTGCGTGCCGGAGCAGTCCAGTCCCATGCAGGACGTGCAACTTCAGCTGCAAATTCTTTAATTGCTTCAACAACTTTCTGCTGTTCATCGTGACCGTATACAACAGCGCCTAACATTACGTCTTCGCTTAAGATACCCGCTTCAGATTCAACCATTAATACTGCGTTGTCTGTACCAGATACTACCAAGTCAAGATCACTTGTTTCTAATTCAGTTTTAGTAGGGTTAAGCAGGTATTGACCTTCTTTGTAACCAACACGCGCACAACCGATAGGACCGTTGAAAGGCATACCAGAGATAGAAAGTGCCGCAGATGTTGCGATCATCGCAACGATATCCGGGTTAACTTCAGGGTTGATAGAAACAACAGTTGCAATTACTTGAACTTCGTTTTTAAAACCTTCAGGGAATAGAGGACGAACTGGACGGTCAATAAGACGTGCAATTAACGTTTCTTCTTCACTTGGGCGGCCTTCACGTTTGAAGAAACCACCTGGGATTTTACCCGCAGCGTATGTTTTTTCCTGGTAGTTAACAGTAAGCGGGAAGAAATCACGCTCCTGGTCGTCAGCATTTTTACCAACAACAGAAACAAATACACAGGTATCATCCATGCTGCACATTACAGCAGCAGTTGCCTGACGTGCAATTACACCCGTTTCTAGGGTTACAGTATGTTCACCATACTGGAAACTTTTTACAATAGGAGTCACTTTTATATCCTTTATTTAATTTATAATCTTTATGCTTTTTATCGCGCCGATAGTATACGTCAAACTGCCTGCTTTAAAACGTTTTAAACATATTTTTTTGTGTTTTAAAAACAAAAAAAGAGCCCTATAGGCTCTTTTTGAAATCAGTTTTTAACTCAGAATTAACGACGTAGGCCTAATTCAGAGATAAGTGCTGTGTATGCAGCTACGTTTTTACGCTTTAGGTAGTCAAGTAATTTACGACGCTGACTAACCATGCGTAGTAGACCACGACGGCTGTGGTGATCATGGATGTGCTCTTTAAAGTGGCCCTGCAGGTGGTTGATTTGTACAGTGTATAAAGCAACTTGTACTTCAGGTGAACCTGTGTCAGTTTCTGAACGACCAAATTTAGCTACGATTTCAGCTTTCTGTTGTGCACTTAGTGACATAACATACTCCGATATTTTATGGTTAAGTGAATTAACCTATTTTAATTATTACCGCCGATCACTAATTCAGCGATAAAGTGAACCGCGGATTTTACGGAGTATTAAGCAACTAAGCAATAGTTATCGAAGAGATAATTGCATATTCAGCAGCTCTTATTATTCCTCCCCTCCTGCAAAGACAAGCAGCGGCTTATTTTTATCAGAATCAGATATAAATTTTCTACTGTCAGCGCTAAAGTTTTTGTTTTTCAGGGGTAAATACACTATGTGTATTTACAACAGCAGCGCCTATAAGAGAAACTCTTAATATCCCGCACCGATATTTATCTAAAACGGTATAAATTAGGAAAAACAAAATGGTTCACAGCAGTACAGAGACAGTGCAGATCAATGATCTTATTGTTGTTGATTTTAAAAAAGAAAGCATAAGCTATCTAAACAGCGGCCATAAAATTCAGGTGCCGGCAAATGAAATTCTTTTATTGCGCTATTTCTGCAGCCATAGTAATCAAACGCTGACAAAAGAAGATATTATTGATTTTGTATGGACGTCACGAGGCATTGTAGTTGATGACGGCAGCCTGCTGCAGTGCATTTCAAACTGCCGAAAACTGCTTAATAATAAAGAAACCCAGCTGATCAAAACTGAAAGACGGGTAGGTTACCTGTTCACCGGCAGCGTCACCCCTTTAGATAAGCATCATAGCGAAAGCTACATGACTGCTGACAGTGTAACGGAGCCCGTCAGCAGCAGTGACAGCAAAAATAAAACGCGCAGCCGCTATAGCTCCATAGCTGTTTATTTTCTCCTGTTTGCAGTATCTGCTGCTGTAGGTATAGGCAGCGCTATGCTTTTTTCCTCAGCAAGTCCGGAAAGCACTGACAACAGCCCCAAAAAACAGTCAAAATGTTTTATCGCTTCCCAAGATTCTGAGCCAGCCTTAACAATAATTAATATTAATAAATATGATTTTGCAAATGTGCAGTTATTAGTACCGGACACGGGTAAAACAGTCAGTATTTCTTCCGGCTATCAGGGGGTTAAGTGTGAAAACTAAATATCTTATAATATGCGCCGGCTGCGGACTACTGTGCGGTTTTCTTGCCTACTACAGCTTTCTTTACTTCAGCAGTTCCGTCCTGCCTCAAGGCGCTTATCAGTCGTCAATGATTATGAAAATTGAAAGAAACGGGCGGCACTTCACTCTTCCCGTTGAAAGCCGTATTGAAATCAATGATGACCAGTTTAATCTGTTATTTATTACCGGTGACGACTCCGGATTTTCATCGGTCGGCACCCTGGAAAAAGATGCACACAGTATTCGTTTTATTCATGCGCAGCGGCATCAGATTGCCCCGGAAAAAGCCGAGGGTGTATTAGAGCAGGCCTTATTAAGGCCGGGCAGCTTATCGGGAAAACTTCGCTTAGAGGTTATGGATAAGCACTCATTTGCCATTGTCGGGGAATCAATTGCACTTTATTACACCAACAAAGCAGCTCAGAATGATTAAGTGCCAAAGACAGATTAAAAACAGCTGTATATCCAGCTGTTTTTAAAGCATATCCCGCACAGAGATTGCTAATCAGCCGACAATTGACCTTTTATCAGCTTTAAGCGCCCGTCACGTTTTATTAAAAACTCATATCCAGACTCATCTCTTAGGGCATTTAACAGATTAAAAAAAGACTCTTTAGTAGATACTTTTTCTCCATTAATACTGACTATCTGGTCACCCTTGCGGATATCAAGTGCAGCAAAGGGCATACCTTCAAGCACATAGGTGACCTGCACTTTTTTATCAATATCTTCGACACCAAGCCCCCAGCGTACCTGCCCGGTTGGAAAACCAGTGCGGTTAATATTCCAGTCTAAAAATGCAAACCAGTAATTATGATCCGCACTCATATCAAAGTACCAGTTATTATTATGGTTAAAGCGGATAGATTTTTCAGTCATGGTTAGATCTAATTTCCAGCCGTCTTCGTTAATAAAAAACCAGGGGGAGCATAAACGCGCATCAATCGGGTAACGTAATACGGCATAGCTGTTATTGTCAGCCTTCACTAACTGCGCATCAGGGCAGTTTTTATATGTTTTCAATACGTTATCCATCTGCGCAGCGGTCACAGTCCACTGCTGGAGCATGCCCCGGGTCGCGGATGAATAAATACCTAGAGCTGTACTGTTATTGTGGCTTTTCAATACTTTAAAATAGCGGTTTAAAATCACTTGCGGGGTGTTTTCCTGTGAGTAAGTGCTTACCCTTTTTTCCTGCACTGAAACTTCCGAATTTTGAATTTCGCTCCCGGCGCCTAAGGAGTCTGTTTTCTGGTATTTCAGCCAGGCTGTATGATCCGGGCGCAGAGCCTGCTTTACTATTAATTCGACACCCGCGGTAATGCCCTCTGTAATATTTCCTTCACTGAAAAACGGCACCATATGATACTGCTGCAGATAAACAGTAAAACCGGCACCATAAAGACTATTAAGTGCAGGAGCGGTTTTAAGGCGAAGCAGTTTACTGTACGGGTTAATCACAAATAATAGCCCCTGCTCTTTATCGCTTAACTCTCCCGCATCCAGTTCACTGAATAAAAGCTCGGCGGCTTTATCTATCTCCTGCGCATCAGTGATAACGATACGCATATCTATATCATGTGAAGCCAGCAGCGCATTATGATAACTGACAAGTATTGCTGACTCGCCTGTATTAAGCAGATTAACTTTATCTGTGACAATTTCACCTGCAAAAAGGCAGGCAGATAAAAACAGGCTGCAGCAGAGTAATAATGATCTGAACAGAGGGCGTAACAACATTAGTCTTCCTTGTATTTCAGTAAAAAGTTAATTCCTAATCAATAAAAACTATATCTGCTTTAGAGACTTTTACAATCGCTTTTGCATTTAGGCTGCCTGAAGATACGTTTTCAAAGATACAGAGTATACATGCTATTAAGTATATACCACGGAAAACGCCCCCCTCTCAACAAAAGCTTGTATTAGAAAGTGAGCAGGTATTAATAACAACATAAATATTTAAATAACAGGCCTTTTTTATCGTTATCTGCTTTTTCTTTATGACCTGCAGGGCATAGATTCAACCTCATTTATTGAAAACAGCCTGCCTCTGATTCTTCTTGAGACAGAATTTTTGTAATGATAGTCATCTAAGCCTGAAAACTATCAGAAAATTCAGTCAACTGCCCGCCAGGAGAGGCATAATTCACTACACGACTCATAGACCGAACTCGTCAAACGAAAATATTTTTTAACTACAATCAGCGATAAAATAGAACAGGTGCTTATCCGTTAATAAGCAGAAGCTGGTTTTAGAAGTAACGGAAACGGCGGTAATGAATCATATGTCAGTCACTAAAGCGGCATTAATGCAGCTCATCCGACAGGGGTGATAGTCAGTCTGTATGATTTGAGGACGGGATATTCATCGTTATCAATTCTGCAGGAGCAGCCTCTCCATCAGATAAAGGTGAACCGATCTTTTAGTTAAAACAAGAGAGCTTGTTGACGAGTTAACAACTTTAAAATGTGATTTTCTGCTGGGATACTATTACAGTAAACCTTTACCGCTTGCTGCGCTGATTGAATACTGCAGAGACACAGAAAAATGCGCTCTGCATATGCAGATTTTAGTATCTAACCAGTCACAGCGGCTGCTCATTTTACTTTGTACACTTAGAAAACAGGCAGAACCTTTAATCTTCCAACTCTAAGGCGATACTTGTACAGCCTTTTACACAGTTCACACCGGGCTGACCTTCACTGCTGACACTTAATTTAAGTGGCTGGCCGCAGACAGCACAAAGTACCGTTTCACCCCAGCCGATTTTCTTAATCAGACTGCGCTGCTCATTGAATGATTTTGATGCGGATTTGTTCACTGCCGAAAAGTCTAACTTTGCCATTTGTATCACTTCATTTCAGATAATAAAAAGCCCCGCAGAACAACTCTGAGAGGCTGAGGCTGCTTTTTACAGGTTTGCTAAACGCTTTGGCGCAATTAAACCATCATCGTTCATCTGCCCGACACCAATAAAAGTATGCGCTTCACCAACGGTAATACGCACAATCGTATCATCCGGCGCACCGAACACCTGTACAGGCTGCCCATGCAGAACGTAGTCGCCCATCTCATCAGTAATGTTTACTTCAGGGTAGTTTTTTACCGCAGTATCCATATCTAATAAAAGCGGATCCAGCAGCTCATAGGGGCTGATCTCAGATTCTTTGGCCTGCTCAATTAACACATCTAACTGTTCGATAGTAACCATACGCTCATAAGGGTAATCAGCAACCTGAGTACGACGCAGCATTGAGACATGCGCACCGCAGCCTAATAACTCACCCAGATCGTCAACAATAGTACGGATATAAGTACCTTTGCTGACGTGAATATCTAAATCGACCTCATTATCTTCAAAACGCAACTGATTAATTTCATAGACGGTGATCGGCCGAGCTTCACGCTCAATAGTGATACCTTCACGCGCATATTTATAAAGTGGCTGGCCTTTATGTTTTAATGCAGAGAACATTGAAGGTACCTGCAGTATATCACCACGGAACGTATCCAGTGCATCATCAAGCTGCTGCTGAGTAACAGATACCGGGCGTTCTTCAACCACGTCCCCCTGAGAGTCACTGGTTGTTGTACGCACACCTAGTGTAGCAGTTACGGTATAACGTTTGTCGGAATCGAGTAAAAACTGAGAAAATTTGGTGGCTTCACCTAAACAGACCGGCAGCATGCCCGTTGCAAGCGGATCTAACGCCCCCGTATGCCCTGCTTTATTAGCAAAGAAAATACGTTTCACGCGCTGCAGTGCATGGTTGGAACTGATATCTGTTGGTTTATCCAATAAAACAATACCGTTTATTGAACGACCCTTTCCTCGTCTTGCCATTACTCTTCGTCCTCTTCCGTACGCTCAGACTGCTCGAATTTAGTTTTATCAACTTTTACCGCGCTGCTCACCATTTCAGAAATACGCAGACCTTCGGTTAATGTTTCATCAAAACAGAAACGCACTTCCGGCACAATACGTAAACGCATCGCTTTACCTAATAAACGACGGATGTAACCAGAAGCGGCATTCAACCCTTCAAGAGATTCATCGTTAGTCTGGTCGCCGATGGTTAAAAAGGTAACAAATACCTTTGCGTAAGCAAGATCACGAGTGATATCAACACCTGAAATCGTCACCATGCCGATACGCGGATCTTTTACTTCCTGCTGCAGTATACGCGCCAGTTCTTTTTGAACCTGCTGCGATACGCGAGAAGTACGGCTATATTCTTTGGCCATTTTTTACTCCTTCATCAGAAAACTGATGCTTATTCTATATAAATAAGAATGGAGGCAATAGCCTCCATTCTTTAATCAAAAGCTGACTTAAAATTATAGAGTACGTTTAATCTCAATAACTTCAAATACTTCAATCTGGTCACCAACGCGTACATCGTTGTAGTTCTTAACACCGATACCACATTCCATGCCGTTACGAACTTCATTCGCGTCATCTTTAAAGCGGCGGAGAGACTCAAGCGCACCTTCATAGATTACCACGTTTTCACGCAGTACACGGATCGGGTTATTACGTTTGATAATACCTTCAGTCACCATACAGCCGGCAATTGCGCCGATTTTTGGTGATTTAAATACATCACGTACTTCAGCAAGACCGATAATTTCCTGTTTGAACTCAGGCGCTAATAAACCGCCCATTGCCGAACGTACTTCATCAATCAGATCGTAGATGATGCTGTAGTAATGCAGATCAACCGCTTCATTATCGATAAGTTTACGCGCAGTTGCATCAGCACGTACGTTAAAGCCGATAACGATAGCACCAGAAGCTGAAGCAAGCGATGCATCAGTTTCAGTAATACCACCAACACCACGGCCGATAATGTTAACTTTAACTTCATCAGTCGACAGTTTATTCAGTGAATCACAGATTGCTTCAAGTGACCCCTGAACATCTGCTTTAAGTACGATATTAAGTTCAGAAACTTCACCAGCTTCCATGTTGGCAAACATGTTGTCAAGTTTAGCTTTCTGCTGACGGGCAAGTTTAATATCACGGAATTTACCCTGACGGTATAATGCAACTTCACGTGCTTTTTTCTCATCACGTACAACTGTTGCTTCATCACCCGCCTGAGGCACACCAGATAAACCTAATACTTCTACAGGAATAGAAGGACCAGCTGCATCAATCGGCTTACCGTCTTCATCGCGCATTGCACGAACACGGCCGTATTCAAGACCACAAAGTACGATATCACCCTGCTTCAATTCACCCTGCTGTACAAGGATAGAAGCAACCGGGCCGCGGCCTTTATCAAGACGAGACTCAATTACCACACCTGATGCAGGACCTGAAGCAACGGCTTCTAAATCAAGCATTTCCGCCTGTAGAAGAATACTGTCAAGCAGCTCTTGAACACCGGTACCTACCTTAGCTGAAACGTGTGCGAAGATATTCTCACCCCCCCACTCTTCAGAGATAATGTCATGCTGAGAAAGCTCAGTTTTAACACGATCCGGATCCGCAGCTTCTTTATCAATTTTGTTTACCGCAACAATCAGAGGTACACCAGCGGCTTTAGCATGCTGAATCGCTTCAATTGTCTGAGGCATTACACCGTCATCGGCAGCCACAACCAGTATTACGATATCCGTTGATTTAGCACCACGAGAACGCATTGATGTAAACGCCGCGTGTCCTGGAGTATCTAGGAATGAGATCATGCCTTTCGGCGTATCTACATGGTAAGCACCGATATGCTGAGTAATACCGCCGGCTTCACCGTCAGCAACTTTTGCACGACGAATGTAATCTAGTAATGACGTTTTACCGTGGTCAACGTGACCCATAATAGTAACAACAGGTGCACGTGAAGTTTTCTCGCCGCCTTCCTGTGCTTCAGCAAGTACAGCTTCTTCTAATTCATTTTCTTTAGTAAGAATAACCTTGTGACCCATCTCTTCAGCAACAATCGTTGCAGTTTCCTGGTCAATCACCTGGTTGATAGTTGCCATTGCTCCCATCTTCATCATAACTTTGATAACTTCAGTCGCTTTAACAGCCATTTTATTAGCCAGCTCAGCAACAGAAATTGTTTCACCAATTTTCACATCACGTTCAACTGGCGCTGCCGGCTTCTCAAATGCCTGCTGTAATGCAGAAGGAGTTGCAGGGCCGGCTTTCTTGCCGCGGCGGCCGCGACGACCATGTGCAGCAGGTGCAGCTGCGGCTGCTTTTTTCTTTTTCTTACGGCGGGAAGGACCTTCCGCTTTAGAATCAGATGCATCTTCAGCAGCCTGTGCTTCTTTAGATGAAGTTACGTGGTAATCCACACCTTCAGCAGCTTTTTTACGCGCGGCTTCTTCGGCAGCCCAGCGAGCTGAATTTTCTTCAGCTAATTTTTTAGCAGCTTCAGCCTGTTTAGCGGCTTCCTGCTCAGCTTTACTCAGTGCTTCTGCTTCTGCTTTTTTCAGAATATCAGCAGCTTCTTTTTCCTGCTGAATCTGCTCAGCGGTTTTGTCTGACTTCACAGCTGACTGCTTTTCTTTATTAGCAGCGGCTGCTTTTTTAGCTTTCTCATCAGCTTCTTTTTTCACAGCTAGTTTTTCAGCCTGCGCTTTTTCTGCGGCAGCTTTCTTAGCATCAATTTCAGCCTGCAGTTTTGCTTCTTCAGCGGCTTGTGCAGCTAACTCAGCTTCTTTAGATGCTTGAATTTCACTATCAGTGCGCTTAACGTAAGTACGCTTTTTACGAACTTCAACCTGAACGGCTTTAGCCTGACCCGCTGAGCTTTTAACGCTTAACGTACTTTTCGTTTTGCGCTGCAGTGTCATTTTCTTTTTAGTTTCGCCGCCGTGCTGCTTCTGTAAAAAAGTAGTTAGTGTTTCTTTCTCTTTTAAGCTTACTTTATCTGACGCTGACTTCTTAATACCGGCATCTGCAAACTGTTTAACCAAAACTTCTTCCGATTTATTTAAATCTTTAGCAAGGTCTTTTAATAAAATATCTGACATAATTTTTTCTCCTATCTGATGCTTATTCAGCGTCTTCGCTGAACCAACAGATGTTACGAGCAGCCATAATCAGCTCCCCTGCTCTTGTTTCGTTCAGTTCTTCAATTTCAAGTAGATCGTCAACCGCCTGTTCAGCGAGATCTTCCAGTGTAACAACACCTTTACTTGCAAGTACAAACGCCAGGTGGCCTTCTAAACCTTCAAGTGCTAACAGATCATCAGCAGGTTTAGCACCTTCAAGACTCTCTTCTTCAGCAAGTGCTTTTGTCGCTAATACATTTTTAGCGCGAGTACGTAACTCTTCAATAATCTCTTCATCAAGACCATCAATTTCCAGCAGCTCATTCATCGGGACATAAGCAACTTCCTCCAGCGAGCTGAAACCTTCTTCAACTAAAACACCGGCAAACTCTTCATCAATTTCAAGCGCTTCAGTGAATAAAGTAATAACACCATCTGCTTCAGCCTGATGTTTTGCTTTTAACTCAGCCACTGTCATTACATTTAATTCCCAGCCGGTAAGCTGAGATGCTAAACGAATATTCTGACCGTTACGGCCGATTGCCTGGGCTAGATTATCTTCTTCAACTGCGATGTCCATGCTGTGCGTATCTTCATCAACAACAATAGAAGCAACTTCAGCCGGAGACATTGCATTGATAGCAAACTGCGCAGGATTCTCATCCCATAAAATAATATCTACACGCTCACCGCCCAGCTCACCAGATACAGCTTGAACACGCGCACCACGCATACCCACACAGGCACCAACAGGATCAATTCGCTGGTCATTTGATTTAACAGCAATTTTTGCACGAGAACCGGGATCACGAGCTGCGCCCATAAGATCAATCATCTCTTCTGCAATTTCCGGCACTTCTAGACGGAACAGCTCAGTCAGCATCTCAGGTTGAGTACGTGTAACAAAAAGCTGCGCGCCGCGCGCCTCTGGACGAACTGCAAATAATAGACCGCGTAAACGGTCACCCGGACGGAAGTTTTCGCGCGGCAGCATCTCATCACGGAAAATAACAGCTTCAGCGTTGCCGCCTAAATCAAGCAGAATATTGTCACGGTTCATGCGTTTTACCACACCCGTGATTAATTCGCCTTCCTGCTCAGCATATTGCTCAACAATTTGTGCGCGCTCAGCTTCACGTACTTTTTGTACAATAACCTGTTTCGCTGTCTGTGTTGTAATACGATCAAATTTTACTGACTCAATTTCATCTTCAATGAATTCGCCAACCTGAATTTCAGGGTTATCATATTCAGCTGCTTCAAAGGTAATCTCCTGACACGGATTTTCCATTTCAGCATCTTTCTCAAGCACTAACCAGCGGCGGAAAGTTTCAAATTGTCCAGATTCACGGTCAATTACTACACGAACATCGATATCGTTTTCATATTTCTTTTTAGTCGCAATCGCTAGTGCACTTTCTAATGCTTCGAAAATAGCTTCACGCGGAAGACCTTTTTCATTAGATACTGCCTCTACGACAAGTAAAATTTCTTTATTCATCTGTAATCGCCTTAATTATCAAATTTTGGAACAATATTCGCTTTCTGAATATTACTTAGTGCAAAACGCTCTTCAGTACCGTCAACATTCACACAAATTATTTCACCTTCAACAGAGGCGATAACGCCTTTCCATTTACGGCGGTTCTGGATCGGCATTCTTAACTGCACTTTTACTTCGGCACCTATAAATGCAGCATACTGTTCAGCAGAAAACAGAGGACGTTCTAAACCCGGCGATGAAACTTCAAGAGTATATTCATTGGTAATAGGAT
Source organism: Psychromonas aquimarina ATCC BAA-1526 (assembly GCF_000428725.1). GTDB lineage: Bacteria > Pseudomonadota > Gammaproteobacteria > Enterobacterales > Psychromonadaceae > Psychromonas > Psychromonas aquimarina. Next base: position 80,302 of record NZ_AUAM01000021.1, read on the forward strand.
CTTCGACATCCATCAACGCGCTGATTTCCCGGCTTACAGCCGCGCAGTCATCAACTAAGATTCCTGCTTCCTGATCAATATAAACACGCAGTGTTGAGTGCTTACCTGCACGAATATATTCAACACCGACTAATTCATAGCCGAGATCTTCTACATTTGGTTTAAACATTGCTGTTAAACGTTCTTCTAAACTTGCCAAATCTATCCCCTTTCAGAAACAAAAAAAGGGCATATAGCCCTATTTAATTAACAACTTATGTTTATTAGAAACAAACATAAGTTGTCATGTCACGCTGCTGAAAGACAAATTTCAACAACGCAAATAACAAAAAAGCCCCAATAAATTGGAGCTTTTCATAGGAAACTATTGAAATACAATAGTTTATGAAAAATCGCATTAACAGGAAATTAATCAACTGTCTTTGCTAGTGTTTTTTAAGAGTTGAGCCCGATAAGCTGACTTCTTATACATAACACTAAATGTGGTTGCGAGAGCAGGATTTGAACCTATTACCTTCGCCAGTATTTATAAGAGCTGAGCCCGATGAGCTGGTTTCTTAATACATCAATACTAAAATGTGGTTGCGAGAGCAGGATTTGAACCTACGACCTTCGGGTTATGAGCCCGACGAGCTACCAAGCTGCTCCATCTCGCGTCCGTAATTGGTGTTTCATTTTACAACTGAAAAGTTGGTTGCGAGAGCAGGATTTGAACCTACGACCTTCGGGTTATGAGCCCGACGAGCTACCAAGCTGCTCCATCTCGCGTCTATTCTTTTCTATTTCCAGTTAACTTAACTAGAAATTAATATTCCAATACAGGTATAACATATTGAGTTGCGATAGCAGGATTTGAACCTACGCCCTTCGCCTATGTCTACAAATCACGAGCCCGACGAGCTACCAAGCTGTTCCAGCTCGCGTCTGTACTTTATGATTCGATATACTTATCAAAACATTTAATCTTTTCTTTCTAACCTATCGTTAGAAAACGCCGACATTATATAGGCAATGTGATATTGAGGCAATCACTATTCATCGACATTATAAATATTTGGTGCGGATAGAGAGACTTGAACTCTCACGACCGAAGTCATAGCCCCCTCAAGGCTACGTGTCTACCAATTCCACCATATCCGCTTATTTTATTACTCTGGAATCTGAGTTGAAGTATCTACTTCTACAGCTGCTTCAGCAGGCTGTTCAACAGTCAGGTCTGAAAATGCTTCATCCGCTGTTACTTTATTTGTTGAAAGATTACCTAACACCAAACTCAACACAAAAAAGGTAACGGCAAGAATAGCAGTTGTACGAGTCATAAAGTTACCAGCACCGCTAGCACCAAATACTGTATTTGAAGCACCTGAGCCAAAAGAAGCACCCATACCTGCACCTTTACCCTGTTGAATTAATACAAATCCAATTAAGATAATTGCGACAATTAAATAAACAACTAACAGCATCTCATACATAAAAATATACCTAATTTATTCCAGAAAAACTTCTTGGTGCTCCACCAGAGAAGCGGGCGAATATTACCCAAAAAACTATAAAACCACAAGCGAATAACCAGACTATTTCATTCTTTTAAATAAAGCCGGGGTTAACTGCCCAAATTTCAAACAAAGCGTTGAAATAACAGACCAAACAATGATAAATCACAAGCAGTCAAAATATGTGTTTAACCCCGGCACTCATCAGCCGGGTTGACAAAGGCAAAAAACACATATTTTCATTTCCACTTGTGATTTATCTATTAAGCTTTTACTTTATCAGCAATCGCCTGAGCATAACCGCGAACAACTTCTTCTTTGTCATCGGCTTCTACCATTACCCTGAATACCGGTTCTGTACCTGACTTACGCAGTAATACCCGGCCGCGCTCGCCTAATAAGTCTTCAATACGCTTCTGCTCTGCAAGGATATCTTTATCCTGCAGAGGATCAATTTCATTATTAAAGCGTACATTAACTAAAACCTGCGGGTATTTTTTCATCCCCTGACGCAGTTCATGCAGTGTCATACGACTGCCCTGCATAGCGCTCATCACCTGCAGACCAGAAACAATACCGTCGCCAGTCGGTAGAAGATCGGAACAGATAACATGCCCGGAATTCTCTGCGCCGATACACCAGTTATTTTTGTTCATTAACTCCATAACGTGGCGGTCACCAACATCTGAACGTTCAAAGGGAATACCTAAAGTTTTTAACGCCTGCTCTAAACCAAGATTAGACATTTTAGTACCGACTGCGCCGCCTTTAAGCGTACCGGTACGCAGCTTATCGCGGGCAATAATATACAGCAGCTCATCACCATCTAAAATATAACCGGTATGATCCACCATCATCACACGGTCGCCGTCACCGTCAAATGCGATACCATAATCTGCTTTTTCTTTAACAACACGCTCAGCTAATGCCTGCATACTGGTTGCACCGCAGTTTAGATTGATGTTTACGCCGTTCGGCTCAACACCCATAGAGATAACTTTAGCGCCAAGCTCATTTATAACTAAAGGCGCAATATGGTAAGTCGCACCGTTGGCACAATCGACCACTATTTTCAAACCGCTGAGATCGTATTTAGTCGGGAAGGTACTTTTACAAAATTCAATATAACGCCCGGCAGCATCTTCAATACGGTAGGCTTTACCTAACTGGCTTGAATCAACACATTTCAGCTCTTTGTCAATTTCAGCTTCAATTTCCAGCTCAACCTGCTCGGATAACTTAGTACCTTTGTCGGAGAAAAACTTAATACCGTTATCATAATAAGGGTTATGCGATGCACTGATCACGATACCGGCAGTTGCTCGGAAAGTATGAGTTAAATAAGCAACAGCAGGAGTCGGCATAGGCCCCATTAATACAGGGCGCAGTCCGGCAGCCGTTAAACCGGCCTGCAGTGCGGCTTCCAGCATATAACCGGAAATACGCGGATCTTTACCAATTAATACTTTTTTTGAACCTGACTTAGCTAAAACACGACCGGCAGCCCAGCCCAGCTTTAAAGCAAACTCAGGCGTAATTAAAGAGGCGCCGACTTTACCGCGAATGCCGTCAGTACCAAAATATTTTTTCTTCATGGTTTTCTCTTCTTGTAAAAATGTATTATTTAAATGAATTAACTGCTTGTAAAACTTTGATGACATCAACGGTTTCCGCAACATCATGTACCCTAATGATCTGCGAGCCCTGCTGCATCGCAATCATCGCGCCCGCAAGACTGCCTGCCAGACGCGTATTTATATCACGATTTAATAATTGACCAAACATTGATTTTCTAGAAACTCCTGTGAGAACAGGAAATCCTAACTCTACAAAGCTTCTGGTAGCGCCAAGCAGCTCAAAATTATGCTCAAGCTGCTTTCCGAAACCAAAACCCAGATCAAGTATGATATTGTCTTTATTCATACCGTTTTCGATGCACAACTGCGCGCGCTTTAATAAAAAGCTTTTCACCTGCTCAACCACATTATCGTATTGCGGTGCGCTCTGCATCGACCTAGGCTGTCCCTGCATATGCATTAGACAAACCGGCACATCCGCTTTTACTGCAGCCAGCAGTGCGCCATCTTCACGCAGCGCCCGCACATCGTTAATCAGATCTGCTCCCGCATTTACAGCTTCCTGCATCACTTGCGCTTTACTAGTGTCAATCGAAATCCAGCAGTCTAAATTTTTATTTATTTTCTCGATAACCGGTATAACCCGGTCTAACTCCTGCTGAAGAGCGACATCAGAGGCGCCTGGACGGGTCGATTCTCCACCGATATCAATAATAGCAGCGCCCTGCTCAACCATCTCAGCAGCTTGTTTTAAAGCGTCATTTTTATCAGCAAAACGACCGCCGTCGGAGAAGGAGTCAGGTGTCACATTTAATATGCCCATCACCTTAGGCACACTTAAATCCAGTATTTTATTTCTACTCTGCAGCTGCATTTTATTCTCCATAAAAAAAACCTAAGCAAGCTTAGGTTTTTTATTAATTCGTATCACACCGTTCAGCGTTTACTGTTCGTCTTTTTTCTCTTCACTTTCAACAATAACTGCTTCTTCAGTGTCTTCTTTTTCAACAGATTCAGCTTTAGTTTCCACCTCAACTTCATCAGTCCAGTCTGACGGTGCGCGCACCTCTACACGTGCCATTAAATCATCTACTTGTGCTGTGTCAATGGTTTCAAACTTCATTAATGCATCTTTCATAGCATGCAGAATATCAATGTTATCAGTTAATATTTTTTCTGCACGCCCGTAGTTATTCTCAATGATAGATTTAACTTCATCATCAATAATTTTACCCGTTTCATGAGAGACAACGTTCGAACGTAATGTATTTGAGTCAGCTGCTAATAGAATAGGTCCTAATTTATCAGAGAACCCCCATTCTGTAACCATTGCACGGGCAATAGATGAAGCCTGTTTAATATCCTGCGACGCACCTGTAGAAACTTTACCTTTACCGTAAATCAGTTCTTCTGCAATTCGGCCGCCGTACGCCACTGAAATACTGCTTTCTAATTCAGTACGATTCTGGCTGATCTGATCACCTTCAGGTAAAAACTGCGTTACACCTAATGCACGTCCGCGCGGAATAATAGTCACTTTATGAATTGGATGATGCTGAGGTACCAGCTTCGCAACAATTGCATGTCCGGCTTCATGATAAGCTGTTGACTCTTTATCTTCTTCACGCATCACTAGACTGCGGCGTTCGGCCCCCATTAAGATCTTATCACGCGCTTGTTCAAAATCTTCTTTAGTTACAGTACGTTTGTTACCACGAGCAGCAAAAAGAGCAGCTTCATTAACTAAGTTCGCAAGATCTGCACCGGAGAAACCAGGCGTACCACGTGCTAGAACATTAGCTTTAACATCTTCACATAGCGGAACTTTGCGCATATGAACATTTAAAATCTGTTCACGGCCGCGTACATCCGGTAAACCGACAACAACTTGACGGTCAAAACGTCCAGGACGTAATAGAGCAGCATCAAGTACATCTGGACGGTTAGTTGCGGCAATAACGATAATACCTTCATTACCTTCAAAACCATCCATTTCAACTAACAGCTGATTTAATGTCTGCTCACGTTCATCATTACCGCCGCCGACACCGGCACCACGCTGACGACCAACCGCATCAATCTCATCAATAAAAACGATACACGGCGCTGATTTCTTTGCCTGTTCGAACATATCACGTACACGAGATGCACCGACACCAACAAACATTTCTACAAAGTCAGAGCCTGAAATAGCAAAGAAAGGTACTTTTGCTTCACCGGCAATCGCTTTTGCCAGTAAGGTTTTACCTGTACCAGGAGGACCCACTAACAAGACACCAGTAGGAATACGCCCGCCCAGCTTCTGGAATTTTGAAGAATCTTTTAAATAATCAACTAACTCTTTAACATCTTCTTTAGCTTCATCACAGCCGGCTACATCTGTAAAAGTTGTTTTGATCTGGTCTTCACCCATCAGTTTAGCTTTACTCTTACCAAACGACATTGCACCGCCTTTACCGCCGCCCTGCATATTACGCATAAAGAACACCCATACGCCGATCAGCAGCAGCATAGGGAACCAGGAAACAAAAATAGAAGCTAGGAAACTTGTTTCTTCCGGCGGAATACCTTCAACCTGAACATTGTGTTTGATTAAATCATTTAACAGATCCAGATCCGGTGCTGGAATATAAGTAACAAAAGGCGTCTGATTACTTTTCAGCCCTTTAATTACCTGCCCGTCAATCTTAACCTGCTGAATCTGTCCCTGGCTGACTTCTTTGACGAATGTTGTGTAGTCCATTTGGGAACTTTTCCCTTCCTCTGCCCCAAACCCCTGGAATAGAGACATCAATACTACTGCGATGACTAGCCACAATATCAGGTTTTTTGCCATGTCGTTCAAGATGTAAACCTCATGTTAATTAATATAAATTTCTTAGTAGACTACTACAGTTTAAAAAGCGTCGCTACTAAATATGTTTAGTACAGATAAGCCGCATCACTAATAGTTTCACCAGCATGTAAATATCTGCTTGTTACAGCTTAAAAAATAACTTTCTACGGTTTAAATCCCGTTGCAACTAAATAAACTTCACGCGAACGTGAACGGGAAGAATCGGGTTTACGTGTTTTCACTGTTTTAAACACTTTACGCACCTCTCCCATAAACGCTTCAAAGTCAGCGCCCATAAATACTTTTACAATAAAACTGCCGTCTTTAACTAAAACATCACGACACATATCTAGTGCCAGTTCAACTAAATACATTGATTTAGGCTGATCAATAGCGGCACTGCCGGTCATATTCGGCGCCATATCAGAAAGAACAACATCAACTTTATTGTCACCGATACGCTTTAACAGCGCATTTAAAACACTCTCTTCACGAAAATCACCCTGTAAAAAATCAACGCCGGCAATTGAATCCATCGATAAAATATCACAGGCAATCACTTTACCGTTTAAACCAACCGTATCAACAGCCCACTGCGACCAGCTGCCGGGAGCGGCTCCCAGATCAACAACCGTCATACCGGAACGAATTAATTTGTCTTTTTTATTGATCTCATCAAGTTTAAAAACCGCGCGTGAACGTAAACCTTTTTTATTGGCTTCTTTAACATAAAAATCATTTACGTGTTCCTGCATCCAGCGTTTTGAGCTCGCAGATGCTGTTTTTTTAAGACGATTTGAATTATCGCTTTTAGACATTAGTGTGTTCCTTAAAATTTTATCGCAACTGTATTATACCCAATAAATCTGCATACAGGGTGCAGCATAGTAAAACAGCCGACAGAAGCCCCTCTCAGCGCGGCTGAAATATCATTTTATTAATACAGTTATTCTTCTAATTGGTGATAAATAACAATCCAAATAGTAAAGGTTAATATTTAAGGGTAGAATGAACCGTTTTCAACCCTTAATGAAAGAAATTTGCATGAAATTATCCAATAAACAAAAGAAGCACCTGAAAGGTCTTGCTCACAGTTTAAAACCTGTTGTTCTACTTGGCCAGAACGGCCTGACTGAAGGCGTATTAGCAGAAATAGAGAATGCCCTTAACTTTCACGAATTAATCAAAGTAAAAATTGCTACTGATGATCGTGAAGTTAAACAGTTAATTATTGATGCAATTGTTCGTGAGACAGAAGCACTTAATATTGCCAAAATTGGTCATATAGTGGTTTTATTCCGCCAAAGCGACAATAAAAAAATAGAATTACCGCGTAAATAATTTTATTCCAAGCAGCTAGTGCAGAGAATACAAATATAGAGCGTTTAGTTCATAAAAAAGCCCAGTTTTCACTGCAATGCCGTTCGGTTAAGCAATTTTAGGCTTATATCTTAACGGGTACCTTGATGGTATATAAAGCACTGAACGTGGAAACGTTCGGTGTTTTCTTTTTTTAGGCAAGATAAAATGCTTAACATCTTCGCGCATAAGCTGTAATTTTTTCGGAATTGTGCCGTTACCTGAGAGTGCATATCCGCGGATCTGCATATCTATAATGCAAATAGCTGATGTAAAGCTAACTCGGGTAGGCTCGACCTTTGCTTCTTGGGCTATATGTACCATTTCAAGTCGGATCAAGTTATACCCAAGTAATACTCCCCATAACTCCTGCCTTACCCCTTCTGGAAAACGACTACGCAATGTTATCTCACC
>NZ_AUAM01000022.1 GCF_000428725.1 Psychromonas aquimarina ATCC BAA-1526
GGCTTAACTGAATGTGGCTCCTCTTGCTGGGCTTGAACCAGCGACACACGGATTAACAGTCCGTTGCTCTACCAACTGAGCTAAAGAGGAATTGTCTTTAGAAATATTTATTCTTTACGAATAATCCGTTTTACGGATTATCATTCCTAACAAGCATTTATTTAAATGCCTGTGTTTTGAAGACGGGCGCAGTATATTTTTTGCAGATCTTTCTGTCAACAAAAAAGGCGCATAAAAAAATTGGTTGCTGAGAATTCAAGCAACCAATCACATATCCGGGCATTTACTGACTGTTAAATCCGTAAAAACAGAAAACTGACTAAATATCCCACAAAATGTTTTCCTGCAGTTTTAACTGCACTTTTTCCAGCGGCTCATCTCTTTCTCCGACAATAACCACATTTGCATTACCCATTTTTTCACTTAAACCTTTTAAATGCTGATCATTAAATTTTTCAGCATCAACAAAACCAGCATCATCAGGCACAACAAATACGGTAACACGGCCTTTTTCACCTTCCATTATCATATGTAATGCAGGAGTACCTTCAAAATTACAATAGTTAACAAATAAAACTTTTCCTAAATCAGACTGCGCTTTACCGCCGTAACTGGCAAGTTTAGCATTAACCATAGCAAGGCTAGCCTGCTCGTTGATTTTAGCTGTGAAGTAATATTCCTGCTGCACATGTTTCATTGCAGCCGTGCCTATATCCAGCGGCGAATGACTAAGGGTATTTAATAAAGGCAGGCTGAGTCCGATAACAAAAGCAATGGATGCGGCAATCGCAATATGCCAGCGGTTGCTTAATGTTCGGTTATTTTCAGCCTCAAAGCTCTGCTCTAACAGAATTTTATCAGCTAAACCGTCCGGCACATCGACCTTTAATAACGACTGCAGCTCTGCATCAAAGGAGGCGGCCTCATTAACCAGTGCTTTATTCTGCTCGCTTTCCGCTGCCCGCTGCAAAAACTCATCACTTTTGTCATTAGGTGTCGCAATTGCTGTATGGCGAAATAAAATATCATCCATGTGCTGCCCCGCTTTCTTTAGTTACCGTTGTTAAAGATGACTTTAGTAAATTTTTTGCTCTAAACAGGCGAGTTAACACCGTATTTTTATTCAGATTAAGCTGACCGGCAATCTCTTCTCCGCTAAAACCAGCCACAAGCTGCAGTAATAAAGGCTCTTTATACTCACTTGGCAGAGCTAATATTTTTCGTCTCAATAACTCATTATCCATTTCAGCGGATGAATCGTATTGATCTGCAACCTCATAATCCTCAATATCTACCATAGATAACTGCTTTCGCTCAAAGCGGCGCGCATTTTCGCGGCGCAGTATTGTAAATAACCAGCCTTTGGCTGATTTGTCATCCAATAAACTGTCTAGGCTTTTCCATGCCCTAAGACACGTTTCCTGTACTAAGTCCTGTGCAATATCCGGGTCATGACAGATCCAATATGCATAACGATATAGATCCGGACTATAGACATTAACAAGCGCTTCATAACGTTTCTGTTTTCTGTTCATATCTTTAAAGACCGAAGACTCGGAACTTTTATTTCGTTTTCGAGTAAATATATTCATTTATTCCTTTCTCCAGAAAATCCCACATTACTTTTAATCCTTTACAGCAAATAAAACACAATCCTAACACATTGATAATGTTCGGTTATTAATCAATGTTAAATTTAAGTTAAAAAAAGTTTAAATAATATGAAATTTTTTTGCCAAATACTCGGTTTATATTATTGATTACAAGAACTAAGCACGCAATTTCTGCTTAACTCATTTTACTATATAAAGGACCACTATTATGAAAAAAACAAATATGGCACTGGCGGCAACAGTATCAACTTTAATTGCAGTAGGCGGCGCACTGGTTTCTTCACCAGCCATGGCTGCAGGTAAAGAAAAGTGTTACGGCATTGCAGCTGCTGGTCAAAATGACTGCGCAACTAAAACCAGCTCATGTGCAGGCACTTCAAAGGTTGATAACCAGGGCGATGCTTTTCTTGCGGTCCCTAAAGGGTTATGTGACAAAATTGCAGGCGGCAGCTTAACACCAAAGTAAGCTTAAATATTCGCTTTATAGCCAAGCCGGTTACTGCTCAGCTTGGCTTAAATGCCTAATTTATTAACAATTACACGGCATAAATGCCCCATCCGTTTTTATTAGGGAATAATTTAAGTGAAAAAAATTAATAAAGGCGCGGCCGGTATAGGTCTGCGGGCGCCTCATTACCAGGATATCCTGAATTTATTACCTGATGTCGGTTTCTTAGAAATTCACAGTGAAAACTACTTCAACCCGGACAGCCGGAACTCTTATTATCTGCACCAGGCTGCTCAGCATTATCCGCTGAGCTTTCATGGTATTGGTTTATCGCTGGGCAGCAGTGAAGCGGTTTGTAAAAATCATTTAACCAAGTTAAAGCAGTTAATCGACATTTTTCAGCCTGCATTAGTTTCCGATCACTTAAGCTGGAGCTCCCTGCAGGGTAACTTTTTTAATGATCTGCTGCCGATTCCCTATACCAGAGAAGCACTGCAGAATTTCGTTAGCAATGTTAATCAGGTGCAGGACTTTTTGCAGCGTCAGATCTTAATTGAAAACCCCTCCTCCTATTTACAGTATAAAAATATCGATATGGGTGAACCGGAATTTATAAATGAAATAGTCAGCCGGACAGGCTGCGGTTTATTACTGGATCTGAATAACATCTACGTCAGCGCAGCGAATCATAATTTTTCGCTCGACCAGTACCTTGAGGTTATCAATGACCAGGCTGTGCAGGAAATTCACTTAGCCGGATTTACCCGCAAAGAAATTAATAACGATTCTATTTTAATTGACAGCCACAGCACCTATGTCAGCCAGGCTGTGTGGGATATTTATGCACAATATATAAAAACAACAAAAACAGATGCAGTCACCTTGATTGAATGGGATCTGGAGATCCCGCCTCTGACCGACTTAATCAGTGAAAAAAACAAAGCCGAAAAGATCAGAGAGAAAGTTTTTAACCTGGAGTATGAATATGAAACTCAGTGAACTTCAGCATCAGTTCAGCGACGCTCTATTATACAAAAATGATCTGATCAGCGGACAAATAAAAGAAAGGGACTCATTTTCCAGTAAAGATTTACTGCAGGTTTACCGCAACAGTTTTGTAATGGGCGTAACCGAAGCACTTACGGTTACCTATCAGCATACATTAGCCCTAGTAGGTGAAGAATTTTTTAATGCAGCCGCCAGGCAGTTTATTTTACAGCAGCCGCCGCAGGAAAATAACATTATGGCCTATGGAGACGGTTTCTATAACTTCCTAGGGAGTTTAGAACAGCTTAAAGAGATGCCCTATATAGCCGAAACGGCACGCTTCGAATGGTTATTAGAACAGACAGCTAATGCGCACATACAAACAGCACTGCTTGATGTAGTTATGCTGGCCAAAGTGCAGCCTGAACAGTTTACAGATATTGTTTTTCATATACCTCAGCAGGTGACTCTGTTTCACAGTGAGCAGGATATTCAGCATTTATATCAAATGCTCATGAAAAAACAGGTACAGGAAACAGATCTCGCTCACGACTGTTACATGGCTCTCAAAAAACAACCCGACTTTTCAGTTGAACTTATAGCACTTACATCTCACGAATATGCATTAACTGAGCAGATTAAACGCAGCAGACCGCTGGGGCAGATACAACCACAGGAATTACATCAGCATTTACCTGCGCTGCTGGAAAAACATCTTGTTAACGGATTTACACTGAATTAAGGAACATTTATGGATAAATTATTAAGCTTATATCAGCACAGTGTACAGAAAATGCATTGTTATTTTACCCCGCTGCTGCTGCTGTTCACCCGGCTCTGGGTCGCGAGTGTGTTTTTAAAATCAGGTTATCTGAAAATAACCACATGGGACAGCACCCTGTACCTTTTTGAAGAGGAATATCAGGTGCCGTTTCTACCCTGGGAGCTAGCGGCTTATTTAGGTACAGCAGCAGAGTTGATCCTGCCGCTGTTTCTGCTTTTAGGCTTGTTAACCAGACCTATGGCTGTAGTTTTATTTGTATTTAATATTGTCGCCGTTGTTTCCTATCCGGTGCTTTGGGACGGCGGATTTTATGATCATAAACTATGGGGTTTAATGATCTTAATAAATGTTGTCTGGGGTGCCGGTTTAATATCTTTAGACAATCCCTTAAAAAAACGCTTTTTAACTAAATAACAACACCTTAAATGAACTGCTTCAGGGATTACGGAAGCAGTTCAGTCTCAAAGTATATACCCGTTACCAATCAAAATGCATTTATCAGCAAGCCGTGAGGCAAACATTTTCGTTGTTGTGAAGTCTCGATTTAACCCGTTAGATCTTCATCTTCACGCCTAGAATCTGTTCACCTTACGGCTTGCTGATTTTTGCATCTTGAATGATAACGGGTATAGTTAACCTATACCGTTAACCGCAAAATCAAACAAAAGTACCTGTTTTAGACCGTTCATTTCAATATTAATCTCTAACTGCCAGATCATCTCAGTAATACAGGAACCAACTAAGGTTCTGGCGCTGAACAATCCTTTTTCTACAGTATTAAAAGTAACCGGAATACGCCCCATGAACATCTCTTTACCAACAATTTTTGCATCCGTTACCTGCCAGTCGGGATTAGAACTTTTTAAGTTAAAGTTAATCCACTCCTCGGCCTTGATCGGCGGGTTATCAACACTCAGCCAGAAAGATCCCTGCTCAGAGACAAACTCACAGGGAGTAAAATAATCGCAGCGCAGCACTTCTGCTGTATTCTGCCCGCTGTTTTCAGCAGCCGGCATTTTTTCAGCAGCGGTCTCTTTCTCAACCGGATCAGCATCAAGTGTCCGCCAGATAACCAGTGCCGTAAAAACGGACATCATAACCAGCAATTGTACAACTCTACTTTTTGATAACATTTGAAATCCCTGTAAAAATAGTGGGTAACACCCAGTTTTTAACATAAACGGCCGTTTTATTAACAATTTAACAACCAAATTCTGTTCATTTAATTTTTCTTCACGTAAACTTCTGCGCAAATAAACCATGTTTGAGCAGAATAAGCAAAAAACATAATTTATTTCTGAAAAATGATTACTTATTTTACGTCAGAACAGACGCACATTGTAAATAAATGCATGGAATCAAAATAATGACAACCGCAACTACAATTCAGCCTGACTACAACATGAAAGTTGTACGTCAGTTTACACTTACCACCATTCTCTGGGGTATCATCGGCATGGCTGTCGGAGTTCTGATTGCCGCCCAGTTAATCTGGCCTGCATTAAACTTTGATACGCCCTGGTTAACTTACAGCCGTTTACGTCCGTTACATACTAATGCCGTTATTTTTGCATTTGGTGTTTCAGCATTAATGGCGACCTCTTTTTACGTTGTCCAGCGTACCTGTCAGACAAAACTGTTCGGCGGACCGCTGGCTTCCTGGGTATTCTGGGGATGGCAGCTGGTTATTTTATCTGCTGTTGTTTCACTGCCGCTTGGTTATACAACAGCAAAAGAGTATGCAGAATTAGAATGGCCGATCGGCATTTTAATTACCCTGGTATGGGTAATGTACGCAGTTGTCTTCTTCGGAACTCTGGTTAAGCGTAAGACATCCCATATCTACGTTGCTAACTGGTTTTTTGGTGCCTTTATTCTGACTGTTGCAGTACTGCATATCGTTAACAATCTGGCTATACCGCTGTCTATGAGCAGCATGAAGTCCTACTCGATTTATGCCGGTGCCGTTGATGCAATGGTGCAGTGGTGGTATGGACATAATGCGGTTGGTTTCCTGTTAACAGCCGGTTTCCTGGGTATGATGTATTACTTTGTGCCAAAACAGGCAAACCGTCCGGTTTACTCTTACCGTTTATCAATTGTGCACTTCTGGGCTCTAATCGCAGTATACATCTGGGCCGGCCCGCATCACCTTCATTACACAGCATTACCTGACTGGGCTCAGTCGTTAGGTATGGTAATGTCGTTAATCCTGTTTGCTCCGTCATGGGGCGGCATGATCAACGGTATTATGACCCTTTCCGGTGCATGGCATAAGCTGCGTACGGATCCTATTTTACGTTTCTTAGTTGTTTCTCTGTCTTTCTACGGTATGTCTACCTTTGAAGGTCCGATGATGGCGATTAAAACGGTAAATGCATTATCTCATTACACTGACTGGACAATCGGACACGTACACTCAGGTGCGCTTGGCTGGGTTGCGATGATAACCATAGGTGCTGTTTACCACTTAGTGCCGCGTCTGTTTAACCAGAAAGGCATGTACAGTGTTGCACTGATTAATCTGCACTTCTGGTTAGCAACAATCGGTACGGTTTTATACATTGTAGCAATGTGGATTTCCGGTGTTATGCAGGGGCTGATGTGGAGAGCTGTAAATGACGACGGTACATTAACTTACACCTTCGTTGAGTCACTGGAAAAATCATACCCGTTCTACACTATCCGCTTTATCGGTGGTTTAGTCTTCTTATCCGGTATGCTGATCATGGCTTACAACACCTACAAAACAGTTACTGCAAAAGACGGTACTATCAAGCTTCAAGAGCTTGGGTAGTCAGGGAGTTAGATAATGAAACACGAATTTATTGAAAAGAATGTCGGTCTGCTGGCTGTTTTTATCGTCATCGCAATCAGCTTCGGCGGCCTGGCACAGATAACACCGCTAATGTTTCAAAAAGAAACCAATGAACCGGTTGATACATTACGTCCGTATACAGCACTGGAAATGGAAGGCCGTGATATTTATATCCGCGAAGGCTGCAGTAACTGTCACAGCCAGATGATCCGTCCTTTCCGTGCTGAGACTGAGCGTTACGGTCACTACAGTGTTGCCGGTGAAGGCGTATGGGAACATCCGTTCCTGTGGGGCTCAAAACGTACCGGTCCTGATTTAGCGCGAGTCGGTGAACGTTATTCAGATGCATGGCATGAAGTGCACCTGATTAATCCGCGCGATGTAGTGCCGCAGTCAAATATGCCGGCTTACCCGTGGCTTGCTGATAATGTGCTGACCGGTGAGGATACTGCTCGAAAACTTTCAATCTTCAGAGACAACTTTGGTGTTCCCTACACTGATGAAGATATTGCTGGTGCTAAAGCAGCTGTACAAGGCAAGACTGAGATGCAGGCGATAATTGCCTACCTGCAGTCACTTGGACACGCTTTTAGATAATAATATTAGAGAAAGCATAACCTGACGGTGTCGGGTTATGCCTGCAAATATAAGAGATTATATGGATTTCGCTACTTTTAACGGGTTATACACCCTGTTCTTGATTGTTATTTTTGTAGGCTTGATTTTATGGGCATACAGTAAAAAACAAAAAAAGACTTTCGAAGATATCGCCAACTCGATTTTCGATGAGCCTCAAGACTCGACAACGTCTGAAAGCGAATCAAGCAAACATACAGGAGCTAAGAAATAATGAGCATTTTCTGGACAATATGGATCACTGTCATCACGCTAATCGTTATCATCGGGTGTGCTGTGCTCCTTCGAATTACTTCGAAGAATACTACTGGTGTAGAAGAAGGTCAGCCGATGCCGCATACCTTTGACGGCATTCAGGAATTAAATAATCCCCTGCCTAAATGGTGGACAGGTTTATTCTGGTTTACCATTGTGATCGGCCTGCTCTATACCTTTGCATTTCCAAGCTATACGGCAAACTGGAACGGTCTGCTGGACTGGACAAGCTCCGAGCAGAGCGTTATGTCGAAAGAAGAGTCTGCGAAATTAGCAGAGACCTCTCATTCGCAGTACCAGCGGGAAATGAATGCTGCTGAAGAGAAATACGGTGCAGTATTTAAAGAACTTGCCTACGATGAAAACGGTGTTTATAAAGATCTGACCTTAGTTGCTGAAGATCCGGAAGCTGTAAAAGTCGGTCAGCGTTTATTCCTGCAGAACTGTGCCCAGTGTCACGGCTCAGATGCACGAGGCAGTACTGGTTTCCCTAATCTTGCAGATAATGACTGGTTATACGGCGGAGAACCGCAGGCGATTAAAGACAGTATCATGCACGGCCGTCAGGGAATTATGGCTGCCTGGAAAGATATCTTAGGTGAACAAGGTATTAAAGAAACAGCGGCTTATGTACTTAAACTAAGCGGCCGCCGTGTTAATGCAATTGAAGCACAAGCCGGTGAAGAACGCTTTGTTATGTGTGCAGCCTGTCACGGGGCAGACGGTACCGGTAATCATGCTCTTGGTGCTCCGAATCTGACTAATAAAATCTGGCTGTACGGCGGCTCACGTAAAGCCGTTGAAGACACTATTCGTAACGGGCGAAGCGGCGTTATGCCGGCCTGGTCAGAGATACTCGGTGAAGATAAAATCCACCTGATCAGCGCTTTTGTTTATTCTCTTTCTCAGGAAAAATAGCCGCTGGTGATATACCCGTTAACAATCAAAATGCATTTATCAGTCACCCGCTCGGATACCAAGACAAGGCGCAGTATGATGACAATGGCAGGCCCTTGTCGAATGCTGCAACGCAGTATTGGTTTTCGAGCGAGTGACCTGCGGGGCAAGCCGAGAGGCAAACATCTTCGTTGTTGTGAAGTCTCGATTTAACCCGTTAGATCTTTACCTTCACGCCTAGAAGCTGTTCACCTCTCGACTTGCTGATTTTTGCATCTTGAATGATAACGGGTATCAGAGTATCTGTTACTTTAATTTGACATAAAAAGCCTCATTTTGAGGCTTTTTTTATAGCCTTCACAATTTGTAAATGCTATGTTAAATTCCCTTAAATTTGCAATCTATCTCTTTATAGGCATTTCATGAACACAACTAAAAATAAAAGCTGGTTTAAACAATTCTGGCCGTGGTTTTTAATCATTTTACCGATGACTGCCGTTGTCGGCGCTACCAGCCTTTTATTTACCGCAATAGATAATAAACCGGATATGGTTGTTGATGATTATTATTCAGAAGGCAAAGCAATTAATGAAGACCGAACACTGCTGAACAATGCTAAAAAACGCAATATCGGGGCAGATGTTGAGCATCATGATAAACAGCTTATTGTTAAATTAACCGGCATTGACAGTAAAACACCGATTAACTTTTCATTACACCACTCAACCTTAGCCGCCAGAGACGTCTCGCAGTTATTAACAGCCGATGCTGCCGGCAGCTTCCGTTTTGAATCAGAGAATGACCTTAACGGCAAGTGGATGCTGCGCATTGAACCCTTTGATAAAAGCTGGCGCTTACAGAAATCCATTGTACTGCCGACAGAAAACTTCAGCCTGTAATGGAAAAGAACATTAACTGCTTTCACTGCGGCGAGCCGAATCCCGTTGACAGTAACTTCCGGGTTACCATCAAGGGAATTTCACAAGCTATGTGCTGTCCCGGCTGCGAAGCCGTCGCACAGACCATTGTTGACAGCGGTTTAACCTCCTATTACGACCACCGCAGCGAAAATGCAGAAAAAGTCACTTCGCTGGTGCCCGAAGAGCTGCAGCAGCTGCAGCACTATGATATCGAGCAGATTCAGGAAGATTTTGTCAGTCAGGACAACAGCAGCAGCGAAATCACCCTTACCGTTGAGGGGATCACCTGCGCAGCCTGTGCCTGGTTAATCGAAAAGCAGCTGCGTTTTTTACCTGGGCTTAACTTTATTAATGTCAATACCACACTTAATAGAGCGGTTATAAAATGGGATAAACAGCAGCTTAAACTCAGCCGAATTCTTACCGAGATCCAGAAAGTCGGTTACAAAGCTTATCCTTTTCAAGTTAATAAGCAGGAAGCCTTTTATACCCGGCAGGCTAAATCCTATCTGCGCCGTTTAGGCCTTGCCGGTCTGGCAACCATGCAGGTTATGATGTTTGCCATCGCCCTGTACTCGGATTTTTTCTCCGGGATGGAAGAGGAGTTTATCCATTACTTCCGCTGGGTCAGCCTTATTCTAGCAACCCCGGTCCTGTTATATAGTGCACAGCCTTTTTATGCCAATGCCTGGCGTAATATTCGCAATAAAACCTTAGGTATGGATATCCCTATTTCAATTGCTTTATTAGGGGCTTACAGTGCATCAGCTTATGCAACTCTGGTCGGGCGCGGCGAAGTCTACTTCGAATCGGTTTCCATGTTCACCTTTCTGCTGCTGCTGGGGCGTTTATTAGAGCTTAGAGCAAGACGTAAAGCCTCAGAAACCAGCAGTAATTTATTACGCCTGTTACCGTCGATGGCGGCCTTGATTGAAGATGTAAATAAACCGCAGCAGCAAAGTCTTATTCCGGCGAAAACACTCAATGCCGGTCAGATTATTTTAGTTAAACCAGGTGAAACTCTGCCTGTTGACGGCGTTATTATTGACGGTTTAAGTAATATTGAAGAATCTATGCTCACCGGCGAACACCTGCCTGTCAGTAAAGGTATCAATGCCCCGGTCTTTGCCGGTACGGTTAATGTGACCAGCCCGCTGCTGATACGCGTTGAAAAAGCGGCTGGTAATACCTTAATCGCCGATATTATTCATCTGCAGGATAACGCCCAGCTTAATAAGCCCAGAGTTGAAATTGTTGCTGATATTGTATCCCGCTACTTTGTCGGCGGCCTGCTGATTGTGGCGTCACTGACCTATATCAGCTGGAGTCTTATTGATCCGGATCAGGCGTTCTGGATAACCCTTTCGGTGTTAGTCGCAACCTGCCCCTGTGCCTTATCTTTAGCAACACCAACCGCATTAACCTGCGCTACCGCCCAGCTTAATAAACAGGGCATCTTAATTAAAAAACACCATGTTTTAGAGACAGTTAACAAAGTTGACCATATGGTTTTTGATAAAACCGGCACCTTAACAAAAGGCAATTTTTTACTGCTTAATACCCGAGTCTACGCAGACTATTCTGTACAGCAGTGTATTGATATAGCATCGCAGTTAGAGCAGATATCCGAGCATCCGATTTCTTTAGCATTTAAAGAACAGCAGCAGAACAGTGTTGTTTTAACGAATGTTCTTAATAAACCCGGTCACGGCCTGCAGGCTGATTACCAGAAAAAGCAGGTAAGACTTGGTCATGCTCTGTTTTGTGAAGTTGAAAAACCAGTCGACAGTAAGGAACTGCTCATTTATCTAACCCTGGATAAGCAGCTGGTTGCGGTCTTTGAATTAGGTGATCAGCTCCGCAGCAGTGCACCGCAGATGCTTGATTACTGCTCTCAGAAAAACATTAAAAGCACCATGCTCACCGGTGATATTTCAGCGAAAAGTGAAGAAGTATGTTGTTTATTAAAAATCGACAACTTAGTTAAAGGTGTCACCCCGCAGGGTAAACTTGAGCATCTGCACAAGCTGCAGACAGAGCATAATGTCATGATGATCGGTGACGGTATTAATGACGCACCGGTATTAGCAGGTGCGCATGTTTCGGTGGCATTAGCCGGCGGTACAGATATCGCCAAAAACAGTGCAGATGTTATTTTATTAGGTGAAGACTTAAACAAACTTAAAATACTGCGCCAGACAGCGCAGAAGACAACCCGTATCATTAAGGAAAACCTCGGCTGGGCCAGCGGGTATAATCTGATCATAGTACCGCTGGCCGTTATGGGGCATGTTCCTCCCTATATAGCCGTGTTAGGCATGTCTTTCAGCTCTTTGATCGTTGTGACTAATTCGCTGCGCCTGTTAAAATAAGCTGACTGAATAATAGACTCATTAAGTTCAGCTGATAATTACTCTTAAAGGTTAATAAAATGAGCATCATTTATGTATTAATCCCCATTGCCATGGTATTTGTCGCCATCGCCGTTGCGGTATTCTTCTGGTCTGTAAAATCAAACCAGTATGATGATTTAGATCGCGAAGGTATTAATATTTTGTTCGATGAAGAGATGCGCGAAAATACAGATAACAAAACAGCACAGGCAGAAAAAAAACCGGTAGAAAAAAATGCTGATCAATGATTTTACAGCGGCCCTGCTGATCGGTTTATTAGGTGCAGGACATTGTTTAGGCATGTGCTCAGGGATTGCCAGTGCAATAACATTTTCCGTCAAAAAAGAGCAGAGCAGACAGTCTTCGCTGTTATCTTTGTTTTTATACAACCTGGGAAGAGTAAGCAGTTACTCTCTTGCCGGAGCACTATTTGCGGCAAGCAGCGGCGCGCTTATTGTTTTCTTTGGCGGTAAAGAAGCCTTAGTTTATCTGCGTATGCTGGCTGCCGTACTGATGCTCTTCTTAGCATTATATGTAGCACGCATCTGGTTTGGTTTGATAAAGCTTGAACAGGCCGGACAGTTTATCTGGAAGTTTATAAAACCGGCAGCCCAGCTCTTTATCCCCTTAAAACACCCGCTGTTTGCTTTTCCGCTGGGTTTTTTATGGGGCTGGTTACCCTGCGGTTTAGTGTATTCAACCTTATCCTGGGCGGCCAGCAGCGGCTCGACCAGCCATGGTTTTATTATTATGCTTGGATTCGGCCTGGGCACACTACCAGCCATGCTCACCGTCGGTACACTGAGCCACCAGTTAAAAGGTTTTCTTAACCACCACCTGTTTCGGTACGGCAGCGGCCTATTACTTGCCGTATTTGCAGTACATACCTTTTATATCGCACTCAAACAGTTAGGCTGAATAATCGCTTGTGAAATAAAACACTTATTAACCAGCAGCATAGATTTGTTCCGCTACGGCAGCGGCCTATTACTTGCCGTATTTGCAGTACATACCTTTTATATCGCACTCAAACAGTTAGGCTGAATAATCGCTTGTGAAATAAAACACTTATTAACCAGCAGCATAGATTTGTTCCGCTACGGCAGCGACTTATTATTAGCTGTTTTTGCGATGCATACCTTTTATATCGCGCTTAAACAGTTAGGCTGAATAATCGTTCATAAAATAAAACGCTATATCCGTTGTCTTTTCTGCTAATCAACTTTTTAAAAATAAGCACCTTTAAGTCTCCCTCAGCACTGCTTTTGCTCATGAAAAGTGGAAACGTATACAACCCCAGGAGCAAAAAATCGCCTGTGCAGAATTTATGTCCAGCCTTTCAACAATTGTTCTAAAAACAGACACAGCAGTGCAGGCTTTTATTTTTTTAACCGGCGCCTCGTCACTGCAGGCAATAATGCGTCTCATTAACGCGATTATCGCTTTAAAACCGCATACAGTAAGGGGTTAACAAGGTTTTAACATACCTGCACAGCACACAATTTTTAACGTAAAAATGTCTGCAGCCGCCACAAATCTTTAGAAAGTATTCAAAGCGACTTCAATTAATGCTAATATTGATTTAAATCAAAACTGGAAATATAAGAACTATGGAAAAAAGCATTACTAATCGTGTGCAAAACGGCGGTTGTGCAATTCGTTGCCAAGACTGTAGTATCAGTCAATTATGTATCCCTTACTCTCTTAATGAAACTGAATTAGATCGTTTAGATAATATTATTGATCGTAAAAAACCCATTCAAAAAGGTCAGGAGATATTCAAAGCCGGCCAGGAAATGAAATGCCTTTACGCAATTCGCTCCGGCACCCTGAAGTCTTATACGATCACAGAGCAGGGTGATGAACAGATCACAGCTTTTCATCTTGCCGGTGACCTAGTTGGTTTTGACGGTATCAGTTCAGGCACACACCCGAGTTTTGCACAGGCACTTGAAACAGCAATGATCTGTGAAATTCCATACGATACTCTCGATAGTTTATCTACAACGATGCCGAAATTAAGACAGCAGATTTTACGCCTGATGAGCGCAGAAATTGTCGGTGATCAGAATATGATTTTACTGCTTTCCAAGAAAAATGCCGAAGAACGTCTTGCTTCTTTTATCCATAACCTGTCAGTTCGTTTTTCAGCTCGCGGATTTTCTCCCCGCGAATTTCGTTTATCAATGACACGCGGTGATATCGGCAATTATTTAGGTCTGACCGTTGAGACTATCAGCCGTCTTTTAGGACGCTTCCAAAAAAGCAATATGATTGCAGTAAAAGGCAAATACATCAGTATCTTAGATGAAGAACAGCTAGCAGAACTAGCAGGTGCTAACAAAAAAGATTGATATGCAGCACTGTTATTAACATCCCCTCCGGCAAATAGCCTTTTCCGTGATGAAAAGGCTGTCAGTTTTAACTCTTCTGATCTAAATTATATATATCTTCAGTAGTTTATTGGGAGTTTGTTATGCTTAAGTATCAAAACATCTTAGTTTTCATTGATCCAACCCAAGAGTCTCAGCCCGCTTTTGACCGGGCAGCGACAATTGCCCGGAAAGAGAAAGGGGCAAAAATAACGCTGTTTTTATGCTGCTATGATCTCAGTTATGAAATGACATCATTAAGCTCTGCTGAAGAGCGTCAGGCAATGCAGAATATCGTAGTCAAAGAAAACAAAGAATGGCTGCTGGCACTCGCTCAACCGTATCAGGAAAAAGGCTTAAATATTGACTGCCTGGTCCGCTGGCATAACCGCCCTTTCCAGGCGGCAATTCTTGAAGTATTACAAAATAAACATGACTTAGTAATTAAATCGACCCACCAGCATTCCAAATTAAGTGCGATTTTATTTACTCCTACCGACTGGAATTTATTACGCAAATGCCCTGTCCCCGTCTTACTGGTTAAAAACCACGAATGGCCTGAAAACGGCAACATTCTCTGTGCTATCGACTGTAAAAGTATTCAGGACGAAGATCATCATAAACTTAATATACAGATTTTAAGCGAAGCTAAAGCCATTGCGGAAATGATTGAAGCTAATATTCATATCGTTAACGCTTTCCCCAGTCCGCCGATGAATATCATGCTGGAACTGCCCGAGTTTGATCCGATTAATTACGAAGACGGATTAAAAAAATTCCACCAGAAAACCTTAAATGAATATGCCGAGTCTCATCAAATTTTAGCGCCGCGAACCCACTTAAGACAAGGGTTACCTGAAGACGTGATTAGTGATATTGCTAATGAGATAGATGCTGAACTGGTTATTTTAGGCTCTGTCGGCCGCTCCGGCTTAAGCGCCACTTTATTAGGGCACACCGCAGAACAGGTTATCGACAGCTTAAACTGTGATTTACTTGCTTTAAAACCAGAAGGTTTTATAAGCCCCATTAAACTATAAATAAGCACGGGTAATTCCGCTGCTTACTTACTAAAAGAGAGAAATATGAACCGATTAGCAGCCGGGGATAAAGCCCCCCTATTTACACTACAAGACGACCAGGACAACAGTGTTTCATTAGCCGATTTAAGCGGAAAAAAAGTATTAGTGTATTTTTACCCGAAAGCTTTAACGCCTGGTTGTACCACTCAGGCCTGCAGTTTACGTGACGCAAAAGCGGAGCTTACAGAGCTTAATACCCTGGTGTACGGTATCAGCCCGGATCCGGTGAAAAAGCTGGCACGTTTTGTTGATAAAAAAGAGCTTAACTTCCCGTTATTATCCGATGAAGACCATGCGGTTGCCGATGCATTCGGCGTCTGGGGAGAAAAGAAGTTCATGGGTAAAGTATATGACGGTATCCACCGTATCAGTTTTTTAATTGACGAGCAGGGTAATATTGAAAAAGTCTTTGATAAGTTTAAAACCAAAGACCATCATCAGGTTGTTCTTGATTATCTGCAGGGTTAACCTCTAGTTTTTGAAAAGGGCCATGCGCCCTTTTATTCTACCTTTTCAGTATCTTCAGTCTGCATCTGATGGCTTGGCCAGGCATTTAATACCGCTTTCACTAAAGTAGCTAAAGGAATCGCAAAAAAGACGCCCCAGAATCCCCATAAACCGCCGAATATCAGTACCGACATAATAATTACAACCGGGTGCAGATTAACCGCTTCGGAAAACAAAATAGGAACAATCAGATTACCGTCCAGTACCTGTATCACCCCGTAGGCAACCATCAGATAGGCAAACTGAGGTGTAAGCCCCCACTGAAACAGTGCCACAACGGCAACGGGCACGGTAACAGCTGCCGCTCCAATGTAGGGAATTAATACCGACAAACCGACTAATACTGCCAGCAGCGCTGAATATCTAAGATCTAGAAAAAAGAAAACAAAATAGGTCGCGACACCAACAATAAAAATTTCAATTACCTTACCGCGAATATAATTCATTATCTGGTCGTTCATTTCCAACCAGACCTGATTCGCTAACTTTCTATTTTTAGGAAGAAAACGCACAACACTTGCGATTAACACCTCTTTATCTTTAAGCAGAAAAACCATCATTAACGGTACTAAAATCGCATAAACAATTAATGCGGCAATATTCAGCAGCGAAGCAAATGACTGCGACAGCAGAAAACCGCCGCTGTCTAACAAATAATTTCGCAGATTATCAACAATATGCGAGACGGTCACCGGATCTATCGCATCCGGATACTGGCTGGGCAGAGTTAACAGGTATGCTTGTGATTCATTAAACATGGCCGGCAGATCACGAATTAAAGCGGCTCCCTGTTTAAATACCGTCGGCAACAGGCCTAAAAAAGCAAAAATGGCTATAGATATAAATACCAGCATCACAATCAGTGTCGCAACCGTACGGTTAATCTTAAAACGCATCAGATAGTTAATCGGCCAGTCAAGTAAGTAAGCAAGTACTAACGCGACAAATAACGGCACTAAGATACTGCCGAAGAAATAAAAAACTAAAAAAGCACTGATCAGTAATAAAAAAAGCACGCTCAAATTCGGATCTGAAAAGCGGTTTTTATACCACTCAGCTAGCTGTCTAAACATATAATTAATAACACCTTTAGTTTGATTTTTGTGCTTTGATCTGCATAATCAGAGACACTTGGCTATCCGATCTATTTATCGAATATAAATAAGATTTTTTATCAAGATAGCGAATAATATCCTGCATCGCAGGCTCACTAGAGAATAACAGATGCAGTGACTTGTCTGAATGATGCTCATGCAGCAGATGACGTTTTAAGGTTACCAGCGACATCGGGCATTGTTTACTTCGTAAATCTAAAGTTTCCATCGGACCTGATTAAATAGGGTAACAGTACAGGATTATTACCTTCACAGCTATACCAGACATTCATCACTACAGTGATTATTACCTTTACAGCTATATAAGACAATCATCGCTTGCAATAAGTTGAAGCTTGTTTATGATTTTATTATCTTTTTCTCATGAGTGGTTATTGTGCTTAAAAAATCCGTGATTATTTCACTCTGTTTTCTCTTTTCACTGCTCAGCAGCGCGACACATGCGTCGAATTCACTTCCTGATATCGGCACCGTCGGCGCGGGGGCTTTAACAATTGAAAAAGAAAAAGAGTACGGCTGGGCATTCCGCTTAATGGCCAATCAGGGACTGCCGATTATTCATGATCCGGTTTTAAATTATTATATTGAAGACTTAGGGCAAAACCTGGTCAGCCATGCTGATTCAGTAAAACTTCCCTTCAACTTCTTTCTTATTGACGATAAAGAGATTAACGCGGCGGCCTTTTTAGGCGGCAATGTAAAAATTCATACCGGGCTGTTTTTATACGCTCAAAACGAAAGTGAACTGGCTGGTGTTATCGCCCATGAAATCGCGCATATTACCCAGCGTCATCTGGCACGTATGATTGAACAGCAGTCATTCAGTAACCCCGCTTCTTTAGCTGCACTTGCGGGCTCTCTGCTGCTTGCTGTTGTTTCTCCAACGGCCGGCATGGCGGCCTTAACCACCACCATGGCCGTAACAGCACAGTCACAAATTAATTATACCAGACTGCATGAATATGAAGCCGATAGAATAGGTATACAGACATTAGCCGGCGCCGGTTACAATCCTTACGGCATGGCCGATTTTTTCAGTAAACTGGCGGAAAAATATAAATATGCCAATATGCCGCCGCAGATGCTGTCAACTCACCCTTTACCAGAAACCCGTTTAGCTGAATCACGCCTGCGGGCAGGTCAGTTCGAGAAAAAGCATTATAAAAACAGCCTCGATTATCAGCTGAGCAAAGCGCGAATTACGGTTCGTTACAATAACATTTCAGCAAAAGCCGCAGTCAGTTTTTATCAGAGTCAAATTAAAAACCATAAATATCAGTTAAAAGAAGCCGCATTATACGGTCTGGCATTGGCTTATTTTCAGAATAAAGATTATGAAAAAGCCCAGGAGATCAATGCGCAGTTATTAAAAGAGCAGCCGGGCAACCTGTTTTATAACGACTTAGCAGCAGATACTGCGCTTGCATTAAAAAACCCGAAGAAAATTATTGCACCATTATCAGCTCTTTATAAAAAAACACCAAATAACCCGGTTATCGTGCTCAACCTGGTGATCGCACTGCAGGAAAACAAACAGTACAAAGAAGCAGAGAAAAAACTCGAACTGTTTATCCGTTCACACCCGGAGCATGTTCTGGCGCACCTGTTAGCCATTGATCTTTACAAAATTATGAACATCCGCTCTAAGGAGTACGCCAGCAGAGCACAGTATTTAGCACTGCAGGGACGTTTTAGAGAGGCAAGCCAGGAGATGGGCAGTGCACTGGTTTATGCAGATAAGAAATTAGATCAGGCGCGTTACAGTGCAAAAATTGAACTTTATAAAAAAGATGACCTGCGTCTGCAGTCATTAAAATAAGCAGTCCACAAGGGATAAAATATTTTATCCCTTGCTTCGGAGCTGTTTTATACAAAGCTACTGCAGGGTAAAATCACTCGTTTCAGATTTCAGCTGTGAGGCAAGGCCGGAGCCTATTGATAAACCCAGTTTTTTAGTTATCGTTTCCAGCGTTGACGGACGCACTGAATAATCAACAATATTTTCAGCTTTCACAATTTCCCGGGCAACATAACCGGGACTGCCTAAACCGTCAATCAGACCGAGTTTAAGGGCCTGTTCACCGTTCCAGATCAGACCTGAGTATAGTTCCACTGTCGATCCAGCTTTATTAAGACGCTCGCCGCGCCCCTCTTCCACTACTTTTATAAACTGCTTATGCGTTACATCCAGTACTTCCTGCCAGAAGAGCTGCTCTTCCTCTTTAGCCGGTGAAAACGGATCTAAAAATGCCTTATGCTCACCCGATGTAAAATGACGGCGCTCCACCCCCATTTTTTTCATCAGATCCACAAAACCAAAACTTGATGCAGTCACCCCGATAGAGCCGACCAGGCTCGCTTTGTCCGCATAAATATCATCAGCGGCGGCCGCCATATAATAACCGCCGGAGGCGCCAAGCTCAGCAATAACAGCATACAGTTTTTTATCAGGATGCAGACCGCGCAGACGTTTAATTTCATCATAAACATAACCTGCCTGCACAGGGCTGCCGCCGGGGCTGTTGATAACCAGCATAACGGCCTGACTATGTTCATTTTTAAATGCTTCCCGCAGCCCGGTAACAATCGAGTTGGCATTAGCGTCCTGATCCGCCGCAATTACACCGTTAACCTGAACCATAGCTGTATGGCTGTCATTCTGCTTATCACTGCCCATATCCGGGCCGGCACTCATAAATAATATCAATAGAATAAACAGATAAATAAAAGTTAAGCTTTTAAACAGAACTCCCCAGCGTCGTGCTTTTTTCTGTTCAGAGAAGGTCTCTTTCATAACCCCCTGCAGCCATTTTTCCTGTTGTGAATTATCTTCCATTTATTACGCCCATTTGATATTTACAAAGGTTTTATTCTAAATCCCCGCCGATAATAAAGCACTCAATTCTTCACATACCTTACAACAGGCGGCTTAGTTCATGCATTAATGATTAATTACCAGCAGCGGCAATCCATTTCTTCAGTTCAATTATGTCATTCTGATATTCTGATTTAAGTAACTCTACCCAGTCATCAATATTGTCCCACCATGCTGGTAAATCCGGAGACTGCACTTTCTGCGCTAGCTCCTGAATACGCTTTAAACCTACTGAGCCGGCGGCTCCTTTAATTTTATGTGCTTCGCTGACAATGCCTTTTTTATCTTTTGCTGTCATATTTGAATCTAAAATATGCAGATAATCGGGCATCATTTTTTCTAACAAAGCGACGTTTTCCAGCATCACAGATACCGGCAGAAACTCCAGTAACTCCGTTAACATCACTTCATCAAACAATACTTTTTGTGTCACCTGGACCTGCTCTGCGCATAGCTGCTCATTTTTTTCTAGTGCGTCTACAGAAACAAACAACCTTTTGATCATCTCATTGAGAGGCAAAATACTCAAAGGTTTGCCTAACGCGTCATCCATTCCCTGCTTAATAAACTGCTTTTTATCTGCAAATACATTAGCCGTCAGCGCGACAATCGGCGGCAGATCTTCGCCGTGTATCTCACGCAGCTTACTGGTGATCTGATAGCCGTCCATATCGGGCAGCTGGATATCCATTAAAATTAACTGATACTTTTTAGCGGCAACTTTCTGCAATGCCTGCTCGCCGTTTTCAGCACACTCGACCTGATGCCCTAGTTTTTCTAATAATGCCTTGGCGACTAAAATATTCAGTTCAATATCTTCAACTAATAAAATAGACAGTCCCGGCAGTGCGGGCAGTGCTCTTTTTTGTTCAAGCCCTTTATCCGGACACTGCACCGGAAAACATAATTTAAAAGTACTGCCGGTGCCGACTTCACTGTTAACGGTTATCCTGCCGTCCATCGCTTTAACGATTTTCGAGGAAACAGCCAGACCTATACCGGTTCCCGTGGCATGTTTATTACCTTTCACCTGGTAATACATAGCAAAAATTTTATCAAACTGATCTTCTGGAATACCAATACCAGAGTCCTGCACTTCAAAACAGAGCTCTGCACTATGATCATTTTCACGCTCACTGTAACAGCGGATGCAGACTTCCCCCTGCTCAGTAAATTTGACGGCATTGGTGATCAGGTTCCACAGAACCTGTCGTAACCGTGTATCATCGGCATCAATATAATCAGGCAGCTCTCCCTGCTGTTCAAAGCGCAGTGTTAAACCTTTCTGTTCCGCCTGGATAAAAGCTAAACTCTTTAAGTCACTGATAAAATCAACCATATGAATATGATTACTAACCAGATTCAAACGGCGCCGGTCCAGTTTGTCTAAATCAACAATATCATTAAAGATATTGCCTAAAGTAATCGCACTCATATGAATCGTTTTCAGATGTTTCATCTGCTCACTGGTCAGTTTCTCGTCCAGCAGCATACGGCTTAAACCAACAATTCCGTTTAACGGTGTTCTTAACTCATGGCTTATGGTAGAAATAAAGGTAGTTTTATCACGACTGGCTTTTTCCAGATATTCCTGATGTTTTTTACGTTCGGTGATATCCCTGCCGAAACCGATAATGCCGACACACTCTTTATGGCTGTTATAAAGCGGCAGGGCGCGTACTTCAAAATAGGCTTGCTTGCCGTTAGGATAATGTAACCAGTGCTCGTGGATCAGCTCCTGCTGAGTTTCCTTAACTTTGTTATCTCGTGTAACCACTTCCTTAGCATAAGCTTCGCTGTAGATATCAAAGGGGGTAAGACCAATAAGTTCTTTTTCGGTTTTACCGGTCAGCACTTCCATCGCTTTGTTGCAGCTGACAAAGCGCCCCTGTAAATCACGATGAAAAACCAGATCCGGTGAGGTATTAATAAAGGAGCGTAATAATATGGCGCTTTCTTCAAGCTTAAGCTGAGTTTTCTCTCTTTCGATAATCTCAGATTCTAAGGCACGGGTTTTTTCCTGATCGTTATTGAGAAGAACTTTTAAGGTAGCTACCGTATTTCCAAGGTGTTCTCTGGCCTCTTCTAAATCCCCGACAACCACAGTTAAAAAATACACCGCCCAGGGGGTAATTAATAAACCTAAAATAAATGAGCGTGAAACACTGACGATATCCAGTGGTCGATCAAAGTAATAGGCGAGTAACATTTGAAGTACCGAATCAGCACAAATAATTGCCACGGCAAGGATCAGGCTGAAACGAATTGTCCCGGACCTTTTCAGTAAAGCTACATAATAGTGAACCCAGGTTTTAAGGTTAAATATACTCACATTCATCTCAGTCATTTAAAATAAAAAATTATTCCATTGTAATCAAAAATCATTTCAACTTATTAAAGTTATTACGCATTTTTCCAATTAAATTGAAAAAATCATCTGTATTAAGGCAATTAAGGCAGGCCGTAAGCCTATATTATAAGAAGTTGTTGTTAATCCTTTTCATTTCGTGGTTTTTAATTCTCCTTAACAGGTCTATAATGCACCGCCTAAATTTTTATTTTATCAGTACACCCAGCCGCTTATAAATACAAATTCCCAGTTGGCCCGGCTATTGATAACACTTACTGTTTAAGGGAGTTTTTCCAAATGGCAATGCCAGATATCGCAAATAGTGCACAAGCTCAAACCGAGGGTACACTCGACCGTGTTGGTATGAGTAATATCGAGCTACCTTTGATGGTACAAACAGATGACTGCGCGCCGCAACAAGTAAGTGCCAGTGCTGAATTATTTGTTAATCTTGGAGATGCTCAAGCGAAAGGCATTCATATGTCCCGCCTGTACCTGCAGCTGGATCAGCTTTCTACTGAATCAGAGTTAACACTTGAAACACTAACAACTCTGCTGGAAGGATTTATTAAAAGCCACCATGAACTCAGCCAGCAGGCTTTTGTTAAGTTTGCTTTTGATTATCACCTGCGCCGTAAATCATTAATCAGTGAAAAACGCGGCTGGAAAGCTTATCCGGTTATTATCAACGGCCTGCTGACCGATGGTAATCTTGAACTTGAACTGCAGGTTAATGTACCTTATTCATCAACCTGTCCTTGTTCAGCAGCCTTAGCACGTCAGCTTATTCAGGATGCTTTCCTGCAGAAATACGACCAGCAGGCAGAAATCAGTAAAGATGAAGTATTACGCTGGTTAGGCTCAACTCAGGGTATTGTGGCAACACCGCACAGCCAGCGCAGTATTGTGGAAGTGAAAGTTAAACTCAACAAAACGAACTCTTCATTCCCGGTTATCGAGCTGATAGATTTAGTTGAAGAGACGCTTAAAACCCCCGTGCAGGCGGCGGTAAAGCGTGAAGATGAGCAGGAGTTTGCACGCTTAAACGGACAGAACTTAATGTTTTGTGAAGACGCGGCTCGTCATCTGCAGTATTCACTTCATCAGCAGAGTAAATTTGATGATTTCTGGCTGCGTGTTAACCATTATGAAAGCCTGCATGCCCACGATGCGGTTTCTATCACCACCAAAGGCATCGAAGGCGGTTATTCAGCCTGACCTTAACCAGAATACAAAACAGCTGCGGCTTTAAAACCTGCAGCTGTTTTTACTACGCAGATTAAACACAACCACTTCACTCCTGATAATCGATAAATTCTCTTTGTCTGCTTTTTTTATCAGGTACAGCCTGCGCTTCGATTCTTTCAACGACATCCGTGATTATGCCCTGCTCCTCAATACTTAAGAGCGACTGAGTAAAATAAGCAGATATTAATAAAAGAGTAATCAGTGCTAAAGCAAAACTTAGTTTAGTTTCAAAAACACCGGCGCTTTTAGGTTTTCTTCTGCCTGAATTCAAAGATTGATTCAAAATCTGCTCCTTATACTAGATTAATAAAAACAGCCTAATAAATATCTGTTAAAAAACGTTTTTCCTGTTTCATGCTGGCCAGATAGGATAATGCCCGGCCGCGGGACATACTGCCCTGCAGCTCGATTACCCGCACAATCGCATCTTCGACCCCGACGGCCATATTTGACCTGTCTCCGCAGATATAAATGTGTGCCCCCTGCTCCAGCCAGTTATAGAACTGGTCGGCCTGCTCTAATATCCGCTGCTGAACATATATTTTATTTTCCTGATCACGGGAAAAAGCCAGATCCAGCGCATTTAACACTCCCCGTTCAAGATACCCCTGCCATTCATTTTTATACAGATAATCAAGTTCCTGATTCTGGTTGCCTAAAAACAACCAGTTCCTGCCCTGATGTTTTTGTACATCACGTTCCTGCATAAATGCACGAAAAGGAGCAATTCCGCAGCCGGCGCCGATCATAATTACCGCTGTATCAGTGCACTTCGGCAGGTGGAAATGCTTATTTTCTTGGATAAATACCTGGATCTCTGTACCGATAGAAGCCCGGCGGCTTAAAAAACCAGAGGCACCGCCGCAATAATCAAAACCGTCAGCCTGATAGTTCACCAGAGAAACCGTTAAATGCACTTCATCACCTATCGCTGAGCTGCTTGAAGCAATAGAATATTTTCGCGGCGTCACTCTGCGCAGACACAACAGAAACTCCTGCGCAGAAACAGCGGCAGGATATCTGCGCACGATTTCAAATATCTGATGCCGGGCGGCATAATTTCGAACATGCTCTCGGTCAGCAAGTAAATCCAGCAGTTCCTGATGCTGACTGAGCAGTGCATATTTTTCAATAAACCCGGGGCGGCACAAAGTTAATTCAAAGGATGTTATCAGGGCCTGACGAATTGTTATGCCGGCCTTTATTTCACTGCAGGGTGAAATAGACAGGTTGTGCAGAAGAGCATCAACCTGTTCAGCACAGTTTTCAAAAGTAACACTTAGCAGATCGCCGGGTTGATATTGGATCCCGGAGTCCGGTGCAGCTAGTACTATATGATAAAAACCTTTTGCGCAGCCTTTATCACTGATCCTGTTTCTGCTCAGCAGCCGGGCAGAGAATACCGGTTTGTCACAGCTGTTGATCTGCTTCGGAGCATTTAAAACAGGCGCTTTAACAGTATCAAAAGCGCCGCCTGCAGATCTGCTTTGTAAAATCTGCACAGCTGCTTTTATCCATTTACCGGCCTGTTCCTGGTAATCCCGATCGCAGTCAGCACGTTCTATAAAACACAGCGCGCCAAGATCACTCAGGCGTCGATCAAATTCGATTCCCGTTCTGCAGAAAAAACGGTAGCTGCTGTCACCCAGGGCTAATACGGCGTAATGCACATGATTTAATCTGGGAGCATCATCGGCAAAGAGCTGTTGATGAAAAGACACAGCATCCTGCGGCGGTTCGCCTTCACCATAGGTACTGGTAACAATAATAAGGCGGCTTTGCGGCTTTAACTGCGCAAGCTGAAAATCAGCCATAGATTTAACTCGAGCAGCTAATCCGCCGCTGTCACAGGCAGCTTTTAGCTGATAAGCCAGATCTCTGCTGTTGCCGGTCTGCGTAGCAAACACAATAGTAACTGCAGCAGCTCTTTTACTGGAGCTTTCAGCAGCACTGCTCGGACAGCTTAGCTCTTTAACAAAGATATTACTTACTCTGTTCACTGCAGCCTGGCGCAGACGAACGGCCTCAGTCAGATACAAACCAACAGGACAGAATAAACGACACCAGAACTGCGGAATAAGAAAAGAGCCAAACAGACTAATGGGTAAGATGTACCACTGCAGTCCCATGCCCTGCAGGGAAAACATCATGCTGAAGGGTTCGTAAGAGCCTAAAGCAGGATGACGCGATAAGAAAATAAGAATAAGTGCAAACCAGCTTAGGCCGTAAACAACTCTTTGAGCATTTCTAACCATGGCGGGATGCAGGGCAAGTTTGATACCGCTTATTTTCTGCAGTAAATTCTGAACAACACTGAAAGGACACAAATAACCGCAGTACAGGTTTCGTCCCAGCAGCAGGATCGCACTCAGCACACCGGCAACCAGAATCCACCAGATCGGGTGCTGCCTGAACTCGGGAACATACCCCATTACAATCCCGGCTAAGGTGCCCAGGCTGATAGAGGCGTTCATATAAAATCCGACAAAAGCCAGAGAAGCAAAGGGCAGCAGAAACTTAAAAGGTCTGGCAATTTTTTTCGGAGCGTAGACAACAACTAAAACAATGCCGAACAGTACCGTCATTAAAGCCTCATTAATGCCGGGAGCCCACTTTGCGCTCTGCCAGGTCTTCTGATAGCCGAGATGATTTTGTGCCCCTTGATGCACAGTCTCACGTATAGCTTTAGTAAAACCCTTTGATGAAATCGTTGCACCGGAAACAGCGTCAATATCATCCCTCAGAATATAATCACTGCCGACCTGTTTATTTATAAACTGACGGAAAAAGTTCTGTTTGATCAGTTTCTGCAGATACGGGGGTGTTTCTTTATGCGACAAAACTGTTACTTCTTTTATTCGAGCGGTCTGCGCCTCTTTGTGCACTTTCACAGCAAGTATAAAAGGACCGCCGAATCCTTTACCGACAGCAATTAGCAGTGCTTGATCAGTGCTGTCTGCAGCATCAGTAAATACAACCGGTAAATCAGGGTAAGCTTCACTACGGCTCCAGTTGTAATCCGGATACTGCGCTTTAACTAAGGTCAAATAGTCAGCCTTGGAGGCAATATTACCGACAACAAAAGCCAGAATTAATGTGCACCAGGCGAATAACTTCCAGATTTTATTAAAATGCACGGATAGGTTAGTTTTCATAAATTACTCTGCTTATTTATTCTGTTATTTGTACAGTCAGAACGGACTGAAGGCGGCGGTCTTCAAAAGGAATCCCCTTAACAAAACAAATGTACCGCGCAGTACATAGTTACTTATAAAAAACAGATTGTCAATAAAGCTGTTATACCAATTCCGTTAATTAGATGATCTATTTAGACGTAGAAAAAATGGATGAAAGCAAGGCATTGATTGCAGTAACTAGTTGTTCTAATTGCAAAATCAATAACCAAAACACAAATGTTATTTATGTTTAACTAGCATTCATTTTAACCAGTATAAATGAGTAGATAATTATCGGATTTGGTATTATTAAGCCCTATTGTGCTGTAGCGGAGAAAACCAGGAGAAATGTGATAATCAAGAGTAAGGTCAATACGTTATTAAGCTGCAGCTCTGATGACAGAGAGGCTTAATTTCTACGCTTGCAAAAACAAGGCAGTTAAAATTTATGTATGCTTTAGAAAACAGCAGAATGTTGATTAACCGGAGGGGGCTTAGTGAACGCTTATCTGATCCCGGCCGGACATTTTTGCGTCATATAACGCATTATCCGCTTCCGCCATCAGCATTTTCATCGAGTTTAATTCACTCGGGAACATGCTTGATAAACCCATACTCATAGTGACTATCTTATTTACTTCGGAAAAACCATGTTCAATATTGGCTTCTTCAAGTGACTGGCGCATGGATTCAGCAACTTTAAGCGCCTTAGTTGCATTGCCGCCTTTAATCAACACAGCAAACTCTTCACCGCCGTAACGCGCCACAAAACTGTCAT
Organism: Psychromonas aquimarina ATCC BAA-1526; assembly: GCF_000428725.1. Lineage (GTDB taxonomy): Bacteria > Pseudomonadota > Gammaproteobacteria > Enterobacterales > Psychromonadaceae > Psychromonas > Psychromonas aquimarina. Next base: position 27,255 of record NZ_AUAM01000022.1, read on the forward strand.
TCTCCTGAGCGGCTTTTTGTAATGCACCGGCAACCTTCTGCAGTGTCTGATCACCCTGCTCTTTCCCGTAATTGTCGTTATAAGGTTTAAACAGATCGATATCACACATCAGTACTGATAATAACTCCTGCTCTGCACCGGCCTGCTGCCAAAGCTTGGAATATTCAATATCAAAAGCACTGCGGTTGGCAATATTAGTCAGCTGATCCTGCAGTTTTTTAGCGCTCTCTTCAGGGGGCTCCTGTCCAAGTTTTTCTTCAATCTGTTTTTTAGCGGAAATATCCCGCGCCATAATCACAATACCTTTAGTATCACTCTTATCATCAGCAAATGCAGCTTTATGGATCTCATAGCAGGACTCTGCCCCTCCCACAAATAACAGCTCTTCAAATACAACCGCTTCACCAGACTCAAGTACTTCATAATTCTGGCGCTCAATCCAGTCAATGCGCCCGGAGGCCGACAACTCGCTGTACAGCTGACCAGCAATATCCTGTGAATTTGAGCCCATCAACTCTGCAAATGCGTTATTAGCGGCAATAACCCGGCCCTGATAATCTAACAGAGTAATAGGATCCACACTGACAGCAAATACAGAGCTTAATAATACATGCTGTTTTAATAACGCCTTCTCGGTTTCTTTACGCTGCAGGTTTTCATCTTTCAGCTGCTTGGTTAAATTATGTAACGCGGTAATATCGCTGTCTATGGTTAAAATAGCAAAAATACGGCCTTTATCATCGTACAAAGGCACCTTGGTGATGTTAACTAAACTTAGCTGTTTATTTTTCTGCTCAACCCACTCCTGAGTATTAAATGTTTCCCCGGTCCAGACGGCCGCTTCCTGCTGCTTCTGTTTTTTAACAACATCTACCGGCATCAGATCCACAACCCGCTGCCCGGGGGCGTGCGCAACTGTAGTATTGTTGACTTTTGCCCAGCTTTTATTACAACCGATAATAGTGCCTTTAGAAGATTTAAACGCAATCTGCTCCGGTATTGAATCGAGCACTTTACGTAATAATTCCCGCTCTTCTATTAATTTTCGCTCAGCTCTTAATAAAGCCGTCACATCTTTTAAATAACAAAGCCAAACCGTATGGTTCTGGTAATGCACTCTTTTCGCAGATATTTCAATATCATGATAATCATCTTCAACTAACAGGCGGATCTGAGTCTCTTCAATAACAGACTGATGGCTCACTTTGTTTATAAAACGAGATAATAAAAGCTGATTTTGTGCTTCCACAAACAGGTATTTATTTTTTTTATTCTTAAATGGAAACAGTGACTTAACTTCATCATTAAGATAAAAAATGGCGTTTCCATCTAAGGAGAATATAGCCAGGGGATAAGGGGATGAATCTAAAATATCTTTAAACTGACGGTCTTTTCTGCGTTTTGAGCGGTTAAATATAAATAGCAAAACCAGTAGACAGACGATAACCAGCAGATTGGTTGCCATTTCAATGGAAGCCCCCCAAAGAGGGCGACTTACATTTTTTACCGCTAAAGCGACTTTTTCAGGCATAGGATCCAGCTGATTTCCCCACTGAACCCATTCCAGCAGCGTCCCCTGTTCAAACGAGGTATAAACAAGCAGTTCATTGCTTGACGCATTAAGCAGTGTTTTTTTGAAAGCAACAGATAAGAGCTGATCCGCCAGACTAGGCGTACTCTGATTAGCGCTGAATAAAACTAGAGCATCAATCTCTTCATTATAAATATCCAGCAGAATTTCAAATAACCCCAGGTACTCTTTATAAATAATATTGGGCGTTTTAGTAAAAAGCGGCAGCTGCTGTGCTTCAGCTAATAATCCGCCGACAACAACCGGTGTGTTTTTATTAATTAATGAAGACTTAACTTCACCGGCACGCGGAGCAAAATAATAAAACTGACTGTCAATACCGATCAAAGCTGATTTTTTAAGTGTTGCTAAAGTTTTAAATTCACCTCTTAAACCGCTGTACACTGCCGGTTTATTCTCGCTAAGCAGCTGATAAATATCTTGTTTAATATAAGGAATAAAATTAACGGCAATACCTGTCTGCAGTGACCACTCCTGCCAGTAATCCACCAGCAGACCGCGCGCTTTTTTTTGAGAATTAAAGCCCGAAAATGGTAAATTTTCATCTAAATAAACATTAATCTGCTGCGGTTTGGCAGATTCATTTAATACAGCCTGAACCGGGCTTAAACAAACCAGCAGCAAAGTAAGGACTGATAACAATTTCAGCATGTTCATATCTTTTCAAAAAAAGCCTGAGATATTAAGCTTAGACCACCAGGTACTTAAAGATAATTAATACCTGTTTTTTGAGTGACGTAACTTGCTGACCTTCACAGTTTATTCTCTTGGCCTGTCTTTTATTCTTGTCTCAATGCTGCTGATTAATGGAGCATTTTAAGTTTTCCGGCAGTTATAGAGCAGTTCCCTGCCCGCCGAGCTCCTGCATCAGTTTCCCCATTCTATTCTGTACCGGCCAGCGTTTTTCACACCATAGCGGTGCTAACAGTTCATCAATCTTTGCAGTTGCGGAAATTCGATGGAAAACAACTTCTTGCGGAGTGGCACGAATTAAAGATACAGCAGCCTGACTGTACTGCTCTAAAGACAATGTGGACAGCCTGCCTGCCTGCCAGGATTTTTCCATCGTTGCACCGCGTACAACATGCAGCGGATGCAGTTTCAGACCGTCAACCCCGCTATTAATAACCTGTTCTAATGTCTGCTGATAATCGATCTGAGTTTCACCGGGCAGTCCTAATATAAGATGAGTACACACTTTGATGCCGCGTGCCCGTGCCTTAACACAGACGGAGTGATATTCAGCAAAACCGTGACCGCGGTTAATACGTTTAAGCGTTTTATCATTGGCAGACTGCAGCCCTAGCTCTAACCACACTTCAAAGCCGCGAAACAGATAGCTGCTTAATAAATTTAAAACTTCATCGGAAACGCAGTCCGGCCGGGTACCTACACAGATACCGACAATATTATTATTTTCAACGGCTTGTTCATAGAGCCCGGCAAGCTGATTAATTTCAGCATAAGTGCTGGTATATGCCTGAAAATAAGCAAGATACTTTCTCGCTTTATGGGAAACCTCCTGTGCACGTAAATGCAGCTGCCTGCTGATACTCTGCTGAGCCTGACTTTCATCGGCAAAAGCCGCGACATTACAAAAAGTACAGCCGCCTCTGCCCAGAGTACCGTCACGGTTCGGACAGCTGAAGTCGCCATGCAGAGTTAATTTATGAACTTTCTCACCATAACGTTTTTTAAGATCGGCACCTAAAGTGTTTACATAATCGGTCAGCTGCATGCACTGTTCCCCTAATAATAAAAAAGGCCACTATGCAGTGACCTTTTATAACTAATCTGTTTATATACAATTAAAATGCAAAGGTAAAATCAGCCCACACTTCGCCGTCATTATTAAGATGAGCAGACAATGCCACATCCTTTGCAACCTGATAACCAACATCAGCGGTTATATCCAGATCGTTAATATCGATACCGTTTACCGCATATTTATAACTTGGTGTTGCTCCAAACCATAAAGCACGATTAACTGAGTAACGAACAGCAGCATCAATTTCAATATAAGTGGTAGAGCTCATATTATCACCCCACATTAAACCTAAATTCATTGACGGATAAATTATAATATTCTGCTCTGCCAGCGGGATTTTTTTGATCACACCAACGGAAGCCTGATCATAATCATCTGCCCAGCGGGTATCAAAAGAAAATCCCGTATCATTAGCGGTATTAAATGCAAAATAATTCACATTGTAATAGTCGAGATCATGTTTTGCTTCAACACTAAGCTGCTGTTTAAACTGACCGCCTAAATAGCCGCCGACAGCACCGTAAACATCAACACCTTCGGTACCGACACCCACACCGGCACGAGAGTATATAGCCGTAGGATCGCTAAAATCTACCCAGCTGCTTTTATTATCAGCAGCGGCCTGAAAGCTTAAGACACACAGCAGTGAAGCTCCCAGACTTTTTACATTTTTAAATTTAAGCATGCTTATCACAAACCTTATTTCCAGATAAATAAATTAAACAGACGTTTACCGCGTTTAATCACAGTGTACTTTCCAAATAATGCGTCTGCTTTTAATAAAACCGCTTCACTGTCTGTCTGTTTTTCACCGTTAACAGTAACAGCACCATTATGAGTAAATTCACGCGCCATCTTATTTGATTTAGCAAGCTCACAGCTGGTTAGAAGCTCTACTAAAGATTTTTCGCTCTGTTCAACTTCAGTTGTAGGAAGTCCGTCCTGTGCAAGCTGTGCTAAATCAGATTCGCTTAACGAGCTTAAATCGCCAGAGAATAACGCTTCAGTAATACGCTGCGCTGAAGCTAAACCTTCTTCACCATGTACTAAACGTGTAACTTCAACCGCTAAGATACCCTGGCCTTCAGGACGGCCTTGAATTGTTTTATCTTTCTCTTCAATCGCTTCAATCTGTTCAATTGAAAGGAAAGTAAAGTAGCGCAGGAACTTGTAAACATCAGCATCTAATGTAGTGATCCAGAACTGGAAAAATGCATAAGGCGATGTTTTGGCAGCATCAAGCCAGATTGTACCGGACTCTGTTTTACCAAATTTAGTACCATCCGATTTAGTTACCAGCGGCAGTGTTAAACCAAATACTTTTTCTTTATTCATGCGCCGAGTCAGTTCGATACCGCCGGTGATATTACCCCACTGATCTGAACCACCGATCTGCAGTGAACAGCCCGTTGCTTTGTTTAAAGCGGCAAAGTCATATGACTGCAGCAGCATGTAGCTGAACTCTGTGAAAGAGATACCAGAGCCTTCACGTTCGATACGCTGTCTTACTGACTCTTTCTGAATCATAGCGTTAACACTGAAGTGCTTACCTACATCACGTAAAAACGAGATGCTGTCCATCTGCCCGATCCAGTCAAGATTGTTTACAACTTCAGCGGCATTTTCATGATCGCCAAATTCGACAAAAGCACTTACCTGCTTCTTAATTTTACCAACCCAGTCGCCGACAACATCATCGGTGTTTAATTTACGCTCATTCGCTTTAAAACTAGGATCACCGATTAAACCCGTTGCGCCGCCGACTAAAGCTAACGGCTTATGTCCGGCTTCCTGAAAGCGTTTTAATGTAAGTAACGGTACTAAGCTGCCGATATGCAGGCTGTCGGCAGTCGGATCAAAACCACAATAAAGTGTCTGGCAGCCGCTTGATAAATGTTCATGTAATTCTTGGTCAGCTGTTGTTTGCGCAACAAGGCCGCGCGCTTTTAAGTCTTCAAGTAAGGCATTCATTGTTTTAGGTTCCTGATTCTGTACTAATTTATTATTTATTGTGCGAGATTTTACACAGTTCGGAGCAACAAAAACACCATAGAGTGAAGATCTAACTAAGAATATGCTAACATTATGACTTTAATAGAATTCCAAAGAGTAGATAAGATGAAAATAGGCATTATTGGTGCAATGGATGAAGAAGTTGAAATCCTGAAGTCACATATGAACAACATTGATACAACTGTTATTGCAGGTTGTGAGTTTTACCAGGGTGAATTAAATGGTAAACAGGTTATCTTAACTAAGTCTGGAATCGGCAAAGTTGCAGCGGCAGTTGCTACCACATTATTATTGGAAAAATTCCAGCCTGACACGGTAATTAATACCGGCTCTGCAGGCGGATATGATACCAGCTTAAGCGTTGGTGATATTGTTATCTCTACCGAAGTACGTTTTCATGACGTTGATTTAACTGCATTTGGTTATGAAATCGGGCAGATGGCGCAGTTACCGCCGGCCTTTCCAGCAGATCCAAAGCTTATCGATATCGCACAGCAGGCAGCTGAAACATTAGATGATCTGAAAATTATCCAGGGTTTAATCTGTACCGGTGATATTTTTATGGCGGATCCGACTAAGGCTGAAACTGCACGTAATAACTTCCCTGCCATGGCTGCTTGTGAAATGGAAGCTGCGGCTATTGCCCAGGTTTGTTATCAGTTTAAAGTCCCGTTTGTGATCATTCGTTCATTATCTGATATAGCGGGTAAAAAGTCAGAGCTCTCATTTGAGGAATATCTTCCAATTGCAGGCAAAAATGCATCTATACTGGTCGAAGCTATTCTCAACCGCCTGGGTTAAATGGATAATTTTCTGGCTTTTATCGAACAGTACAGCACTTATTTTAGTTTTATAAGCGCTGCACTGTGTTCATTTTTTATCTCTCTGCCGAAAGACCTGAATCCCCTGTCAGCAGTTGAGCTGATGTTTCGTCAGATAGCCAGAAAAGTAAATATTGAAGAGCGCAGTGACGGTTATAAACGCCTGGCAAGCATCTTATCAATCAGCCTGATCTACTTCCCATGTATCTTAATTATCAGCCAGTTATATAACGTTGTATTCCAGCCTGTCATTTTAGATATCTTATTATTATTCCTGCTCTTGTCCTGGCATGATAAAAAGCTAACCTATCTGCAGGTAAGTGATGCATTAAAAACAAAGAACCTTGCTCTGGCAAAATTCAAATTAGCATCATTAACCCAGCGTGAAACAAAACCTCTATCCTTAATGGGCATTAATAAAGCCAGTATTGAGTCCATGGTGCTGCAGTTAACTGCATCCTGGTTTGCGGTAATCTTCTGGTATCTGTTAACGGGAGTATACGGTGCAGTTCTTTACCGCACTATACAAATTTGTGCCCAGCAGTGGAACTGCAAACAGGAGAGTTTTCAAACCATTGCCGGCATCCCTTCCGTTATATATTCAACCCTGTTATTTCCAGTACACCTGATTGTCAGCTTTACCTTCGCTTTATATGATAAACCCCTAGAAAACTTGCCTAAAAAATTCAAGCAAAGCATTCACTGGCATCACTTTTCTTCCGGGTTAATGCTCGCAAGTTTTGCGCTCAGCATGCAGATTGAACTGGGAGGAGTACGCCTATACCAGAAGAACAAGGTAACCTACTCAACACTGGGTTACGGCGGCGCACCGGGCATAGATAAAATTGAACAGTCCCTGCAGCGCCTAAGTCTAAGTGCATGGTTCTGGCTGACCTGCATTAGCGGTTATACTTTTTTTCCGCTTTTACTTGAATTCATCACCCTGAATAATCATTCATAATTTTAAGCACTGCGGCACAGTTATGCGGGCCATGGTTAACTATTTTCTATTCTAAAACCTATCTTAAGAGTCACCTGAAAGTGAGCGACTTTACCGTCAACAATATGACCACGAGTTTCAACAACCTCAAACCAGTCCATATTTTTAACACTCTTACTGCATTCAGCAATAGCGTTGCAGACAGCATCTTCAATACTGACTTTAGATGAGCCGACTATTTCCAGTTTTTTATAAGTGTGGTGTTCAGACATATCAAGCTCCTGTATTAATGAAGAAGGATAGTCAAAACTATAGTTGAATAATAATTACTTTGCTAAAACGCTCTTTGACTAGGGCCTGTTTATCTTTGCTCTTTGTTCCTGCTGGAGGCTATTTTTGTGCTCAGCAAGGCAGAAGTCATACAGTGTAGTCACTCTACATTAATGACTGATAACGAAGTTGAGTGTAAAAATAGCCCCAGCCCTTCGGGTTGAGGCTGAAAATTCCTCACTCTGTGTTGCTCATCACTCATTTAGAACAACTAAACTTCACTCTTCGCGCCTTGATTGAGAAACTTTCAGGCTCAACAGGGGCAATTTTCAAAGATAAACAGGCCCTAATTTAAAATAATAAAAAAGCCCCTAACCTGTAACCAGATTAGGGGCTTGAATATTTTCAGCTCCCGTTAAATAACGGAGTCTGGAATTATTTAACGTCTAATAATTCAACTTCAAATACTAATGTAGCATGAGGACCGATTGCAGCACCTGCGCCGCGCTCGCCGTATGCAAGATCAGAAGGGATAGTCAGCTTGTATTTTGAACCAACAGTCATAAGCTGCAGCGCTTCAGTCCAGCCTGCGATAACACCGCCAACTGGGAATTCAACAGGCTCACCGCGTTCAACAGAGCTGTCAAATACTTTACCGTCAGTTAAAGAACCGTGGTAATGAACGCTTACTGTAGATTCTGCAGTTGGTTTTTCACCTTCACCAGCAGTGATCACTTCGTACTGAAGACCAGACTCAGTAACAACAACACCTTCTTTTTTAGCATTTTCAGCCAGGTAAGCTGCACCGGCAGCGCCTAATACTTTAGCCTGCTCTGCAGCTGCAGCCTGCATGCGCTCAGAAATAACCTGGAATGCAGCTTGTAAGTCTGCTTGAGCAACTTTACTTTCAGCACCGGCAAATGCGTCTGCGATACCAGCAGCAACAGCTGAGATTTCCAGTCCGTCAAAAGGGTTAGAAGCAAGCTGCTCGCCCATCTGTAGGCCAATACCGTAACTTGCTTGTTGTTCTTGTGTGTTCAGTTGTAATTCAGACATATTTGTTCTCTTATTGAATGAGGGGATGTAGTTAATAAAACACCCCTTGTTAACGATTTATATTAATATGGGGAGGCGAATTTATTTTTAAAGGCCTAAAACAAAATAATTTTAATTTATTTTTCACTGTGTATCTGTTTTTATTGTCTGCGCTATTCCGGCGGTTACTAAGGTAACCCGATCCGCTAAGGCCGCCGCCTGCTGATTTAATTCACCCAGCTTATCTGCATAGCAGCGCATCAGCTTGCTTTCACCAATCAGACCGCAGCCGACCTCGCCTGTGACAATAACAACCTTTGCCTGTAACTGACTAAGTTCACTGATAAACTTATTCTTAACTGACTCATAATCTGCAATACAGGCTTTTAACGGCTTATCCTGGGACAGATACCAGCCGACCCAGGTTGATAAACATTCAATTAAAATCAGCTGGCCTGGTTTATTATACTGCTCAAGATAAACCTGCAGATCCTGCTCTTTATAATCCAGTTCACAGGTGCTGATTTTACTGTCCCGATGCAGCTGATGTCTGGCAATGCGGCTTTTTGTTTCTTCGCCGATCGCCACACTGGTGGCAATATAAACAGCCTGCTGCTGACTGTCCTGTTCAAGCCACATCTTTAATCTGTTTTCAGCAAAATCACTTTTGCCGCTGCGCACACCGCCGATCACTAATTCCAGCATTTGACCTCCTATAAAAAAGCCGCCTTTACGGTACTATATAACGTAAAGACGGCTCCAGAATAAGTTGATTTTTATTATCGACTTATTTGCTTAAATCATCAAAAAACGTTTTCAGGCTGTTAATAAAACCTTCTGATTTAGGTTTATTCTTTTTTGAACTGCACAGTGATTCAAACTCTTTTAACAGCTCACGCTGCTTACTTGACAGCTTAACAGGTGTTTCGACAATCACTTTACACATCAGATCACCAGTGCTGTGACTGCGTACTGATTTAACACCTTTATTGCGCATGCGGTACATACGGCCGGTTTGTGTTTCAGCAGAAATTTTCAGTTTTACGCGCCCGTCAAGGGTCGGTACTTCAATTTCCCCGCCTAAAGCAGCTTCAGTGAAACTAATCGGCACTTCACAGTATAGGTTATTACCGTCACGCACAAATACTTCATGTTCACGAACATTCATCTGCACGTAAAGGTCACCTGCTGGTGCGCCGTGTTCACCAGCTTCACCTTCACCGCTTAGGCGAATACGGTCACCCGTATCAACACCGGCAGGAATTTTAACAGATAATGTTTTGCTGCGTTCATAACGGCCGTCACCATGACACTTATGACATGGATCAGTAATAATTTTTCCTTTACCGCGACAAGTTGGACAAGTCTGGTTAACTGCAAAGAATCCCTGGCGCATCTGCACCTGGCCCTGACCGTGACAAGTACCACATGATTTAGCCTGGGTACCTTTTTTAGCACCAGAGCCGTTACACTGCTCACAATGAACCAGTGTTGGAATCTCAATCTCTTTGGAAATACCTTTTACCGCTTCTTCCAGCGTTAATTCCATATTGTAGCGAAGGTCTGAACCCTGCTGCGGACGTTGTGCACCACCACCGCCGCGGCGGCCGCCGCCAAAAATATCACCAAAGATATCACCGAACTGATCACCAAAATCACCATGGCCGAATCCACCGCCGCCATGACTTTGATTAACACCTTCATGACCATACTGATCATAAGCGGCTTTTTTCTGCGGATCGTTTAGAATTTCGTAAGCTTCTTTTACTTCCTTGAACTTTTCTTCAAGGGCATCATCACCTTTAGTACGATCCGGATGATATTTCATAGCTAAGCGTTTATATGCTTTTTTTACTTCTTTCTCTGTTGCGCTTCGGCTGACACCAAGCACTTCATAACAATCACGTTTCGACATTTTTACTTCTCAAAATTGCTGTTTATCTAAAACAAAGGCGCGGATTATGAAAAAACTCCATAACCCGCGTAATGTAATTCATTAAAACTTTAACAGTTTACGAATTATTTTTTATCGTCTTTTACTTCTTCGAACTCAGCATCAACAATATCGTCATCTTTTTTTGCATCTTCCTGAGGCTGCTGTGCATCAGCACCACCAGCTTGCTCTGCCTGTGCTTTCTGCTGTGCAATTTCCATCAGTTTTTGTGATGCTTCTGCAAGTGCAGTTGTTTTTGCTTCGATTGCTTCTTTATCTTCGCCTTTAGTTGCTTCTTCAAGCTCTTTAAGCGCAGCTTCGATTTTTTCTTTCTCATCAGAAGCTAATGCATCACCAGCTTCTTCAATCTGTTTACGAGTACCGTGAATCATTGCATCAGCCTGGTTGCGCGCCTGTACAACTTCTTCGAACTTCTTATCTGCTTCAGCATTTGCTTCTGCATCATTAACCATTTGTTCAATCTCTTCATCAGAAAGACCTGAGCTAGATTTAATGGTGATTTTCTGTTCCTGGTTAGTATCTTTATCTTTTGCAGATACATGTAAGATACCATCCGCATCCATATCAAAGGTTACTTCAATCTGCGGCGTACCACGAGTCGCTGCACGGATACCTTCAAGATTGAACTGACCTAAAGATTTATTATCAGCTGCACGTTTACGCTCACCTTGTAAGATATGAATCGTTACAGCGCTCTGGTTATCTTCAGCAGTAGAGAAAGTTTGTGACTGTTTAGTCGGGATAGTTGTGTTTTTATCGATAACTTTTGTTAAAACACCACCCATTGTTTCGATACCTAATGATAACGGCGTAACGTCTAGTAGAAGTACGTCAGTTTTATCACCAGAAAGTACCGCACCTTGAATCGCAGCACCCATTGCAACAGCTTCATCAGGGTTAACGTCTTTACGCGCTTCTTTACCAAAGAAATCAGCAACAATAGACTGAACTAGAGGCATACGAGTCTGACCGCCTACTAAGATAACATCGTTAATTTCACCAACTGAAAGATCTGCATCTTTTAATGCAATACGCAGCGGATCAAGTGTTGCTTTAACCATATCTTCAACAAGAGACTCAAGTTTTGCACGAGTCACTTTGATGTTTAAATGTTTAGGACCTGTTGCATCTGCTGTGATGTAAGGCAGGTTGATATCAGTCTGCTGTGCACTTGACAGTTCGATTTTAGCTTTTTCAGCAGCTTCTTTAACACGCTGCATTGCCAGCGGATCGTTAGTTAAGTCAAACCCCTGTTCAGATTTGAACTCTTCAACTAGGAAGTTGATTAAACGGTTATCGAAATCTTCACCACCTAAGTGTGTATCACCATTTGTTGCTAATACTTCAAATGTTTTTTCGCCGTCTACTTCATCGATTTCAATGATAGAGATATCGAAAGTACCGCCGCCTAAGTCGTATACTGCAACAACACTGTCGCCTTTTGCATTATTTACGCCGTAAGCGAATGCAGCAGCTGTCGGCTCATTGATAATACGTTTAACATCTAGACCAGCAATACGGCCAGCATCTTTTGTTGCCTGACGCTGTGCATCATTAAAGTAAGCAGGAACAGTGATTACCGCACCAGAAACTGATTCACCTAAATACTCTTCTGCAGTTTTTTTCATTTTTTTCAAAACTTCAGCAGAGATCTGCGGCGGTGCCATTTTGTTGCCTTGTGCTTCAACCCATGCATCACCGTTATCGGCTTTAATAATGCTGTAAGGCATGATTTTAATATCACGCTGCACTTCTTCATCTTCGTGACGACGACCGATTAAACGTTTGATCGCAAAAAGTGTATTCTGTGGGTTAGTTACAGACTGACGCTTAGCAGGCTGACCTACTAACGTTTCACCGTCTGTGTAAGCAATGATTGAAGGAGTAGTACGCTCACCTTCTGCATTTTCAATGATTTTAGCTACATCACCATCAAGTACAGAAACACATGAATTTGTTGTACCTAAATCAATACCAATTATTTTACCCATCTTACTCTTCTCCAATCTTAATTATGTTTTGTTTTATAAGCACACAGATGTTTATTATTAAATTACATTGCCGCTTTGATGTTTTTATATATGAGGGGTCATTTTTCAGTTTCAAGGTTTATTAATAAAAAAATTTAATTTTTTTTCAAAATTATCAAAACCCACAAAAAAAGGTACCGCAGTACCTTTTATAAAGCAGCTGAATAACTGTTATTCAGCTGCTTTAGATACCATGACCATTGCAGGACGAATAACTTGTCCACCGCTTAGTTCATAACCTTTCTGCATCACAGCAACAATCTTATTAGGCTCAACACCTTCAACCACCTGCATGCCCATTGCCTGGTGCTTTTCTGGATTTAAATCATCACCAATCTGCGGCGCAATTTGAACCACACCAATTTGCCCAATCGCTTTAACCAGTTCAGCTAAAGTCATTTCCACGCCTTCAACCATTGGTTTTAAAGTTTCGTTTTCTTTATCCGCATGACTGATGGCCATTTCTAAATGGTCCACAACCGGTACTAATGCGTTTGAAAAACCTTTAAGTACTGACTTTCTTCTGTTTTCGGCATCGATACCTGCTTTACGAATTTCATTTTGAGCAAAAGCCTGTGCTCTGATCGTCAGATCTTTCTGCTCTTTCAGCTGTTCTTCTGTTTCTGTCAGTTTTTTAGTTAAGCGCTCAAGCACATTTAGCTCTTCTGCAGTTTCGACTTGTTCTGCAGCAGCTTCAACCTGCTCTGCCGCAGTTTCAACTTGTTCTGCTTCTACGGCTGTTTCAACCTGCTCTTCAGGGCTTACTTTTTGTTCTGTACTCATTGTTCAATCCTAACTGTTACGATTATTAAGTTATATATGCCCTATTATGGGGATCACAATAATAGTTTCAAGCCTGTTATAACAATATGCTTAAATTCTTTGTCGATTAACTTTGCTGTCTTTATCAAAGAGGGTTTTATCGCGAATTAATACTTGTCTGTATCGCCTTACATTATTAAGGGGTGAGTAAACTGTCATTAATCAGGTATACTCATAATACTTAATTTATTTCCATATAGGTGCCCTATGCAAGGCCAAGATACTGATCTGACTGAATTTAAAACAATCGGTTTAATCGGAAAACCTCAACATCCTGAAGCCAGGCAGACACTGTTAGCTTTATATCGTTTCTTAGAAAAGAAAGGTTTAGAGCTGATTGTTGATTACCGTATTGCCGCAGATCTGCCGGTAAAAGAGGTAAAAAGTGCCGACCTTGTGGGTATCGGCCAGTTGTGCGATTTAGCCGTTGTGATCGGCGGTGATGGTTATATGCTTGGAGCAGCACGCGTACTCGCCCGCTTTGATATTGCGGTTATCGGAGTAAACCGGGGTAATTTGGGATTTTTAACCGATCTAGATCCCGATGATTTTGAGCAGCCCCTGAATGAAGTATTACAGGGCAAATATCAGGTAGAAAATCGTTTTTTACTGGAAGCGCAGGTTCACAGCCACGGGCATATGAAAAGCAGTAACACAGCGGTAAATGAAGCGGTATTACACCCGGATAAAATTGCCCATATGATTGAATTTGAAGTTTATGTCAATGATGACTTTATGCTTAACCAGCGCGCAGACGGTTTAATTATCTCCACTCCAACGGGATCAACGGCCTACTCTCTATCCGGCGGCGGACCGATTTTAACCCCGAACCTTGATGCGATCAGCCTGCTGCCTATGTTTCCACATACTTTAAACAGCCGCCCGATAGTTATTGATGCAAACAGCTGCGTACGTTTAAAAGTTGCTGAAAGTAATACCACTGAGATGCAGATCAGCTGTGACAGTCATGTTAATTTATCCGTTCTGCCCGGCGATGAAATATTAATCAGAAAAACCCAGCACCAGTTAAAACTAGTCCACCCTGAAAATTATAACTATTTCCATGTACTGCAGAATAAACTCGGCTGGGGTAATAAACTTTTTTAACTCTTAAATAGAAATTTCAGAAAATTTAACACACCTCACTTTACTGTTTAAAAAAACAGTAATACACTGTACCTACAAACAGTAGTTTTAAACAGCAGCTATCTGCAGTATTTGAGGTATGACAACTATGCTTAATCAGTTAACCGTGCAACATTTTGCCATTGTTCAATTTTTGGAGCTGGAATTTCATAACGGTATGACAACCATTACCGGAGAAACCGGTGCTGGTAAATCAATAGCCATCGATGCGCTGGGCCTGTGTTTAGGCTCTCGGGCTGATGCCAATATGGTCAGAACCGGCACCGATAAAGCTGAAGTCAGCGCCAGATTTACGCTTAATGATACCCCGCATGCGCAGAGCTGGCTTAAAAATAATGACCTTGAAGACAGTTTAAGTGCTAATAACGAGTGTTTATTACGCCGCATTATCACTAAAGAGGGACGCTCGCGTGCTTACATTAACGGTACCCCGGTGCCGCTTTCACAGTTAAAAAGTCTCGGACAGTTATTAGTTAATATTCATGGTCAGCACGCCCACCAGAGTCTTTTAAAAAATGATATTCAGCTGTCTATTATTGATGAGTATGCAAGTCACCATGCGCTGCTGCAGAAAGTAAAAGATACTTACCAGGGCTGGCACTTCTTAAATAAACAATTAAAACAGCAGCAGTTAAACCAGCAGGAGAAACAGGCCCGTAAACAGCTGCTTGAATACCAGATTGTTGAGCTTGATGAATTTGCATTAAGTGAGGACGAATTTCAGGCTATAGAGCAGGAGCACAAACGCTTAGCCAACAGCGGCTCTCTACTGGAAGCCTGCCAGGTAAGCTTGAATCAGTTAACTGAAGGCGAGGAAACTGATTCGCTGAGCTTACTGCGACGCAGTGTTACTCTGCTTGAGCCACAGATGGAAAACGATGACAATTTACAGAGCATTGTAACCAGCCTGCAGGAAGCCGTTATTCAAATAGAAGAAGCAAGTTACGAGCTGCGCCATTTCAGTGATAATTTAGAACTGGATCCGGAATACTTTCAGCAGCTGGAAACGCGCATGAGCGAAGCACTAGCACTTGCACGCAAGCATCAGGTACAGCCGGAAGTGCTTTATCAACATCATCAGAAGCTGGCCAAAGAGTATAAACAGTTAAACAACAGTGAAGCTCAGATAGAGCAGCTCAGCCTGGATCTGCAGCAGGCCGAAGAGGATTACTTTAAGCATGCACAAAAACTCAGCCAAAGCCGTTTACGTTACAGTAAAGAGATCAGTAAAAAAGTAAGTGCAAGTATTCAAAAGCTAAATATGCAGGAAGGTCAGTTTCATGTGGCATTAACACAGAACAGTTCTCTAAGCCCGCTTGGTATTGACAGTATTGAGTTCCAGGTTGCGACCAACGCGGGTCAGTCATTACAGGATTTGGGTAAAGTCGCATCCGGCGGCGAGTTATCACGGATCGGTCTGGCAATTCAGGTTATTATCAGCCAGCGGGTATCTACACCGACACTGATTTTTGATGAAGTAGATGTCGGTATCAGTGGTGCGACAGCTTCAGTGGTCGGCAAGCTGCTGCGAAGCCTTGGAGAAAATACACAGATATTCTGTGTAACCCATTTACCTCAGGTTGCCGGAAACGGCCATCAGCAGATGTTTGTTAATAAACACAGTGACGGCAAAACAACAAATACCACTATGTTGAAACTCAACAGCAAAGACCGTTTAAATGAGCTGGCACGTTTATTAGGCGGAGACAGCATCACAGAGCGTACTTTAGCCAATGCTCAGGAACTGCTTGTGCAGTAAATCAAAAAGGAAACGGAAGAACAACAAACACAGCTGACTACAAATTTGTTAAAACTGAATAATAAAGATCGTTTAAATGAGCCGGCACGTTTATTAGGCGGAGACAGCATCACTGAGCGTACTTTAGCCAATGCTCAGGAGCTGCTTGTGCAGTAAATCAAAAAGCAACGGAAAAACAGCAAACACAGCTGACTACAAATTTGTTAAAACTGAATAGTAAAGATCGTTTAAATGAGCTGGCCCGTTTATTAGGCGGAGACAGCATCACTGAGCGTACTTTAGCCAATGCCCGGGAGCTACTTGTGCAGTAAACGGGAAATATAGTTTCACCTAGCATATCGACTAAAAAGTTGAGATAACTCAGCATTTAAGTTGCAGCATTCGTCTTTAGAGATAATATTTTTAGCATCTCTTATTTATAACAGTTCGAGGTTATTCGACGAATGTTAATCAATATTAGTAAAAAAGACAGTAATATCAGGGTGCTGCTGGGCACCCTGCTGGTCGCCGCCGGCTCCCATTTTCTGTGGTATCTGCTGATTCCAGCAGGGTTAATGTTAATCCAGACTGGGTTATTATCAAAATGCCCTCTTACTCACCTTCTTCACCGAGAAACTCAAGAGGCAAAAGAACATCTCTTTGTTAATTTTCTGCCGAGATATAATCCGCAGCCGGTGTTTATTTTTAAATCAGACAGCCGGCTGGCATTTTCTAATAAACCAGCTAAAAAACTTTTCCCTGAAGTAGAAAAATTTCAAGACTTAATTAAAACAGACATCCGGCAGATCATAAATCAAGAGCTGATTCAGCGCAGCAAACTGACGCTGAATAACGGCAGTGTTTATTCATTAGTGATCCGAGGCTCAATTCAACTTGATGGTATCGTAGTATACGGCGCTGATATCACTGAAATTGTAGCGCTCAATCAGGAAATTATAGAAACGCAGAAAGAGATTGTTTACGCTATGGGTGAGATTGGCGAAACACGCTCGAAAGAGACTGGAGATCACGTCCGCCGTGTTGCAGAATATTCCGAATTATTAGCCCTTCTTAGCGGTATTAATAAAGATGAAGCAGAGCTGATCAAACTTGCTTCGCCGATGCACGACATTGGTAAGGTCGGGATTCCAGATGCAGTGCTTAAGAAACCAGGAAAGCTTGATAAAAACGAATTCGAAATAATGAAAACACATGCAGAAATCGGATTTAACTTACTTAATCACTCCAGCCGTCCGGTATTAAAAACAGCCGCAGTTATTGCCTATCAGCACCATGAAAAATGGGACGGTTCCGGTTATCCGCAGCAGCTCACAGGCGAAAATATTCATATCTACGGACGCATTACAGCAGTTGCCGATGTATTTGATGCATTAGGAAGCGCACGAGTTTACAAAGAAGCCTGGCCGCTGGATAAAATACTAGAATTATTTAAACAGCAGCGCGGCCTGCATTTCGATCCGCTGCTGGTTGACCTTTTATTAGAAAACTTACCCCTGTTTATCAAAATACAGGAAAAATATCCGAATTAACCAACAGAATATTGATTTAAATTTGTTCAATAGATCACAAAACAAATACTTATGTCGATTTTTTTTAAAAGCAGCCTATATTGTAATGATCGTCAGCAGTTCAGGAGCTACTTTGAATCAGATTAATTCCATAAAGTTCATCAACTCATTAGCTGAAATCACACGCTATCGAGACCCTAGAGTTATTGAACATAACTTATTAAAAACATTATTGGAATTTGATGAAAACAGCAGTTTTCGTCTTTATCAGGTTATTTCATTACAGCCGGCTATCAGACTGGGGCTGTCAGCTTTCGCATCTCAGGATAATATCGTCACCACCGAGGTTACCAAAAAACAACGCTTTTCCGAACATTTTCAGCAGGCAATTTTTGATGTTGTTGATAAAGGGGAAATAGTTTCCTTGAACCAGGAACACAATCATCTGCAGGGCCAGATCATCTACCCGGCTTTTAACGCTCATAACGAAATTTTTGCAGTATTAATCCAGACCAGTAAACACCGAAAAGAGGATCAAAGACGTCTGGTTCATGGTGTATTACAAATCTACTGCAATTATCTGGAACTTATTGCCGTCACTAATCGCGATAAGTTAACCGGTTTGTTAAATCGTGAAACCCTGGAATCTGAAATCACACGTTTATTAATTAAAAACAGAACCCCCTGCAAGGGCAGTACAAAACCCCATCTGCACGACAGACTGGATTTCAGGCACTATCACGGTGAGCAGAAAGACTGGTTGTGCGTACTTGATATTGACCATTTTAAAGATATCAACGACAACTACGGCCATATTTACGGAGATGAAATATTAATACTCGTATCCCGCCTTCTGGAGCAGAGTGTCCGGGATATCGACAAAGTGTTTCGTTTCGGCGGTGAGGAGTTTGTTTTAATAGTCAAAGCAGCTGACCAGCAGGATGCACTGTTAGCCTTTGAACGTATAAGGCAGGTAATAGAATCTCACCGCTATGCAAAAATTGAAAAACTGACGGTCAGTATCGGCGCTAAAGAGATCGCAGAACAAAATGATCCGCGCGAAGTTATTATTAAAGCTGATACGGCGTTATATTACGCAAAACATCACGGTAGAAATCAAGTACAGATCTATGAAGCATTATTATCTGCCGGAGAAATATGCGAACAGACAGAGGACTTTGAAGAAGGAGGGGTAAATTTTTTCTGAGTGTTTTGTGTAATCTCTTTACGGCCTGTTATTCCCAGCCCCTAAATTTTACTGTATTTTTTTCTGTTACTGGTTACTATTCTCTTTTCTCTTATTTGGTTTATAGTCCATGAAAATACGTTTTTTCTTTTTCTGCTTTATATTCTTATTAGCTGGTTGTGCACAAATTCCAGCTGGTGACGCCCCGAAAAATGACTCCTGGTCTCAGCACCAGCAGCAGCTGCAGAATTTAAATAACTGGCAGTTAACCGGCAAGCTGGCTTTTATCACAGCGCAGGAGCGTGTCAGCCTGAACCTGTTCTGGCAGCAGTCTGACCAGGAGTTTCAAATCACTTTAACTAACTTTGTCGGATTAAGCGTTTTAGATGTAAAAAAAGATCAAAGCGAAACAAAAATTATATTTGACGGTAAAACCTATTATGGGGACGATACAGAAACCCTGATTGAGCAGTTATCTGGTTTTGTTATACCTATTGATGTCCTGCAGCAGTGGATCAAAGGCAACCCGACAAATGCACTTTACCAGCTCAATGAAAATAACCAGTTATTAAGCTTAAACGGGCAGGACAAAAACAATATCAGCTGGTCAATTGATTATGCGGACTATAAAACCACAGAACACATTAACCTGCCGCACAAACTGCAGCTTAAACGCCCGGATTTACGTTTAAAGTTTGCCATCAGTAAATGGGTTGTCAGTGAGAGCCTATAATTCAAAAAAACATGCCGGGCTGCCGGCATACATCACTATATTAGTGCAGCCGTAAACAGCCGTTTTCTATCCTGACTATCTGCCACGCTTAAGTCCGTTAAAAATTCACCACATCCAGAAATTTCCCCCCGAACCAGCCATGAACGTATGCCTATATTATTTGTCTAAAAGAATAACTCATCGAGAACCAGACCAAGCGTCTATTTTGTGAACATCTGCGCATTATCTTCCGCCGACTAGTGTAGTATTTCAATGACACTCATTTTGTTTTTCAAATAGTTATGGTTTTAAGGTTTCAAGCTGAGATACGCGCCTAAACTTCCTGAACTGCCGGAAATTCATGGCGATTTGTATGTTGTTGGTCAGAGTCATCGACCGGTTAGCTTGCCTAATACATACAAGGAGAAATAGCTCATGTCTTTATTGTCCAAATCTGATAAACAACAAGATTTTCCGCAATACCCGGGGTTAGCAGCAGTTATTCATGGTAACGGCGCAGTTGCGCATGTTATGAATCATGTCTGCGGCGGCGTGATTGGTTATCCTATTACACCTTCGACAGAAATTTCTGAACTATATGAAGAATTCCGTGCACACGGCGGATGCAATGTCTGGGGCGTACACCCCTTTTTCTTTGAACCTGAAGGTGAGCACTCCGCACAAAGCGGTGCATTAGGGGCAGCATTAACCGGCGGGAAATACATTTCCAATGCTTCCTCCAGTCAAGGTATCCTCTACGCTTTAGAATCTCATTATGTTACGGTCGGCAAAAAGACCGCTGGATTTGTACTTCATGTTGCAGCTCGATCTGTTTCTCGTCATTCACTAAACGTTATGGCCGGCCATGATGATGTCTACGCCCTGCTCTCTGCTGGTTATACCACGTTATTTGCCAGCAACGCACAGGAGGCGGCTGATTTAGCGGCTATTTCTTATCGAGTCAGTGCCCTCTCCCTTATTCCTGTAGCTAATACAATGGACGGTTTTGCAACCAGCCACATTCAAAGTCAAGTTAAGCTGCCTGAGCCGGAAATGCTCAAGCAGTATCTCGGTGACCCCAGCGGTCGTATTGCCGCACCAACAGAAGCACAGCGAATGCTTTATGGAGCGAAAGGGCGAGTATGGCAGCTCAAGCAGTTTATAAACAAATATCAGGATCAGTTCTGGCCGGATAAGTGCAGGGAATTAAAAGACTATATTGAACAGAATTGTGAACCGTTAGAACAAGACAGTAACGGCGACCACCTTAGTGAAACCAGTGAGTTCGTTCCTGCACAGCTGCAGAACAAATGGCGTCGTACCTGGCTGAACGCCTATCAAAAAGACAGCCGTCAACGCGTGCCCGCTTTAGTTGATACACACAATCCAGGCTTAACCGGCGGCGTGCAGAATCAACCCGATTATCAAGCAGGTATTGTCGATCATAGTACCCATTTTATGAGTGATGTGCCGCAGTTTATCGAACAGGCTATGAACGAGTATACGAAATTAACAGGCCGACAATACCAGCCTGTTATGGAATTTATGTGCAGTGATGCGCAGTACGTGCTGCTTGGTTTAGGCTCTGTTACTGATGATGCAGAAGCGGTTGCCGCTTATCTGCGCACCCGGGGTCATAAAGTGGGGGTGATTTCAATTAAACAGCTGCACCCGTTTCCTGAAGCGCAGTTAATTGAAAAACTAGCAGGTAAAAAATCGCTTACCATTCTTGAACGCTGTGATGAAACGCGCCTTACGGAACGAGTCTCGCGTGCTTTATTTAAGGCGGCAGAAAATGCTGCCTGCCTTCGTCACAAAGGCATTATGCCGCTCACTAATCCGCCTCAGATCAATACCGGTATCTTTGGATTAGGCGGCCATGATCTGCAGCCTTGTCATCTGATTGCAGCATTTGAAAATATGTCTGCACAAAACAGTAAACCTTTCTTTTATTTAGGCAGTCAGTTCTTTGAATATCAAGCATCGGGAGAGTTAGACGATACCCAGCAGCGCCTGCGTCAAGCCTACCCGGATACTGAGCTGATGGCGTTAGAAACCGGTGAAAACCCGAACCTGCTGCCGCAAAGCGCAATGCGCATTCGTTTCCACTCCGTCGGTGGTTACGGCACCATTGCAACGGGTAAACTGCTCACCGACATTCTCGCTGGTGCACTGGGTTTACATTCTAAATCGATGCCTAAATACGGTTCAGAAAAAAGCGGCGCGCCGACTAATTTTTTCATAACACTGTCACCTGAGCCTATCAAAATCACCAACGCCGAACTGCAGCAGATTGAGGTTGTTTTGTCACCGGATCACAAGGTGTTCATGCATACCAACCCGCTCGCAGGGCTCACAGAAAACGGCACCTTTATTCTGCAGAGCCACCATACACCCGAGCAGGTATGGCAGGAACTGCCGCAAAGCGCCCGCAGCTATATACGTGAGAAAAAGATTAATTTCTATGTTGTTGATGCTTTTGAAGTTGCCCGTAAGCATGCACCGGCGCCTGACTTAGAAATTAGAATGATGGGCATTGCCTTTATCGGCGCCCTGTGTGGTCATGCGAAACAGGTGACTAATGGTGCCGATCCGCAGCAGATGCTGGAACGTATTGAACGGCAGATTAATAAGAAATTTGGAGCAAAAGGTGAAAAAATCGTTGCCGGTAATATGGCGGTAATTCATGACGGCGTGCAGGCAACACAAGCTGTATGTTACGCCGACTTCACTGATAATGACACAAGCGGCGAAACAGTACAGAAACAGCACAATAAAACCAGCAGCGCCAGCTGCGGCTTATTCGACCAGGCTTACTTTGATAATATTGCCGGTAAAAACTACGCCGACGGCAGCATCAGCGAAGCCCCAGTCATTCCAGGCTCAGGCATGTTTCTACCGCCCGCCAGTGCGGTAACTAAAAATAAAGGCTTGTTCCGTTTAAATGTCCCCGTATTCAATCCGGATAAATGTACCGGCTGCATGGAGTGTACAATTGCCTGTCCAGACGGTGCAATTCCTAATGCAGTGCATGAACTGCACGATATATTAAACATTGCAGTCGACAAACTTGGTCTGCCGCCGGCACAGCTTGAACATATCAAGGCGCAGGTTCCCCTTCTTTGTGATGCGGTTCGTCAGCAATACCGCAGTACAGCTAAAGGAGAAACAGCACTTTTACATGAACTTATGGCAAGAGTTATTGATAACATGTCATTCAATAACCAGGCACTGAAGCAGCATTTAAGCAGTGTCTGTGCAATGCTTGAAAATATGCCGCTAAGCCGTACTAAGCCTTTTTTTGACGCCATGGAAAATGCACTGCCGGGTTCAGGCGGGCTGTTCAGCGTTGCTGTCGATCCGGACAAATGCAGCGGCTGTATGGAATGTGTCGAGGTTTGTGGTCCTAACGCACTTGAAAAAGTACGTCAAAGCAGCGAGCTTAATACCCGGATGCATCAGTTCTTTGATACATTAGCTGCAATGCCGAGTACCCCGGTTCGATTCATTGAACAGGCGGCACAGTCCAGCGCAGAAGCGAAGCGTCTGTTACTGGATCGTAATAATTACTACGCAATGAGTTCCGGTCATGGCGCTTGTCGAGGCTGCGGTGAAGTAACCGCGCTGCGTTTAGTCACATCGATAAACCGCGCTCTGCAGCAGCAGCGCTATCATGCGCATAGCGAGCAGTTAGAAAATCTGATTGAGCAGTTAAAGGTCAAGCTTACTACAATGATGAGCGATGAAAACGATACACACAGATCTGAGCGTATCCGGCAGACAATCGCGATATTAGACAAACGTCTATTCCACTTCGAACACGGCCCGACGGGCAACGGCCCTTCTGATGCCCTTATTGCCAACGCCACAGGCTGCAGCAGTGTCTACGCATCAACCTTCCCGTCTAATCCCTATAATGATCCCTGGATTAACAGTTTATTTCAGGATACACCGGCTGTTGCGAAAGGTTTATTTGAAGGTGAAGCCGCTAATCAGCTTGCGCAGATTAAAGCCGTCCGCAGTGCAAAACTGGATATTGATGATCTCTATGACCCGCAGATCCATGACCAGCAGCTGCGCTACCTTGAGTGGCCTCAGCTTTCCGAGCAGGAACTGGCGTTACTGCCGACAGTATTCAGCGTCGGTGGTGACGGTGCAACATACGATATTGGTTTCGGAGCACTGTCCCGCCTGCTGACAACATCGACACCGGTAAAAATCCTGGTTCTTAATACCGGCAGCTATTCTAATACCGGCGGTCAGGCATCTACCTCAAGCTTCACGGCGCAAGACTCAGATCTTAGTCGTTTCGGCGCCACGCACAACGGTAAAGAAGAGGCGCGCAAAGAGTTAGGCATTATTGCCAGCTTCCACCCGAAAGTAATGGTTGTACAAACCTCAACAGCACTGCAGGGCCACTTTATGTCAAGCTTGATAGAATACTTGAACTATCAGGATGCCCCGGCTCTGTTTGATGTCTATACCCCATGTATGGGTGAACACGGTATCGCCGATGATGCCAGTACGCGCCATTCACGACTGGCCGTTGAAAGCCGCATGAATCCTGTTTTTGTTCATGATCCGCGTAAAGGTGAAACATTAGCACAGCGCTTCTCATTAGAAGGAAACCCTGAAGTCCAGCAGGACTGGGCTGAGCAGATCATTACTTATACTGATGCTGACGGTATGACCCAGTTAAAACAAGTACCCTTTACCCCTGCTGATTTTGCTCTGCATGAAGGGCGCTTTAAGAAACATTTCAAAGTGGTCAACAGCAGCGCATCGCTGTTAGAAGTAGCTGATTACATCGCGCTAAGCGCATCACAGCGCAGGGGTAAAGTACCGTTTGTCTGGGCAACAGATAAACAGCGGCGCTTAATCCAGTTAAGTGTTTCTGATTCAATTATTGTCCTGACCGAAGAGCGTTTACGCAACTGGCGAATGCTGCAGCAGATCAGCGGTCAGCACCTTGTAAAAGTTGAGCAGGATTACCAGCAGCAGATCCAGCAGTGGCAGCAGCGCTGTCAGCAGGCTGTCGAGGCTAAAGAACAGACGATCGACAGTATCGCCAACGGCTTAGCAGAGCTTGCTATGACCACAGGTCCTCTCTCAGCTGAGCAGTCGATTCCAGTGACTCAGGTGGAAGCCGTACAATCAGCGGTCAATACTTCAGGCGCTGATAAACCCTTAGTGGTTATCAGCGATGAGGAGCAAAGTGAATGTACTGACTGCAAAACTTGTTACCAGCAGTTAGGGGAATTATTTGAAAAAGTCACCATTGTTGATAACGGTGCAGCAAAAGTTGTCAGCCGCGTTATCCCCGGCGCACTGGAAAATACCGTCATAACCGATGAACTGATCAGCCGGGCGGCGCGTATCGCAGCTGAGTGTGATGCTGAAATTATCCACCTTAATTCGCCAGCCGCCGCGGAGGTATAATTATGACTGCCACATTATCTCAGTCGCAACGCGACTTATTAATGCAGCGGATAGAGCAGGATCCGCAGCGCTTTCAGCAGATGATCATTGAAGAAAGCCAGCAGGCGATCCGGCAGATGCTCAAACAGGGCCGGCTGACCGAGGCCTTTACAGAAAAACTGTGGGAATTGTTACTGGCGGGTAATGAACTCAGTACCGCTCTGCAGCGTTATTTATGGCGAATCCCGCTTAAACAAAAACGTGCTTTTATCCACGGGTTAGATCAACATCTATCCAGCCGTTATCCTATGTTTAAAGGCTTATCAGACGGCTGGCCGGGGAAAAACAATATTCCCCCTTATGTCCGCCCGGCTTCCGAGCGGTGCACAGACTTTGATCTGGTTAACCAGGGGTATCTTGGTTATATGGGGCTGGGTTACAGTTTACGGGAAGTGGATCTGTTTGTCTGGTTAGAAGTACTGCGTGATAAACAATGTAAAGACAGCCCTTGTGAAGTCGGTATTCCACAGTGTAACAAACAAGGTGAGGAAAGCTCTGATAATGACGGCGGCTGCCCGGTAAAAATTCATATACCGCAAGTTTTGAATCTGATGGGCGAAGGTAAGTTTAAAGACGCCTTTGAACTTATCCGCGATGCAAACCCGCTGCCGAATGTAACCGGCCGCGTTTGTCCTCAAGAACTGCAGTGTCAGGGGGTGTGCACCCTTAATGAACGTCCCATTGAAATCGGGCAGCTCGAATGGTTTTTACCGCAGCGGGAACGAGAGTTAGACAACAAAGAGGTTGACGATATTGTGGTCTGCAGCCCCTGGGCAGCAGCGGCTAAACCACCGGTTGCTGTTGTAGGTTCCGGCCCGTCAGGACTGATTAACGCTTATCTGTTAGCGAAAGCGGGTTACCCGGTCACTATATTTGAAGCATTTCACGCACTCGGCGGCGTACTGCGTTACGGTATTCCCGAGTTCCGTTTACCGAATCAGTTGATCGATGATGTGGTTGACAAAATCAAAGCGCTTGGCGGGCGCTTTGTGACCAACTACATTGCGGGTAAAACAGCCACCCTTGCCGACTTAAAGCGCGCCGGCTTTGCACGGGTATTTGTGGGAACAGGCGCTGGTTTACCCCGGTTTATGAACATACCCGGTGAACATCTGCTTAATATCATGTCGGCCAATGAGTTTTTAACCCGGGTTAACCTGATGCATGCTAATGAAGCGGAATATGAAACTCCGCTGCCTTACGTTAAAGGCAAAGAGGTAATGATTATCGGCGGCGGTAATACCGCAATGGATGCCGCACGTACCGCATGTCGCCTGGGCGCTAATGTGACGATTGTTTATCGACGTACCCGGCAGGAGATGCCAGCTCGAGTTGAAGAACTGCACCACGCCCTTGAGGAAGGGATCAAACTTAAAGAGCTGCGCTCTCCCTGCGAGTTTAACGGAGACAAAAACCACCAGCTTGCCGGCTGCAGACTTGAAGTGATGGCACTGGGTGAGCCGGATGCATCAGGGCGCCGGCGTCCGCAGGCAACGGGTGAAACTGAGCTGATGCAGGTTGATTTAGCCGTCATGGCGCTCGGCAACAATTCAAATCCAATTGTCAAAGATGCAGAGCCCGGTTTAAAAACATCTAAATGGGGCACTGTGCAGCTCAACAAAGGATCACAGGAAACCTCGTTAAGCGGTATTTACAGCGGCGGCGATGCTGCCCGCGGCGGCTCTACTGCGATTAAAGCCGCGGGTGACGGTCAGGCGGCGGCACAGGAGATCATGCAGGGCTTGAATTTTAATGCCGAAGAAGTCAAAAATCTTGTCAAACAGGCGAGCCGTTATACGGACTTGGGGCAGACAGCCGCGGAAATCGTTAAACGCCTGCAGTTAACCGATGAGATTGTAGAATTCACCATTAAAGCGCCCCTGATTGCACAATCAGCCAAAGCCGGACAGTTTGTCCGCGTATTAGCCGATGATAAAGGTGAACTAGTGCCGTTAACCCTTGCTGACTGGAACCGGGAAGACGGCACCATTGTGCTGGTTATTCAGGGGCTGGGCAGTACCTCAAAGATCATCAACCAGATGCAGGAGGGAGACTGCTTTACTGCGGTTGCAGGTCCGCTTGGCCGGGCAAGCCATGTAGTCAAACACCCTGAAAAACAGCGTATTATATTCACCGCCGGCGGTGTCGGTTTACCTGCTGTATACCCGATTATGCGCGCGCATCTTGAAACAGGCAACAAGGTCACCTTAATCTCGGGATTCAGAGGTCTCGACTTTTGTTTCTGGACAGAACAAGGCGGGCGCATTGAAGCCTTACGCAGCCGCTATCCGGATCTGCTTGAAGTTATTTATGCCAGTAACGATGGTACTTTCGGCATTAAAGGTTTTGTCACCATGCCGCTCGAAGAGATGCTCAGCAGTAATCGAGACAGTGCAGCAGAAGCTGTTGCAGAGGTGGTCACTATTGGTCCGCCGATGATGATGCGGGCAGTGAGTGATTTAACGCTGGGTTATAATGTTGCATGTGTTGCCAGCCTTAACTCCATTATGGTGGACGCAACGGGAATGTGCGGTGCGTGTATGGTGCCGGTCATGGAAAACGGCAAACTGATCCGTAAGCATGCCTGCATCGATGGTCCTGAAATAAACAGTCATATTATCGACTGGGATAAGTTCTTACCTCGGTTTAATCAATTTAAACCGCAGGAACATCAGAGCCAGATCGAGCATAATTTAATTGATGAATAAAAGCTGAAAGCCGGCTCGGCGCGGCCCTCTTCAACCAGAAAGGGGTTATCACAAACGAGCTGGCTTTATTCCTGTGCTTTAAATAATCGCGGCTGCACTGTATTTAAAAACAATTAATCGCTACTATCTCGTTTTCGAAACAGCTTAATAAAGAGATAAAACATGATACATACCGATACAATCCGCTGGCCGGCACCGGCTAAACTCAACCTGTTTTTATATATAAACGGCCAGAGGCAAGATGGATATCATGAACTACAGACTCTATTTCAGTTTATCGACAAATGTGATTATCTAACCATCACCCCTAATCAGTCCGGAAAAATCAATATCACTCCGGAAATTGCAGGTTTAGATATAAAAGACAATCTGATTTACAAAGCTGCCGTGCTTTTAAAAGCACACAGCTCTGCAGATAACGGCGCAGATATTCATTTGCAGAAAAATTTACCTATGGGGGGGGGCTTAGGCGGCGGCTCTTCAGATGCAGCCACGACCTTAGTCGCATTAAATTATCACTGGAACATCAACCTGAGCGAACAGAAGCTGGCTGATATCGGTCTTGAGCTGGGCGCAGACGTGCCGATTTTTGTACACGGAAAAGCGGCCCTTGCAGAGGGGGTCGGCGAACAACTTAGCACAGTAAATCCCATTGAAAACAGCTACCTAGTTGCCGTTCCAGACTGTTTTATTTCCACACCGGCGGTCTTTGGCGACGCGCAGTTAATCCGCAGTACAGCTAAGCGGGATCATACAGCATTAATGAATCAAAAATGGTCAAATGACTGCCAGCCCTGTGTGAAAAATAACTACCCGGAGGTTGCCAAAATAATAGACTGGTTGATAGAATACGCCCCGACTCGGCTGACCGGGACTGGAGCGTGTGTTTTCAGCACATTTGACAGTTTACCAGACGCCCAAGTTTTGTTGGAGAAAACTCCTGCATGGCTAAATGCTTTCACCGCGCAGGGCTTGAATAATTCGCCCCTTAGGCAGTTATTATCCACACTGAAATAAAACTTATTTACTGATTATCTTTAATAATCAGTAACAAATGTTAATTAGCATGTTGCTTTTTAACGTAACCCATCAGGATGACAGAGGTCCTCACAGTGCCAAATATGAAACTATTTGCTGGTAACGCGACACCCGATTTAGCCCAAAAAATTGCTGATCGACTTTTCATTAAACTAGGAAGCGCAGAAGTTGGACGCTTTAGTGATGGAGAGATTCACGTACAAATTAACGAAAATGTACGTGGCGATGATATTTTCATCGTGCAATCCACTTGTGCACCAACAAATGATAACTTAATGGAATTAATCGTAATGATTGATGCGCTTCGTCGTGCATCAGCAGGCCGTATTACTGCGGTTATTCCTTACTTTGGTTATGCTCGTCAAGATCGTCGTGTACGATCCAGCCGTGTTCCTATTACAGCAAAAGTTGTTGCTGATTTCTTATCGAACGTCGGCGTAGACCGTGTATTAACGGTTGACCTGCATGCAGAACAAATTCAGGGTTTCTTCGACGTTCCTGTCGATAACGTATTCGGCAGCTCAGTGCTTCTTGAAGATATGTTAGAAAGAAAACTTGAAAATCCAATGATCGTTTCTCCTGATATCGGCGGTGTTGTACGTGCTCGTGCACACGCTAAATTATTAGATGACGCCGATCTTGCAATCATCGACAAACGTCGTCCGAAAGCAAACGTAGCACAAGTTATGCACCTGATTGGTGAAGTAGAAGGCCGTAACTGTATTATCGTTGATGACATGATTGATACCGGCGGCACATTATGCCAGGCGGCGGCGGCTCTTAAAGAGCGCGGCGCATTATCTGTTTATGCTTATGCAACACACGCTGTATTCTCTGGTTCAGCGGTTGAAAACATCAAAAACTCTGTCATTGATGAATTCATTGTTACCGATTCAATTCCGCTTTCTGAAGCGCTTATTAATACTGGTAAAGTTAAACAGTTAACACTAAGCGGCATGCTTGCAGAAGCGATTCGCCGCGTAAGCAACGAAGAGTCAATCTCGGCAATGTTTCACTACTAATTAAAAGCGCTTAATTTAGTTTAATCTGCTTTTCAATAAAAACGCTTAATTGTTTTCACAGTTAAGCGTTTTTTTATTGCCTAAATCTATTTTAATGTTGTACAAAATTCTTTCCCTACGTTACTATAGCGCGCCTTTTTTATCTGCCTCATTCACATGAGACTGATAAGGCGGTTTTATCTGGTCGCAAGATAAAATCTATTTTAAATTTGAGGAACTTTTAAAAGTATCCTCGTTATTGGAGTTACACCATGTCTATTAAATTAATCGCAACATCTCGTACAGACCTAGGGAAAGGTGCGAGCCGCCGCCTTCGTCACGCAGATCTAGTACCAGCAATCGTTTACGGTGCAGCTAAAGAGCCTGTATCAGTTACTTTTGAACATAAAGAACTACTTAAAGTTGAAAGTGTAGAAGCATTTTACTCTTCAATTTTAGATCTTGAAATCGATGGTGTTGCAGAGCAGGTACTGCTTAAAGATATCCAGCGTCACGCATTCAAAGAGCGTATCCAGCATTTAGACCTTTTACGTGTTGATGCATCTCAAAAACTTCACACAACTGTTCCTCTGCACTTCATCAACGAAGACAGTTCAGAAGCAGTTAAAAACGGCGGTGTAGTTTCTCACCTTGCTAACGAAGTTGAAGTTACTTGTCTGCCTGCTGATCTGCCTGCATTCCTTGAAGTTGATATCAGCAAAATGGAAATCGGCGCGACAGTACATATCTCTGACCTAGCTCTTCCTACTGGTGTTGAATCAGTTGAACTAATCAAAGGTGCTTCACATGACCTTCCATTAGTTTCAATCACACTATCTAAGAAAGCTGCTGTAGCAGAAACAGAAGAAGCAGCTGCTGAATAATCGTGTCAACTACGATTAAACTGCTTGTGGGCCTGGCTAATCCAGGCCCCGAATATGCGCAAACCAGACATAATGCCGGGCAATGGTATTTAAACCAGCTCGCCTCTCAAGAAAATATCCAGCTTAAAGCAGAAGCAAAATTTTACGGCCTTACCGGACGTATTAAATTTGCGGGTAACGATCTGCGCCTTCTTGTACCAACGACCTTTATGAACCTTAGCGGAAAATCAGTGGCTGCTATGGCGAATTTTTACCGCATTAAACCCGAAGAGATTCTTGTCGCACATGATGAACTGGATCTGCCTCCCGGTATTGCGAAGTTTAAGTTAGGCGGCGGACACGGCGGACATAACGGCTTAAAAGATATTATCTCTAAACTCGGCAACAATAAGAATTTTTACCGTCTGCGTATCGGTATTGGTCACCCTGGTGACCGTAATAGAGTCAGTGGTTTTGTACTTGGCAAAGCACCAGGCAGCGAACAAAACCTGATTGACCAAAGTATTGATGAAGCGGCACGCTGTACCCATATACTGGGGCTGGACGGCTTAGAAAAAGCGATGAACCGCTTACATAGTTTTAAAGCTGAATAATATTCTCTTAAAACTATCTATCAATTAACACAACTAACAAAATAGGATATTAATCATGGGTTTCAAATGTGGCATCGTAGGTTTACCAAATGTAGGTAAATCAACATTATTTAACGCGTTAACAAAAGCGGGCATTGAAGCTGCTAACTTTCCATTTTGTACGATTGAACCTAATACAGGTATCGTGCCTGTTCCTGATCCTCGTCTTGATCAGTTAGCTGCAATTGTAAACCCGCAGCGCGTATTGCCTACAACAATGGAATTCGTTGATATTGCAGGTTTAGTTGAAGGTGCTTCTAAAGGTGAAGGCCTGGGTAACAAATTCTTAGCTAATATTCGTGAAACAGACGCAATCGGTCATGTTGTTCGTTGTTTCCAGGACGAGAATATCGTTCACGTAGCAGGTAAAATCCACCCTCAGGAAGATATTGATATTATCAATACCGAACTGGCACTTGCTGACTTAGAAAGCTGTGAGCGCAGTATTTTACGTGTTGCTAAAAAAGCAAAAGGCGGCGATAAAGACGCTAAATTTGAAATGCCGGTTCTGGAAAAAATTAAAGCACATCTTGAAGCTGACGGTATGGTACGCGGCCTTGAGTTGAGCAAAGAAGAGAAAGCGGCGGTTGCTTACTTAAACTTCTTAACCTCTAAACCAACCATGTACATTGCTAACGTTAGTGAAGACGGTTTTGAAGACAATGAATATTTAGATCAAGTTCGTGAAATTGCAGCGAAAGAAGGTTCTGTTGTAGTACCGGTTTGTGCCGCTATTGAATCTGAAATTGCAGAGCTTGATGAAGAAGACAAAAAAGAGTTCTTAGAAGGTATCGGTCAGGAAGAGCCCGGCTTAAACCGCGTAATCTACAGCGGTTACGAATTACTGCATTTACAAACTTACTTTACAGCCGGCGTTAAAGAAGTACGCGCCTGGACTGTAGAAGTCGGCGCCACTGCCCCGCAGGCGGCAGGTAAAATTCATACCGATTTTGAACGCGGCTTTATCCGTGCAGAAATCGTTGGTTTTGATGATTTCATTGAATTCAATGGTGAAGCTGGTGCAAAAGAAGCGGGTAAATGGCGCTTAGAAGGTAAAAACTACATTACTAAAGACGGCGATGTCATTCACTTCCGTTTTAATGTTTAATTAACAAATTAAACGCAGTAAAGGCAGCTTCGGCTGCCTTTTTTTATTGTCACTTTTTAAGGAAAGGAGGCCAGCTCAATACGGTTCCTGCCGCCCTGTTTAGCTTTATATAATGCATCATCGGCACGTTTTAATAATCTTTCGAAGTCAACATCCTCGGCTTTTAATTTAGCCATGCCGATACTCACAGTCACTTTAATGCCTTGCGGTTTAAGCTGCTCGATTTTACGCAGAATCCGCTGCGCTTTATTTAAAGCATCCTGATCTTCACAGGGATCAAATATAACCACAAACTCTTCTCCGCCGAATCGAGCGGCAAGATCTTCAGCACGATTATCAACCGCCAGCACATCAGCAACCTGCTTCAATATCTGATCCCCCATCGGGTGGCCGTAGGTGTCATTTATCATTTTAAAGTGGTCAATATCGATCATCAGCAGCCATAATTCATAGCTATGCCTTAACGCTCGGGATACTTTTCTGGCGGCGGCTTCAAACAGAAAATGACGATTATATAATCCCGTTAACTGGTCATTAAAAGCAATCTGATTGAGCTTATCACGCTGCAGTTTCAGTGTAATATGAGTATTAACACGAGCAATAACAATAGCAGGTCGAATGGGTTTAGTGATGTAATCAACGGCGCCTAATTTAAGACCGAGCTCCTCATCTTTATCTCCCTGCAGACCGGTTATAAAAATAACCGGAATAGCTTCCGTTTCAGGATCCGCTTTAAGACGCTTACAGACTTCATAACCGTTCATACCCGGCATTTCCACATCTAATAAAATAAGGTCCGGCTGCGGGGTTTGACGGGCAATCTGCAGGCATTTTTCCCCATCGGTTGCCACTTTCAGCTGATGATAACCTTTCACACAAGCAGCCAGCACCTGCAGATTGGTCGCCGAATCATCAACAATTAAAACCAGAGCTTTATCTGACATTATCAATCCTCTTGCGGTAAAGAATGGGGAAGCTTATAAATTTCGTCAATTATCTGTTCAACTAATCTGGAGGCATTCGCTAAATCAAACAATGTAATCAACTCTTGCAGATTAATAAATTTTTCTTTCATATCCGCCGCAAGGCAGCTTTCAATTAACGGTGATACTTCCTCGCTTTCGATGTAATCATTCTGCTGCAGACGAACAGCTAACTGCTCTAGAAGATTAAGCATCTTTTCTTCAGTTAGAGCCGCTTTAACAACCACTTCCTGTTCGGGCTTATTATCGACAGCTTGTAAATAAACGCTGAATTCAGCTGTTAATTCAGTATAGCTTTGCTTCACAAAACTAAAAGCCTTGGTAAAGGGCTCCGGGTTATTCATTTCAGCTGCTTTCTCTAATTCAGAACAATAAAATGCTAATGCCAGTGCACTTAAATTAGCAGAAACACCTTTAATCGTATGTGCTAAAACTCGAACCTGATGCTGATCATGATCACTAACCGCATCGCTTAACTCATCAATTTTACAAGGTATTTCATCAATAAAGGTTTTAACCAGGGTTATCAGTAACTGCTCTTTATTTAATACCCGGTGCAGGGCATCTGCTTTATCCCAGCACAATAAACTCGTCTGCAGCTCTGCAGCCTGCTGCTTAGTGTTAACAATATAACCGGCGGCACCAGCCAGCCAGTGAGCTAACTTAGTTTCAAGTAACTTAGGATCAATCGGTTTGCAGATATAATCATCCATACCTGAATCTAAACATTTATCCCGGTCACCGGTCATCGCATTAGCGGTCATGGCAATAATAGGTATATCGATATAGGCTTGACCGGCTTCGCCCTTACGAATTGCTTTTGTTGCCTCATAACCGTCCATCACGGGCATCTGACAGTCCATAAAGATCAGTTGATAGACTCTGCTTTTTAATGAAACCTGTAGAGTTGATAAAGCCTGCTGACCATTTTCAGCAACATCAGCACTAAAACCAAGCTCTTCTAAAATTCCCAGTGCCACCAGCTGATTAACTTTATTATCTTCAACTAATAATATTTTTATTAAGGACTTGTCGGCTTCCCGGCGCTCAGGCGCATTATTTGTATGAGCTAAGCTTCTTAAATAATCATGAGTGACCAAAGGTGATGCCTGCTTCAATGCCTCGCCGTTATCAACAACAACATTTAATGCATCAAACAGATCCGAGGTTGTTGCCGGTTTAGGAAAATATGCATCAAAACCAAGATCTGCAAAAAACTGCGTTTCATTCTGCGAAGCAATTGACGTCATCATCACCAGCTTCATTTCATTAAGCTCACTATTGCTGCGCAGCAGCTGCCCCAGCTGCGCACCGTCCATTTCCGGCATCTGCATATCTAAAAATGCAACGTCAAAAATATCCTTATTATCTGCCAGCCTGTCTGTACATATCTGCAGCGCCTGCCTGCCGTCTTCAGCTTCACTAACAGCAGCCCCCCAGTGCTCCAGCTGACCTCTTAAAACTTCTCTGTTAGTGGCATTATCATCAACAATCAGCAGCTGCAGTTTGCTGATATCAACACGCGGCAGTACTTTCTGAGACTGGTGACTAACCTGCAGCTTTGCTGTAAAAGTAAAAGTACTTCCTTTATCTGTTTCACTTTGAGCATGAATTTCGCCCCCCATTAAAGAACATAACTTATGACAGATTGCCAGACCTAATCCAGTACCGCCGTACTTTCTAGTGGTCGATGTATCTACCTGGGTGAAAATCTCAAACAAAGTAGAAATTTTATCCTGCGGAATACCTATTCCAGAATCTTCCACTGAACAGCTGAAATCAATAATTTCTTCCTGACTATTGTGCGTGGCGGCAGTAATTCTGATTTCCCCCTGATCGGTAAATTTCACCGCATTGCTGATTAAATTGGTCAGAATCTGACGTAAGCGTCCCGGATCACCTTTTACCATAGAGTGATCCACACGGGTTAAATCTAATATAATTTCAACCCCTTTTTCCTGCGCATGCAGCGCCATCGCCTCTGATAATTCGCCGAACATTTCACGCAGGTTGAAATTGATAATATCTAACTCCATTTTACCCGCTTCAACTTTGGAGAAATCTAAAATGTCATTGATCAGCACCAGCAGTGATTCAGCGCTGGATTTAGCCAGTGACGCTTTATGCAGCTGATCTTCATTCAGCTTACTGTTAAGCAGCAGCCCCAGCATGCCCAGTACACCGTTCATCGGCGTTCGAATCTCATGGCTCATGCTGGCTAAAAAGTCCCCCTTCAACTGACTGTTCTGCTGTGCAGTTATAGTCGCTTCTCTAAGCTGCTTACTGGCTTTTTCGCGAATAACCGCAGTGCTGAAAATATCCGACAGATCATGCAGAATATTTTCCTGCTGCACGTTTAATTTTACATTTTTCTGTGTAAATAAGAGTAAAATTCCGACCAGCGGATGTTCATCGGAATCATCATTACTAAGATTGTTTTTTAAAGGTAATATATAATGGCCGTGCGGATGCTCCTCTGCACAGCAGGTTTCATCACATTGTTCAATAACCTGGAGCGTTTCACTATTAATGCAGCTCTGACATAAGTCTAAAACAGCTTTTTTATCAGCATCATCAGCAGCAAAATCACCAATCCGACTCGACAAGATAAACTCTGCAGCTTGTTCATCATAAATATAAATACAGGCTTTATTATTAAAGCCGAAATCAGGCAGTTCAAGAGAGTAACCTAATGCATCGAACAAACGATTTGAAAATGCGGTGTGTGCAGAAAGAGATTTTGTAATATCCAGTTTTACAGCGGCCGTTTTGAGATTATTAGCCTGCTGGCGTTCGGCTGCTTTTTGTTCAGTAATATCGGTTCTAATAGCAACATAACTCTGCGGGCGTCCGTTTTGATCTTTAAAGGGTACTATAGTTGTATTAACCCAGTACAATTCTCCGGATTTCTTTCTATTACAAATATCTCCATTCCAGACTTTACCCGCTTTAATTGTTTGATACATCTCTTTAAAAAATGACTGCTGATGGATACCTGAATTTAAAATTCTATGGTTTTGATCAATTAGCTGGTCATGGTTATAACCGCTGATTTCACAAAATTTATCATTTACAAACGTGATGGTACCTTTGATATCTGTTATCGCGACAATGGCATGCTGATCTAATGCATACTGCTGACTGGATAATTCACTTAACGCATCTTGTAATTTTACATTGTTATTTTTAATTTCCAGCTCAGTTTGATTTCGTTTGCGCACCATTTCATTAAATGCATCGGCAAGCTGCCCTATTTCGTTATTGGTGCTGACTTCAACATGCTGGTCTGTTTTACCCTGAGCAATATTTAAGCTTGCTCTTACTAAGATTTGAATCGGATCGGTAATTCTTTTTACCTGAATAATTGAGATGATGACTATCAGCACTATGGTCAACAATAAAATATAGAAAAATGTTTTTGCTATATCATTACTGCTGACAAATATTTCCTCGCTGTTTATCTCGCTGATTAATGCCCATTTCACATCTAAAATTGAAATTAAGTTATGAACACCAAAAACTTTTTTTCCAAAAGGCCCCAAATATTCAAAAATCATTTCATTATGAGTCTCTTTTTTATCCCCCTTATGCTCACTCATCCATAGTAAAAACTGCTCACTGGCAATTTTTGTGGTTAATACTGTTTTAAAATCCTCCGATATCGGGGAGCGCAGCAGAGCATCCTGCGCAACCAGGTAATGTATCATAGAAGAGTGTTGATCATCCTGATGTATCATGCGTGCAAAAATGCGGTCCAGATGCAGCTGCATGGTAATAACACCAAGCATCATCCCCTCGTCGTCGAATAACGGGGCGCTTAGAAAAGCGGCTAACTGATTATTTGAAGGAGCGTAACGTTCAAGGTCTGAAAATGTGACCTGCTGTGATGCAATTGTGCTGAAGACTGATTTTGAAAATTTTGTATTCCTGAATTCTGGGGACTTCAGGTTCACTCCCAGATCACTTTCTCTTTTGGCAGAGAACAGAATATTACCCTGTGTATCAATTAAAAAAAGATCATGAATATAGTCATACTGACTGCTGAAATTAATCAGGCTGTCCTGTGACACATCAGTACGAAACTGCCAGTCATAACTTTTTATATATTCAGATAACGGCAGCTCACTGCGGAACCATCCATAACTTAAACGCTGTAAAAATGCCGCATTAACGGATAAAGTGGCCTGGTTGTTAATATCCATTAATCGATAATCAAACCAGTTGGAGATGAATTCACGGGTTGCAACGGAGTCCTGAATTAACTGATGCTCAGCGGCCGCAACTAAACTGTTTCGCGCCTTCTGGTAATTCAGCCAGGAAGTCAGGCTTAGAGGCAGCAGAGACAGTAATAAAAACCAGAAAATCAGATCTCGAAATATTGAATGCCGTTTCGGTTTATTTTTAACCGTTTCAGTATTGTCTTTCGGCATAATTCATTCCGGCCAGAGTAAACAGCAGGAGAAAAACGAAAAACCTGATGCAACGTGCTCGACTGACGCAGGTGCCAAAGCGGATATTTTTATCATAAGCATTCCAGTTGTAATGATAACAAAACAAGTTTAGTCGATTATTTATCTTTTACATTGGAGCTAGGTAACTGATTTATCTTTTAAAATATTTCAGTTTAATAAATGTGACAGCTCTTATGCACTACCGCAAAAAACAGATAATGCCGTAATATTGAGAGGGAATTATTCTAATAATTGATAAACAGCAAAGCCTAATACAGAGCGTAATTATTCTAATAATTGATAAACTGCAAGGCCTAATGCAGAACGTAATTATTCTAACAAGCGGTAAACGGCAATACCTAATAAGCTGTGCATATTCTCTCTGCCGGCCATCTCCGCCAGCTTATCTAATCCTGTTTTTGCTTTTTGTTTACCGCCGCTGTCGGCATTAACTGCGGTAATTAAATATTTTATGCAGTGCCTAAACTGCGGGTTATCAAGCGACTCATTCCAGCTTTTGAACAGCGCAGCCGATGTTGTAAAATCTAATTTTCCCGTAACAAACTGAAATATTTGTCCCTGAAAAGCATTTAACATCGCTTCTTTGCTGGGAACGATACGCTGCACACCGCCGCGGGATAAACCAGTATGCTTTGCCAGCGAGCCATAGGTTACCGCCTGCCAGCCCTGCTCCATAAATATATCAATGATCGCCTGGTGAATCCGCTGTTCAGTGAGCCGAGCATCTTGTTGAGAATTTTTAGCCATTGTTTCCTTATACCTTCAAAAACAGCTTTTAATCCGCACAAATTTCAATCTGCAGACCTTTTTCTTTTAATAAATTTAAAATATGCTGATCCGAGTTTGAATCCGTAACCAGCAGATCCAGCTTATTGCTGTCGCATACTTTATGCGTAGCCATCTTACCGAGTTTTAACGATGACCCTAAGGCAATAACCTGTTCTGACTGCTCGATAATAGTGGCTAATGTTTCCGCCTCATCAAGATTATTAATACTTAAACCTTTATTCGGGTGCAGGGCGCAGATACCTAAAAAACACGCATCAAAATGAATTTTCCGAAGCATTGCATTGGTGGTTGCGCCTAGTGCCATTACCGCAGGTTTAAATATTTTTCCGCCTAATAAAATCAGCTCAATATTATTATGGTGGATCAGTTTGGTGGCAACTAACGGGCTGGGTGTTACCACGGTAAAATTAAAGTGTGTGGGTAAATTCATCGCCAGCTGCAGACAGGTGGTACCCGAGTCCAGCAGTATTGTCTGGTTTTCTTTAATAAATGGAATCGCAGCTAATGCCACCCGCTTTTTTAGCGGATCCACTTCTTCATGACGTTCGCGATACTCATCAAACTCCTGCTGCAGCGGCAGCGCCCCGCCGTGTACGCGGCGCAGCAGTTTTGCATCGTCGAGCTGTTTAAGGTCACGGCGGATCGTATCTTCAGAGACCTGCAGAGTCACACTCAGCTCTGTTGCATAAACCCTGCCTAACTGGCTAAGCAGATCTAATATTTTGTTATGTCTTTCTTGCTGTAACATTTTTGGCCTTTTGCGCTTTTTTTCATAATTTTACTTGATTTTGCACGAAGATCTAGGTTTTAATGCGCTTATTGATGCGCGAAAATGCGCTTTCCTACGTTATTTCTTGCTTGTTTATGCCCGATTTGGGTTGGAGGTGAATATGTTAGTTACAAAAGCATTGTTATTTGATTTAGACGGTACCTTAGTAGATACCACAATGGCGGTTGAAACATTATGGAAAGCGTGGGCCGATAAACATAAAATTGATGCTGCACCGATTTTTGCTGAAATGCACGGTACACACGGTAAGGTAATCATCGCAAAATATGCACCGCATTTAGATATTAAAAGTGAAATTACGCAGCTGCTGATTGATGAAGAAAAGTTATCTCATAATGTAATTGCTGTTCCCGGTGCGAAGCAGATGCTGGAAAATTTAGGAGAAGTGCCCTGGGGAATCGTCACCATGAGTTCAAAGCGTGTCGCCTTAACAAAATTAAAAGCAGCCGGACTGCCAGTGCCGCATATTCTGGTAACTGCTGATGATGTACTGCAGAGTAAGCCGGATCCGGCCCCCTATTTAAAAGGCGCACAGTGGCTGGATATAGAGCCTCAGAATTGTTTAGTCTTTGAAGATGCACAAGCCGGCATTGAAAGCGGCATAAATGCCGGTATGCCGGTTGCCCAGATTATGCATGCGGGACACTGTGAGCAGATAAACGGTACTTTAAAAACATTTACTAACTGGACCGATATCCAGATCAATATGGATAACAATGCAGTGTATGTAAAATAATTTACGTCGATTAACCGGTTAAAAAGGTACTAAACCATGAACGAATTTGAAAAAATGCAGCAGGGTCTGGATTTCGATGCCCTTGCACCTGAGTTTGATGAATTACGAGATGAAGCATTTGCTCTTTTACAGAGCATCAATCAACGCCAGTTTGTTAAAGCCAAACCCTATTTCAAACAATTATTAAAATCCTTTGGTAACAACAGCATTATCTGTCCGCCGTTTTTATGTGAATACGGAAAAACCATCTCCGTAGGCCGGGATACCTATATTAATATGGGCGTTACCATGCTGGATAATGCACCGATTACCATCGGCAACAATGTATTAATCGGCCCTAGCACACAGTTTTACACCCCTACTCATCCGCTGGATCACCGCAAACGCCGCAACTGGGAATTTCAGTGTTTACCAATTATCGTGGAAGATGACGTCTGGGTAGGCGGTAATGTTGCTATCTGTCAGGGAGTCACCATAGGCGCCAGATCCATTGTCGCAGCAGGATCTGTGGTAACAAGAGACGTACCGCCAGATACTATGGTAGGCGGTTCACCGGCAAAATTTATTAAATCTTTGGATTAAGCAGCAGGCAGCTGGAGGTTTAGCTTGTTTGTAAGCTTTCGCTTGTGAGCACTTGCTGTAATTGTCATTGTTGGTATTCCGCCCTTGACGGCGTGTTACTTTTTCTCAACAGCAAGAAAAAGTAACCAAAAAGTGCCGTTCCGAACGTTTTTTATCTTGCTAAATAAATCCCTTTTTAACGCACCAGCTCGGAACGCACATCCCTGTGCGTGCCGAGCTTAGTGGAAACAAAGGGCACGCAGAGCTCAGCCCGCTCATAAGCCTGAACTGACGTTCAATTCGCTCCATGTTTCCACTTGCTAAAGGAATTGATTGATCAAGAAAAACGTAAACGGAAATTTTCGTAGCCACATTGGTTTGGTATTCTAATACATTGAATCAAAATAAAATTAGTCTTTTAAAAATTCAGAATTAAAGATCTGATTCGAATGGCGCCGATTTATCTCGGCGCACTGACTGTCCTTTATTTTCCCCATTACCATTTAGTAGTTTCTTAAAGCGAAAAACACAAGATAAAATAATTTATCTAGAGAGTTCAAAAGTTAACTCAGGTTGGCACCTGAGTTAATAGGGTTACAGTTAATCGAAAGAGGGGAAGTACAATTTCCACCAGAAATTATTTCTTGTATGGCTTCCTGTATCCATTTTCTTCAAGCCATTTAGCCGCTATTTCTGGCTCATCAGTTTGGATCATGGTTATGCCTTTCCTTGCCCAAAAGCCATATACTTCTGAAGGTAAATTAGCATAGATAGCCATTTCATCACCTCGGCCTCCAGAACGTAGTCCGGCATCTTTACGGTAGGTGTAAAGAGTATTTATCCAAAGGTGAGTATTGTATTTGTTCGCTAATTCTAGTGCTTCTGAACTGAGGAAAATACCACCGTCCATTGTCAGTGGACCATCGGGCTCATGATAATTTCGCACCTGTACCGCGTTGGGTTTGTATTCTGCCAGAGAGTTCTGAAGATCATTTAGATCTGCATGAGAATCATAGATATTGGTAAGGAAGTGAACACTAGTGCTCTCAAATTGAGACACCATGTTAGTAGCTTCTTTTCTTTGACTTTCATCATTTTGGTTAATGGTTGCCAGGATTTGATGGTCAACACCCAGTTTTTTCGCCATCTCAAACATCGCTGGAAAATACTCCACGCCTACTTTATTGTCTAGGTTAACTAAGATTTCTCCGTCGATTGCTTTCAGGGCTTCCTCTAAAGCAGGAACGCGGTATTCCGTTTGCGTGCGTTGTTCTCCTAAGTTATCGGTGATAACAAGTTTACACTCCTTAAGGTCATCGTAATTGATAGCAGTAACTTCGCCATGACAGTTCGTCGTTCTGTCTAGTGTTTCATCATGCATAACAACAAAGACACCATCTTTTGTCATGCGAATATCAAGCTCGACGGCCTCGACACCCAACTCAATTGTTTTTTCAATGGCATAGATAGAGCCTTCTGGATAGACTGGTTTTGCATTCTTAGTCCACAACCCACGGTGCGCCACAATCATGACATGATCTCGATGGTCATTTGCGTTTTCCAGCCTTTCGATTATCTGGTCGACTCGCTCTCCAGCAATCACATTTGAGCTGACTGCTAGAATGCCAACGGCTAAGGCTTTAAATAACGTTTTGTTCATTTTTAAGTTCCATAAGTACTGTTTAAAAAAACATACCACTTAGATAGGGGTATGGTGTAGATAATCATTAGGTATTAAAAGTCGAATCTAACACCCGCAGCAACTTGGTTCTCGCTGTCTTCGTTATCCAACATTTCATGTTTGTATGATACGTATGGTCGGAATTTAGGCGTGAAATAGTAAGCGGCTTCTAATGCCACCATGTCGTTAAGAGTCTCATTTTCGGCTTTGTCTTCAACATAGTTGTGAGTCGCTGTTAGGCGAAACTTGTCTATGTTGTATGCAGCTGTAAGTTCATAACCTACTGTATCGCTAGAAAAATCACCGTTCTCAAGTTTGTAGTGGTTTTCAGAGTTTTGATAAAGCGCAGCTATGTAAAGGTCGCCAACTATGTATGACGCTGTAGCAAAAAGTTGAGTGGCTGTCGGCTCAACCTCTTGAGTTGTAGCGTTAATTTGACCTTGCTCACCGTAACCTAGACCAACCTTGATTCCGTTATCAAAACTGTACACTGTTGATAAAGAATAACCATCACTTCCCTGAAGCACTGCGCCCGCGCTCGTACCATCATTCACATCATCAGGGAATCCATTACCAAACACGTAGTTGGCTTTAATTAAAAGGTTGTCATT
Source organism: Psychromonas aquimarina ATCC BAA-1526 (assembly GCF_000428725.1). Taxonomy (GTDB): domain Bacteria; phylum Pseudomonadota; class Gammaproteobacteria; order Enterobacterales; family Psychromonadaceae; genus Psychromonas; species Psychromonas aquimarina. The sequence goes on from NZ_AUAM01000022.1 coordinate 70,282, forward strand.
CTCTCCAAACGTGCCAAAGTACGCCAAGTTGTTACCAGAACGATCACCAGCGTGTAGTTTTTTACCAGCCTCATTTCCGTGGAAGAAAAGGATATCAGTAAAGTCAGTTAGTATGCCTAGAGAGCCGTCTGTTTTACCAAATACGAGTCGACCATAATTATCATTGCCCACACCAGACATCAGGTGTCGAACATTCACATTGCCATGGTCGCTTCCGTCACCTGCACTTTTATACTCATGCTCAAAGAAGCCAATACCATACCAATCATTATGGAAGTCCCATTTACCCGTTAGGTTCAGACGAACACGAGAATAGTCAATGATTTCGCCATCTTCAGTGGCAGCTCTTCCTTCGAGTCGCCCACCTAAATTAAAAGATAAATCGTCTTCATCATAAATTGTTACTGCGCTTGCAGAGAGACTTGCAAACGAAGAGATAATTACTGCTGCAATACTTTTTTTCAAGGTCTGAATCCTCAAGTAGTTTTTTAATTTCATTAGAACAATAGTTGTTTCGCAGGTGAAAATAAGCTTTTGGACAGTATTGTTTCTAATGTTATTTATCAATTAATACTGTCTATTAATATTTTTAATACTGTGAGTAATAATAAATATTGAAATGAATCTCGCGGCCGGGAAGAGTAATCAACAGATAGCTGACAACCTGTTCCTTGCGGAAAGTGTAGAGGTCATTATGACAATTAAAGATCTAATAGAATTTGCCAAAATTAATGGTTTAGACGAATCAACCGAATTAATGATTTCTTTTGAAGATCAATGCAACACTAACATTAATTTTGAAAAAAACTGACTATGTGGATGGTAAAACATACCTCGACATAGTTGAAAAATAACGTGCGTTACAACGGAAAATATAATCCTGGGCAGGATTGAAATTCGCAATGCGAATAACTGGAACTGAAATTATTATGCTTGAAAAAATATTAGGAAAATTGGGGTATGTGAAAAAGTCCAGTTTCGTAGAGCAATTAGATTTTTCTATATGGCTACGGGGTCGCGTCTTGCCTTTTGCCTATACAAGCTAACCATCCCGGCTAGCGTCTTACTGTCCGTTTGCATTTTTCTTGATGAATCAAAAACTTTAGCAATCAAAAGTTACACGCCGTCAAGGGCGGAACTTCAACAATAAAAGTTGCACCAAAGGCTCACAAGCGAAGGCCTGCTACAACTCAATACGGTATCAACATTGCCGCGCCCTATTTCATTGCATTTACTAAATTTTCTCTAGCTGATGTGCAGCTTAATGCAATACCGGCAGATCTCCCCACGCCCCTAAACATTTCCATTCAATATTTGTGTATAAAAAAGTCTTTCATACAAAATGGCCGGCCACTTTGGCCAACCTATTGCACAGCAAGAAAATTAATTCTGTGAAGCAACGCTTTAATTTATGGGAAAGCGGGGACATCCAAACCTTTTGATAAATAAACCACATCAATACGGCTGCGAGTTCCCCGTCCATTTTTCTTGTGATGAACATCTGTTTTAGCAAGTGGAAACAAGGATGTTTCCACTAAGTTCGGCTCCGCACATGGATGTGCGGTCCGAACTGGTGCGTTAAAAACAGGTGGGCAGTGCAAGATCAAAAAATGGTTCGGGGCAGCTTTTCTTTTGATTACTTTTCTTTGGCTGTACAAAGAAAAGTAATACGCCGTCAGGGCGGAACTCCAACAATAAAAGTTAAACCATTAGCTAACAAGCGATAGCATATTTCAAATCAAATTGGCTATGTTTCTAGCCAAGGGTCGCGTCTTGCCTTTTGCCTTTTGCCTTTTGCCCATACAACCTATCATTCCGGCTAATATCTTACCTTTCAGTTTTAATACACCGGTTAGGCTTGATCCCGCCCCCTAAACATTTCCATTCAATATTTGCGTAAAGAAAAATTTTCCATACAAAACGGCCCACGCTTTGGTTGACCTATTGCACAACAGGAAAATTAATTCTGTGAAGCAACGCTTTTATTTATAAAAACCATACAAAAACAACTCTTGAAACAGTAATTGGTTGACCAAGATCGATATACCAACAGCAAGTAGTTAACCAATTAATTCGTGTTATGTATAGTACGGGCAAAATAAATACCAACTACAATGCCAACGACACGGAGCTTTATCTATGAAAAAAATGATGAAAAGAGCCTTCACTGTAACACCAGTTGCTCTAGCTATTTTCCTCGCAGGTTGTAATGATGACGTTACTCAACCTGTGTATACCCAGCCGACAATTGATGCCCGCGCTGTTGATATTATCACTGTTGACGGTTACCAATTTAAAGACCTTAATAAAGATGGTAAATTGGATGTTTATGAGGATTGGCGTAATCCTGTCGACCTGCGTGTTGACAATCTTGTTTCCCAAATGACCCTAGAAGAAAAAGTCGGCATGATGTTAATCGATACCATGAATGCAGCGGCTTACGGCAAAGTAAACGAGATACACGATGGTTACATCAACGATCAGTTTATGAACCGCTTTATATTCCGTAATACGATCCTTACTCAGAAAGAGGTTGACAGCCTTCCTGAAGACGAGCGTGATCCAGATGGAAATATGATCACTGATCGCGACAGCGCTCCGATCAGTCCTAAGGAAGCGGCAGAATTCATGAACAGCGTACAGGAGATGAGTGAGTCTACTCGTCTAGGTATTCCATCTCTATTTAAATCTAATGCACGTAACCATAACGACCCTAATGCAAAAGCAGGCATTAATGTTTCTGCAGGAGCCTTCTCTGAGTGGCCTAAAGAGGCTGGACTGAGTGCCACTGGAGACATGGAGCTGATTGGTGAGTTTGCTCAAATTATGCGCTCTGAATGGAATGCAATAGGGCTGCGCGGTATGTATGGTTACATGGCTGACCTCGCTACTGAACCTCGCTGGTATCGTGTACATGAAACCTTTACAGAGGATTCAGATCTGGCTTCAAAAATTATGACAATGCTAGTTAGTAACCTGCAGGGCAAAGAAGTAACTTCTGACAGTATCGTACTGACCATGAAGCACTTTCCCGGCGGCGGCCCGCAGTTTCTAGGGCTGGATCCACACTACATAGCAGGTCAGCATCAGAGCTATCCAGCAGATATGTTTGACTATCATCTACAGCCTTTTAAGTCGGCGATCGATGCAGGTGTCGCTGCACTGATGCCCTATTACGGTATTGTTGGCGGTGGTGAGTGGTCGTTAAACAATCAGGATGAAACTGACTTAGATGCAGGCGGCCAGAATCTGAGTGAGCTTGTATCTGACGATTTACAAGATACAGTGCGTGTACCGTATAATGATTACACGACTTCAGTTGGAACACCGGCGGGAAATGTCGGTGTCGCTTTCTCTAAAGGTATTCTGTCGGATCTACTGCGCAGAGACCTTGGCTTTAGCGGAGTGATCAACTCCGATACAGGTATTATCGGTGATGCGAACGAAGGTCACCTTGATATAGATAATATGCAGAATAACCGCGCCTGGGGCCTGCAGGATAAGGATAAAGAAGAGCAGCTGGTTGTAGCAATCGAAGCGGGCACCGATGTATTTTCCGGGTTCCACGACAATGCAGAGATTCGTTCTTTAATTGAGAAGGACCTAGTGAACGAAGCGCGTATTGATGAATCGGTTAAACGTTTGTTGAAAGTACAGTTTGAGTTAGGCTTATTTGAAAACCCTTATGTAGATCAGGAGCGTGCTAACGGGATTGTAGGTAACGCATCTTTCCAGGAAAGAGCTCAGCTGGCACAGCGCAAAGCGATTGTTCTGCTTGACAATAAAGTCGCGGAAGCTGCAGCGGAGAAAGTTCTTCCACTGCCTGAACCGACTGATAGTGCACCAGTTAAGCTTTATACGATGGGGATAGACAGCGATATAGTTGAAGATTATGGATATACAGTGACAGCGGGTGATGCTGGCGATGTACGTCCAAGTGCAGCTGGTAATGACTACGCGCTGATTCGTGTACGTGTAACTAATAAAGATACCGGCATGTTAGTGTTTGGCGGATCGAACTTTGATGAGGTCGAGGTGCTGGACTTTACCGGCATGGCTAAAGCGGACACTTGGGATATCAGTCCGTCTCTAGCAGAGATCCAAGGGGTAATGAGGGAAGTTGGAGCTGAAAACACTGTGCTTTCAGTGTACTTCCGACAACCGTTCGTGATGGACCAAGACAGTGGTCTGAAAGATGCAGGTGCTATTCTCGCTACCTTCGGTTCTAGAGATGATGCATTGATGGACGTTGTTAGTGGTAAGTTCAATCCGAGTGGTAAACTGCCGTTTGCACTGGCTAACAGTGCTCAGGCGATCATTGATCAGGATTCTGATGCACCAGGCTACAAGCCAAGTGATACATTGTACCCATTCGGTCACGGTCTAAGCTACTCAAAGTAACTCCCTTGCACTGAAATCTCGCAATAAATATACCTAAGCTAAAAAGCGCCGCCAGAAACGGCAGCGCTTTTTTTAGCGACTATGCGGTCGCATTTTGCCTATTATAAGCTAACCAATACGGCTGCGGATTTCTTGTCCATTTTCTTGTAATGAACATCTGCTTTTGCAAGTGTAAATTAGAGGCATCCACATGTTGATTAAAAAGGTTTTAAGCTTATTCGAGTTAAGGCTAGCCAGCTGAACTACCTAGCCTTTTATCGTTATATAACCTCTCAGCTTATTCCGGCTCAGCCTCTTTATATGACGTTTCTTCTATCTCTTCCTGTTGAACCGATTTGTTGTTAGTGGTGATGGTCTGATACCAGTTTACCTTGCGGGTTGATACCATCAGCAGTGCTAAGATGCTGAAAATTAAAATACTGCCCATTAATAATGCAAAGCTTTCTGCACTTAATAATATATATAACAGCCCGTATAACACCATTACCGCGACAGCAAAACCTATCCCCTCTTTAGTGCTTTTTAAAATACCGCTAACGTACACACCTAACAGGCTTGAACAGGCAAGGGCGGAAACTGCATAGGCGCCGTTAAAACCGATATGTTCACTGAATGATAAAAGCAGCAGATAGAAGACAGCTAATGAGAATCCTGCAAATGCATACTGCAGCGGGTGAATAATGACAGTTTTAAAAATTTCTAACAGTAAAAAGCAGGAAAAAGTTAACAGAATAAATAACAACGCATAATTAATAGCACGATAACTTTTTAAATACTGATCCACCGAGTCGATCATATTCACGCCCAAGGTCCGCGAATAAAGGCTGTCACAGCGATTTTTACGCAGACAATTGTCCACAATATGCTGCATATTGGTGGCAAAAAAGTTGGTCTGCCACTGCGCGCTAAAACCAGCTTCACTAACCGTTGATTCTATAGGTAAGTATTCACCATAAAAACTAGGATGCGGCCAGTTTGCCGATAAATTCAGCTCTGTATTTTTACCTAACGGAGCAAACGCAATATTCTGCATGCCCTGTAAACCCAGGTTAACCGCAAACTCCAGCTGCGTCTGCTCCAATAATGAAAGCGGCAGAGAAACGTGCACTCCATTGGGCAGATAGGTCAGTTTTGTTCCCGGCTGCAGCGCATAAGGCAGCTTGGCGATTTTAACTTGTGTGGTATTTTGAATCCCTCGGATATCGGATACCGCAAATGCCAGATGAACGGAGTTGATACGGTTAGATTCAATATCAGCAAGCGGCGTTAGATCAAACTGCCCTGCAAGCTGATTGCTTGATTTATATAATAACGCTTTGTAGATGCCGCGATATTTTTCGTAAGTATTCAAATCACTGCTGATATTCAGCTCTTTAGGTAACAAGGTTTTATTAAATGCCACCTCTTTAAAGCCGTCTTTAGCGGCAACCGTTTTACTGTAATTCACGGTTAATAGAGGACCAATAATTTTTTGTTCACCGCTGCTGCTGCGTGCTATTTCCCGCTGCACGCCGCTCTGCAGTTCACTGCGATCATCCACCAGCCCTTTAATTAACTGCAGTGGCAGTAATAAAAACACCACTAAGCCGGCGACTATTAACGCTTTCATTCCTAATTTTTGCTGCATAACCTGCTCCTTTTAATTTTTAAGGAGTATGCGCAGCTAAAGTGGGATTAAGATGGAATTGATATGGGCTTTATGTGGAGTTTTTGATAATAAGGCTAACTTTAACACCTTGTTCTGTATTGCTGATCGTTAATTTTCCGCCATGTAATTTAGCCACCTGCTCAACAAAATTAAGCCCTAAACCCGTGCTTTTTTTACCCGTTTCAGGCCTTGCCAGGGAATAAAAACGCTCACAAACCCGGCTTAAAGCGTAACTTGGAATAAACGGTCCCTGGTTACTAATATCAATCTGAACTTGCTGCTCACGGACAGTGATTAAAAAACGAATTTCGCCATGCTTTGGAGTAAAATCCAGTGCATTTTCAATAAGATTATAGACAGCCTGCTGTAATAAAAACGGATCTCCTTGAATAACCAGCGGCTCACTAGGTTGAATCAGTTTTATCTGCTGTTTAACCACTCGCGGGGCTGCTGACACACACACATTGTGAATTAACTGGCTAAGGTCAATCTCTTTACTTTCATTTAACTGCTGCTGCTGTTCAATCATAGCAAGATTTAATAAGCGCTCGATTAAGTCCTGCATTCGTTGTGATTCCAGCTCAATATTTTTTGAAAACTTAGCCTGCTGCTCTGCGCTTAACGGTGTTTGTAAAATTTCACTGGCCCCTTTTACTGCAGCTAACGGGCTTTTTAATTCATGGGTCAGAGTTTGTACATACTGCTCGATATAGTTTTTACCATCCAGCTCCTGCTGCATACTTTCAAGTGCACTGCTAAGCTGCCGATATTCGTAAAAAATACGAAAGGTCGGTTTTTCAGCTTTTTCACCACGCCCCATCTTTTTAGCAAAAACAATTAACTTATGCAGCGCTTTGTTAATTCGCCAGGTAATAGCGGCACCAATTAATAACGCTAAAACCGAGACCAGCAGCAATAAGGTTAACACTTTATTTTTAGCTGCTTCAATCAGCGGCTGAAAACTGCGGTTTGCTTTCACGACGGTAATTGAGCCGATGATTTCACTGCCGTCATAAACAGGAGCAGCAACGTACATCACACTAGACAGCGGATCGTTTTCATCCTGCCGGGTCGAACGAGCACCATATTTACCGCGCAGAGTCAGGTACACATCATTCCACTGAGAATAATCTTCACCTACATCCTGACCTGATGAGTCAACCAGTACGATGCCGTTTTTATCTGTGACATAAATACGCTGATGGTAATTTCCCTGGGAGAGCTGCTGCCCGTAGTGTTGTAATAACTGCGCAATTTTACTGTCATTCAAGGTACCAGCTTTGAGATCCTGCTGCACTAATACGGCCAGCAGCTTACTGGTATCAATAAGGGTTTCTTCGGTAGTCTGCCTGACCGCTGGTTTAATGCTCTGCAGTAATGTACTGCTGACATAGTAGGCCGTGATAATAACCAGTACAAAATAGGGCAGAAACAAGCGGAAACCCAGGGGGATTTTGGGCCACCTGCTCATAAGTTTTCAACTTGATAAGGCTGGTAATAATAACCAAAACCACGTTTGGTTTTAATTAACTCTGCATCAGGGGCGTGCTGCTTTAGTTTTTGCCGTAAGGTTTTAATGTGGCTGTCGATATTTCGCTGGTAACCTGCATCACAGGCAATACCGCAGGCATCAAGCAGCTGCTCCCGAGAAAAAACCTGCTGCTTATGTGCAAATAACTTATTTAAAATTTTAAATTCAATGGCGGTTAAACCTAAATACTGACCATTCCATTTAAAATCAAAATCACTCAGCGAAATCTGCAAAGCTGACTGCTCAGCATTACTGCTATTACCAGTATTCGCTGCTTGATAAGCACGAGGTTTTAGTCTTAATTTTACCCGCGCAAGCATTTCTCTTGGGCTGAAAGGTTTGGTCATATAATCATCGCCACCAATTTCCAGGCCCACTACCCGGTCAATTTCTTCACTGCGTGCGCTAAGGAAAATAATAGGAATATCAGAAAAACCGCGGATAGTTTTACATAATTCCAAGCCGTTAATATCCGGCAGTCCGATATCTAATATTAATAAGTCCACCGGCTTCTGCTGTAAAACAGCTAAACCTTGTGTGCCGGTCGGCACCCACTCCACCTGAAAGCCGTCCAACGTTAATACATGGATCAAGGTATCTGCGATAGCCGCTTCATCTTCGATAATTAAAATATTCAAAATAACTCGCTTTCTAATATTAAATAAGTAAAAGCCATAAACATTTATCGACAAGCAAAGTTTATGGCTGTCCAGAATTTTGCTACCACTAAAACATAAAAATGAATTGGGAAAGTCTGTCCTTTAATCTTGATACCGTCATTTCTCTTATTTGTTAGGTTTGTATTGATCTAACTAAACGCCCGGTTAATCGAACTCTCGGCCCAAGATCCACTCTCCACATTATTTGACTTCCAGGGCGAGGGTCTGCTTCTAACCTAAAAGCTCTAGGTGTTATGCCCCAACCAGTTCGTTCTTCTTCCTCTGTAAACTCCGAGCCGATAATCGGTTTATCTATAAGGTCTTGAAGAAGCCAAGAAACACATTGTTGCCATGGTTCAGGTTGTTCTATTAAAAATACAGGCAGACCCGATCCTATTAACAATTCTTGAATTTCTTGATGCAACGTATCAATTGAAAGTAAATTTGAAATATCTTTTGATATATCACTAGGATTACCATCCTTGTGCTTTCCATAAATTGTAACAATTTCTGAGATAAGTTCACGAGCTGAAGCTCGATCAAGTTTAGGATGAAGGGTCCAGTCGGCAAAAAATCGCAATGAAGGGTATGATTTGAGTTTTCCTTTACTCTCAGCGAGCTCTCGAACCAATGAAAATAGTCGCAGTACATCCGATCTATTAGCCAGCCCCTCATTTCGTATCTGATCGAATAGATGTTGTAATCTTCTTATTGATGGCATGCGCTTTCCTTTTCATAAAATTTGTAAGGTCAGATCTTTAATCTTCCCCCCTGATTATTGCCATATAAAAAAAGCTGGACAGCCAAATCTTTTATCAAAAAACGCAATGTTAATGAAAGACACAAACTACCTCCACAAATAATCTGATATTTGAGCGGTGAGGTTATAAATAACGTATTTTCTGTTAAAAACTGTCATTCGGGGAAATTTTGAAGAGATTCAAGCGTCAGCTCACCCTAGCAAGGCGCTAATTAGATAAACAGTTTACTGAAAACAAATGTTAATGAAGCATTCGCTGTAACTTGGTTTTTCCAGATATCCAGCGTTTACCTGTATGCTCTGCAAACAAAGCAAGCTCTTCAACTGAGCCGACTGCACCATGATAATCTTTACCAAAACTGCTGGCTAATTCTATCCAGGTATCGCTTTCTATGCCCAGTACGCTAAGCAGGCTGGGTCTTTGCTCACTGACGGCGCCGGACTTATCATTTCTAACAGCACGCCCGGTCCAGTCAACCAGCTCAAGATAATCTAATAATGCATAGGGGATGCCCTGCAGCTGCTCGTCGCATTCACCGGCAACAAAACCCAATAAAGGTTTACTGACACTATCCGGCTCAACTTTATCCTCAAAACTTGAAATACCATGGATACGTTCGAATATTGAAGTATATTCAGATGCTTCTACCGTTTCAGCCATTTTTGCACGGACAGGGTTTAAATCAACATAAGCCATACAGGTTAATAAAGCTTTTTCATCCAATAATGCTTGAGATTTAAAGCGCCCTTCCCAGAACCGTCCTTTACAGTTATCTTCCTTATTTGCCTTACGCGCAATAAACTCATTTAAACAACGCATAAACCATGAGATATCCGCTAATCGTCTGCGCCACTCGGCAATAACGACTAAGGCGGCATTTCGCTCTGCTTCTGAGGTTAATTCACAAGCCTGCCAGCGGGAAACAAGCACCGGGCAGGAGTAAAGCAGGCACCAGCGCTGACAAATATCCAGATCTGAACAGGTATCAATTTCTTGTTCATTGATATGTAAAACAAGGTGATAATGATTAGACATAACAGCATAAGCACAGACATCAATAGCAAATATACTGCTGAGAAATCGAATACGGTCAACCATCCATTGGCGGCGATGTTCAAAACTCTGCCCGGAATATTTATCTTCACCACACAAGAAAGCACGTCTAACGCAACGAGAAATACAATGATAATAAGGCGTATCAGCAATGGAAATTAATGAATCTCTAGATTGAGTCATACCCACCTCTACATATGTATGTAAAAACACTGTTTATATAGTAGGTACAAACTCTCAATCAGTCAAAAAGGTTTGGCTGTCCTCGCTTTCCTATGGCATTAGCAGTTATGAGCCATAAAGCATTACAAACGTGCGCGTTATATGAATATAGCGAAGTACTTAGAACACTTGTTTCTTTAGGTGGCCATGATGAACTTTACAATGATACGTTGCTTTTAAAAAAAATTAATCGTATTAGATCGTTATTAGTTGCGGATATGAATTTATACATAGAAAAAGAGTATTCTGAACTTTCTCCAAATATAAAATTAGAGTTAATGCTTATTGATGAGCTACAAAAGCCATTTAATGTAATGGATGCAATTGAAAGAGCTTGGCATTTAGCCCCTTAGAGACCTATTGCTCCATGCTGTTTGCCTATACAACCAAAACAATTCGGCTAGCGTCTTACTTTCCGTTTACGTTTTTCTTGGCTGGGAAATGACTTTAGCAAAGGAAATCATGGAGCGAATTAAACGACAGTTTAGGTTCATGAGAAGGCTCGGCCTAGATTTCATTAGGCTTGGCATGCACATGGATGTGCAGTCCAAGCCGGTGCGTTAAAAAGTTATTGTTCAGACAAGATAAAAAAACGTACGGAACGGCACTGTGAGTTATGCGCCAGCATAGTGCCACGAACAAAACTCTCTTTACCTTATTTTTCTTGCTGTTGAGAAGCATGACTTCCTCGAACTGCGAAACTACGTTTCGGTTTCTCATAGTCTACTCGCCGTCAGGGCGGAACTCCCACAATAAAAGTTACACCAAAAGCTCACAAGCAAAGCCTACGACAACCTAAACCGGCATTGAGTTTAGAAGGCCACTAACTCTGTTCAACAAACTGATACTGCTTATCCAGCTGACTGTAACCCGCCCCGCTGCCTTTACGCACATGAATCTGCTTATTAATGCGCTCTTTAAGCGCATCAACATGAGAAATTACCCCGATCAGTTTGCCGGTTGCATTCAACCTTTCCAGCGCATCTAACGCAGTCTCTAAGGTATTGGCATCTAACGTACCAAAACCCTCGTCTAAAAACAGCGACTCTATCTGGGTTTTATGGCTGACCAGGTTTGAAAGTGCTAAAGCCAAACCTAAACTCACTAAGAAACTTTCTCCGCCCGACAGGGTCTTTACATCGCGCACGGCATTCGCCTGCCATAAATCAATGACCTGCAGTGCTAACGGCTCATCAATATTTCTCTGCAGCTGGTAACGCTGATGCAGATCCGCCATCTCTTTATTTGCCAGATAAACCAGATTATCTAAGGTTAAACCCTGCGCAAAGGTTCTGAATTTACTGCCGTCTGCGGAGCCGATAAGTTTATTAAGCATGGTCCACTGCTCTGCGGTCTCTTTTTGTTTTACCTGTTTATCCAGGAGCGCCTGCTGCTGCGCTTTTAAACGAATATCAGCCTGCAGTTTGCCTTTTTTCTCAACCAGCTGTTCGCTGATAACTTCAAATTTTGACTTATTTTCAGAAAGCTCGCTTTCTAAAAATGTCTGATCTTTTTCGCTAACATTTAATGCCAGATGCTTTTCAAGACTCAGCTGCGCCGAACTTAAACGGGTTTTCTCCGTTAATACCTGCTCATTGAGCTGTTTTTGCAGGGCAAGCAGCGCCTGTAACGGCTCTTCTGCTAAACGTGAGTTAATAAAATGCGCCTGATCAGTAAAAATACTGGCACTTAACTGTTTCTCAAAAGTGCTTAACAATGTCTGCTGGTTATTATGCAGTTCTGCCAGCTGATTTTTCTGTTCGACAAGCTGCCCGGATAAACGCGCAGATTTGCCCTGCACATTCTGCAGATCGGCCATAGCAATATCCAGCTGCTGCGCCAGTGTATTTTTTTCCGATTCAAGTTTTTCGCGAATCTGCTCCTGGCTTTGGCTGCCGAATTGTTCCGTCCTTTGTTTCTGCTGCTCTGCTAACTGCGACTGATTAGACTGCCAGGAACTCTGCAGATTCTGTAATACACTGTGCAGCTGCGCATACTGCTGCTCCTGCAGATCTATTTCGTGGGCCTGCTGCTCAACTAAACTTTGCAGAGTAATGCTCTGCGCCTGTTGTGACTGGTATAAAAGAATTAAACTCTTCTGGTTTTCAATCCACGATGCCGGGTTAGCAAATAATTTATCGACTTCAATCTGATCCGTTAGCAGTTCATCCGGCAGCTGCTGACGAATGCTCTGCTTATTTTCTTCAAGCTGTGATAAAAGCATCTGCTGCTCTTTAGCTAAACGCTGCTGTTCATTGTCATCAACAGCATGCTGGTTATTAAGCAGCTGCATCTGCTTTTCATGATCATTGGCTTTTTCAGTAAGCTCCTGCACAAGCTGTTGTAAGTCAGAGAGCTGGGCCTCAATCTGCTGAACCTGTTTCTGCAGCTTCTCAATATTTAAACGTTTCTCCTGTAAACTCTGCGTTAAGACAGATAAATCCTGAAGACTGCTTTGCTGATATTCACAGGCAGACAGATAAGGACTATTTTTCCATTCACCGATATGTTTATCCATGAGTCGATTAAGATCCGCTTCCTGCTGACGGTATTCAGCGAGCCGCCTGCTGTCTGTTTCGATCTGATTTTTAAGCGCGGCATACTGCTCTCTCATAGCGCCCAGACGTAGCTCTTTCTGCTGCAGCGCTATTTGAGTTTCAGGTATATCAACAGGCTGATAATCACTGACCGAAGGGTGCTCTATGGAGCCGCATAACGGACAAGGCTGATCTTCCTGTAATAGTTTTTTCAGATCCCCCAGCTGGGAAATAACCTGCTCCTGCTTTAACAGTTTGTGCAGAGCATCCAGCGCACTTTTGCACTCTAGCCCTTCCTGCTTGCTAACAATTAATGCCTGCTGATTATCTTTTATGCTTTGCTCTAATTCAGCTGCACTTTTGTGCACAGAGTTTAATCTTGCACTTGTATCATCCAGCAGCTTTGTTAACGACAGGGCCTGCTGGTTTTGAGACTGTTGATCAAATACCTCGGTTAACAGTTCATTCACTTGTGCTGAACGGCTTAATTGATAACTGTCTAATAGTGACTCTCTCTGCTGCTGGCACTGCTGCAGAAGCATCTGCTTTTCATGCAGCGCTTGTGCACTAAGATTTACCTGCTTATGAACATCCAGCTGTTTATTGTGCAGTACACTTTGCTTTTTCTGCAGCTCAGCAGCGGCAGACAAAGATTCCTTTAACTGCGCCTGCTGCTTAATATATAAAGAAAACTGCTGCTCAATAAGCGGCAGACTTTCCTGAAGTTGATGCGAAGTCTGCTGCTTTTGTAATGCCTCATTTAACGTCTTTAGTGCAAGATTGTCGCTGTTTTGTTTGCCTAACTGACTGTCCAGTCTCTGCTTCACTTCTGCGGCGGCTTTTGTCTGATTTTCAACAGCAGATTTTTGTTCACTGCACTGTTCGCTTAACTGACCTATTGCTAAATCTAAAGGAACAAGCGATTCATTAAGTTGTTTCTGCTTTACAGCATGACTTTCCTGCAGAGACTGCTGTGACTGGGTTAATAGTTCAACCCTGCTTTTAGTCTCTGTTAACTGCGCTTGTAATGTCTGATTGTTTTGTTCACTTTCAACAATTAACTTCTCGCTAGCCTGCAGTTTTTGAGCGTTTAACAGCTGATTCTGATAAGGCTGCTCAAGCAGTTTAGCCTGCTGTGCAAGTTCTATCTGCAGCTGCTTATCTTTAAAATCAGTTAAAGACTGTTCACTATTTTTTAATAACGTTAACTGTGCTTGTACTTGTTCTTTTAAAGACTGTGCATTTTTCAGCCACAACAAAGCACCTTCGATATCTTTTAATACTGTCTGGACACTGTGTTTATCGACTTCAAGCTGTGTCACCTGCTCATTTAATTCATCAAGCTGCGGCTGCGACAGCACCTCTAAGACATCTGCTTGTTTTATTAACAGCTCTAATTCCGCCTGAACCTGTTTATTACGTTCGAAAACATGCTTGGCTATTTCACAATAAATCTCAGTCCCGGTTAACTCTTCTAATAATTCCGCACGCTCTTTAGTACTGGCGTTTAAAAATGCGGCAAAACCGCCCTGCGCAAGCAGCATAGATTTGGTAAAGCGCGAGAAATCCAAGCCGGTAAGTTCGATAACCTGTTTCAGCACTTCACTGCTTTTAGTACAAAGTACATCACCCTCTATGGTACTTAATTCACATATAGGCGCCTGCAGTTTACCGGAAGCGCTTTTTCTGGCTCTTTTCTGCTCCCAGAAAACCCGGTAGCCCTCCCCCTTGACACTAAATTCCACTTCAGCAGAACAATTCGCACTGCCGCGGGTCATTAGTTCATTTTTACTTTGTGTTAAACGATCCAGGCGCGGCGTCTGCTGATATAAGGCTAAACATATCGCGTCTAATATGGTGCTTTTACCTGCTCCTGTCTGACCGGTAATAACAAACAGACCGTTCTCTAAAAAATCCGCATCCTGAAAATCAATTTTCCAATGGCCTTTTAATGAATTTAGATTTTTAAAACGTAAAGATAGAATTTTCATGATTTATGCTCCACTTCAGAGCAGACTTCGGCAAACAGCGTGGTTAACTGTTCTCTCTGTTGTTCACTATAACTGTCTTCTATCTGCAGACGATGCTGAAAAAGATCCGCCGGTGTTAAATTATCCAGCGTTGATTTTTCTGATGCCTGATACTGGTTATTTTCATTAATAGTCGGACTGCTGATTTTCAAAATTTCGATTTCACTTTCCTGCACCTGTTCACTTAATAACGCATGTACATCGGAAAGATAAAAAGCCTGCTGCAGTTTAACCTCTACCCAGGCACTTTCACCGTCTAGATCCTGCTTAAGTTCCTGTAACTGCTCAGTCACAGACTCCAAATCACCGCTGATAACCTGCATCTTCTGAAAAACGGGAATCTCCATCTCATTAACTGTTAAGGAGTTATCTGTATCAAACTCAATAATATTAATGTTTTTCTGCTGTTTGGTTTCATCAAAACTCAGCGCTATCGGCGAACCGCTGTAGCGGATATGGTTAGATTTCTGCACTTTTTGAGCACGGTGCAGGTGCCCCAGTGCGATATAATCAAAATCGGGGAACAGGGCGGAAGGAAATGCGGTCAAGGTACCGATATAAATATCACGGACAGATTCAGATACGGAGCAGCCGACCGCAGTTAAGTGCCCGGTTGCAATAATAGGGAGACTTTCAGACGTTTTTTCCTGCTGTGCCAGCTCATATATAGAGGAATAAGTCTGTTGTATGCCCTGCTGCAGACTCATCTGCTTGGATTCAGCAGAGCTGCCCTGTTCACTTTTCATCACATCATTGGCACGTAAAAAAGGCAGTGCACAGACTAGCGCCTGAGGTTGGTTATTTTGATCATCTAAGCTGATGATATGCTCATTTAAATCGTCACTTAAACCTGCAAGCACTGAAACATTTAACATCTGCAGCAGATCTTTGCTTTCATTTAAAACAGCAACACTGTCGTGATTACCAGAAACGATAATAAGATGGCGACAGCTGCTTTTTTGTAATCTAACAATAAAATCACTGTATAACTTACGCGCATAAGAAGGCGGTGATGTACTGTCAAAGATATCTCCTGCGACAATAACAGCTTCTATTTCTTCTTTTTTAACCACTTCAACTAACCAGTTTAAAAAAGCAGAATGCTCTGCTTCTCTGGTTTTCATCATAAAATACTGACCGAGATGCCAGTCTGAAGTGTGTAATATCTTCATTAATATTCTCATTGCTTTGTCATAGGAAATTTAGTCTGCTTAAGTTTACCCATTTCAAACTTAGAAAACTGTTTTTGAATAATAAATTAAAGATGTTTGTTTAAAATAAAATCAACCTGCTTTGCAAATAAGCAAAGGGAACAAAAAGTAGTTGAAAACCATCTCTGATATCCGCGCTAAGGTGTTCAATCCCATCACTTAATTACTTTAACTATTCAAGGCAGCATATCAGCGCCTTGCAGCTGTCGAATTTAATAATCTGATCTTTATAAAGCGCCGAAGTGGAGGAAAGCAAGCATTTTTGTTTAAAATAAAATCAACTTGCTTAGCAAACAAGCAAAAGAAAGAAAAATCACTTTTTTTAACAAAAATTAGTTGACGACAATCGCCGATATCCGCATAATGCGCCCCATCGAAACAACGACTGCTTACGCAGACAGAGTTGAGATTAAAGTAAATGGCTACATAGCTCAGCTGGTTAGAGCACATCACTCATAATGATGGGGTCCCAAGTTCAAATCTCGGTGTAGCCACCATTTACTTTAAGTTGCGGAAGTGGCGGAATTGGTAGACGCGCTAGATTTAGGTTCTAGTATCGTAAGGTGTGAGAGTTCAAGTCTCTCCTTCCGCACCATTCTTTACTTAGGT
>NZ_AUAM01000023.1 GCF_000428725.1 Psychromonas aquimarina ATCC BAA-1526
AGTGAGAGGATTGCATGTCTTTAGGCAGCAAGCACATCGATATCTTGGTAGGCCATGACTTGATCCCCAAGGCCTTAAACTAGTTGACTCACAATGTGGGCACTTGCGTAAAGTCGCCTTAATAGTTAACACTTCTTCAGTGGAGGTCTCACAATCATCAAGGGTATGATGAAGACGCTGTCGCTGACTGGGGGATAACTGTTTAAGCTGTTGTAAGAAAGGGATAAATTGTTGTTCATTCATGAGTGTAACCCGGTATCGTTATTCACACATGTATTAAGTATGGTAGATCTACAACAGCTAACTAAGACATAGCCTTTTTTTTGTCTGTTGACTGCCGTAAATCTTTGTTCTTTTCTTTGGCGGATGGATATTTTTGAGCATTAAAGGCTAAACTTATCAGGATCTGTTTTAACGGCTGGGGCTCTTTTAAAAATAAGTCTGCTCTGCGTGTCCGGTTATATGATGAAGAGGCTGATAATGAAGAATAAGATAAATATGCTGATTTTTATCAGCAGTACAGTACTGTTCGTACCCAGTGTGCTAAGCGGCTGGTTTGATAGTGTCACAGATATTTTTGCAGAAAAGGACACTGAAGAGATAACTAAAACTCTAAGTCAGTCCAGTGAATTAAGTGTTGATGAAATTACTGAGGCATTTAAGCAGTCTCTGCAGATAGCCTCTGAAAATGTTGTCAGTCAGCTTGGTGCTGTTGATGGATTTAATGCTGATTCTGCAGTTCATATTCCCCTGCCTGAGGAGCTGCAGAGCGTAAAATCGATATTGGACAAGGTTGGTCTGGCGAGTGTCGCCGATCAACTTGAACTAAAACTAAACCGTGCGGCTGAGGCTGCAGTTCCGAAGGCCAAAGCACTGTTTCTTAACTCCGTGAAAGAGATGTCATTTGCAGATGTTCGCGCTATTTATAACGGCCCCGATGATGCGGCAACAAAATACTTTCAGGTCTCAATGTCTGACTCATTAAGTAAGCAGATGAGACCGATTGTAGAGAATAGTTTAGCGGAAGTCGGCGCAGTACAGGCCTATGATAATGTCATGGCTGATTATCAGAATATTCCCTTTGTGCCGGATGTAAAATCTGATTTAACTAATTATGTTGTTGATAAAGGCATGCAGGGAATATTTTACTATATTGCTGAGCAGGAAGCTGCCATTCGCGCGGATCCGCAAAAACAGACAACAACTCTGTTGAAAAAAGTGTTCGGCGTAGAGTGATACGTTTTGACTGAAAAACATCACTGACATAGTTTTCTGACTCGAAACTCTTTTATTACTTTGCCTCCTTATTAACGGCTTAATACTGCTGTTTGCCGGGCTTGACACAATTTCCATCTCAGCTGATACTTTTATGTGTTGGCTGAATTATTCATAAAACCACCTGCTTTTCCTTGTTCTGCTTCCCAAGCCGGTGTCTGATAGAGCCCCTTTAGATAACATGGTTAAAATACTTCGAGCTGATCTGTAAAAGTGACAACAGTTAATTTCAAGTGAGATAGTTAATGAAAAAAATAATTTTAGTCTTTTTTATTTTACTTGGAATGCTTACTGCTGCCGGTCACTGTGCTGCTGAAACGATTAAAGTAGGCGGTTATTATTTCCCTCCTTTTGTCGATAAAAACGATAAAAATCAATATATTGGTCTTGCAATTGACCTGATAAAAGAGATGAATTCTTTTCAGGATAAGTTTCACTTTCAGTTCGTGCCGACTTCACCTAAAAGGCGCTATTCTGCATTTGAGCAGAAAGAATTTGATTTGATAATGTTTGAAGATTTAGCCTGGGGCTGGAAAAACAAGGAGCTGGCCGCTTCAAAGGTGATTTTACAAGGGGGGGAAGTGTATATCACTAAAGCAGAGCCGTTTAAAGATCAAAGTTATTTTGATAGCCTCAAAGATAAATCTTTTGCAGTTATTCTTGGTTATCACTATGGCTTTGCTGGTTTTAATGCCGATGAAAAATTCCTTAAAAAGAATTTTAAAATCAAATTGAATACTGCGCACAGCAGCAATATTAAGGTGATTTTATCCGGTAGAACTGATATTTCGGTAGTCTCTCTCTCTCTAATTTAAACCGTTATTTTAAACAAAATCCGGAAAAAAAAGAGATGCTGTTAGTCTCCGAAAAATTTGATCAGCAGTATAATCATCGAATTCTGCTGCGAAAAGGTGCGCAGATTGATGTGCTGCAAGTGAATACCTTATTAACCCAGATGGACAATGCAGGTATATTATCGCGTATATGGGAAAAATATGGAATTGTTTCTCCTGTTAACAACCCGTAACTGTCCTTTTGTGCTGCTGTTCCTGTTTTGATACGGGTGAAATAGTAGCAGTCCGCTTAATATTATGATCTGTTTTAGGGAAGTGAGGCTTCAGCCTCGTTTCTTGTATAGCGCTTTCCTATCCGGCAGATTAATTCTGCCGACTCTCCCTTTATCTCCTCAAGCAGACTGTATTTGTATTGTTAAATAATATAATTTATTGAAATATTATTCTGACATTCCTCTGCTTTTTGGTTATTCCTGTGGGAATAATTAATATTCCAAATTACTTATTTTGAACGGTTAATATTTGTCCATCATAAAAATGAGACAGCTGCTCTGGCTCATTTATTGTTTTAACTTATTAGATGCTGGATTGAAGAAATGATAAAAAAAATATTTGCTCTGCTTACCTATTTTTTGCTTGCCGCCTGTAACAGTGATTCCGGGGATGATAATCCCGGAGGTGGAGGTCCTGGCGGCGGCCCTGGTGATCCTCAGTTAGAACGAGTTGTCATAGCAGCCTCTGAAGATGCAACTTTTATGATCGGCTATTCTGAACTTACCCTGCCGGTGGGCGTAATGCGATCCTATACAGCTACCGCACATTACTCTGATTCAACCACTGAAGATGTGACAGAGTCTGCGGTTTGGATTAGTAGTGAAAAAGATATTCTGGAAAGCTTCGGCAATGGTAATTTTAGAACCGTTAACGCGGGTGAGTCTAAGGTAGCTGCGATGTTTGACTCTAAGAACAGTAATGAAAGGCCGCTAACCGTTATTGATGCAGAGATCGACACTATTACTATCACGCCAGAAATTGTTGAGCTGGCAAAAGGTACCACGCTGCAGTTTAAAGCCTTTGCTGCTTTTGTAGAAACAGACGCATTACTGGATGTCACTAAGGAGCAGTTGTGGGTAAGTGGAGATAAAGACTTACTTAGTATTGATAATACAGGTTTGGCTGCGGCAAAGCATAATCAGGGGGATGTAACGGTTACTGCTTACAGTGTGCGCAATGGTATAGAGTCTAAAGCTTTAGTAACACTGACTCATGGTGGTGAGGATGGCTCAAGACATGCTTATGTTACGCCAAATCAGGCTGAGATGCCGGTTGGTTATAACCTGCAGCTTGATTTATGGGTATATACAATTATAGGAGGTCATGTAGACCATAGTACAAAAAATGAATTTACAGACTGGAGCAGCAGTGATTCATCGGTGGCCTCTGTGGTTGATCGTAATGCTGACAATCCAGGCCTAGTAGCAGCTAAGGCTCCAGGTTTAGTTGAGATCACCGGCTCTTTTCAGGGAGCACATACGAGTAATATTATTGTTAATCATGAAGTCTTAGAAGATATTTATATTCTGCCCAAATTACCGGCGACTTCTGGACAGCAGTTTGATGATGAGTTGAACCCACATATTCCAGTTGACCTGAATTCTGCACTGTCTGCGAAAGGTCTGTTCACCAATAACTTCATTTTTGATATCACTACGCAGGTCGTATGGGCAAGCAGTAATCCTGATGTTCTCTTAATCAACCAGGATGGAACATTTGAAACACTTAGTTTAGGGACTGTAACTCTGTCAGCAACTCGCGGAGATATCAGTAAAGAGATTATAGTAACGGTTGATGAAGCAAAAATAACAGATCTTGAGGTATATGCTGAATCGAATGAGTTACAGGTAGGTGATGAACAGAATTATTCTGCAACTGCGACTTATAATAATGGTTTTGTTACTGATGTAACTGACAAAGCACTTTGGGACAGTAGTGATGTTATAGTTGCTCGGTTTGATGCCAATCCAGAAAATGCGGGTATGCTTGAAGCAATTAGTGTGGGGCATACAACTATAAGGGCTAGCATAACTATTCGTGAAAATGGTAATGAGGAAATAGAGGAATCAGTTACCTTAAGTGTAATAGAATAGTGTGTCATGCCTCATTTTATACACCTGATTAATCAACTAAATTAACTCCTTCCTAATACCCCTCACTCGAGGGGTATTTTTTTGTCTGCTGCAAATAGATTACTGCGAATATCATTCAGCATAAACCTGATGGACAAATTCAGATGCTGGCTTCTGCTGCGCTTTCTGGGCAAAGCGCATAAAAAACAAGCCTGTCAGGCAGAACAGTGCAGATGCGCCGAATACTGCATAATAACTAATATACTCAGCGATCAGGCCGACCATTAAGCTGCTTGATAACCCGCTTAACATCAGACTGTTATTAAACAGGGTCGAGGCCATGCCCATCTGTTTTTTCATCATATCCTGTACAACCACCATACCCAGACTGGCATTGATTCCGATAAACAGCCCGTTAAACAGCTGCAGGAGCATAAAATGCCAGATCTGTTCGGCGAACAATAAGCCGCTGTAAAAAACAGTGCCGCTGATGCAGGCAATATAAATCAGGCGGGCTGATCCGATTCTAGGTGCTAGATAGCCAGCACTTAACATAATAGGAATTTCTATAAAAGCGGCAATCCCCATAAAATAGCCCACCCATTTAGCATCAAAGTTGAGCTCTTGAGTGATATAAAGACTGATTGAGGTGATATACATGTTGTTGGCGCTGAATACAAAAAACATACTGATTAAAAACAGCAGTACGCCTGAGATGTTAAGCCAGTTACCTGTCTGCACTGACTTTGGGGTCGACTCCGCTTTTTTTATCTGTATATCTGGAAGTCCCTTTAACACGGTAATAAATGCCGAGGCCGAGAAAAAACCGGCGATTAAAAAAGTCTGCTGAAAGCTGAACAGATCATTGATCAGAAAAGCTAACGGCGGGCCGATCACCCAGGAAAGCGCCATGGCTGCGCGCATCATGCTGACAAAGACTACGGCTTTATCACCCAGGTGCTTATCTGCGTAGCTCCGCCCCATAGTAAAAATCTGCGGTGCTGCTGCTGCATTTAATGACATGAAAAAAATCACCGCCAGCAAAGCCGTATAATAGTGCTGGGTCAGCGCTAATATAATAGTAGTGACCATAAAACCACACTGTCCGGTTAAGATGATACGTTTGCGGCTTAAACCCGCATCGGATTTTTTCGCAACAAATTGTGATACCAGAACGCCGCTTAGCACCATACAAGTCATAAAAAAACCCATGGTTAATGGCGAAACACCAAGTGCTTCAATTAAGTACAAACTTAATAACGGCGAAATAAATGACCCGCTTAATCCTGAAAACAGGCAGATTAATAAATAGATGCAGGGTTGTTTAGCAAGCAGCATGTTTTTATACCTTATTAAATGTATTCAAAAATAGAAATTGTGAGCAGCGCTAAGTTACTCTTTTCAAGTGAAGCAAGTGATTCGTTTTCGGCTGTTTATGATACTATCCTGTCATCTTTAATCTGAAAAATGATAATAGTCGTGAAACCAATTATTGAAAAAGTGAGTAATCGAAGTGATTTCGGCTGGCGGCTGCAGTATTACCACCGCTGTCCTTCTCGGTTCTGCTGGCATTATCATGCTGAATACGAGATTGTATTAAAGCGAGACTTCAAAGGCACCATGTTTGTCGGGGATCATATCGCCGAAGCCAGGCATAACACCCTGTTAATGTTCGGTCCGAAACTGCCGCATACTATTACTCACGATCCTGATTTCGACAATGACAATAACAGTGTATATATCTTGTGGTTTAGTCATGAGTGGATCAGCGGGCTGGTTAAGCGTTTACCTGAACTTGAGGGATTGAAATCATTATTAAACCGTTCGGTACAGGGGCTTGAGTTCGCAGAAGAGATCGCTGAAAAAATATTTCCTCTGCTGCAGGAGCATCAGGAATTCAGTTCGGCAATGGCAGTAAACCGTTTAATTGAAGTGCTGATTGTTTTAAGTGAAACTAAAAAAGTGCGCCTGTTAAATAAATACAGCCTGCCTGCGCTGCAGGAGAACCCCAAAGAGTTGAAGTTAGTTCAAAAAGTCTCTGAGTTTATTGAACTGAACTACCGTAATAATATTAAGGTAAATGATTTATGTAATGCCGTGCATGTCAGTGAAAGTACGGTTTACCGGCTTTTTGAACGCCATTTTGTATGTAGTTTTTCCAATCATATAAAAGAGTTTCGTATCGGCAAAGCCTGTGAGCTTCTGGTCAACAGTAATATCAGCATAGCTGCAATAGCGGATCAGGTGGGGTTTAGTAATCTATCTAATTTTAACCGCCAGTTTAAGCAGTGCAAGGCGATGACCCCCAAGCAGTTCCGGCTTCTGTTTGCTTAGTTAATTCATTATAGGCAGAGTTTTCACCGTGCTCAGCAGCTGCTTTAATATGCTTACTAACCATTTGTTTTTGGGTGAATCTTTTTGTGATGCTTTAAAAATTAATGACGCGGTAAATTTTATCTTGTCTGAGTGACGGGCATTTTTGTCCGGTATAAAACGGTAGGTATGATGCTCATGCATTAATTTATCTAATAATGAAAAATTATCTACATAGATAGTTGCCTTAGCTTCAGGGTCGATCAGTTTATAATAGTCAATATCTTCATTGAGATCCGGGACAATAAACTTAACAAATTCACCATTTTTATTGCCGACTAAGTCGCCGGTTGCACCTATTACTTTAAGCTGGGTTAATGTCTGCGGGCGGTCTTTTAATATATGGAAACCTATATCTACTTTGTCTTCTAATATTAACTTCTCACTCTCAGGGCTCCAGCGCTGCAGTTTTATCGGTGCCGCACTGTGTTTACGGATTTCGCGAATAATTTCAGTACCATGAGTGATTAAATACGGCTCAAGCATATGAATTGAGATACAGGTAATATTTGCGGGATTAAATTTATCCGGCTGTAATGAAGAGCTGACTAATTTTAAAGCGTCAATGAGTTTAGGTGCAATTTCATCTGCATAGCTGGTGGGAGTTAACTTTATACTGGTTCTGACAAATAAAGGGTCGTTTAACTCCTCGCGTAACTGCGCAAGCACTTTAGAAACATAGGATTGTGAGCGCCCCAGTTTCCGGGCTGCTTTGCTTGTTGAGCCGCACTGGTAGAGTGTGGCAAATACGCGTAATGCATTCAAATCCTTCATAAATATTCCTAAAATCCCGCCTGTTAGGAGCAAGTATATAACAGATTAAATAGATGGAATATTTAATATTCCCTTTTTGCCAGGGCAGATCTGTATTTTACGGCAGGGTTGAGTTATTGATACTTTGCGAGGATTGCCTGATAACGTCCGTCTGTTTTAAACTGCTGCAGGTGGTAATTAAAGTGCTGGATTAACTGGGAGTTTGTGCCTTTTTTTACCGCAATGTAGAGTTTTCCGATGTTGACCGGACGGGGAAGTGTATCTATTTGCCCGGCAATACCCATCTCTTTGATGGTTGTAATCCCGGGAAGTCGGTCATCAACAAACGCATCCGCTCGTCCCTCAATAACCAGGCGAAAATTTCGCTGTGCATCTCCGTGGACAGTTTGGAATTCGGAACGCTGTTTGGCCTGATCAAAAGCAGCTCCGTAACTCCAGCCTAATTTTACGGCGATAGTTTTGCCTTTTAAATCGGACATTGACAGAAAAGAAAAGGGACGGGCTTTATTAATAAAAAGCACCGCCTTGGAGTCGTGAAGTGAATCGGAATAGTCGAGTCTTAACGCTCTCTCTTCGGTTTTGTAGATACCGATAACAATACCCTTTCCTTCGTAGGTATGTAATAAAGCACGTTTAAAGGGCAGGATGATGACATTATATTCAACTTCCATTTCATCAAAAAGGGTTGTAACAATATCAAAATACAGACCTTTAGGCTGATTATCTTCAGCGTAGGAAAGAGGTGGAGCTCCGGCATAAAAAATAAGGGTTTCTGCCGCCTGCAGTGTGCTTGAAAAAGAGATAAGCACAGCAAAAAGCATTTTTATAAATCTGGGCATCAACAGTTCCTGTTTGAATAATATCCATTATCTGTAAATTATAGTTTATTTAACAATGAAGCATTTCAACTAAAGCTGCTTTGTGCATTTTTACATATACTTAATACTGAAGCCGAGTTAATTACTGAATATTTTAAGTAATATATTAAAAACAGATGGGAGGCGGGGCTGGCGCTGTTAGAATATGGCTTTTGATGCATTACCTGTGTAAAGAAAAATAAGGATTAAAATGGGATTTCTTAAGAAAATAACAGGGTTGTTCAACAGCAGTGAAAGTGAGACTGGAGCCGCGGCTTTTCCGAGTGAAGAATATAAGGGATTTATTATTACACCTCAGCCGAAGAATGAGTCAGGCCGGTTTTATCTGGCTGCTTTAATTGAGAAACCCGCTGCACAAGGGCAAGTACCTAAACAGCATTACCTGATCCGCTCTGATACTTACGCTAGTGCAGAACAGGCCGCTGAGTTTTCCTTATCTAAGAGCCGGGTTTTTATTGATCAGGTCGGTGATGATATGTTTACTAAGTGAGTTAATATCCTCTGCTTTTTGTTGTTAATTTTATTGGTCTTTTTTAAAATATTGTGTTTTTTGTTTATGGTGTTTCGGAGTTTTCTTGATTTATAACGTATTATTTTTACTGGCTGCTGTTTTTTTAACTGTCGGGCAGTCGGCACAGGCAGTGCCTTTATTACAGCTCAAATTAGAAAGTGATTTTTCTGCAGCATTTAAAAAAGAGATGCGCTCAGGTGATATACCCGGGGCCGCTTTTGCTATTGTTCGCGGCGATCAGGTTTCAGCTATGCAGACCTACGGTATCAGAGGTAAAAAATCCCCCCAGGCTGTTAATCCGCAGACAGTATTCAGACTAGCTTCAGTATCAAAAACATTCTCCGCAGAGCTGGCCGCGCTGATGGTTGAGCAGAATAAATTTTCCTGGAACGATCCTATTGTTGAGTACATCCCGGAGTTTAAGCTTAAAAAAGCCGGACAGGCTGAAAATATAACTATCAAACATATACTTAGTCACAGCAGCGGCTTAGTACCAAATGCCTTTGATGGTTATTTAAAAGGGCGGTTTATATTTAGCAAGGTGATTGAAAAATTTTCTGTTCTAGAGCCGGCCTGCTCTGCAGGTAAATGTTACGGTTATCAGAATGTATTATTCAGTTTTATTGAAGAAGTGGTCGAGCGTAATACGGGAAAAACCTACGAAGAGGTGATGCAGGACAGGATCTTTACGCCTCTGAAAATGGTTAATGCCAGTGTTGGTTATGATGCTTATCAGGATACAGAAAATAAAGCTTATCCGCATATTACCGTCAGCCGACGCGGGCCCTGGCATCAGGTAAAGGTTAACCCTGATTTTTATAAAGTCGGAGCTGCAGCCGGTGTGAATGCCAGTATTGAGGATATGAGCAAGTGGCTTACTGCACAGTTAGGTAATACCCCGGAAGTTATTTCAGAACCCCTTTTAAATACAGTCAGGGAGCCGGTTGTGCGTACGGTTAAAGATTTACGCCGCAGAAGCTGGAGGGGACTTATTGATGATGCACATTACGGTATCGGCTGGCGGGTATATCAGTATAAAGATGATACCTTATACCTGCACAGCGGCTGGGTGCAGGGGTTTAGAGCGCTGATTGCTTATTCTAAAGACAAACAGATAGGTTTAGTTTTACTGGCTAATGCAGAGTCCCGCAGCGTAGACAGCTTAAGCATTAAGTTCTGGCGTTTACTGCTTGCTGAGCCCGATAGTTTAATTCCCTATAAGGCGGCTAACCCGGCACCGGCAGCTGGTCCGTTGTGGAGCCGTAAGCTGGCGTTTTTTGATTTAGATTTACAGAATTTATAGCCGCACAAAAACTGTTTTTTAGTTCGCATAATTAGGACCTGTTGTTTGCGTAGAACAATTATTTTGCTGTTGATCGTATTTTTGGCGAATGTATAGCTCGTTAATATTCTAAGCTGCACTACAGTTTATTAAGCAAAAGTATATATGTGTTAGCTGGATACAAATGTAACTTACTGTTAATAAACGAGGAAGTGAATCGTGCGAGAAAACCTGTCCACCGCTTTTTATGATGCTATGTTTGGTGCAGCTCATCTTGGTACTGAGATGAATAAGCTTGAGCAGAAAGCACTGCAGAATGTACGCGATATTTTAAACAATCGTGATGCGTTGAGTACTCAAATTCCAGCCCTTCCCGTTGTTCTGCTTGAATTGATTAGTGTGTTAAAAGATGAAAATACTGATTTTATGGCAATTACACAGGTGATTGAAAAAGATCCCTCTTTAGCGGTTGAGGTATTAAAAGTCGCTAACTCGGCATTGTATTTTCGAGGAGACGGGGAATTAACCTCTTTACGCAAAGCGGTCTCTTTATTAGGGGTAGCCGGCGTTGCTAATATCACAACAACGATTCTGGTTGAAAAAATACGCCCTGCAAAACCTATCTATTATCGTATGTTCGGCAGGCAGATCTGGTGTCATTCAGTACAGTGTGCATTTTTATGTAAAGCGATTGCACTTGAGAATGAGATCGATGAGTTTGATGCCTATTTTCTTGGTCTGATCCATGACATAGGTAAAATCATAATATTTAACTGTTTATGTGACGCATTAAGTACCGAGTTACCTGATGATCAACCCGGCAGTTTAGTTTTCAAAGAATTAATGTCTGAAATGTCTGCCGATATCTCTTTCTTTATTGCACAAGAGTGGCAGTTACCCCGGCTTTACTGCGATGCCCTGCAAAGCCAGCGGCTAAAAGGAGACAGTAGTTTAGCTGCGGTTTTATATAAAGGAAATCTGCTTAGTGAACTCTATTTAATGGTTAAAAAAGGGCAGTTAGAGCAGCCTTTCGTGAATAAAATACTAGAACGAATTAGTGTCGCTGAAGATATATGGCAGGAGTTTATAGATCTTGCGCCAAAAATTGAAACAAGCGTGCAGTAAGAGTTAATTTATTGCGAAGGGGGTCTGCCGCCGTTATTTCTCAATATTATCTATCAAACAATATTTCTGCCATGGTATTTCCACCTTCTCCTGTCCGCTCAATACATTAATACTGCTCTACATAAATACCTGCCTGCTGGAATTCCTGTAAGTCGTTAAAAAATAGACAATGATATGCGCATCAGAAAAGTTACAGCGCACATTTTTTGAAAAAAAATTCAGCAGTCCAATAATTTAATTGGCAGTTCCCTAAATTTTAGCTGCGTTTAAAATATCACAAAATCATCCAATACAATCCGCAGGTGTCCTGGATCTGATAAATAATGACTTCTTGAGATTATTTTCCCTTACTGCTCAATCAATAGTTGAGACTGCCAGACCTGTTGTAGCGGTTTTAAAGGATCCTGCCTCCCTTTTTATTCTCTATTTTGCAGGGCATATGATCTGATATTGAACAATAGTTCGGTTTTTTAGATTAAGAACAAATGAAAATAGCAGAAACATATGCCGCAGAAAAAGTGTGACTTAAATGGTTGATTTTGAGGCTGCTGTTTAATCTGCTTAAATAAGAAACAGAAAAAATAATCGCTAGTCTGTCTTACAGTATTGATATAACCGGCCCATAGAACCCAAGTGTGAAATATCTCCGGGTCATTGAAATGTCAATGAATAAGCGTGATTAGATTAGGCTGTTTTTTATGTTTTATATTACTTCATAAAACGGTCTTTTATAACAAATCATAATCAATCACATGTATCGCATCAAAAACTCATCAATCTCACTAACTTGTTGATACTATTGCTTTGTTTTGTGGCGTTTTAAGTGTTTTTTTATTAATTTAAGTCACTTAAAAAAGGATCTTAAATTATTCGTCTGATCACAATAAATCAATATAAGTAAGTGTAAAGTGCGTCCGCCTAGAACATGTAACGCCATGTTTTATGATTAAAGTTTGATTTTGGGCGGGTTGTTTACGGATTTCGTTTTAAGGGAACTATTAAATACAGCCGCTGAGAAAATGCTGATTAACAGATAAGAAGTGTTTCTTATGCAGTGGATGATAAATAAAAACATATGTCCAATATTAATCCATATGTTTACGGCTATTTTGCTGATGCGCTCTAAAGAACTGTCTGAAAGTACTCATTAATCAAGGTTATAGATATACAACCAATAAACGAAATTACTGATAAGTAATCACATTAACAGCCTGTTACTTTAAAAGCAGGGTGTTTTATATAAGGATAAGAAATGAAAAAAAATGCGCTGGTCCTATCAATTTTTGCCGCTCTATCATTCACTGCTCAAGCGGAAGTTGTTCTTGGTAAAACCATCATGGATCTTCAAGGTGATTCTTGGTTCTCACCCTATACAGATCCGGCTAAGGGTAAATATATCTCAGATGAAACCTTTGTAGTTGAAGGGCTGGTTACCGCTGTTCAAACAAAAAAATTAGGGGGCGACTTACCCGTTGGTTTCTTTATTCAGGATAAAGACGGCGACGGTAACCCGAATACTTCGGAAGGTATCTTCGTTGAAGGTACCTACGTTGATGGAGGTATCTTAGGTCTGAACGTTGGCGACGAAGTAGCAGTAACAGGTAAAGTTAAAGAGCATTTTAGCTGGACACAAATTGTAGGACCTGAAGCAAAAGTAGGCCCTGCAGTAAACATACTAAGCAAAGGTAATGAGTTACCGGAAGCACGGGTAATCCGTGCTCTGGAAACAGATGAAAACTTCAGTTTTACACTTGAACGCCATGAAGGCATGCTGGTTACATTTGCTAAAGAATCTGATATGCGTGTAACACGTACCTATGGTTACGACTACGGCCCATATCGTAATAATATGGTTGTTGCTAACGGACGTGTTAATCAGCATCCTAATCAGTCAAATGTTCCCGGGAGCAAAGAAGCTGCGGAGCAGACTAACAGTAACAAAGATAAAAGGGTGATTGTTGAATCATTTAACAAAGCGCCTAACGGTGTTGTCCCCTGGTACCCTGATTTCGGCCGCACGGATATAAACCAGGACGGCTCTACGGAAGATTACATCCGCATTGGTGATCGAGTAGAAGGGCTGGAAGGGGTACTGACCTATTCCTACAATGATTACCGCTTATTTGTTACCAACGAAGCAGACCAGAATACTTTTGTCCGCGAAGGTTCAGATCGAAGCGAGGCTCCTGTTCTTAAAGAGGGAGATCTGCGTGTTGCTACATTTAATGTGCTTAACTACTTTAACTCACCGTTCGGCGGCGATCAGAATCCAACTAATTCAAACCGCGGCGCCACAACTGCAGATGATTTCGAACGTCAGGCTGCTAAAATTGTGAATGCAATGACTGCACTCGATGCAGATATTCTTGGTTTAATGGAAATCGAAAACAACGGTTTTGGTGAAAACTCTGCTGTGGCCGATCTGGTTAACCGTCTTAATGAAAAACTTGACGAAGCTGATCATTACTCAATATCTGAGCCTGACAGTGAGGAATTGACAAACGGGTTTATCGGTACTGATGCCATCACTACGCAGGTGATTTTCAAAGCATCTAAAGTCAGCCTTGATACGGTACGCGTGATTCAGATGCCGGAACAGCATGCCGGCCCTGTGACTATTAAGATAAAAGGTAAAGACAAAACTATCAGCGGCAGCAGTTATATGCGAAATGCTGTTACGCCGACGTTCACTATTGCTGGTTCAGATGAAAAACTAACGGTTTCAGTTAACCACTTTAAATCAAAAGGCTCTGCCTGCTGGGAAGATTATGCACTGCAGGACGGCGGTGATCCGGATCTGCAGGGCTCCTGTGAAAACTTTCGTGTATCCGGGGCTTACCAGCTGGGTCAAGTGATGGCGACTATTGACGGTCATAAACTGATCCTTGGTGATTTAAACTCCTATGCTAACGAAGATGCGATTATGGTGCTTACTAACCGTGATAATGCGCCGGCAGACTATGTGCTTAAAGCCGCACGCAGCACTTTTATTGGTGATCAGCCTTTACATGGTGAAGACGGGGCGGTTATTACAGAGTCTTACGGTTATACAAATGTCATTAAGGATCTGCATCCTGCTTCGCATAGTTATTCTTACGGTGATGAAGTCGGGACTCTGGATTATATTTTAGCGTCAGCATCGCTTAAGAGTATGGTTGTTGACGGTATGGACTGGAATATCAACTCATCTGAATCAACGCTGTTTGAATATCCGTCAAAATATTCAGGTGATATGCCTAAGTATAATGATGCTTACAGCTCTTCTGATCATGATCCTGCCATTGTTGTGCTTAACTTCGGTCTTAATATTGATCCTGAGCCGGAAGTAACACCGGATCTTCCTGCTAATGTAGAGCTGCCACTGGATGCACCTGCCGTTCCTTCCGGTATAAAATCCGGTGAAGCATTTAAGGTTTCTTTAAATATGCTTGAAGCTTCCAAAAATGCATCAGATAAGCTGCTTGTTGGAGATATTGCTTCAGTTATTATAAATGACGAGGTTAATAAGCATTCGGTTAAGCTGAGCAGTACACAGCAGAAAATACTTGCGGCTGCTGATTTTGAAGCGGGTTATACTGTTTTTGAAATCAGCGGGTTAGAAGCCGGTGATTACACCATGCGTAATATCATTACTGATGCTTCGGGTAAACAGAAATTTGCTGATCAGCCGCTTGTATTTTCTGTTACTGATTCAGTTGACAGCAATGTAACACCGGAAGAAAAAAGCGGTGGTGCAGCAGGTCTATGGGCTTTAGCGGGACTGTTTGGTTTTGCTTTTGTTCGCCGCAAGACAGCGAAATAATCACCCTCTGATTTAATTTTAATTCCAGTCAGTTAAAAGCTGGCTGGATACTTCATTATAAAGGTATTTCCTTATTTTAATTTTTACACCCCGGAAACATAACCAGTATTCTTCCTTTATGAGGAGAATGTGCGTTTAGCTTCCATTCATTTCCATATTACCTAACAGATTGTTTTTTATATTGATTAATTAATAAAACTTCATATTGCCTTGCAATGCAACCGCTTGCACGATATGGTTGTTTTAAGAAAACAGGCTTAAGTGCTGCATTAACAGGTCATATAGATAACTATTTGCCGGCTCTAGCAATCATAATAATGTAACCGGTTGCATTTCCTGTTTAAAAAGTTTGAGCAGATGCCCTGCGTGAAGAGAGCTTCTACTGAATAAGCTGGGCGTCATCCATTGCATAAGTTTTATTGATTTTCGTATATATAGCGAAATATAATTTTTTAGTATTATTAAGGGGTTAATAATGTCATATGAAAAAACAGAGCAGTTCCCAAAAGATTTTTTGTGGGGGGCTTCAACTTCGGCTTATCAAGTTGAAGGTGCATGGGATGAAGACGGTAAAGGCCCGTCGGTTATTGATATGGCTAATGTTGTTGCAGGAACAACAGATATTAAAGTGACCAGTGATCATTATCATCATTACAAACAAGACGTAAAACTATTTTCTGAACTGGGTTTAAAAGCCTATCGTTTCTCAATTGCCTGGACGCGTATTTATCCGCAGGGAGACGGCGAAATTAATATGAAAGGCATTGAGTTTTACAATAACCTGATCAATGAACTGCTTGCTTACGGCATTGTGCCCATCGTCACTATGTATCATTTTGATTTACCTTATGCCCTTGCTGAAAAAGGCGGCTGGTCAAATCGTGCCACGGTTAATGCTTTTGCCGATTTTAGTAAAACTCTGTTCGAATATTTCGGCGATCGTGTTAACTACTGGTTAACCATTAATGAGCAGAATATGATGATCCTGCACGGTGATGCACTTGGTACTTCAAGCTGTACTGATGTTGAAAATCCGCTGCAGGATCTCTATCAGCAGAATCACCATATGTTATTAGCACAGGCCAAAGCTATGGTGCTTTGCCATGAGATGCTGCCGGCGGCTAAAATTGGTCCAGCACCTAATATCTCTTCTATCTATCCTGCATCTTCTAAACCTGAAGATGTTTTAGCGGCAAATAACTGCTCTGCAATCCGTAACTGGTTATATTTAGATATGGCGGTTTACGGGCGTTACAATAATATTGCCTGGAGCTTCCTTAAGCTGCGTAATGCACTGCCTGATATTGCAGACGGAGACATGGCAGTTATGGCCGCTGCAAAACCTGACTTTATCGCTTTTAACTACTACTCAACACAAACGGTTGCCGCTAGTACGGGTAAAGATGATAAAAACTCCACGGGAGATCAGCAGATAGTGGTGGGTGAAGAGGGCATGTATAAAGGTGCTTCTAATCCTAATCTGAGTGTTAATGAATTCGGCTGGGAAATTGATCCCGTTGGTTTCCGTAATACCTTTCGCGAAATATATGAGCGTTATGCACTGCCGCTTATTGTTACTGAAAACGGTCTGGGGGCCTTTGATAAAGTGGAACAGGACGGCTCAATTAATGATGATTACCGCATTGAATATTTAGCTCAGCATATAGAGCAGATTCAGCTCGCTGTTAACGATGGTGTCGAAGTATTCGGCTACTGCCCCTGGTCTGCAATCGATTTAGTCAGTACCCATCAGGGCTGTTCAAAGCGTTATGGTTTTATTCATGTGAATCGTGACGAGTTTGATCTTAAGGATCTGCAGCGTTCTAAGAAAAAAAGTTTCTACTGGTATCAAGATTTAATTAACAGCCAGGGTTGTTAATTCATCTTAACTCACCTTAGCTGTTTTTAAGGTGAGTTATTTTATTTTTTTTAAAAAGGCTGAAATTATTTATGGCGACTATGCAGGATGTTTCCCGCAGGGCCGGTGTGGCTGTTTCTACCGTTTCCCGGGTATTAAACGGCACCGCTAAAATTTCACAGGCGACTAAAGATGCAGTTTTTCAAGCGGTTGAAGAACTTAATTACCGTCCTAATGTATTAGCACAGTCGCTTTCCAAACAGCAGACCAATACTATCGGGCTGGTGATCCCCCGCGGTGCCGCCGTTTCTCAGTATCTTTCGCAGCTGATTGAAAAATGCCAGGAGACAGCAGATCAAAACGGTAAATTTCTGCTTATCTCTCAGGCCTTCAACCAGCCGGACGGCGCTGTGCAGTCTATTCGCGCTTTGGTGGACCGGCGCTGTGATGCGGTTCTGTATTATCACAACTCCTTTTTTGAGCAGAATAATCTGAGTGAAGATGTTTTAAGTGATTTAATTGATGAGTTTCAGGTGCCGCTGGTGGTGATCAACCGGCAGTTACCCAGACACCCGAATCATAGCGTCTGGTTAGATAATGTAAAAAATGCTTCACTGCCCGTTGAATATTGTTTAAAACAGGGGCATCAGCGTATTGCTTATATTGCCGCGCCGCTAAAGCAGAAAACCTCTCAGGATCGTCTGCTGGGTTACCAGCAGGCTCTGGCTGCATACGAGCTTGAAGTTGATCCTCTGTTAATAAGTCAAGCGGAGCGTTCTTATCAAGGTGGTTATCAAGCCTGCCGGCAGCTATTACAAAACAGCACTGATTTTACCGCTCTTTGTTGTTTTAACGATCAGATGGCGATTGGTGCCCTGAAAGCCTTACATGAAGCGGGATTATCAGTCCCTGAAGATGTATCCCTGTTTGGTTTAGACAATGAAGATATTTTAGATTTCTTTGAACCTGGAATCAGCTCAGTTTCTCAGCCAACCCATGAATTTGTCACTCACGCGATGCAGTTATTACTGGCTCACCTTACTAACTCCCCTGTACCAGACAGCCGCCACAATGCATTTTCAGGCCAGCTGGTTTTACGCGGCTCTGTGCGTAGTTTGAATAATAAAAGCTAAAGCGGTTTAGGTTATCCTGCTTTCTGTTTGAAATAGATTTAGAATTTGAACTCGATTTGCTCGTTGTTTGCTGCTGCATTGCTCTGTCAAAACAAAATGTTTTTTCCACTGCTGTATTGACTGATTTTTGACTTGTAAGCGATTTATGTTCAATAAAGTCAATTTTCCTTGTCGGAATTGTCAACTTACAGTATAATTAACTGTTTTTTTTGTGCTTATTTGTTTACATACTGATCAAGGATGGATCATTAGATGTGCTATTTTTTAAATAGAGTTATTGCTGTGTCTTCTGCAGCCCTAATTTTCCTGGCCTCTGCCCCGTTATCTGCTGACAATGCTTTTGATATTCGTGTCGATTCTTCAATTTCTCAATCAGATCTTAACAGTAGATATGTACTGCATATTAATGATTGTTCTGAAGTTATTAAGGTCTCTGCCGGAAATAATTCTGCTGACAGCTCATCTCTGCACAATACAGGCGGTTTCGCATGTGAGTATCCATTTGAAGCGTCCGGCAGTAATAAACTAAATCCTGCTGCTAAAATCAGTTATAGAAACGGGAGTTCAATAGAGTACAGCGAACAGTTTGATTACGAAAAACAACTGCCGAATTTAAATATAAATACCGTTTCAATAGTAAATTATAAGGGCTATCAACATGTAAAAGTTGAAATGTCTGCCTCTGACGATACTGATATAAGCAGTTTATCTTTAAGTTTAACGGGAATAAGAGCAAGCGATCTTCGAAATGCCGGCGGCGTTATAGATAGAGCGGCTGATAAAGCTTTTGTTAAGACTCGCACCCCCTTAGTGGCCTTTCCTGATTTTGAGGGACAAACAGAGTTCTCCATTTATATTCCGTTATTAACAGATTTAACTCAGTCTGAGATTGAAAATAATGGCGTTTTATTGATAAATGCTTCTGCAAAAGACGCATCGGGTAATATTAATTCTAAATCAACAATACAATTCACAGGCAAAGATGTTGAAGAGCAAGTACTTGCATTTACTGTTAAACCCAAGCAGATTATTTTTACCGATTTACTGCAGAATGTTGTTATTATGCCGTCGGTTGAATAT
Source organism: Psychromonas aquimarina ATCC BAA-1526 (assembly GCF_000428725.1). Classification (GTDB taxonomy): domain Bacteria; phylum Pseudomonadota; class Gammaproteobacteria; order Enterobacterales; family Psychromonadaceae; genus Psychromonas; species Psychromonas aquimarina. The sequence goes on from NZ_AUAM01000023.1 coordinate 19,012, forward strand.
CAATTTCGCGGTCATGTTAGTCTGGCCGGGGGCGGTAGAGGTGTCAGCTACTCTAGTTCAAATCCTGCAAAAGTAAGTGTTTCAGATGACGGGCTTGTTATACCATTAAGCGAAGATATTGCAGATACTATTATCAGTGTCAGCTACCCCGGCTTTGCACCTGTTAAAATTCCTGTTAAGTTAGATTTAAATAGAAAATTAGTAAAGCTGAAGGCTCTGTCACTGCATCTGGAGTCATTAAATAAAGTCAAAGCGATGCCTGATATTACAGGTGTTTTTGATGATGGTTCTGAAGTCGAATTATCATCCGCGACTCCTTATCAGATTGAAATCCCTGAATCTGCGCAGGCATTTATTCACGGCGATGAGCGAGGGTTTTCAGCTAGTTCAATTATTGAACAACAGGCTCCGTTGAGTGTTCGAATCAGCCTTAAGCAGTTCCCTGAAATTAGTGCTGATATAAACATAACTGCATCTGATGCAGTTCCCTCCGTTAAATTGAAAGCCTCTGCAGACATCGCGGTAGGAGAAAGTTTAGCATTAACTGCGCAGGCTGATGATGATGTAGACATTGCATGGGTGGAAATGTGGCTAAATGGTAACTTAGTCGCTAAATTAGATAGTTATCCTTACCTTTTGAATTTGCCGATATCTCAGGAATTAGAAGGGCTTGAGCTTAATTTTACTGCGTTGGCGGTAGACTCGGCAGGGCAGAGATCTGCACCGTCAATAAGCAGTGTTAAAGTGACAAAAAAATCGGAATTAAGCGTACCTGAATATACGTTTGAATTCCCCGCGGATGTTTCTGCCGTTGTTGAACAGACACCTTTAAAATTTAAAATATCCTCAAGTTTAGGTCCCGTTTCTAAGGCCGCATATTCAAGCGGCATTTCTCGTGTTGAATTCTATATTAATGGTAACCAGGTCGGTCAGAGCGCATATCCGCTGTTCGAACAAAAAGACTCCTCCAGCGGTGAAGAGAAGAATTTATTTGAAATCTGGCAGTTTGATGCAAATTTACCATCCATATCTACCGAATCAACTTCAATTAGTGTGTCTGCACGTATATATGCGGCTAACGGTGCAGTGCATGATACGCCAGCAAAGCTGGTCAAAGTACTGCAGAATAGTAAACCTGCCGTTCGAATTGTAGAGCCGCTTAGCGGCAGCAGTGTATCTGCCGGACAGAGTCTAACGGTAAAGCTGGAAGCAAGCGACGACACTCTGAAAAACGGCTCAATTCTGAGCTTTATTGTTAATGGTGAAGAGTTTTATACGCAAACGATCCAAGATGAAAATGATTATCGTCAGAATGGACATTACAGCTATCAGGTAGAAAATATAAGTTTTGTTCTGCCGATAAAGGAAGAGTGGATCGGCACTTCTGTAAGCTTGACTGCCAGGCTGCAGGATATTCATCAGCAGGTCAGCCAGACAGAGCCGCTGTTAATTCCAGTTAAAACGGATCAGAAACCGACTTTGGCAATTAGTTATCCCGCAGAAGGTGCGCAGCTGGTTTCGGGGCTGTCGACAGAGATAAGAGTGAATGCCAGCGATGATATTGCTGTCGCTAAAGTTGAATTCTTTGTCAATGACCGGTTGATCGGATCTGACTTAAAAGCGCCGTATTCACTTATTTATAAAACCCCTGAAATTAACGGCGAAGCGCCTATTACATTTCATGCAGCTGCAACCGACAGCATGGGACAGAGAACAAAAAGTGCATTAGTTTACGCAACTTTATCTGAAGATTTTACTGCGCCGGTTATTAACCTGGCATCACCGCAAATATCGGAAACTGATGCGGGTGACGACATTGCTAGAGTTGTGGAGTCTGATTTTTTTGCTTTGAAAATAACTGGTTATGATAATGTTGGTGTTACGCATATTGATCTGCAGGGGGTGAGTTTTAATAAAGGAAGTGGTTTTGTTTTAACCGGTAATTTAGATGATAAAGTAGAGCAGTCAGATTTTCAGCCGCAGATTATTCCCGGTGTATTAAATGCATTTTCTGCTATTAAACTGATTTCAGCGCCGGCATTTACCCATACTGAAGGTATTAAATATGATCGCTACCCGCTTAGAGCCACTGCTTATGATCAAGTCGGCAACAGTTCACTAATAGATATCGTTATTGCAGTTTCAGTTGATGAAAAACCAGTCATTGTTGATGTAACTAGTAATCAGAAAAGATTTTTTGCAAATGATACTGCCAAGTTTGATATTTTAGTTCGAGATGACAAAGAGATTTCAAAATTAGAGTTGAAGTTAATTGATTCTAAAAAGAATATACTTCTGCATAAGCAGTTAACCAGCAAGTCAGGTCTTATTGCCGCAAAAGAGCTAAGTACTCAATTTGAAATTGAACTAGCTAAGTTAAATCTTTTAAATGAAGCGAAACCGCTGCAGTTTCTTGTAAAAGCATTTGACAGCCAGATGCAGGAATCACAATGGCAAGCTTTAGCGTTTGATATTACTGCAGATCAGCAGGCTCCAATTGTTGCTGTCAGCAGTCCGCTGCAGACTGAAACCTTATATGCCGGTGAAACTGTACGATTTAACTGGAAAGGAGCAGATCAATCCGGCATTAAATCAGTTACAGCAAAACTTGGCGAGCAGGTCTTTGAGCAGAATATTGATAATAAAACGGCCGCACAGGGATTTTTTAATTTTACACTCGCGCAGTTAGCGGAAGAAGACAGTTCAGAGCAGTCAGTTGTTTTAGAGCTTAGTGCTGAAGATATTCACGGCAATAAAAGTGAAGTGTCTAAATGGCGCTACAGTTTAGCGCATGATAATAAGCCGCAGATTTCAGTCCGTACCCCTGCCGCCGGCGAGCGGGTAACTGAAGGTGAGCAGATGACGATTAATGCACTGGTCAGCGATGATCGGGGATTAAGCAGTGTGGTTTTCTTTACTCGTTCAGGTCAGGTTGAAACTGTATTTAAAAGATTTGACGGCGCTAAAATTGATACTCAGGGAGATTACCTAAGCGCAGCACTTCGAGTACCTGAGCAGTCTGATAATAATCCAGTGATTGTTGGTATACGGGCTGTAGATACGCACGGCCAGGAAACGGAAGTGCAGTTAGATATTCAAATACTTGATGACTTACAAGCTCCTGAAATTGTTCTTTATAAACCGGCTAGTGACCTGCAGATTTACCCTGGACAGAGTTTTCAAATCAGCGGCACGGCAAGTGATAATCTTTATATAAACAAAGTTAATTTAGCCTTTATAGATGAATCAGGTAATTTATTGCCGTTAGAGTGGGAAATTTTCTCACGTAAAGATCGTATTGAAACGATAAAGGCCGCTAATCAGGGAACTCTTGGCTCAATTATTGTCGGCAGCAGGTTTTATACTGATTTTTCCGGCAGAGTTCGTATTCCGCTTGAAGCAGTTAATACCATGGCGGGTAATAGTTATCAGTTAACTGCGACTGCAACTGATAATGGAATTAACGAAAAAACCTTTGAAAGTGTGCAGGTTGAGATATTAGATGACGATATTAAGCCGGTTATAAAATTTAATAAACCAGGTAAGTTACTGGTGGAGAAGCAGCAGGCAGTGGTTGATTTTTCTGTTTCAGATAATATTGCCGTAGCTTCTTATAAAGTCTGGTTAAAAGAGCAGGATCAGCAGGATAAATTGTTATTTGAGAAGCAGGATCTGTTTGCTGCTCAAGTTTCTGTCAGTGAGACTCTGGATATTTCTGCTTATAAACCTAAGCAGCTGCACAATACCGAACTGCAGCTGCTGGTTGAGGCCGCTGATGTCAGAGGCAATAAGGTATTATACAGCCACTCTTTTGAGATATCGGTAGATCAGCCGCCGCAGTTAAGTATTATTAATGAACTGCCGAAACAGCAGTTGATTAAAGGTGGTGTGTACCATGCTGCACTTAATGTTAGTGATGATTACGCACTAGAAGGGACAAACAGTTTTGCTGTATTGACTTCTATGCTGCAGAGTGAAGCTGGAATACGCGGACCAACGGGTCTTGAAATTGAAGATAGCCCTGCAGTTCGTTTTAATTATCCGGAAGGACAGGCGCAGAATGCTTCTGTATTAATTAATGGAAAATCCTACCTTGAAATTGCAGACGGCCAGTTAACCAGCTTTGTTAAACCGGCTGAAATCAAGACACTGACCGTTAAAGGCTCAGATCAAACTGAAGTAAAATATATAGTTACTTTTTACTCTAACAATCCTTGTTCAACGGGGACCTTCAGCCGTGAGTTTATTCAGTCAACACCGTTAGATCTAGGGAAATACCTAAGCGCAGATATTACGCGGGCTGAAATTCAGCTTGAATATCCATTAAGCGGTCCGGAGTTTATTAAGTCGATTTATATCAGTTTTGCTGATACTCAGGTAATCAACAGCTATAAAACCGATGGTGTAACACAGTCTGTTAGTCCGGCCGCTTCTGTTGCTGTTGCTTTAGATGGAATTGGTTTAGTTGAGTCAACTAAACTATTTAATACTAGCAGCAATAAAGCTCGTTTTGGTTTTATTACCCCTGTAAATCATAATATCGAAGCTGATGCTTATACCGTTTTTGCGCATGGTCTTGACCGCTATTCTGCACAACGTGGGGATATTACCCTTAAGGCTCTAGCAACGCAGCCTGTAGTGTCAGATCTGTTCCCGCCTGAGCTTACTGTAACAGGCCCGCAAGCCGGTCGTGTATTAGTACCGCTGCAGCAGATCAATCTGCAGGCGTTGTTTTCTGATAATACCGATATGCTGTCAACCGTTAAAGTGCTGCAGAACCGCCAGAAACAGCTGACAGATCTTGGCAGTGTATTTGCGCAGAAGGACTTAAGTTTTCCATATCAAGTACCAAAAGATTTTGATAATGGAGAGCTTGAACTTGCTCTTATTGCAGAGGACAGAAGCGGTCATCAGGTATTAAAAAATCTGATATTTCCATTAGCCGCCAATGAGAAACCGCAGTTAGAATTTAGCGGTTTTCATAGTTACAAAGTGAACGGCAGTTATTTAAAAAACTATACCGATCCGCAGCGTTTGAATTACGGTGAGTTCTGGGTTCGTAATGGCGAGAGTTTTGCTGTTGATGTCAGACTGAGTGATGATGCCGGTCTGCAAAAGTATGAAATAAATCGTCTCGATGCAGAAGGGCAGACTGCGGAAACTATTTTTGAAAAATCGTTTTCGGTACAGTGCCCTGCGCCTCAGATTGTAAGCCACAGTCAGAGCCGTGAAATTTTATTTAACTTCAATAAACCCGTTGAGTATCAGCTGGTAACAATAGATACCTACGGCCATAAAATATCGCGTAACTTTATTGTTCATCCTCTGGCAAATGTAAAACCAGAAATCCGCATCGTCTCTCCCGCCCAGGATCAAGAAATTGCAGCGGGAACATTCCGTCTTCAGGCTGAGTTTATCGCCTCTGATGACCGTATGCTCTCTACTCGTTTTTCTGACGGCAAAGGAATACGTGTTTTAGTTAACGATGTACCTGTCGCATTAAGTAAATTTAAGAGCGGTATCGATGCTGTTAAACATAGCGAAGCGTTGGATTCAATCTATGATGCATTTGAAAAAAATTACGGCATAGACAGAGCAGAAGAGTTCGGTCAGGCATCGAGCCCCTATCTGATTTCAGGGCAGTTTGAATTAGAGATACCTGAAGGCCTGGTTCGTTTTGGTGAAACTTTACGTATAAGCGCTTATATTACTGACTCAGATGATGCTGCCGGAACGGATGAAATCAGCCTTAAGGTAGCTCCGGATACAATTATACCTGAGCCGCTTGTTCTTGGACCTGGTGCAGGTTTCAGCGCAGTTGAAAATTCTGATTTTACACTTAAATTCGCAGCCTACGATAATGTCAAAGTAGAACGAATTGAAGTACAAACTGCATATGGTTTACTGTCTAAAGACGGCAGCTACAATAAAGGTTCGTATAAAAAAATCCGCTTAGTTGATGCAATTCCTGCTGCTGATTTTCAGCCTTTATCAACAGAGAATATTGACACACCAGAGTATGCTCAAAAACTGCACATTAAAGCTTTACATGAAATATATAAAGATTTTTCTACTGTACCAGCAGATCAGGTTAAAAGGACTGATATATGGGTTAAGATCATTGCTCAGGATGTATCAGGTACAAACAGTATTGAGCTGTCTTATCCGGTCAAGGTAGATGAAAAACCTGTTTTAGATATTAAGTCGCCTCTGCCGGGAGCAAAAGTAGTAGAGAAAACACAGCAGACAATCCAGGTGAATGCGTTTGATGATGTTGGTTTAAGTTACGTTAAATTAACAGCAGAGCATCAGGGAGAAATTCTAAAAACACAGAAAATAACAACGGCTTCCTATACTTTTGTTGTTGATATGCCGGCTTATTCTGAGAAGGGCGTGAATACAGTTGAGGTCAGTATCGAAGCCATGGATACCTATGGTGCTAAGTTTAATTCTCCGGATCAGCATATTGCCCGCGAAAGTTTGTCCGTTGAAATTGTTATGGATCAGCCTCCGGTAATCACTATTGCCCAGCCTCAAGATCAGCAGGAAATTATCGAGGGAGAACATCTATTAGTTCAGATCAATGCATCCGATGATGTCGCTGTTGACCTTGTTGTACTTAATGTAAAAGGATTAAAAAACGGAGAGCAGAGCTTTACCGATTTAGTTTTTCCCTATGAGTTTTTTATCCAGGTACCCTATGGACAGGCGGGAACGGATCTATTACTTAGCGCCAGTGTTAGCGAAAAAAGAGAAAAGCCGAGAACAATCACCTTACCTGAGCCAGTTACCGTTAAGGTACTGAAAGATGAAAGTGCGCCGGAAGTTAGTATTATTAAACCGTCGGGAATCGATTCTCGAATTGCGGAAAAGCGCTTCTTGTTTTATCAGCTGGAAATTGAAGATAATGTAAAGGTTGCTTCGGCAAATGTAGCACTGCTGGCGGATCGTGATGCTGACGGTGTGTTTGCCGAGAGTGAAGTTATCAGTAATAACTTTCTATTATCACCTCCTTATTCCGGCTCTCTTGCGGTTGGACAGTTAAGCGACTACCTGGATAAGAGTGATCCGCGCAATGAACTGGCAATGCAGCTTAGAGTGACTGCTAAAGACGGTATCGGCAATAAGAGCGTTGAATATACACCGCTAACTCTGGTTAAAAATCAGCTGCCTGAAGTAACGGGTATTAAATTTTTAGACTCAAGAGGTTTTAATCTCGGGCTGATTAATGAAATAACTGAAAACCGCGGGATTGTGGTGCAGATTTTAGCTGATGATCCTGAAATTGGGGTCGATAGTGCCAGTCTTTATTATGCCGTTGCTGCTGATGCAAAAAATCTAACATTTAATAAACTGGGAGAAGACAGCAGTAACCCATTTCAGTTCCATTTTCAAATTCCCAGCGGCTCAGCAGGTAAAAACCTTTATTTCAAGGCGCAGGCTAGAGATGTTGACGGTTACAGCAGCGAAATTACCCCGGTTCTAAGCACACTGCAGATTCTGCAGGATAAACCGCCGGTCACGAAAATAGTGAAGCCTGATAACGACAGTTCAGTTGTTATTGACGGGGAAGATATAGAGATACTGGTTGAAGTTTTTGATGATTTAGGTGTTGAAGGCGTTGACCATGTTGTTTTTTACAGCAACGGACAGCCTGTACTTACTGTTTATGATAGTTTAGGGCAGCGTAACGGCAGCTTCGCACAGGACCATCTGTACAGAGGGCTGTTAGCCGCACCATCCGGTGTTGACGGATTTGTGGTACAGGCAATTGCTTATGATGTTATGGGGCAGGCCGGCGCTAGTCAGGAAGTATTAATCGGGCGTATCAAAGATACGGTGCCACCTAAAATCTCGGTGCTTTATCCTTTAAATAATGAAATATTAACCGTATCTGAGCCGTTAAGAGCGGTTGTTGCGGTTGAAGATATCGGTACGGTTATCGAATCCGTTTCCATGAATTGGAAAAGAGAGTATCAGCTAGCCTCTGGAGAGTGGCAGACTCTTGCTGAATATCCATTAGCGTTAAGTCGTAATGATATTCGAGGTGCTGGTGATAATACTCCGGTCAGTGAGCCGGAACTACATAAATATATTTTCTGGGCTGATTTTACCGGCTTAACGGATTCTGAGGGACGACAGGTACTGCTGCGCACAGATAAAAGAAACGAACGCATCAGTGTTACTACTACTGTTGTGACCAAAGAGCACAGCGAATCTGTTACTACCTTTTATGAAATGGGAATTGCAGTCAGCGAAAGGCGATTTATTTCTCCTCAGAAAGATGAACAGGAGAGTGCTAAGCAGGTTTATTATTCTGCTATAGATCAGTACAAAACGTCCGATCGAACGGGCGCACTTATTGCAGCCTGGTCTACTCAAGATCCGATGCAGTTAGAGCAGGGCTTAGGTGTTGTCTCTGTTGAACAGAAAATTATACCTAAAACAGGTATATATATTTTAGACGGGGTTGACGAGACTCGTTTAGACGGCAGCGGAGATCTTTTTCTTTATTCTGATTTACTAAACGGTGCTGCCGAAATCTTTACCGGGACCATTGGTGAAATTAAGGCTGATGCAAATATTGTTCTGGCAGCCAAATCCGGAGTTATGACTGACAGCTCTTTGAGTAATAAAAATGAGTCGAAATTTACTAACCAGCTTGAAGAAAATATTAAGAAAAACTGGCTGGGAGAATCAAGCGGAGCAGAAGGTTCAGGTGAACTTTATTATGATAACTCAGACGCCGAGCTGCTGCTGTTTAATCAGCAGAATGCGGACTACAAGTTTGGGCTGCCTTATCAGCTGATCGGACGGGTTGATCTGCCCTATGCTGATGTCTACGGCTTGGACCGGGCCGATGATCTGGCCTTAGTTGCGAACGGCTTAGGCGGTGTTCAGGCTATTGATATTAGTGAATTTAATGCGCCTTATCATATTGGATATATCAAGCCGAACGGTTTTGCCCGAGATGTGAAAATTAAAGGCGGCTATGCTTTTATTGCCGCATCACATGAGGGGGTAGTTGTTGCTGATATCAGCGATCCTTCCATGCCGATTATTTCTGTTATCGATACTCTGGGTATTGCTAATCGACTGCATATTCAGGGAAATAAATTATACGTAACAAACATGGCTGGTGAGGGACAGGCTTCTCAGCTGGATATTTTTGATATTGCTGACCCTTATAAACTTAACCACCTTAAATCAATCGAGTTGACACCTGCCCGTAAAGATCTTGTCGCAGACGGTGCCTATGATGTCTTTGTTTCAGGTAATTTAGCCTTTGTCAGTGTACTGTATTCGGATCAGGAAGATAAACCGGCGCAAAGTATGCTGGAAATAATTGACCTTAAAAAAGCCCAGCAGGCGGATCTTGATGCAACTATACCTGTTATGGTTAAACGCAATGCTTCAATTGATGATCCTGCTGTACGCGGTATTACATTAGGGCGCGGCGGCATTCAAGCTGCTACCGGTAAATCCGGCATCAACAGGATAGATCTGCCTGCATTAACCGTTATTGCTGAGCAGCCTGTTGCGGACTCATTTGATGTGCCGCTGCTGGGAACTTCTATCGAAATAGAGTTATCGGCAGCTGTCAGTGCTTCAACTGACTTAGCATCTTATTTCGATATTCGCCAAGGTAATGCGCTGTTCGGAAAGTCTGTTGTGGAGCAGTTTGAACTGGCTTTTGTCACTAAAGGTAATTCAATCAGTACCCGCTATATTTCCCTGAAGTTAAAATCGGGTAAGCAGCTGCTTCCGCTTACCTCTTACTCTGTGGTTGTAAAAGCGGGATTATCGCCGTTAACAGGTTACGCTTTAGGCTCTGATTATATCTTCAGCTTTACCAGTGCCAGCCATACTGATGCACTTTCACCTGATATCACCTCTATTTGTACGCTGCAGAGTGTTGAAATACTCAAAAGCTGTATCAGTACAGGTGATATAAACGGCGGTACAAAGGTTGTTATTGCCGGTTTTAACTTTGCAGAGAAACCAAAGCTGCTGATTGGTAACAGACCGCTCGGTATTGAGAAAATAGTCAAAGGGACGGACGGGGAAGCGGATCGTATTTATGCGGTTACAGCCCCTAACTATGCAGGACCGGCAGCTGTTACTGTAACTAATAAGTATAACCTTAGCGATACGGTTATTGCAGGTTTTACTTATGTTGATCAGCTGCAGATAGACTTTTTAACACCGGCGATTGTTAGTACAAATCAGAACGGTATTAATGACAAAGTTGATATTATCGGTAAAGGTTTCCATTCCGGTATTACTATTAAAGCTTATAAATCAGGCAGTCCTGACACAGCTGTGACTGATCAGCCTGATAATGACCGCCTAAGACTTTACAGCGCAGAGCGCATGAACTGGTCTGTGCCTGATTTTAGTAAAGGCTCAGGAGAAAGTTACCGCGGCTTTATTGATATTGAGATAAGCGATGCTGCAGGGCGTAAATATCTGCTTAAAAATGCACTGTTTTACGGGCGTTTAGAAATTGATCGTTCATTAAGAACTGCCGAGTTATTAGATGATGAGAATAAAGACAGTTACATTCCAGATTCGATAGAACTTCCTCCCGGCTTAATTGTTGATCTAGAAGCGGATCCGTCACTTAATTTAATTTATGTTCTGGGCCGCGGTGTTGTAAAAAACAGTAATATCAGCAGCAGCGAACAGATGAGAAATAGTTTCAGCCCGGGCTGGATCTCTCTTGTTAAATATTCGCCGCAGGATTTGACTAATGCGGCTCCAAAACATGGTTTAGGTTATTATAATCTGCCGCCTGATCTTGTGCCGACGGATATGACATTAGTTGATCAGCATCTGTTTGTGACTGCCAGAGGTTATTCATTCCCGCTGATACGCTCAGAGTTTGAATCTCAGTCGGTTTTATTGGTTTATGATCGGGAAATTAGAGATCCTGATAACTTAAGCGAATCTCCCGAAGGTAAAGACCGCCAGTTTATATACAGTCTACCCCTAGCTTTCAATAAAGCGCCTCGTAAAGTGATTGGTTATCAGGGCCTGTTATTTGCGTCCGCCGGAAGTGAAGGTGTGGCGGTGATTAATATTTCAGATCCGACTAAACCGGTTCTGATTAAAGTCATTGATACTGCTGTTATTTCCGGAAGCAGTTATAAACTGAATGTTCAGGATATTGAGCTGATTGCCGGGCGTTTGCATATTGTAACGGCATACGGTAAAACACAAAAACGTTTAGTCTTCAGTATCGATTCACCTTCTATGCCGCAGCTTGGCAGCAGCTCGATTGGCGGTTTAACGGCACCTTTAGCTAATCAGAACCGTTTTGTATCCGGCACAGCTGTGCAGCTTGTCGACAGCAGTAAAGCACAATATATAAAATCACAAGGCCAGTATCAGGGTTATGGTTTCAGTGTTCCCGGTCAAAGTAAAGGCATTGCCGCAAACAGCAGTTTAGCGGTTAATTTAACGCGGACAAAAGGAGATAAAAATAAGAATTACAGCGATTCCTATTTAAGTCTTTATGATATCAGCAATCCGGCCAATATCGGCCTGCTTGATGCGTTAAGTGAGCAGAGAAGAGAGCTGATTGGTTTGTCCTCCGATTATGCAGCAGAGAATAGTTTTCGACACAGTGAAAGTTGGTTGAAAGATCCTCTCCTGTTAACGCATGACGGTATTGCAGTTTATGCGCAGTTAACCGGAACTAAGGCAGGGGCAACGGGCAGTGTACTGAATTTTGTGGATACATTAACGCAGGATTTAGCTGCATCTGTACCTGAAAACGGCGATCTTAATGTTAATTTAGATACAGCTTTAACACTTGAATTTACTCGTCCGCTAACCGGGACACTGGCTGATCTTAAACCTTATATTGAACTGCAGCTGTTTAATGCACAGGGTAAATGGGAAGCTGTGGATATTGACCTTGCACAAGGTGCTCACAGCAGAGAAATAAAGCTGCAGACTAGTCTGTCTGCACACAGCTCTTACCGTATTAACTTGTCAGAGCAGGCCGGCTCACGCCGCACTATTGGTTTATTTAATCACCAGATTAGCTTTAAAACAGCTGCGTTTAGCGGTGTGAAACCGGAAATATTAACGGTAGTACCTGCTGTTTTACAAATCGAAGGCGGGCAGGTGACCGTGCAGGTGCGTAACGGTGATAATGGCGCTCAATTCACTGTTGCTGGTGCTGAGGCCGCTGTGCTTTCTGTGAAGCCGATAGAGGCGAATATTACTGAATACCAGTTAGATATACCTGGAAATTTCCCCGGTCCTGCAAAACTGTCCATTGAAAACGGAGCCGGCGGTAAAAACAGTAAAATAGGGGCACTGCTTTATGTTGAACCTTTGCAGGTCAGCAGCTTAAAACCAGCCCAGGGCTCATTAAGCGGCGGCACTAAAGTACTTCTGTATGGTCAGGGGTTCCGCTTTGATGGTACGCAGCTTGAGGTTTCATTCGGCGGTTATCCGGTTGATCCGGACAGTATTAAAATATTAGACAGTCAGACCATTGAAGTACTGACTCCCGGCGGTGCAATTGGGGAAGTTGATGTCACTGTACGTCTGAGTAACGGCCAGTTTAAAACGCTGAATAAAGCATTTAGATATCAGCAGCCGCTGCAGTCGAATATTAAAGCACCTGGTCAGCAGGTATATGATGCAGTATTAGATCCTACGGAGAGTTTCCTGATAACCGCATCGGGCAGTCAGGGCGTTGTTATTTATGATATTGCAGCATCTAATTATACAGGCGGTCAGGATAACCCGTTGAATCCTGATGATCTGCTCCAGAAAATTGATAGAAACAGAGACGGTATTGATGATCGCCTGCTTGCGCAGGTCAAACTGCCCGCTGGATATCATGCGGTTGGTGTTGCGCCGTTTTTTGAAAAAGGTGCGGATAGGGTCTTTGTTACCGGTGTTAAATTAAGCAGCGGAGAAGCGCATGAGAGCCGTCTGTTTGTTATCTCTTTCGATGCCTTTGATATTAATAATTCTATTATTATTAAACAGTTGCAGTTACCTTCAAAGGGTGTGCGCGGTGTAACGGTTAATAATAATAAAGTCATCCTTTCCTTGTATGAAGGCGGTGTCGGATTTGTTGATGCGTACCTGCATAATAAACTTTATCTGGTTGATCAGCTGGTTTTACCGCAGCTGGCTCCTGTCTTAGATGCCGTGCAGATAAATAACCATTCTGGGCAAAGTGAAAAGTATATCGCTGTCGGTGGTGCTTTTAATTATCTGTTTAATAAGCTGGTCGAAGATGAAAAAGTCGGTTCCGGCGGATTCTACCTGCTGGAGAAAACAACCAGTAAAGCCTTGAGCCTGACTTCATCATTGGATATTCCTGCTTCTAGAGTCAAGGTAAGCGGTGATTATGCTTATCTAGCTGCTGGAAAATCAGGTCTGGTTATTGTTGATATCAGTGATTTATCATCACCGCAGATAGTATCCCGGGTTAACCATCTGGGTGAAGTTTACGATATTGATTTAAATGGACATTTTGTTTATCTCGCCCTAGGTGATAAAGGTGTGATTGCGGTTGATATTACAAATCCTAAATCACCGCTAGTGACTCAGGGAAGTCAAACTCAAACAGGTGATGCAGTCTTTTCCGTTGCTGCCGGCGATTTTGCATCAGCGGCTGCCGGTATAGCAGAAACTGGCGGTACGGTTGTACAGATATCGCCGGATCCTGTTCTTAAATTACATTCCGTTTTCCCTGAAAACAAGATACTGGACAGACAGACAAACGGTCAGTTACTGCTTATCGCTAGATTTAACAAAGCAATTGATATGACAGAAGCTAATAAGCATAAATTCAGTTTATTAGATGCCTCTGGTCAGCTTATCGGCACTGATATTGATCTGCAGAATAATGATGCCAGACTGATTGTTGATCAGGCGGATGCTCAAAAACTGCTGCCCGGTGAGAAACTGCAGTTAGTAATTAAAAAGGGAGTTTCTTCAGATAAGGAGCTTGCTTCAGGTAACTCAATCCGCTTGTATGAGTTAGCTCAGGATCAGTCCATCGAATTAACTTACCGCGGTGCCAGAAGCGCACTGCTGCTTATTGATGCGCTTGTGCCGCGCAGAGTTGAGTTAAATAAAAGCGCATTAGTGACCATAACCACTCATGGTGTGCCCCTAGACCGCTCATTAGTGCAGCTGTACCTTGGAGAAAAGGCGCTGACCATTGAGGAAATAAGCAGTAATGATCAAGCAGGTGCAAGCCAGATAATCACTGCATCTTTACCGGCTGTTAGTCAGCCGGGTCTGTACGATCTTGTTTTAGACGCTAAGGTTGACGGTATCTGGCAGCAGGCAGGATTAAAAGCGGCTGTTGTGGTTGATGCGCCGATTCAATTTGATTCTGTATCTCCTGGATGGGGGCCTTTACGCGGCGGTTCTGAATTAGAAATTCGCGGCCGGGGGTTTGAGCCGGGTAATACGGTGATGAACGCGATAAAAGTTAAAGTAGGTTCATTACCGGCAGGAAAAGTGGATGTACTGTCGACACGTTTATTAAAAATCACCACACCTTCCGGCGTCCCTGGTAAACAGTCCCTGACTGGTGAAAACCGCTACGGCGATCTGGCTGAGCTTAGCGGCGAAGCTTCCTTTGGTTATGGCCTAAAACAGCTTTCATCAACGAAGGCATCGCTTGTTTTTCCTACTCAGGTTTATATTGAACCTGAAACGGGTATTGCTGTTACCAATGGTGGTTATCTAAACGATGGTTATATTTTTGAAACTATCGGTGAGCTGGCATTTGCAAATAATATGCGTGCCGCTAGTTTTGATATTGAAGATCCGTATAACCCGTTACTGGTTGGCGGAGAAGAAGCACTGGCAAGTTTTAACCGGCAGCAGAGTTTAAGCGCTGAATCCGATTTTAGTGCGCTTCCGGCGCAGAGCTTAGACTCATTACAAATACTGCCTGTTGAAGAATATGAACAGGGGGTTTTACACAAACGTTTACTGGTTGCTAATGGTAATGCCGGTATAGCACGACTTAATCTTGATGAGCAGAGCGGTCTGCAGTGGTTAAATGAGCAGAAGTTAGGCAATCCTGTAGAAAGTATTGCGCACTGGGGAAGCATGGCTTTTGCTTCAACGGCTAAATTAACTCCAGATTTAGGACGCTGCCATACAAAGGCTCAATATACTCCGAGTGGTATTGAACAGATTGGTTATCAGGCACCTGAGGATCCGGTTAACTTCGGCAGACTGGAAAATTTATCATCCGGCCATATAATTTATCGTTCTGGAAGCTGGTTATACAGCGGCGGTAAAGGCCAGGCAGTTGATCTGCTGTCCGACTGTAAGCCGCCGTTATCGCTTGTATTTAACCGTGCGAAAACAGAAAAGAGTGCTTCTATTCAAGCGGTTAACCTGCTGGATCCGCTGCTGACTGTAAACTACCAGTTTGACAGCAATGTCTTCGACTATAAAGTTTATGGCGATCACATTATTGCCGCTTTAGGTGATAAAGGTGTACAGATTTTACATAAAGATTTTCCCGAACAGCGTGTAAGTGTTGATTTAGGAACACAGCTGCAGAGTACAGCCGGTCGTGCCTTAAGTCTTAATATTTTAGGCTCAACGCTTGCTGTGGCTGCCGATAACGGCATTGTTTATCTTGATATCTCAAAACCTATGTCACCTAAGGTTATCTCTGCGGGTAATGATGAACATATTGAAGCAAGTGCTGTTTATAAAGGCCGCGTTGTTGCCGCTGCCGGTGCCGACGGAATGCGTATTTTTGATCTGCCTGGTGTGATGGTCAGCTCGGCTAATCTGCTGCCGCAGGGGCTGTTAAGCCAAAACCTTGAACAGTTATTAACCATTGAGTTTAGTGAAATAATTGACTCGGCGACGGTTGTTAGTGAACTTTCTTATCAGGCTTCAGGCTCTACTGCCTGGGAGAAAATAGACCATGAGCTGTCTGCTTTTGAGGGCAGTGACAGCCGCTTTAATATTAATTTCAGCCGTCTAAGCGGGCGCTACAAACTCCAGGTAAGTGATGTTGCCAACTTACGTGGCCAGAGACTTTGGGCACCCTATTTATTAGAGTTTGCCGTTACTGCCTCTGATGCTGTTCAGCCTAAGCTTGACTATGTAACAAACAGCAACTTCTTCCCTGGTAATCAGAAAGTCATTCGTATTAAAGGCAGAAATCTGCGCCCCGAAGCGGTCGTTTATGTTGATAAGCACCTGGTGCCGAGTGTCTGGATAGATGAACAGACACTGGAAATACCAGAAAAAGCATTAGATCTTTATGAATTTAATGAAGGTCCTCATAACCTTAAAGTAACTGACGGAGTGTACAGCGACTCTCTGTTCGGTGCTTTAGTTTCAGGGACAGATCTAGCCAAAAACAGCCCGACATTCGTTATTTCTCCTGATTCTGCAGCTGCTTCGGGAGGGGATAAAATTACTATCAGTGCCGATATGAATGTAATACTTCCCGGTACCCGTGTGGTGCTGAAAGCAAAACACAGCGATCTTGAGTTTTATACAGGATTAAGTGCATTTGCTGAGTCTCTCGGTAATGAAACCATTCAGCTTAAAGATGATGTTATTACTTTACAGGAGTTTAGTTTCATTCTGCCGACGGTAGAAAATGTTGATCTTTATGAGATTTATCTGCAGGTACCGGAAGGTAAAAGCAGCAGAGAATTCTATGTCGGTGATTTTTCCTATACGCTGGCAGAAGGTTTAGCAATCACGCTGCCGAACTATCCGCCGATGAAAGTGGGCGCAAGTGAGTTTGCCGAACATATTTTGTATGTCGGTGTAAAAGAGGGGGCAAGTCCAAATTATCGGAATCGTTTCCTGATGAAGTCAGGCCTGGAGATATACGATACCAGTATCTGGGACAGACCGATAAGACTTGCTCAGCTGCCTCTTTCCCAGCCTGTTACCGGTTTAGCGGTTGTTGATAATCTGGTTTATTTAGCAAACCAGAAAGACGGTTTAGCGGTAGTAAATGTTGCTGATAAAACTCAGCCTCTGCTGTTAAAACGCATTAATCTGCCCGGGCATTACGCCAGCGATCTTGCTGTAAATAAAACTGCCGGTGTGCTGGCTGTTGCAGCTGGTAATGAGCTTGAGTCAGGCTACATACGTTTCTTTGATATAACATCGGATCTTCTTGGTCCGGCTGCTGGTTACGAAACCATTAACTTCACTCAACAGGGCGGCAGTCTGAATGGTGTTCCGCTGGATATCGAATGGCATCAGGGCAAACTATATGTTGTGCACCTGTACAATAAACAGCAGTATCTGTCGGTTATTTCACAGTTTGGAGCCCAGCCTGAAGTTGTCACCCATCGTATAAACAGAGGGAAAGACAGCAGTTCGGCCTCTCTGCTGGTTATGGATGGTTTAATTGCGCTTACCAGTGACCAGGAGTTTTTATTATTTACAGAAACAGACAGCAGTATTGAGCTGGTTTACTGGCAGCAGGGACAGTCCGGCTCTGAATTAGTGGACAATCAGGGGGCTTTACTGCTTGCTGATAAAGATAAACTAGTGGTTTCGCAAATCCCGTATCTTGCATTAAGCAAAGCACTGCCGCAGGTTGAACAGGAAGTATCCAGGGGAGAGGTGATCAGTTTATGGTTTAATAATCTGATTAACACTGATCTTGCCGATTCTTCTATCCAGCTGCTTGATAAGCAGGGGCAGGTTTTAGATAAATCATTATATGAAGTCCGTTCATCGAATACGCTTTCAGGTGCGCTTGTTGAAATAACTATCAGCGAAACAGCTGAATACAGCGGTGCCTTTAAAATAATGTCAAGCGAACCGCTGCTGGACATTTACGGGCATCAGTTAGTTCGTCCGCTGCAGTTGAATTATCTGCTTAAACCTTACCTTCGTCCGGAAGTTAACAATATCCGCAGGATAACCGATGCAGGTGAACTGGGAGCTTATTTCCATGCCGACGGTACTGAGCAGGCGTTAATCACTGGCGTTAACTTCGGCACCCAGGCAGGACAGATCCGTCTGTTTTTAGGGGATACTCTGCTTAGTGATCAAGATATTCTGCAGATAAATGATAAGCAGATAAAAATTCAAGTGCCGGATCTCGGCTACCGGGGAAAGAGTCTAGCGCTGGCTGTTAAGATTGAATTAACTGAACAGAGCCTAAGCTCTATTCGCTATGGTGCACTGTCTATTCTGCCTCAGATAGAAATTGACGAGCTGAGTCCAAAAACAGGATCTCCGCAGGGAGGAAACCTGGTGGATCTTTATGGACGTGGTTTTAACCATAATATGAAAGTCACTTTTGCCGGTACAAATGCAGGTTATCTGAATGTTATTTCCAGTGACCATATACGGGTTAGAGCACCTTCAGGAAGTTACGGTCCGGCTGAAGTACAAATTGAAAACCTGTTGTTTGCCGGTGAAACAACTCGTTCGCCGCAGAATTATTTTTATACGGGTAATGGAGTCGGCAGCGTACAGCTTTCTTCGGATCAGTCCAGCCCGGTTGCTGCTCTGGCCAGAAAAGGTCAGATGCTGTACGCAGTAACGGGCGGCAGCTTTGATGTAACCGATAAATCGGGACAGATTGCAAAACGCCTGACAGGAAAATCAGCTCGGCTGGTACTTGCTGATGTATCGGATCCGGTTAACCCGGTTATCTTAGAAAAAGAGATTGCCGGTAAACTTCAGCCTTATCATTTTGCCGTGAACATTGAGCCGAAAGGATTTTCTAAATTAGCTGTTGATGGTGAGCATCTTCTGGCAGCAGGTGGAAATAAACTCTATCTATTTGATATCACACTGCCGGCCGATCCGCTGCTGCTTAATGAGCCAGTACAGCTGGCAGGGCAGATCCGCGATCTTATTTTTGTTAATAATTTTGTATATATCAGTACTGATGCCGGCTTAGCGATTTACCAGCTGCAGAGTAACGGCAGACTGCAGAGAATCCAACTGTTAACTACGCAGGAGTTAGGCGGCGTTCCTAATGACTTGTATATAGATCAAGGTGTTATCTGGATCAACTTTGCCGCTTTACATCAGATTAAAGCGTTTGATCTGGTTTCTGGAAACTACAATAAAACAGCTGAGTTTATCACTGCAGACAGCAGCGGTAATCTTCTGTCTGCTGCTGACTTTATTAAATCTGGAAATATGATCCTGGCATCGACGGGAACAGGGGCCACAGTTCAGTTATATGTACAGACAGCCGACAGCTACCAGGCAATGGGCTCTGCTGTACTGACCAACTTTGCCAATGGAGAAATAGAGGCTGCCGAGCTGACGCTGGTCGGTCAGTCGCTTTATGTTGCATCTGCTCAGGGCGATGTGCAGCTGTTTGATCTGTCAGCATGGTTTAACGGCGAGTATGCACAATACCCGCCGCTTAAAAATTATTTTTCTGTGCTGGGTAATGTGACCAGTTTAAGTTTTTCTCCTGATGTTTTATATACCGGAACAGCATTTGTATTTGCTGACGGCAGTGCAGTTGAAAATCCGATAGAAGATCCTGGGATGGTGAATCATCTTGGCGGCGGGCTTAATACTATTGTTAATAATCAGCTGATGATTATCGGTCAGACTCCGGAGCTCAATGCGTATCATCACAGCGGTTCACCGCTTATTGTTAAATTTAATCGAATTCTTGATAACCAGCAGTTTGATCTGCCTGGTCAGGAACTTGTTATCCTGACACAGGTAGGTGACGGCTCAAAAGTCGGCGGCTATATTTCACAGCAGGTAACCAATGAAGGTGCCAGTTTATATTTCCGTCCGTTTGAGACACTTCAGGACGACCGCGAATATAGATTTAACGTAGATGCGAAGGTAAAAGATATTCATGGTCAGGGCTTAACTGACGATTACAGTTTCAGGTTCACTACGCAGTCACAGCTAAAGCCGTTGTTAGTTGATGTAATACCTAAACAAGCCGGCTGGAGAGGCGGTGAAGAAATTACGCTGTCCGGATCTGGTTTTACGAATAACTCTGTGGTGGTTATTGGTGATGTAGAGTTTAGCTCCGAGGAGTTCAGCTATCAGGATGAAAATGAAATTCGCCTGATTCTGCCCGCTTTAATGAGCGCGCCTTCTGAGAATAGACTGGTCGGTATTTCACTGGTTAATGACAAGCTGTTAAGCCAGCTGCCTGCATCTTTTACCTATATTGCAGATCCACAGATCACCCGGATCGGGCAATATAATCCGATTACAAAACAAGCTGATTTTTCTCAGCATAACTTCCTGTTTAATTCTGGAAAACAGATTGCCGTTGAAGGGCGTGGATTCGGCCTTAATACAGCGGTTCGTATTAATAATGAGATTATCGATACAGTAACACTGGTTAACGAGAAGCTGCTTGCAGTCCGTCTGCCAGATAACCATATCGGTAAAGTAACGGTCGAGCTTAGTAATGCGAATTTCTCGCCTGTTGAAACTGCGCTGAACAATGAGCTTGAAGTGCTGTTAGCGGGCCTTCCGCAGCTGACTAATATTTCCACATTTACTCGAAGTGGAGACCTGTTAGTGACAGCCCGCGCGACTGAATTGAGCTTATACAATTTAACAGAGGGACAGATCCCGCAGTTAATTTCTAAGTTTACAGTTGCCGCAAATATTAAATCGTTAGCGATGCAGGGTAATTTTATTACTGTACTAGATAATAATAACCGTGTATCAGTTTTTGATATCAGTAAAGCTTATGCTCCTCAGCTGCAGTCTGTTTATCTTAATTCAGCTGGTTTGAAATTTAATTCTGCTTATTTATCGAATAACACCATGTTATTCAGCTCTGATAATGCGCTTTATTACGGCAGCCTGTTCAGTCAGGAACTTGCAGAGTTAACATTCGATGCCGGCATGTCACCTGTTGATGTAAAAGTTAACGGAGATGAGCTGTATTTATTAACTGCGGACAGTTTAGAAGTCAGAAACCTGCATCAGCCGGAACAGGTGCTCAGCAGTTATGCCCATAACCTAAGCATCCCGCAGTCTATATTGTTAGATGGAAGCCGGCTGGCCTTAAAAGGTAAAAACAAACTTAGTTTATTAGATCATCACCTGTTTACTGCTGGTAAAGAAGCGCTGATCGGAACTGTGCCTTTACAAGGAAACGAAACTGCGGCAGTTAATGGTGAGCTGTTAGCGCTGGCAGACGGCAGTTCGCTGGTTGTTTATGATATGAACACTGCTGAAAACAAACAGCTGACATTGAATGAACTAAGTAAAATAAAACTTAATGAAGGACAGATCCGTTCTTTGAGATCGCTGCAGTTCAGCCATGATCTGCTTGAGTGGAACAGTCAGAGCGGTTACCAGAATGTTTTATTACCTTTTGCCAATATTTCAAATGTTTCGCCGGCGAAGATTAATTCACAATACGGCCAAATTTCAGTGCAGGCCACAGGCTCGGATCAGAACTGGAGTTCAGTAAGCTTATTAAGTCATCTTGAATCAGATAAAAGCGAGCTGCCGGGTAATACACTTTATAAACCGCAGCAGCTGATTTTCCAGCCTGGTGTGAAAGCATTTGAGCTTGGTGAAAGTTATCTGTTCTCTATTCAAGGGAAGTATTTAAATCCAGTGAAAGGCGGGGAAGTTAACGTGGATCTGCCGATCCGGTTAACCACCACTCCTTTGTTTGGTTCGGCTAAACCTGTCATTAAACAGCTGCTGCCGAATATTCAGCTGCAGGGGGCGCTAACCCGTTATCAGTTAACAGCTGAGAATCTGGATATGATCAGTGCAGTAAATATTGCTGGAATAGAATTATCAGCGGATAAGTGGACGGTAGAAAGCGCTGAACAGCTTTCATTTGAACTGCAGCCTAATCAACCCGGACTTTATTCTATTACTTTAAAATCTCAATTTGGAGAGACGGTTTTACCGGCGGCAGTTTCTGTTGTGGCGCCTCTGTCCATTACCAATCTGCAGTCATCTAATATCAGCCAGGCTGATAAATTCAGTGAATCAGGCGGCCAGATAATTTCCGCTCAGGTTGAGGGATTATCAGAAGGTGTAGAAGCCCACTGGTATGCTGTCGGACTTGGTATCGAGGCAAATGAAACCAATCTGGTACGTTATCAGCGAACTGCAGATAAACTGTCTTTTACTGCGCCTCAGGCGATTGCCGGCAAGGAATATAAACTGGTTCTGATCAGAAAAGCGACCAGTGAAAAAAGCAGCAGTGCACAGAGTCTGCTGGCAATTGATGATCTGTCCCCGTCGGTTGTTGTAACGCAGCCGCTGGGTCTGTCACAGGCACTTATTGTGCAGGCCAGCGAACCGTTAAGCATGACCGGGGTAAATGTCAGTGTGTTGAAGACATTTAAAGATTATCAGAACAACGGCTTACAGGAAGATATCAGTCATCAGTTTAAACCGTTAGCGGCTGCAGACAATATACTCAAACTTGAGCTGCAGGACGGCCTGTTATTAGAAGCTAATGCGCAATATGATGTTTCCATAGAGGGAGTTACCGATACCAGCGGCAATTCACTACGCTCCGGAGTAAACGTAAGCGGCGGCATTATAAACTGGAGATATCTGGCTGCGGATATGCTGGCGCCGGCCCTTAACAGTATAAAATTGTTTGATGCTAATAATAGCCGGGAAATAGATGCGCTTTATGAGCTGAAAAAAGGAACTCATCAGCGCTTTAAAGTAAGCGCAGAGGATAATTATAAATCACAACAGCAGTTGTCTTATTCTTACCGGATTTCAGGTGACGGCGGACTAACCTATCTGACTGGTTGGAATTCCGTCAGCCGTCAGGTGTTTGATCTTTCATTAATTGATGCCTATCAGGTCTTAAGTATTCTGGTGCGTGTTAGTGACGGCTTGAACCGGGTAGAAAAACGTTTTGATCTGAATCTTGTTGATTCACATCTTGAATACAGCAGTTTCAGCAGTCAGCCTGCTGTTATTGAAGAGATGATTGAAAGCGAATTGAGCTTTACTTTTGCCGGTGATACAGAGCAGATCCGTAATGTACAAGTGCAGCTGTTTGATAACGGTGT
Source organism: Psychromonas aquimarina ATCC BAA-1526 (assembly GCF_000428725.1). Lineage (GTDB taxonomy): Bacteria > Pseudomonadota > Gammaproteobacteria > Enterobacterales > Psychromonadaceae > Psychromonas > Psychromonas aquimarina. The sequence goes on from NZ_AUAM01000023.1 coordinate 42,027, forward strand.
ATGGCTTCCAGCCGACTATCTGGCTTCATTGAAACAGGCAAAAGTTAAAATAACTCAGCCGAAACTAGCGGAACTTAATGTACCTCCCGGAAACAGTAAATCAATTGCCGTTAAGGTTAAAGCTGCTTTTGGTGTTGCTGGTAATGAATCATATATTGAATTTATCGACTCTTATCAGTTGATGCCGGACAGTACTAAACCAGAGCTGGATATAGTCTCTCCTGCTGACGGCACACTGGTTGCCAGGGGCCAGGACGTTTCTATTATTCTGCGCAATTTTGACCGTTATGGTGTTGAAAAAGTAGAACTGTGCGTGGATCCGAAAACTGTAGAGCCAATGCAGGATGCAGATGCCTGTCAGATACTCAGTGATGCCGGTCATTATGAGCTTTTCGTTGCACAGGACAGAGTCGAAAAAATAACGGTATATGCTCAGGCAACGGATCTGAACGGACTTAAGAGTGAGCTGCGCAGTATTAATTTACTGCCCTTTGACAGTCATAATAAGCAGCCTGTTTTAGAAATTTCAGAACTGCTGGACGGACAGGAGTTTTACGCAAAAGAGACAGTTAATTTCCGTCTGCAGATGGAAGATTTACCTGCTGCTGTGCTTTATCTTGAGATAGGTGCAGACAAAACCAATCCTCTTAATCCGCTGCCGCTTGAGATTAAGAAAGCAGATAATCAGAAGCTGTATGAATTATCACTGACTATGCCGGAGGTTTCAGAAAACTCAGTGGCAGTTGTTCGGGTAGAAGCACCTTATCTGGATGGTAAACTGACCAGCCGCCGAGTCATAAATCTGCGTAAAGATGATGCACTGCAGGAGAAAGCACTGCTTAATTTATCTACTGCAGATAATCTGCTTTCCGGTACTGAACTTTGGTTCAAAATGAAACCTGAAGATAAAATGGTTGATTTCAGCAGTGATTCAGACATTTTATTATATGAACCGGCCGCTGACGGCGCTGGTATTTCTTATGCTTCTCTGCAGCTGCATAAATATGTTTCTGATATCAGCAGCCCGGCTATCAAGCTGGAAACACATTTAAAAGACCGTTCCCTTAATGAAAGCATTGAAACGGTTGAAGTTAACAAACAGTCTTACTTTAACGGTGATGAAACACAGGTTTATCTGCCTCAAGATATTGCCTACCAGATTGACCACTGGCTGGCGCTGGATGACGGCACTCTTGTGTGGGCTGAAAATAACCGTAACGGCGGCTATCGAATCCGTAATCTGCAGACGGTATTGTTTAGCGGAGAAGGAAACGTTACTCAGCTGCTTGATGCACAAAACAGACTTCTGGTTGAAGTGAAAACAGAAGATGGTTATTCGTTTAAAACTTATTCACTGGATAACAGTGAAGCATTAAGCAGCCGTTTGTCCGGACGTTTATTAAATGCCTCGGGCAATGTGGTTTATCTGCATAACGGCCAGTTAATTACCGCGAAAGTAAGTAACAAAGAGCAGCTGCTGCCTGTTGTCGGCACAACACTGGACAGTGTTGTTGTTAAGTCGCAGATGTTAGGTCAGAAGTTGTTTGTACTGAACGAAAACGGACTGCGCCTGGTTGAGCTGGTTGTTGATAAGATGCCTGAATTACAGGTAACTGCTCAGCTTAATCTATCTGGACTGACTGATTTCACTATCAGCAGCGATAAACTGACATTGATATCGGCAGGTAAAGTTTCAACTTATCACTGGCAGCTTGAGCAGGGACAAATTGTTACTCAGCTTATCTCGGAATTTGCTGTTGATGCTGAAATAGTGCAGGTAATGCCGCAGGCAGATATTCTGTGGCTGAAATTAGACAGTGCGGCAGATGGAATTTACTGGCAGGCCTGGGTTAATGATCAGCCGGCGGGTATTATCAGCGGCAGCGCAGCTAAATTATTTACTGCGGATAAGGTTTACAGCCGTGATGAAGATTCACTAATAACAGCTAGAGATCTATTTGTTAAGGCGCAGACTGTGCCGACAGTTCGTGTTGAAAATGGTGCTTTCGGCTGGAAAATTCATTTAGACGGGCAATATTCAGCTTCAGAAATCTACTTTACAAATAGCGGCGGGTCTTTATCAGCAGCGCAGCTGCTGGTTTTAGAAAAAGACTGCGCACTATGCTGGTGGTTACCCTACGACACTTCTGTGCAGGAGATCTTATTAAACGGTCAAGGTTTTGCCGCGCAGACTATCGCATTGAGCTACAGCCCGTCAGCAGATGTTCAGATCAGCGTACCTGTTAACGGTAACAGTTATGTTTCAGGAAGCCGCTTCCCGCTTATTGCGGCAGCCGGCAGTAATGCACAGGTGGCAGAGATCTCCTTGAATCAACAGCCGCTGGCAGTTATTAACGATAAAGCTGTTCACTGGCTGCAGATGCCGGAAAGCGGCGAACTGGCTGTATCTGTCAGTAGCAGCGATATGCAGCAGTCAATGATATTATCTCCTGAAACAGTTTCTACGAGCAGTGTTGTGCATCTGTCCGGTATTCAGAATAACCAGATATTTGAAGAAGGCAGTCAGCTGAGCTTTTCCTATAACGTCGAAAACAACACTCCGGAAGCTGAATTTTCTTTTGCAGAGATAAGCTTAGTGGATGCCGCTGAGCAGCTTATTTATAGACAGAATGTAGCAGAGTCTCAGGCGCAGTTAGTCTGGGCTTTACCATCGGTTGCCCTTCAGGAAACTTACAAAATTCAAGTAAGAGCCTATTTTGGAGAAAACTATCAGTTTGCTGAATCAGTATTAAATATCCGTGTAGCACCTAAATTACTGTTTGATCAAATTGAAGTTGAACTGCCTTCAGAGTTATACGCAGGCAGTGTGCTGGATATTAATCTGCCTGAGTTAGATGCTTTAATTCAGGTGTTTGATCAGGACGGTAAACTTCAGGCTGTTTCACTGAGTGCGCTTAGTTATACGCTGCAGCAAACTGATACGACGTTATCGGTGAAAATAAGCCTCGATGACGGTTTGGGTAATCAAAGTGTTGTTGAAAAGCAGATCCAGGTACGAGTCGCGCCGCAGCTGCAGATAACTTCTTCCGACATTGATTTTGACCAGTATTTACCGGGTGTAGGTCGTTACTGGTACAGTAAAGGACATCGCCTGTTCAGCAGTGAAGGGCATGCCTTTGAATTTAGTGGTGATATTAGTGCGCTTGCCTTTATGGGAAGCAAACTGTTAGTTGCCGCTGAAGGTTATGGTATTGAGCTGATCGAGCCACAAACACAAAACAGTTATAAACGTTTAGCTTCTTATAAGTACAGCAGTAAAATCAGCCAGTTAAGTGTTTCGGACAGCGCGCTTATGCTTGCTTCGGAAAATGAAGCACTGTTATTGAAACGTGACGGCTACACATTTGAGCTGAAAGCCGTTTTACAGTACCCGGCAGTCAGCAAAGTGCTGGCACGAGAAAATGAGTTCTATATTCTCAGCAGTGACAGGCTTGTTAAGGTTAATCACAATGGACAGCTGCTTGCTCAATATCAGACAGCAGGTGCGCAGGATATTTTACTGCAGCAGTCACATGTTTATTTACTGAAGAGTGAATCGCTGCTGCAGCTTAGCCTTAACTTAAAAGCGCAGGATGAGTTAGCAAATATCCAGGCTCAACATTTAGCGGCGGTCGATGGACAGTTATTCGCTTTTGATAATAGCGGCATAATCAATGTTATCGATACAGCTGCTAATAAACTGCAGTTCCTAGGGGCGATGCCGAATGATTTGGCCGTAGAGATTGATAATCTGTACTGGTCGCAGGGCAGGCTGTTATTAGCCGGTCAGAATGATCTGCAGTTAAATATTGTTTCACAGGCGCAGGCACATCTGTTATATCAGAACCAGGAAAGTGCCAAAGGACAGGTTGTATCTTTAGCACAAAGTAACGGTGTGTTAGCAGCTGCTCAGGACAACTATGGTGCAGTTGCTTATCAGGCTGACGCCGGTTTATGGAACAAGCGTTTAGTGCCGTCACAAGCTTACAGCATAAGAAGCAGCGATATAGCTGCCGGCGGCGGTTATATGTTTGCTCTGCAGCCGGATGCTCGACGAGTGAGAGCGGTTAATTTAACCAACTGGAGCGAGCGCAATGTATTAAGCGCAGCTGATATAACTCAGATCCAGGCTGATCAGCATCGTTTAGTGGCAAGCACAGGCGGAACGCTGCAGATTATCTCTATTGCAAACTGGTCTAAACGCAGTGTGTTTGTCAGTAATGAAAGCATCCGACATTTTGAAATTGCCGGTGAATCAGCACTGCTGACAACAGACAGTAATGCTGTTTATCTTGTTGATTTGAGAGTAAATACACCAGAAAATCAGAAGGTTAAATTACTTGTTAGTGCCGGTTCTGAGACTGTGACAGACCTTGCGCTTAATCAGGACAGTGCCTTTTATGTGAATCAGTCCGGCGCCTACAGGATAGATCTATCTAATAAACAGAGACAATCCCTAGGTTTATTCGACTTAAACAAAATATCTAATATTGAACTGCAGGGAGCGCTGCTTTGGATTGCCGGAGAGAAAACAACTGAAACAAGTGTAACTGCTTATGATATTGAATTAGAGCAGCAGCTTGCTGCAGATATTATCAAACCAGCATACCCGGTTACAGCAATGACTGTTTTTGCTAACCGCTTAGTTTTAGGACTTGGCGGGGAAGGTATTGCAGTTTATGAATTACCTAATAAGTGGGTTCAGGCTTCGGCATCGCTGCTGTCACCTATGTCTGAGGAAATTACCCGGGCCGATCATAAACTAACCTATCTTCTGGATTCAACGGCAGGAATAGCGGCTGCTGATTACTTAATAAGCGGTAGTAAAGCCGCGTCGAAAGTCCTTGCTAACGGACAGGTATCGCTTGAAATACCGGCCGCATTATTAAACGGCCGACAGTTTACATTAGCGTCAGAAATCGAAAGACTGAACGGTCAAGTTGTTCGTTCGGCCCCAAGAACAATGAGCCTGCAGTTAGCTAGTCCGCAGAATAACGATTTTAATGTACAGCTTGAGATTGATGCTGTGAGCTGGGGTCCCTCTCCGGTGAAAATCAAAGCGGCAGTGAACAATTCCAGCCAGCCTATTCAGCAGGTTGAATTCTTAGTTTCTGATAATGAGCAGGGCCCATGGTCGCTTATTAAAACCTTAAAAGGATCGGAATATACAATCTCCTCTTACTTCAGCACGCAGCCGCAGGAGCGCTTTATTAAAGCCAAAGTGGTTGATATACGCGGCGGCAGTGCTGAATCGCCAGTTTATTCTTTTCAGCATCTAAGCGATTCGCTTAAACCAACAGCAGCACTTACTCTGTCCGGCTCGGCAACTGTCAGCGCGCAGAATACAGCGATTGCCGGATACCCGTATTCATTAACGGTTAAAGCGTCCGATGCACAAAGCGGTATTGGACAGATACTGGTGCGCCGTAACGGCAGTACAGCAGCAGTGAAGTTTAACCAAAATCAGCTGGTTTATAGTGAGCAGGTTGAACAGGCGGGGATTATTAATTACCAGGTAGAGATCACCGACAAAGCCGGAAATAAGGAAACGTTAACTTATACCTTGAATGTGGCTGCCGACAGTGCGCCGCTGCTGGCTGATGTTAGTTTCTCCGATTCAATTATTGAACAGAGCGACATCGCACTGCAGTTCAGCGCCAGTGATGATGCCGGCTTAGCATATTATGAAGTGACCTGGAATGGTTTCACCAGCAGGACAGATTTGTCTGCTGAAAAACAGATAAACCGTTCTCTGGTGATAAAAGACAATCGAACCGAGCGGATTGCTGCATCGCAGAATCAGACGCTGACCTTAACAGTTGCTGATATTTCAGGTAAAAAACAGAGTCAGGATTATCAGGTTGAAGTGCTTAAAGATCAGCTTCCAGATGCTGCTAAACTAACCTGGCAGACGCCTGTAAATGCCTTTTATGAGCATAATTACCGCTTAGCAGTGTCAGGTTTATCTTCGGCAGATGACGGTAAGAAAATCCGCTTGAATATATGGAAAGTGGGCGCTCAGGAAACGTTGTTAGCAAACTACAATATCAGCGGTTCTCAGGATGCGGTTAATTATAACGGAGTCTACCCTGCATCTACAGCTGGCGGTGAATATCAGCTGCAGTTGGAGCTGATTGACAGCCTTGGGCAAAGTGCGAGAAGCACCATTAAGACGGTTAACCTGCTTAAAGCACCGAACCAGATCCGCTTTAACAGCGCTGATGCACAGCTTAACCCTAGTCAGGTGAAGCTGGGAGAAAGCCCGATTTACCAGGTAGAAGTATTAGATACTGCCGGTGTCGGGGTTAAAGGTCAGCAGGTTCGCTGGAGCTTACGAAATACCGATAATGGTAATACGCAGCCGCTGGGAAGCAGCGCTGCAGGTGAAAAAGGGGCCGCACAGTGGACACTTAATACCCTGTTAGCCGCCCAGAGCTATCAGCTGCAGGCTGAAGTGGCTGACTATCCGTTAATTGCAAAAGCGGTTAAGAATGTCGAAGTTAAAGCAGGACAAAGCCGTGCTGTTGAGTTTGGCTACCTGCCGGCTGCAGCCGCAGGCAGCGAGTTTACCTTAACAGTGCAGGCATTTGATCAGCTTCATAATGCCGTAACAGACGATAACAGTGCTCAAGTTACGCTGCTGATGCCGAACAGCTCCTTTAAAGTTAAAGCACAAAGCAATATTCAACTGAGCCAGGCAGCAAATGGTGCGCAGCAGGCTCTAGTGAGACTTGCAAATGGTCGGGCTAATATTACGGTGCAGGCAAGTACGTTAGCTGGTTCATATCAGATAGAACTTGAGAGTTCACTAACAGCGCGTTATCAAACATCGCCAAATCAGCAGGCATCAAATATAAATTCAATTCCTGTTGTTATCACTGCAGCCGAAGCTGCTGAATTATTGATTTTTGATAATGAAGACAACTTACTAGAGCAGGGAGTCACCGCAGATTTTGGTCAAAAAGATACGGCTCAGCTTAAGCTGCAGCTGGTAGATGAATTTAAAAATCATGTTGCTTTTGTTGCTGGTGATGAGGCTAATCAAAGTATTAATCTTGAAGTTAGCGGAGCTGGGCGTATTAATAAAACACCGTTGCAGGCTGCTGTTTCTTTACAGCAGGGGGCCACTGATTTTGAAGTGAGCAGTGATTTAGTTGAAGTCATCGAGCTTTCGATAAGTAATGTGCCAGCATCATTAGCGCATATTGATATTAGTTCGTCTTATCAGATCCGCTTTAATAAACAACCGCCGCGTATTATCAAAAGCTGGATGGCTGCTGATCTCAATGAAACGGCACTTAAACTGTATTTTGAATATGATGAAGAGGTTGAATTAACAGCAGATGCTCTTCAACTTGTCGAGTTTAAGATTAATGGTGTTGTACTGCCAGGAACAGCTGAGTTAATCGGTAAACTAGTTGTATTTACTCCTGAAGCTCCTGAGCTGCCGTTTGAATGCTACGAGTTTGAACATAGTCAATCTCTAGAGCAAACTTTTGAACTTGAAAGTTCTATGAATTCAGTGCTAATGACATTTGATGACCATGCCAATGCAAAGCAAAATAGTAGCGTGGGGGTTGGAAATTATTCCGGTTTTAACTTTACAACTAACTTAGCTGTAATAGACACAGTTAATAGCTCATATAATTACGCGGCTGTTAGCGGTGATTTTACATTACTGAATAATACTGGTGGCATTGGTATTATTACTGATGAAAATGGTGCCTATTTCACCTTTGATGGGTTATGGGCGAAAGGTTGGGCAAATACCACCAGAACAGGAACTTTATCCGGTTATAATAATGGCATTGTAGTTTGGGAAATTGATACAACAATAAATGCTAACTATGTCTTTTTTGCCGCGCAAGCAGGCGCAATTGATGAGCTGCATTTAGGGTTTGGTAATCACTTCTTAGTAGATAATCTACAACTTAATACTCACGACTCTTCTATCGTGGAACCGCAGAAAGAGAGTATTTGTAAACCTAGTTTATTAATTTCTGAAACAGGTCCGAAACAGGTACTTGAAGCTAGCCCATTCCAGCTGCCGCTGACGCCAGATTCTGCTTTGGTGCCATTACAAAGTGCCGCGGTTAAACTCGATGGTGTGCCACAGCCGTTTGAGTGGGAGAAATGCTCAGGTATGAATTGTTCATCGAACGATGCGCGCTGGGTGAATGTACCTGACTACTCGACAGATCCTGAATTTGTTGATGGGAAACTGGTATTACTTGAGTTAACGGGGCAGTTACAAAATGATCATCCATTAGATGTCGGTAATCAAATTCAGCTGCAGGTGTTCCGTGCAGGTGAAGATGCTGACGGTGACTCAATTAATAACGAAATTGAGCTGGCACTCGATGGTCTTGATGCAGCGAAAATCGATTCAGACGGTGACGGTATCAATGATGATTTAGATGATCTTGATGGTGATGGTTTATCTAATGCAGCAGAGCTAGAAGCGGGTACCAAGCTGGATAATATCGACTCTGATCAGGATGGCTTATCTGATTATGATGAGCTTGAAGTTTATTCATCAAATCCGAATAACAAACACAGTGATAGCGATGGTATCGAAGATGGTGAGGAAGTTAACGGCCCTGTTAAATCTGATCCGACTAAAGAAGACTCTGACGGTGATTCGATCCCGGATAACAAGGAGCTTGATTACGGGCTGGATCCAATGGACCCTGCTGATGCGCAGGCAGATAAAGACGGTGATAACTTAACTAACCTGCAGGAGCACCAGTTAGGCTCTAACTTAAATAACAAAGATTCAGATAACGACGGCTTGTCTGATGATAAAGAAGCGGCTGCGGGTACCGGTTTACTTAACCCGGATTCAGATGGTGACGGTCTTAAAGATGGAGAAGACAGTAAACCTAAAGAGAAGGACACTAAAGCACCGGTGATTAGCCTGCTGACGCCAACCCAGAGCCAGACCATTTTTAACGATCAAAGCATAGTGCTTGAAGCGGATGCTACCGATGACGGCCGGGTGACGCAGGTACAGTTTGTGGTTAACGGTATTATTGTTAAAAGCTTTAATAAAGCACCGTACCGTTACGAAATGCTGACTTCTGACGGTGACAGCAGTTTAACTGTGCAGGTACTGGCAACCGATACCAATGATAACCAGGGGAGCACGGAAGAACTGTTGTTTAATTTAACTCAGGATCCGTTAACCCAGGTAACAGGTAAAGTGGTTAATCCAGTTGGCCAAGCAGCTTCTGGTGCGAAAGTAACTGTCGGTTCACAAAGTGCATTAACCTCTGCGGATGGTGTTTTTGTATTGGATAATATACCGGTTCGCTTTGGAAATGTGCTGGTACATGTTAAGTATGAAATTGAAGAAAATATATGGCTGTTTAGTGAATCTGCTTTAATAGATCTAAGACCTGCTGGAATTACGGATGTGGGGATTATTACTCTTATCACTCCAAGTACTCAGATAGATTTTGAAAGTGGTAATTTGGAAACAGAGGCACTTTCTCTTACGCAACTAAGTACGAGTCCATGGCGAATTGATACAACTGCAGTAGGTGCCGGTAGTTTCTCCATTCGTTCTGGTGCGATAAGTCATAGTCAGACATCAGGCTTTGAAACGTCTTTAAAAACTCTTGCTGGTGAAGTTAGTTTTCAGCTTAAAGTCAGCTCGGAATCTCGCTATGATTATTTACGTTTTTACATTGATGGAGTTGAGAAAGGAAAATGGTCTGGTAGCCAGGGGTATATCACCGTGAAATACCCTGTTTCCTCAGGAAATCACACCTTTAAATGGCAATATACTAAAGATGGTAGTGTGAGCAGTGGACACGATGCGGCTTGGCTGGATAATATCTATATTCCGTGGGTATCAGATTCCGATTATGATGGTATATCAGATAAATGGGAATTAGAGTTTTACGGGCACTTAAATACAGCTTTAACAGAGGATACTGATAATGATGGCCTAAATACCTTACAAGAGTATCAGTTAAGTACAAACCCTATATTAGTAGATACAGACGGTGACGGACTGCCTGATGGTTGGGAAGTACAAAATAACTTACAGCCTTTGGTGGATGATAGTGGGCTTGATAATGATGGCGATGGTCAATCTAACTATTTTGAGTATGTACTAGAAACACCTGATCATCCAGTAGCTACCGATCGAGATGGTGACGGCATGACTGACGTGTGGGAAGTACAGAATAACTTGCAGCCATTAGTGGATGACAGTGCATTAGATGCTGATGAGGATGGTCAATCTAACTATTTTGAGTATGTACTAGAAACACCTGATCATCCAGTAACTACGGATCGAGATGGTGACGGCATGACTGACGTGTGGGAAGTACAGAATAATTTACAGCCGTTAGTGAATGACAGTGAACTGGATAGTGATAAGGATGGTTATTCAAATCTAGGCGAATACCTTGCTGGAACAGATCCGCTTGACAGTGGCGATATACCCGTAATAACAATGATGGATTTTGAAAGTGGCAACCTTGCTACGGAACCGTTTTATTTAAATCTATCAGGTGATAAGCCATGGCGAATCAGTAGCGAAGAAGCTGCCTCGGGGACTTTCTCGCTGCGAACGGGCGAATTGTCTCGTTATGGAGGGCAGTCAATTTTTTCAAGTACAGTGCATAGTATCGGTGGTGTTATCCGCTTTCAGTTAAAGGTTCGTGGTGAAATGCCTATGTGTTTCTATATTGACGATATATGGCAAGGCTGTTGGTCGAATAAGGAAGAGTTTAGTGAAGTACATTTTTCAGTTACACCGGGTGTACATATATTTAAATGGATGCTTGACACACATAGCGGCAATATTACTGGTAACGAAACTGCTTGGGTAGATAATATTTCTATTCCCGGTGTTGCTGATTTTGATGGTGATGGTGTGCTTGATGGCTGGGAATATACTTTTTATGACAGTTTAGATGCTGAAATTAGTGATCATGATGGAGATGAGGATGGTCTTAGTGATATTCAGGAAGCTGCTCAAGGCTCCAATCCGACACTGTCTGATACTGATGGTGATGATATGCCTGATGGCTGGGAAGTACAGAATAACTTACAACCGTTAGTGGATGATAGTGAGCTTGACAGCGATGAGGACGGCTATTCAAATCTAGGCGAATACCTGGCAGGAACAGATCCGCTTGACAGTAGTGATATACCGGTAATAACGGTGATGGACTTTGAAAGTGCTAATCTAGCAACAGAGCCTTTTTATATCAGCCAATTAAATAAATATACTCCATGGAAAATAGATAACGTACAAGCTGCGACAGGGGATTTTTCGCTGCGCTCGGGGTATTTAGACTTTCGAGGAAGGGCTGAAGTTGAAATCCGTGTGAACAGTGTTGGTGGTGTTGTGAGTTTCGATTTACAAACAATTTCTGAACCTGGAGATGATAGTTATGGTCCTGGAGAATTGTGTTTTTATATTGATGGAGTTGCTGCTGGGGTTGCTACTGGTGAAGGTGAAGGTGAAGGTGAAGGTGAAGGTGAAAGCCCTCACTGTTGGAATAAACAAGAGTTTACCGAAGTGCAGTCCTTTATTACTGCCGGGGTGCATACTCTAAAATGGCATTATTCTGTTTACGATCCTTGTGGAGGGGAATGTGGTTATGGACCTCAGCCAGATCTTCATGTTGCCAGAATAGATAATATATCAATTCCAGCTGTTGCCGATTCAGATGGAGACGGTATAAATGACGGATGGGAATATACTTTTTATGACAGCTTGAATGCTGAAATTGGCGATAATGATGGGGATGAGGATGGTCTAAGTGATATTCAGGAAGCGCAGCAAGGTACTGACCCAACACTAGGCGATACCGATGGTGATATGATGCCTGACGGCTGGGAAGTACAGAACAACTTAGAACCATTGAAGGATGATCGCGAACTTGACAGTGATGGAGATGGTTTTTCGGCTTTAGCAGAGTATTTTGCTGGGACAGATCCATTTGACAGCAGTGATATGCCGGTAGCAACAGTGATGGACTTTGAAAGTGGTAATCTAGCGACAGAACCATTTTATATTAATCAATTAAATAAAGATGCTCTATGGGAAATAGTTAACGAACCGGTTGATACAGAAAATTTTTCATTACGTTCGAGGGCGGGGAATGAAAAACGCGGGGGAAGATTTGATATTCGAGTGAACAGCAGTGGTGGTCTTGTTCGTTTCGATTTAAAAAAAATCACGGGTCCTGGTGAATTGTGTTTTTATATGGCTGGTAGACCACCTTACTGCTGGAATGGGCAAGAACTTACCGAAGTGCAGATTCCTATTGCGTCTGGAGAGCAATTTCTTATGTGGGAATATAATCCTTGTGGAAGGGAGTGTGGTGATACTACTGTCTCTGAGCAGGATACTGTTTGGATAGATAATATATCAATCCCAAGTATTGCAGACTCAGATGATGACGGCATAACCGATGGCTGGGAATATACTTTTTATGAAAGTTTAGATGCTGAAATTAGCGATAGTGATGGAGATGAGGATGGTCTGAGTGATATCCAGGAAGCGGAGCAAGGCACCAACCCGGCACTCGCTGATACAGATGGTGACAGGATTCCTGACGGCTGGGAAGTTCAGAATAACTTAAAACCGTTGATGGATGATAGTGAGCTTGACAGTGATGAGGATGATTTTTCAAATTATGAAGAGTACCTTGCAGGAACAGATCCGCTTGACAGTAGTGATATACCAGTAATAACGGTGATGGATTTTGAAAGTGGCAATCTATCGATAGAGTCATTTTATCTCAACCAGCTAAGTAGTAGCCAGTGGCGGGTTGTTGACTCCGAAGTAATATCTGGTTCTTTTTCCCTGCGCTCGGGAGAGGTTGATATGGGGGAATCATCGGATATAGAAACAACAATTATGACTAGTGGTGGCATGCTTAACTTCCAGTTGAATGTTCTTGCGAATAGTTATGGAGTGCTTCTTTTTTACATTGATGGAGTGCGAATGGATGAATGGCGTGGGGGGGGAGGTGTTAATGAAGTTAGCTATCCTGTTTCTGCCGGAGAGCATACTTTTAAATGGTCTTATCAAAACTATGAAGCTTTTCCTCATGATGGTGCCTGGATAGATAATATATCAATTCCAGGTGTTGCTGATTCAGATGGGGACGGTATAAAAGACGGCTGGGAATATACTTTTTATAATAGTTTGAATGCTGAAATTAGCGATAATGATGGAGATGAGGATGGCTTAAGTGATATCCAGGAAGCGGAGCAAGGTACTAATCCAGCACTCACTGATACAGATGGTGACAGGATGCCTGACGGCTGGGAAGTTCAGAATAACTTAAAACCGTTGATGGATGATAGTGAGCTTGACAGTGATGAGGATGATTACTCAAATTTAGAAGAGTACCTGGGAGGAACTGAGCCGCTTGACAGCAGTAGCACTCCGATTCGTACTTTAATGGATTTTGAAAGTGGTAATCTAGCGACAGAGCCGTTTTATCTTAAGCAGTTAAATACGAACCCTTGGCGAATTGATACTAGTGAAATGGACTCTGGCACTTTTTCACTCCGTTCGGGAGAGGGGAATATTAGTAGGCAGTCGGTTGTTGAGACTACTGTGAACACTAGTGCAGGACTAATGCGCTTTAAGCTAAAAACTCGATCTTGGGGTAGTGAACTGCGTTTTTACATTGATGGTGTAGAGAAAGGGAAATGGTTCAATGAGCGGGAATTTAACGAAATGAGCTATCCAGTAGCCGCTGGTGTGCATACCTTTAAGTGGGAGTATGAAAAAACTTCGCCTCCTGAAGTTGATACTGCAGCTTGGATAGATAATATTTATATTCCTGGAATTGCGGATTCAGATGATGATGGAGTGCTTGATAGTTGGGAATATGCTTTTTATGCACATTTAGATGCTGACTTAACGACCGATAATGATAGAGATGGTTTAAGCGCTTTACAGGAAGCACAGCATAGTATTAACCCAAGATTAAACGATACGGATGGTGATGGGATGCCAGACGGCTGGGAGGTACAAAATAACTTTCAGCCTTTGGTACATGACGGTCAGCTTGATAGTGATGATGATGCCTCTTCAAATTTAGAAGAATATCTGGCTGATACTGACCCGCATGACAGTAGTGAGATGCCGGTAAAAACTTTAATGAATTTTGAAAGTGGTGATCTAGCAGCAGAGCCTTTTCACCTCTATCAGCTAAGCAGTAACCCATGGCGGATTGTTAACTCTGAGGTGATGTCAGGATCTTTTTCCTTACGTTCAGGAGAAGTCAATATAGGGGAGTCATCAGATATTGAAACGACAGTGCTTGCCAGTGGTGGTGCTATTAACTTCCAGCTGAATATTGCATCGAATGGTAGTGCAGGGGTTCGTTTTTATATTGACGGCGTGGTAAAGAAAGAATGGTGGAGCAACGAAAATGAAGGTATTAGTGAATTTAACTACCCTGTTTCTGTAGGAAAGCATACCTTTAAATGGTCTTATGAGAATTACGGATCTCCTTCTAATGATGGTGTCTGGATTGATAATATATCTGTCCCTGGTATTGCCGAGTCAGATGGTGATGGTATTCCCGACGTCTGGGAGGTCCAAAATAACTTACAGCCGTTAGTGGATGACAGTGGACTTGATAAGGATGGTGATGGTTTATCAAATTTTGTTGAGTACTTACTCGAAACGCCAGAGCACCCTGCTAGTACAGACCAGGACGGTGACGGCATAACTGATGTATGGGAGATACAGCATAATTTAAATCCATTAGTCGATGATAGTGCATTAGATTATGACAAAGATGGTTTATCAAATTTTGTTGAGTATTTGCTAGAAACACCTGAGCATTCTCCTAGTGCAGACCAGGACGGTGACGGCATACCTGATGTATGGGAAATACAGCATAATTTAAACCCGCTAGTCGTTGACAGTGCATTAGATAATGACGGAGATGGTTTATCAAACCTTTTTGAGTATGTAGCTGAAACACCGGGACACTCCAGTACCGCAGACCAAGATGGTGATGGTATGCCAGATGTGTGGGAAGTTCAGCATAATTTGGATCCGTCAGTAAGTGATGGAGAACTTGACAGTGATGAAGATGGCTATCCAAATATTGAGGAATATAATTGCGGAACTGATCCGTTAGATAGTCAGGATCATCCAATACCACAGTGATAGAACACAGCTGAATTTGTAAAATTAATGCGCCGAGTAATGTATGCTTTGATTATTTATTGTTTATTTTGTGTCTACTATTTCATACAATTTAGATTATCTGTACTATACGGCAAAATTATAAAAACCATGCTGTTTTCTTTAGGGACAAAGAAATGTTAAAAAATAAATTTGGAATTGTTATTGCTGTACTTACACTGCTGAGCGCATGTTCAGACAGCGGTGATGATAAAGTGATCGCAAAAGTAGGTGATGTAGAGATCACTAAAATAGAGTTTGAGCATTATTTAAAACTTAAAAATATTCCATTAGATAATAAAAAGCATGTTGAAAATGCGCTTTCCGCTTATCTGAATAGAACTGCAATAGTACAAAACCTTGAACAGCAGGCAGTGTACGACAAAGCTTCGCTCGAAGCTGAAGTGAATGAGTTTAAAAAGCAGACCCTGCTTACTCGTCATTTTGAAAAAGTATTAAAAGATAAAGTTAATGAACAGGCCGTTCGTAATTTTTATAATACTCATCAGGAGCAGTTTCAAAGTAAAAAAGCGAATGTAGCGCATATTCTTATTCGTACCAATGCAAAAATGAGTGATGCTGAGAAACAGGCACGCTTAAATAAAGCCCACGAAGCATACAGCCGCTTAACCGCAAATGAAAAATTTGCAGATATTGCTGAAATCTATTCTGAAGAT
Organism: Psychromonas aquimarina ATCC BAA-1526; assembly: GCF_000428725.1. Taxonomy (GTDB): domain Bacteria; phylum Pseudomonadota; class Gammaproteobacteria; order Enterobacterales; family Psychromonadaceae; genus Psychromonas; species Psychromonas aquimarina. The sequence continues at coordinate 57,888 of NZ_AUAM01000023.1, forward strand.
AAACGCAGTGCAAAAAATGCCGGCGAATTAGGCTGGATTAAAGAAGGTGCTATCTCTCCTGCTTTTAGTGCAAAAGCATTTTCGCTTGCTCAGAATGAAATCTCCCCGCCTTTTGCCACTTCGTTTGGTATTCATATTGTCAAAGTTCTGCAACCGTCGCAGATCATTACCAGTCCCTTTGAAAGTGTCAAAGGTGATATTCGCTATCAGCTAAGACAGCAGGTAAAACAGGCTGAAAATGAGCGTCTGTTAGCAGCCGTTGAAATCGAACGAATGGATAAAGCTGATGAATAAAGTTTATCTGCTGCTGTTCTCTTTTATGCTGTCTGCCTGTGATACAGCTGATTCTGTTAAAAAAACAGACAACCAGCCGCTTGAATCCGCTCAGGATAATACACAGGTTTTAGCCTTGGTAAACGATGAGCCGATCACTGAATTTCAGCTGGAGCATGCTGTTAATCGTACTCTAGGTGATTCAGCTGCATTATATGCGGATCAAAAGCTTTATCAGAAAATGCTGCAGAGCTTAATTGTCAGCCGCTCAATGGCATTGTTAGCTGAAGAACAGTTAGATTCGCAGGAAACCGCGCTGCTCGATGAAAAAGTCCGCAGCTATAGAGAAGAGTTATTAGTTAAACAGTATCTGCAGGCGAACACTACGGTTGAGCCCGTTACCACTGAGCAGGTTAAAAATTATTACGATAATAATCCTGACGAGTTTGGTGCGGATCTGCTTAAGGAGTTTGAGCTGATTGTGTCGCTTGGTAAGCTGCAGGCTCAAGATAAGGTTAAGATGCTTAAGAGATTTGAGTCGGCAAAGGATCAGCCTGACTGGAAAAAGTGGGCTGCAGAGCTTTCAGAACAATCGTATTCAGTTACTTATAAAAAAGCTGAAGCGAAGCTTTTATTATTAAGCCAGCCGATTAAAAAACTGGTTGCTGATACATCTGTCGGCAAGGTATCGGAAGTTCATTTCGGCGATCAGTTAATCATCGTCAGAGTTATTAACCAAACTCAGCTTCCGGCTAAACCTTTATCTGAAGTCAGCGTCGAAATTCGCAAAAAACTAGCACCGGTTAATATGAAAAAAGCGGTAAAAGAAGCCAGTAAATCAGCAAAAGAACAAGTTAAAGTTACAGTTAACTAGCTTTTAATTAAGCAAAGGGATTTGGAATAAATGGACATGAAGTCAAGGCGTTATATGCGTCTCTGCTTAGGATTTCTGCTGTGCGCAGTAAGTGCTTCTGCTAGTGCTGATGCATCTCTGAACCCTGTAGCCGAAGATAATATCTGTATTCAGGCACACGAGACCGGCCTTCAGGCACATCATCAGTTTGGCCGGGTCAAATTCGGCTTTAATGCTCAGTTAAGCGGTTTTGAATCTGGAGTTTTAAATGCAACTTCGGTTAAAAATCCGCGCTGGGCAAATAATTTAAGCTGCGGATCCGTAAGCTGCAGAGCTGCTAACTCTCCTGCGATTGAGCTGCCTGCTGTTTCATTTTTAAAAACAAATTCAAAATATGAAATTTCACTTGGCTGGCGGGAAGAAGCCGAGATAGGAGCAACTCAGGAGCGGGAGTTTTCCAAGGTAACTTTACATAGCGGTGCGAAAGGATATTTTACTTCTGCGAGTGAATATAGAATAAAAACACTGACTCTTGGTTATAACAGCTCCCTCACATTACCCTCTGGTGATTACTGGATTGAAAATCTGAAGCTTAATGGTAATGCCAATATTGTGGTTTCTGGCACCGGCACTGTTCGTCTTTATGTGCGGAAAAAAGTGGATATTCCCTGGGGAGTACAGTTAAACGTAACAGAAGACGGTGAGGCTGGATCTCCGGAACAGTTTTTTCTCTACACTACTAAGCGTTTAGTTCTTAATTCCGGAGCAACAGTAAACGGCCATATTTACAGCAAAAGAAAAGCTGAACTTGCCTGGGGCTCTAAAATATCAGGAAGCCTTAATGCCGGAACAATTACTCTTGACAGCGGCGCGGATGTACATTTCGATAAAAGTTCATTATACCGCTTAGATTTCGGTAGTTACTTTTGTGATATGGATGCTGACGGCATTTATGACGGCTTTGATTCAGATAATGATAATGACGGTTTCACTAATGCTGTTGAAATCCAGCTCGGTACTGATCCTAAAGATGCGGCTTCAAAACCTGCCGATATGGACGGCGATTTTATTCCCGATTCACTGGATGCTGATAAAGACGGTGACGGCATCGATAACGATCTTGATGCCTTCCCGGCAGATAAAACAGAATCAAGCGACTTAGATAAAGACGGCATCGGCGATAACAGCGATCCGGATATTGACGGCGACGGGGTTGAGAATGAGCAGGATGCCTTTCCGGAAGATAAAACTGAGTCGAGCGACTTAGATAAAGACGGTACTGGTGATAATGCCGATCCGGATATTGACGGCGACGGGGTTGATAATGAGCTTGATGCCTTCCCGGAAGATAAAAACGAGTCAGCTGATTTAGATAAAGACGGCACCGGTGATAACTCTGATCCTGATATTGACGGCGACGGTTTTAGTAATGATATAGAAGCGCAGCTGGGCACCGATCCTAAAGATGTGTCCTCTAAACCCGCCGATATGGACGGCGACTTTATTCCTGATTCACTGGATGACGACAAAGACGGCGACGGCGTTAATAACGATCTTGATGCTTTCCCGGATGATAAAACCGAGTCGGCTGATTTAGACAAAGACGGCACCGGTGATAACAGCGATACCGATATTGACGGCGATGGTTTCAATAATGACATTGAAGTACAGCTGAATACCGATCCGAAAGATGCTGCATCAACACCAGCCGATATGGACGGCGACTTTATTCCCGATTCACTGGATGCTGATAAAGACGGCGACGGAGTTAATAACGAGCAGGATGCCTTCCCTAAAGATAAAACCGAATCAGCTGATTTAGATAAAGACGGCACCGGTGATAACAGCGATACCGATATTGACGGCGACGGTTTTGCTAATACGGTTGAAACTCAGCTCGGCACAAATCCGAAAGATGCTGCATCAATACCAGCCGATATGGACGGCGACTTTATCCCCGATTCACTGGATACCGATAAAGACGGCGACGGGGTGAATAACGATCTTGATACTTTCCCGGAAGATAAAACTGAATCAAGCGATTTAGATAAAGACGGTACTGGTGATAACAGCGATACGGATATTGACGGCGACGGTTTTGTCAATGAAATCGAAGCTCAGCTGAATACCGATCCGAAAGATGCTGCGTCTAAACCGGCCGATATGGACGGCGACTTTATTCCTGATTCACTGGATGCAGATAAAGACGGCGACGGGGTGAACAACGAGCAGGATACTTTCCCGGATGATAAAAGCGAGTCGAGCGACTTAGATAAAGACGGCACCGGTGATAACGCCGATACGGATATTGACGGTGACGGTTTCAGCAATGATATAGAAACCCAGCTGAATACCGATCCGAAAGATGTCTCCTCTAAACCCGCCGATATGGACGGCGACTTTATCCCTAATTCACTGGATGCTGACAAAGACGGTGACGGGGTGAACAATGAACAGGATGCCTTCCCAACAGATAAAACCGAATCAAGTGATTTAGATAAAGATGGTACGGGTGATAACTCCGATACCGATATTGACGGTGACGGTTTCAGTAATGACATTGAAATACAGCTGAACACTGATCCTAAAGATGCAGCTTCTAAACCTGCTGATATGGACGGTGACTTTATCCCTGACTCATTGGACGGCGATAAAGACGGCGACGGCATTGATAACGATGCCGATGCTTTCCCGGAAGATAAAACAGAATCAAGCGATTTAGATAAAGACGGCACCGGTGATAACTCTGATCTTGATATTGACGGTGACGGTTTTGCTAATGATATAGAAACACAGCTGAATACCGATCCGAATGATGCCTTATCTAAACCCGCTGATATGGACGGCGATTTTATCCCCGATTCACTGGATGCTGATAAAGACGGCGACGGCATTAATAATGAGTTGGATGCTTTCCCGGCAGATAAAACCGAGTGGAGCGATTTAGATAAAGACGGCACCGGTGATAATGCCGATACCGATATTGACGGTGACGGTTTCAACAATGACATAGAAACTCAGCTGAATACTAATCCTAAAGATGCGGGTTCAAAACCTGCTGATATGGACGGCGATTTTATTCCTGATTCACTGGATGCTGATAAAGACGGCGACGGGGTAAATAATGATGAAGATGCTTTCCCAGAAGATAAAAGCGAATCAAGCGATTTAGATAAAGACGGTACTGGTGATAACAGCGACACGGATATTGACGGTGACGGTTTCAGTAATGACATTGAAGCGCAGCTGAATACCAATCCGAAAGATGCGTCGTCAAAACCGACCGATATGGACGGCGACTTTATCCCTGACTCACTGGATGCTGACAAAGACGGTGACGGCATTGATAACGATATTGATGCCTTCCCTGAAGATAAAACAGAATCAGCCGATTTAGACAAAGACGGCACCGGTGATAACTCTGATACGGATATTGACGGTGATGGTTTTGCAAATACGGTTGAAACTCAGCTTGGCACAAATCCTAAAGATACTGCGTCTAAACCTACCGATATGGACGGCGACTTTATTCCTGATTCATTGGATGCCGACAAAGACGGTGACGGGGTGAATAATGAAACCGATGCCTTCCCGGAAGATAAAACAGAATCAAGTGATTTAGACAAAGACGGCATCGGTGATAACTCTGATACGGATATTGACGGTGATGGTTTTGCTAATACTATTGAAAACCAGCTTGGAACGGATCCGAAAGACGCGTCCTCTAAACCGGCCGATATGGACGGTGACTTTATTCCCGATTCACTGGATGCCGATAAAGACGGCGACGGGGTGAACAACGATGCCGATGCTTTCCCGGCAGATAAAACTGAGTCGAGCGACTTAGATAAAGACGGTACTGGTGATAATGCCGATCCGGATATTGACGGTGACGGTTTTGATAACCAGAGTGAACTGGACGCAGGAACGGATCCTAAAGATAAAAACAGCATACCTGTTATTAATCCGCCGCAGTTGACCTTAGACGGGGCGAATACCCTGGTGGTAAAAACACCTGAAATGCAGTTCAGTGGAACGGTTTCTGATGAAAGAGGAGCGGTTAATGTTTCTGTTATTTCGGAACATTTTCCGGCGACACCGCTTGCCACTGAAATTAAAAACGGCAGATGGTCGCTGACGGTACCGTTTGTTGAAGGTATTAATAATATTCGTGTGATAGCGACAAACAGCGGCGGTTTGACAGCTGAAGTTAGCCTCAAAGTTACTTACCAGATCAGTACCGGTTTAGCCTCCCTGGATATTTTAAGTCCGGCACCTAGCAGTGTGGTTAATAAAGAGTCAATAATCATTCGAGGTCGTTTAATCAGTGAACAGCCTGCACAAACCATGCTGGTCAGTGTTGACGGTACAGCGCTGAGACTTAACAAAACAGCCAGTTCCACTGTCTTTTCTTTTGAGTCGCAGCCGGTAACGCTGCAGCAGGGGCTGAATAAAATTGCCGTTACTGCTCAAGTCGACGATCAGTCTCTACTGCGGAATGTTTACATCACTTATTACCCGGAGCAGGTTGAGGTTGATGCGCCGCAGATAAGTATCATCTCACCCGTCAGCGGCCGCTTAATCGCTTCACAAAGTTTTACCTTAGCTGCGGATATTTATGCACAGGCAGGTATTAAAAATATCACCATTAACGGTAGCGAAGCAGGCAGTGTTACTCAAGGTGTTTTTGATTACCGTGTGCAGGAGTTAATGACTATTGCGCAGGGAGACAGCAGTCTGCAGCTTGAAATCAGCGTGACAGATCTGCTGGAGCAGATCACAACTCAAACGCTTAATATAAACATGGACAGCAGTTCTCCAGTGATTGTTTTAGATAACAGCCTGCTTGAGTATCCGCTGGTTAATAATGTTAATGAAGCTTTATACACCCTGTCCGGCATAGTTGCAGATGAAAACCTGGCTAGTTTTACCATTGCAGATCAGGTTGTCAGTCTGGCGCCCGCCGGAGACAACAGCTACCGCTTTAATCAGGTTATCAAACTGCAGTCAGATAAACCGGTTGAACTGGCACTGCGGGCAATAGACCGCGCAGGTAATACCCGGGCACAAACTTATTCTCTGCAGCTGGATACCGAGCTGGAGCTGGCATTTGTATTACCGGCAGACAACACATCCGTGATCAGTCACGGTACCCCGGTTACAGTACAGACGGTTTTACGAGTCAACCATCTGCCGGATAATACTCAGGTGGCCGTTGTTGTTAATGACAGCACCGGTAAAGAAGTATTTAAAACCTCAATAAGCGCGGATCAATCCCTGCTCAGCAGCGATCTGCTGCTTCCGCCGTTAAAAGGTAAATATCAGATAACAGCCAGCGTATCAGATTCTGGTGGTAAGATTTTAGTGGCCGCCAAGCGTCCTCTTGAAGTGCAGGAAGCGCAGGCCATTGAGCTTGAATTAATCAATATCAGCCCGGCAGAGGGCAGTGAAAATGCCGCCTCGAATGGTTTTATCAGCTTACAGTTTAATAAACCGGTTGATTTGAATAAGCTGCAGGTTGAAGTAAACGAAACAGCTCATGGTCAAACCTATGTTGATTTAGATCCTTTAGGCAGTGATGTACTGTCCGGCAAAGGGTATCAGCTGGTCAGTGTTAACCGCTCCTTTGAGCCGGTGAGCGGGGCGCTGTCTGCGATACCTGGAGATCAGGTTTTCACTTTCTATCCGGATCAGGAGTGGGCTTATAATGCGCAGATTTTTGTCTCGGTTATTTATGACGGTGAAGAGCTCAGCCGCTACCAGTTTAAAACCGCCGCCTTGCCGACCTTTGTGACCGGCTCTCTGTCGGATCAGCTTTCTCAGCCGGCAGCCGATGTGCAGGTAACCATCCCTGAATTAGGTTTACTGGCGACCACCAGCAGTGACGGCGCTTTTACCTTCAACGATAAATATAAAGCCATGCCGTCCGGTCTGTATGACATAGTTTTTAACGCGGAGATGCGCAATCCGGCCTTTGGTGAAAAACGCAGCCAGATTTCTATTACCCAGGGGCGTAACCTCTCTCTTGGTGTAATGAAACTGTCACTGCTTAACAGCGAAGCACCGTTTACTTATATCAGCGGTGGGCAGTCATTAAGTCTGCTGCAGGGCGCGCTGCAGCTGGATTTAAGTGAAGCAGGGCTGCTTTTCCCTAACGGGGACAACCGCGGTAATGCGCATTTTCAGTTTGATAAATTACATGAGTTAACCGTGCCAGTTGAGCCTATTGTACTGCCGCACTGGATGTATTCCGGCCAGCCGGCGGGTATTGAAATTACCGGTAAGCACAGCCTGCAGATGCGCATACCGCAGCTGAACGGCGGCTATGCACATGTCCCTGAAAGCGGCAGTTATGTTTTATTACTCGGGCTGGATACGCAGTCCGGCAGAATTGCGCCGAAAGGTGTAGGTATTATTGACGGCCGTTCGGTGCGCAGTGTCGGTACACCGGAATTTGAAGTACTGGACTACTTCGGCTACGGCTTATTACCTGCAGCCGCTCAGCCGGTTATTGAAAAATATATAGATGAAAATTGGACTATCAGGCGTCTGCTAGCCGAATTCAGCGGCATGGGAGCAAACGGATGAATCAGGGAAGAAGAGAACAATTAATGGATTTAACCTCAGCCGACTATGTTTGCCCGCTAAACAATAAAAGAAATCTGATCTATTACTGCGTAGTGCTTTTTCTGCTGCTGTTTATTAGCCAAAGCGCGAGTGCATTCGGTCTGTTGGATATGCCCGGTCCGGTTAAACTGCAGCCGCGTTTTAAACACGGCGCCGTTTATACCCGTGCCATTGTCCCCGGCGAAAACGGTGCCCCTGTTTATGTTGAATATGATACGCAGGGCAATGTGGTTGCTGAGATTGGTGAAGCGCTTGGGGATCTGGCTGATTTACAGGTGATGGCTGCGGATACTTACAATGCTTATGTGCTCGATTATCAGAAGCTACAGAACGATTATAGCGATGTTCGCCTGCTGACAAGATTAGAGTATGAGAAACAGAAATTTGTCACCGTTACGGATCAGGCAGTAAACAAAAAAGGGCTTAATGACAATACTCAATATGTAGCGGTGCTGCCTGATATACAGATTGTTAATGAATCTGGAGAGCTGCTGGTTTTACGTGAATTTCCAGTTAACCCGACGGTTGCTTTAAACCCGAACAGTTTCTCACTTCTTTTGACTGCACAGGGCGATATATTTAGGCAAAGTAGTAATAATATCGCCTTTAGAGTGGGATTTTTTGGTGATAAAGCCTTAACCGATAACAGCGATGCCGGCGTATTAGGGCGTGAGCATGGCGATCAAATTTACGGGCCGTTAAAACACACCTTTGTTTCGCTTAATCCTGTATTTACCGGCGGTGCCGCAGTAACCGATGAGCAGGGCAAATATCAGCTTAACTACCTGCTGCCGCCTTGCCCCGGCTTTTCAATCTGGTATCAGACCGATGTACAGCTACAGCTACCCTATGCGCGTTTTAATCCGAGAGGCTCGAACATTGCCAACTACTATTTAACCCGCCCGGATTCGGACTTTTGTGCGCAGTACAGCGCGCTTGATATTAATGCACTGGCAGTTGAAGCAACGATTTCGCAGCCGGCAAAAAGTCCAGCAGATTTTCCCGTGGATATGATGGTGGTTTACGGACAGGCCGTAATGAAAAATTACGGCGATGCTGAAATCCCGCTGGCGGCCAATACAAAATATAACCACAACAGCAAAAGCTTATACCGTATGGCGCGCCAGAGCGCCGATTTTGATGGTGATGGTGAAGCCGACTATGCCGTATTAGGTAATAAGGTAGAGACAACTTCCAGCGAAGGGGAAGTAACTGAACAGTTTGTCCCGTCTGCAACGGGTAGTGTGCAGGGCATCTGGTTAAGCTCAAGTATAGACAGCAGTATAAAAACGCTGATTGAAAGTGCTGTTAGCGCGCAAAATGCCCTATGGAAGGCTCAGGAAGAAGACGGCAACAATGTGCCTGCGGATCTTATAACAGACATTAACACACTCGAGCCGATTCCAGGCAAACCGGATTTTACCCGTCTAGCGGACTGGAGTGATGATTTTAAAGACCGTGCGCTGCTGAGTCAGATCAGTGATGCCGACCTCGGTGAAACCGATATCTATATCTTCCGTGAATCAACGGGTATGTTAATTGCGGAGCAGAAAGGGGTATCCAGCAGCTACCGCGGCCATGACGGCGGAGTAGACAGCAGCACGGGTGAATTCAAATATTCGATGAAACTGCGCGGCGCCAGCGCAGGATTTTTTGATGCGCTGACCACGGGTAACAAATTTAATGACTGGCAGGCAGAAGGGGCAATGAATCCGGCCCTGCATCAGCGTAAAGCGGATCACCTTAAACCGGGTGAAAAGATTAAAATCATTGCGCTTAATCGTAAAACAGGCTACATCGGCACCCAGGTAACCGCATTAAACACAAGTGAAAGCGGTATTACCGTTTATGCGGATCAGATTGTGATGTATCCGCCTAACCTGAAAATCTGGGCGGAGCGTGCTGCCGGTGAAGGTTATGCACTGGATGAAAACAGCGGTAGAAAACAGGTCATTGGCAACGAAGGCGCCGCCGCTGATGCTGATGATCATATTGTTATTTACAGCGAGTGGTTAGATAACGACGGCTTTGCCCTGCCAAAAGATCTCAGCGGTTATGGTTATACCGGGCGTATTGCTATAGTCAGCGGACAGAATCAATTAAGTGACGCGGGCAATCTGAATCAGTTAAGTGATGCGGGTAATCAGAAAGTCAGCCATTTTGAAATTCCGCCGGGGCGTAAAACTCAGGTTATTAAACTGCCGGAAGCCGGGTTATCAACCGAGCATATCTATATTCAGGTCAACGGGGAGCCGAGTAACCGTAATCCGGTTTTTGAACCGGGTAGTGCGACGGACCATAAAGGTATTTTACAATACCGTCCTGAATATTTTGTGCCCTTTAAAGTGCCGGTATGGGATGAAGACAGCAGCAATCTGCAGGTTAAGGCTTATCAGCAGGCCAAAGAAAGTGACAACAGTCTGAGTAAACCTAAACCGTTTTATCAGTGGTTATACCGCTCGGAAATGCAGTTCAGCTTGTATGATCTGAATATGCAGGAAATTCGGGTTACCGATGCACAAAACAATGTCGAAGATATCCTCAGTGTTGATAATCCGGTGATCAGCTCCAGTGATCAGCTCATTGATTTTATCTACGATATCGCCACCGACGGCAGCACTGCAGGTGATGATAAAGATCCCCTGCAGGCCTGGAGTTACAACGGCGATAAAGAGCTGGTTTTTGATATCGGCGGTCAGGAAGTCGCAGTCACCATTGACGGTCAAACACAGGCGTTAAGTATCGATGATATGAGCCTGTTAAGCGACTTCACAGCAGAAGATCTGCTCTCGGTCAGCTTATACAGCAATAATGATGCGGGAAATATATTGTGGGAGTGGGGATTTTGGTATCTATCTCTCGGGCTAGAAAGCAGTGAGGATTACATTGGTAAAGATATTGTTTATGTTAAAGCGGATAAACCAGAAATTGAGTTGGCCGCAACTCTTATTGGATACGCAGGATTAAACGATAAGAGCATTTCCAGTGCTCCTACTAAAATCAAATGGAGCATTGAGCGGGGGAGTGCCTCATTATTTCCTGCTATATCTGATATCACTGAAGGTGGTAGCTCTGTTACCAAAGTTACGTTAACGCCGTCAACGAGCAATATTGTACGCGTCAAAGCGACACTTCTAGAAGAGCCTGATACAGAAGTTATCTCATTTGATATTGGAGTGATTGCTGGGAAGCCTGGCTCTATTGACCTGCAACAAAATAGTCAAGTCGCTTATCTTAGGGGGAAAGGTGAGGTTGAAATAACTGCTACTGTTTATGATGCGCATGGCAATTTAGTTGAAGATGGAACCCCGCTCAATATCAAAGAAAAAGGTTTTATTAATTTAGAAAAAATGAAAGCTTTTACTAATAATGGGCAGCTTACAGCTACCATTACTGGTGGCAGTACAGTTGGGGAATTTGAAGTTAAAGTGAGCTCCGGGTTTGTTGAAACAATAACATCTGTAAGTGTTCATCCATTAAATGTTGAGATTCAAGGTATTCCCGATATTTTGTATACAGGGCAAACATACGAATTGACTGCTCTAGTATCAGGGGACTACCAAGGAGATTTAGATGGCCTCTTTATTGACTTGGGGGTAAGTGGTGGCTCAATCATTAAGCATGGAAAAACGACTAATAATGCAGGAGAGCTTAATTTTACTTATCGGGCACCTGGCACGTCAGGTTTGTTTAATCTTGGTGCAAAAATAGATATAAATAATCCAGTCATTTTTCCAATAAATGTTGTTGACGGAGTGCCTGTGTTATTTCAGGGAGCTCAACCAGCTTTAATATCAGGAACTCAAGGGGAAACATCTTCCCAAGTGATCAATTATAAGGCGAACACCGCTTCTTTGGGGTATCCTACAAAAAACAGCTTAGAATTAACTGGGGAGCCGGGAACTAGTTGGTCATTAGCTTTTGATGATTTTCATATAATCAACAAAGAACCTGTGTTTTACTCTAATTTTAGAAGTTTACAATTAGATCAAAAACGTAAATACCAATCTCATTTTAATCGAATTGTTAGATCTGCTTCGCCTTTTGAAGATATACAAGCGTTACAATTTCTAACGTCAGAAGATGACTTCAAAAGTCAGTGGTTTTTGTCAAACTCTCCAGATTTTAAAATTGATGAACCTTCATATAACTTCTGGTTAAATACGGATAGTGATGGTGAATTAGCTAATATTTCAGCAGGAGCATTGAGATTAACTAAAACGGGTTCAAAATTAACTGTCAAAATCAAAGCTGATGATGGAGAAGTATATGAAGTGAGTAACTCCTCTTTCGCAGAGGGATGGCAAGCCGTTTCTGTTGGGGTTAAAGCTAATAAACTCTATCTGGCTATTGATGACAATGTTAAATCACTTGCTTTAGGTGGTGCTGAAATTATCTATGGAGAGCTTGATGATGGTGATCCTTGGCTGACTTTTGGGGAGAATTTTGCCATGAAAGTGGCTGGTTTGCGCATATATGACTGGGCATCTCATTCACTATTTGAATTATCAAAAAGCAGTGGTAAATTCGATGCAATGGGCAGGGTGGCAGTTGAGCTCAGTCTTACGGATTTTATGGTTGACAATGATATTACTCTGCCGTCTGTAACCGTTCGGTTAAAAGATAATCGCAACCATAGTGTTAATGTTAATGTGCTTAACTCCACAGTAATTAATAAGTTGTCAAAGGCTTATATGTCATTATCCAATTCTGATAATTTTTCTGTGCAGGAGGTGCTTACAGCTGCCCCTTTAGCTCCGTTATTTCCACAACCTAAAAAAGCTGCATCACATATCGCCAGTCGATTTGCCTTGCAACAAAGCTCGGCCTCAGCGGGTGCAAATGTGGCCGTTGCGTTATCTTGGTTGAGTCATGATAGCCAATACAGTGCGCTTAATCAGCGAGGTGATCAATTAAAACGCTACTTTGATAATGAAAAATATCCACATTTGGCTGGTTTTGTAAATGAGTTTACTCAAGAAGCTATTATCAAATCATCTAACGGTGATAACCGTTGGGTAAGATTTATGGTCACAGGCTTAACGGTTTGGGCTGAACTTTTAGAGCATGATGAAAACCTAGCAGATAAAATTGCACTTTCAATTCAAAATAGTACTGATTTTTGGTCGTGGATCCGTATGCTTTCTCTTCCTGCTGATGGCTGGGTAACTGATATCGCGCCTATTCCAAGACCAAATATCACCTGCGATAAGATTACGCATAATGTTAATGCAGGTACGTTTTTGCCTTACTCTGCGACACCTTGCCGAGCAACAGGCGTTCAGATGGCGGCGACCTTAAATGTGTTGTTAGAAGTTGTACCTGAAATTAATGATGAAACAGAGCTGTTTACAACTTATATCACTACCCTGTTATCAAGTATAAAATATCTGCCGATAGAGTTTAAGCGTATTTTCCCAATTACGCCTCAACAAACGGCGATGCTTGATAAACCACAGTTAATACCTGAAGCACACGCGATTGCGCCAGCGATTGTTTATGGTGCCCGTTTGCTCTTTATCAGCATGAAGCAGGCTCTGCGTAAAGGAATCGCGGGAGCACCAGCTAATTTTGTTGCTCTCTTGCAGGGGGGGACGACATCGCGCTTTGATGCTGCGGAAATATTAACAGCCATTGCATATCTGGGCACTAGGTTAGACGACACTGATTTTTGTACTGATTGTAAGAAATTAAATGAGCAGGTGAGTGAGACAGTTAGCGAAGATATCGCCAGTTGGTTTGCCGGCCTAGCGCTGGCCAATAAAGGCAAAATGGCTGAAGGGGGACTGCTACGTAAGCATTGTACTATCTCTAACCATGCTCATGGTAAAGCCTTTGAGGTAGTAGGGGTTGCAGCTTATCACGCTTTATTTGAATTTGGTGGTGAAGTAGGCTTGAAAAAACCAGAACAATATAAGATTTTGTTAGCCGATCCCCGAGAAGGTAAAAATCGAATTTTTGTTGAGTTAAAGCATAATGTTAATGGCAAGATAAAAACCTATGAGAATGGTCGTTCTTTGCGTAAACCTGATTTGGTTTTAGAAGGAGCGGGCGAATATAACCGCACTTGGATAGAGCTTAAATCTTGGCGCTATAGTAATACGACCAACAAGGGGAAAGCCTTTTTAAACAGTAAGAACACATTAAACCAGAGCATTTTTCCATTATGGGATGGCAAAAAACGTTATGCTAAAGAGAAAACAGTGCTTAAAGAGGCGGTCCCCTTACCCTATACCACTCTAGCGCATCGCCAGCATTTTCTAGATTACACCGCGTCGCAAAACGCTCTTATGGATTATTGGGAGAATGATGAGCATGAAGATACTTTTGGGAAATTTAAGCCTAAGCAGCATAAAACCTGGATCCAGGTTTGGCGGCCGGGTGTGCGCTCTTGGCGTCCTTTGAAGAAAAAAAATGGAAAATACACCATTGATAAAAATGATAAGAATATGCATCATATTAATGTGGCAACGCCTTGGTTGGATGAGAGCGACTATCTAAAAGGGGTGGTTAAAACTACAACACCTCAGTTTCGAGCACTGCAGAAGTATTTAGCCTCGTTACCAACAAAAATCAGCAATAGTGCCTATAAGCAGAGTATTGGTGAGAGTAAGAGCGCGCATGACAGTAAATATAGGGATAAGCAAATTTCCTCTAATTTTGCTGAGTTACAACGCAGTAACATAGTGCCCTTTAATTTATCTACTTTTTTTGCGTTGCATTTAGGCGATGGCGCTGGCGCTAAAATTGAAGAATTGTTGTATAACGAGTTTGGCGGTCAGTATGCTGAAATTCAAAAAGCGATTAAAGAGGGCTCATTAACTGAGGAGCAACTTGAAAAGTTGCGGGAGAAGCTGTTTGATGAAGTGATGGCCATTCTTGGTCCGTTAGAGTATTTACTATTCGATATTCCATTAATTTCTGATATAGAAGATTTTTTTGGAGACTGGATTATGGGGGACGAACTTGACAGTTTACGACAAGCCGCTGCCGAGTTAGAGCTCGACCCCGATTATTTTGAAAATGCATGTGAGGATCCTTAATATGATGAGTAAGGCAAAAATTGAAGTTCTGAATAACATTAAACACCTTTGGCATGTGGAAGATGAGGCCTGGTTAAAAGGGCGTAAAGAGCAGTGGCGTTATATAAAAAAAATGCACTATAAAGAGGCTGGTGCGAGTGAGATAAAAAAGATGCAACAGTATTTTTTATATGGGGAAAAAGAGAAGTATTTAGGCACAATAGCACAGTTTTTATACACTCCTTATGACTCGCCTGAGTCAATGAAAGAGTTGTTTTACTCAAAACTTTATGGTGTTGCTGAGCGCAAAGAGATATTGTCAGGTTTTATTGGCACGGGATCTTTATACGGGCTTAATATGCCTTGGTTACCTGAGCTAATGGCTTGGTTTGTAGATACTTTTTTAGGCAGTGAATATCAACTTACAGAAGAAATGCATGGAAAAACTCCTGAAACTATTTCCCCCGAGCCGACAAGCTGGTGTGGCTCATTTTGTCGTGGAGCTATCAAATTTTTAAATAATCAAGAACTGCAGTATAACGGTTATACGCAGTGTATAGATTATTCTATTTCATGTCTGCAATATGCAACCAACACTAACTTACGCTCACGAATTAAATTCGAAGAATTATTAACAAGGGTTAAAGAGTTTGATCCAGAGGTTGATTCTCGACCGTTGGCTAAAGATTTTGTTGATAGTATTTTGGCGCGAGAAGACGAAATGCGTGCTAACTGGCAGCTGAGTGCTGATTTAATTAGTAAAATGGAGGCATAGCTTTATGCCTTATTCACTTTCTGTGGTTGTGCAGAGTGGAAGTGAGTTAGCAGCTCAGGCATTGAAGTCTATTCTTGAACGTGATACCCGGCCGGACTTTATTGAAGACCTGCCGCTTAATCAGCAGGCTATATTTGAAATTTTAGAGGAAATAGATTTTCCTCTTTGTTGTATTCAAAAAAATGAACTGCTGTATGTCTGCTGGCAAGAGACGGAACTATCGTTAGATGAAATTATTGAACATTTAGAGTTAGCGAATTTTAATGTGTTGTCTATTTTTTATATCCCCGACTATCCTATGTCGGGTGATGGCGAGCATGAGATGGATGGTTATTTTCTTTTAAACATGCAGGGTAAATATAAAAAAATAGACCGCAAAGCACTATCGAAGAAGTTAAAAATGAAAAGCTTAACAACGGGCAATCGCCTCTCCATGGAAAAGGTGCTGTTTAAGATGGCTGGTTTGGTTGCTTAGGCTGGTTATTTACAGGCAGAAATACCCTGTTTTTTCGTATTTTGCCAATAGCATTGAACCCAAACAGAATCATTTTCACCTGCCCTCGTATATTGCTTACCTGTATAGGCCCAAACGCCCGACTATCTATACTCATAGCTGCATTATCGCCCAATACATACAGTAAATCTGCTGATTGCTCAGGCTGCTTATCCCATTTCCCTACCCGTTTAACAAAAAAATGTTTTTGGTTAGTTCTGGTAAAAATAACAATATCGTTAATTTGCGGTGGTGCAGTTAAATATTGCCAGCTGTCCACCAAAATATAATCACCAGTTTTTAAGCTTGGCTGCATTGACTGACTTGGTACAACATAGACATGCACTCCAAGCCAATATTGTTTAGTCATAAATCCACCCAGTAGTAAGCTGTAACCAGTAATGATAAACAGCACAGCATATAAGCTCTGTTTATATCGCCATGCTGACTTTTTATTTTTACTTATATGGATAAGCAGCAGAAGGGTATTAAATATATAAATGGTAATAAGAATAACGAATAATGTTTGGCTTCCTGCGGGAGTGAAAACCCAACGGCTCCAGCAAATCAACAAAGTAAACAGTAGTAATAAAGCTTGTACTTGAAATGCTCGCTGGTAATAACCCACAAGCACAAAACCGGCACCGGGAAATAATAAGTTTGCTGAAACAGCGGTAATTACCTGAAGGCTTTTAAAAGTAGTCTGCTGATTCATATAAGACGGCTCAAATTCATTAAAAAATATTTCTTTTTCATCATATCAAGAAAGCGAGACAAAAAGAAAAAAAGCGAGAAAAAGGAGTGAAAGTAAACTCTGGACAGCCAGTGCGCCGAGATAAAAGCGAGGACACCCATAAAAGCGAGGACACCCAAACCTTTTTGACTGATTGAGAGTTTATACCTACTATATAAACAGTGTTTTTACATACATATGTAGAGGTGGTATGACTCAATCTAGAGATTCATTAATTTCCATTGCTGATACGCCTTATTATCATTGTATTTCTCGTTGCGTTAGACGTGCTTTCTTGTGTGGTGAAGATAAATATTCCGGGCAGAGTTTTGAACATCGCCGCCAATGGATGGTTGACCGTATTCGATTTCTCAGCAGTATATTTGCTATTGATGTCTGTGCTTATGCTGTTATGTCTAATCACTATCACCTTGTTTTACATATCAATGAACAAGAAATTGAGACCTGTTCAGACCTGGATATTTGTCAGCGCTGGTGCCTGCTTTACTCCTGCCCGGTGCTTGTTTCCCGCTGGCAGGCTGGTGAATTAACCTCAGAAGCAGAGCGAAATGCCGCCTTAGTCGTTATTGCCGAGTGGCGCAGACGATTAGCGGATATCTCATGGTTTATGCGCAGTTTAAATGAGTTTATTGCACGTAAGGCAAATAAGGAAGATAACTGTAAAGGACGGTTCTGGGAAGGGCGCTTTAAATCTCAAGCATTATTGGATGAAAAAGCTTTATTAACCTGTATGGCTTATGTTGATTTAAACCCTGTCCGCGCAAAAATGGCTGAAACGGTAGAAGCATCTGAATATACTTCAATATTCGAACGTATCCATGGTATCGCAAGCCGCGAAGATAAAGGTGAGCAAAATAATGCCAGTAAACCTTTATTGGGGTTTGTTGCCGGAGAATGCGACGAGCAGCTGCAGGGCATCCCCTATGCATTATTAGATTATCTTGAGCTGGTTGACTGGACCGGGCGTGCTGTTAGAAATGATAAGTCCGGCGCAGTCAGTGAGCAAAGACCCAGCCTGCTTAGCGTATTGGGCATAGAAAGCGATACCTGGATAGAATTAGCCAGCAGTTTTGGTAAAGATTATCATGGTGCAGTCGGCTCAGTTGAAGAGCTGGCTTTGTTTGCAGAGCATACAGGTAAACGCTGGATATCTGGAAAAACCAAGTTACAGCGAATGCTTCATTAACATTTGTTTTCAGTAAACTGTTTATCTAATTGGCACCTTGCTAAGGTGGGCTGACGTTTGAATCTCTTCAAAATTTCCCCTAATGACAGTTAATAACAGAAAATACGTTATTTATAACCTCATCGCTCAAATATCAGATTATTTGTGGAGGTAGTTTGTGTCTTTCATTAACATTGCGTTTTTTGATAAAAGATTTGGCTGTCCAGCCTTTCCCTCTCCAGCCTTTCCCTAAACTTATTCAAAACTCCGCTAAGATATTTTTTTTATTTTGCTTTTTGCCGTAGGAAATATATTATTGCGGTACAAAATGTAAACGATTAACCCCGTTTACTGTGTACAAATTAAAGAGTTATATTCATATGAGCATCAAATTGTGAAGGCAAGCAAGTTACGCTTATCTGAAAGCAGGAATTAAGTGATATAAAACTGTTTACCATTTACCATTTATCATGGAGAATTGGCTCTTGAAGCTTCGATTCTGAGCTGAAAATCAAGAAAGGATGCAAGGTACAACTTATGGCAGAAAATAATCAAACTGAACAAACTAGTTCCGGTGTTCAATCGGAAAACCAAAGTGACGATCCTAAAGGTGTTGTTGATATAGCCAACTATCAGCAGCCGGAAGATAAAGTCAGCTCGGAATCAGCCGCTTTTGAGCAGGTAATGTCGCAGATGAATATTGCAGATCGTCGTCAGTTTGATGAACATTATGCAAAACTCTGGCAGGAAGCGAGCGAAGAAAAACAGTTGTTATCAGCGCTGATATGTGAAATTGATTTCTTTGAAGCTTACAATGAAAATTACGGCCATCAGGCGGCCGCCTTTATGCTGCTTGTTACCGGCTTAGCAATGAAAAAGGTATGTGAAGATTACGGCAGCTTTTTAGCGCGCTATGAAGGAAATGTTTTTGCTATCTTAATTAAAGATGCCGATTCAAGTAAAGCTCATGCAGCTGCTGAAGCATTACGCTCCGCTGTTGAAAAATCACGTACTGAACATAAGTATTCAAATGTCAGCGACGTTGTTACCTTAAGTGTTGGTCTTTCTACTATTGCGCCTACTTCGCAGAAAATATTAGCCGAAGGTGCTGATACAGCACTGTCTTTTGCTAAAATATCGGGACGTAATCAAGTGAGCGGAC
This sequence comes from Psychromonas aquimarina ATCC BAA-1526, assembly GCF_000428725.1. Lineage (GTDB taxonomy): Bacteria > Pseudomonadota > Gammaproteobacteria > Enterobacterales > Psychromonadaceae > Psychromonas > Psychromonas aquimarina. The sequence goes on from NZ_AUAM01000023.1 coordinate 77,012, forward strand.
CTTTCGGGACGCAGAGCGATGAGCAGGAAGATACCCAGGCTAAGCCTAAAGCCGAAGCTAAACCTAAGGCCGAGGCTAAGTCTAAAACCGAAGTCGAAGTTAAATCTAAAGCCAAGGTTAAGTCTAAGGCTAAACCTAAAGCCAAAGTAACAGTCAAAGCAGAGCCTAAAGTAGAACTTGCAATAGAGCCTAAAGTCGAAGCTAAACCTAAGCCTAAGCCTAAAGCTAGGCCAAAAATTGATGTGAGTGATATTTTTGAGGATAAAGATGCTAAAAAACCTAAAGAGAAAGATCCAACTAACTTTGGTTTTGGCTCATTCTTTAAACCTAAAGCTAAGCCTAAAGCTGAACCTAAACAGCCTGCTGCCGAGCCAGTCAAGGATGAAGTCTCTGATTATGAACGATTAAAAGCTGAGTATGAGCAGCTTAAATCTGAATCACAGCCAGATACGCAGGCTAAACCACGTTCATATTATTAAGCACTAACTTTGTAAACGATTCCAGCTAAGAAGCTTATGACGGCCTAAGGTGCTTTCATAAGCTTTTTTATTTTACACTTCCCTCTTGTAAATATTTCCCGGCTATTTGCTTAATAATACCAGTCTAAATAAATATTTGATCAATCTTACTGGTTAAAATTAATGATAACTTTGTTGTTTTCAATCCCAATAGCCAGCTATTGCTCAATCAAACGCCTCGCTCTCATTAATTTTTCCTACGTAATTTTAGATCATTCACTTTTCCAGATTGGTATAATTGAACTCCGCTCACAAACATCAAAACACAACATGAAAATGTCAACAAACAATCTTTCGTGTGATCCTTTCGCCTAAATAACAGAACAAGATAGGTTAATCTGCCGGTGTAAAAACAACCTTTGCAGATGATTTAACCTGGAGCATGAAGCTCTATTTAGGAGAAAAAATGCGGATAATTTTTATATTTATTTTTACCATTTTCAGCTTTAATTGTTTTGCTACAGAATCAACCTATTTACAGTGTTACGGAATTAAAGATTCTTTTGCTTCTCGAGCACAGCTGATTAAAAAATCCTGGGCAGTGAACGACAGCGGCCAGTATTTAAAACTAGATGGTTACTGGAAAGACAACTCGTTTACAGCGGATGAAGAAAACTATTTTGTTGTTAAATCGATTAATTCAACTGCTGTGGATTCAGCACAGGTCCACCAGATACTGACAAGTATGTGCAGTAATACACTTGAAGCTAAATATTCCAGTGATTATACCAGCAGTATAACTTACTTTGCTTCCAGTCATTCTTACGGTTATGAGTATCCGGCACTTAGTGAGCAGCAGGCCTTATTAATACATAACGGTGAGCCTCCTTTGTCCTATAACAAAATGCTCCGTTATGCATTTGCTTCCAGTTATGTCTACAGCCTGGAGCAGGGGGCAGATCCTTTTTCCTTTTTTACTGATCCGGTTTTTGCAAAGCTAATGCAGCCGGACGGAGCTGCACAGGTTCAGGTTATTGATACCTTTAAGGGAGAAAGCGGTGTGCAGGGCGTTGCGCTTCTGGTTCCTGCTGTTGATTCTGAAAACCTGGAAGAAGAGATCATAATCGCCTTTAAGGGCACCAGCAGCGGCTGGGATGTACTCCAGGATGTTGAACTGATGTATGCGAATTTAGTTGAATCTGATGAGGACTGGCAGATTGATGCTTATAATTTCACCCGGAAAGTAGTGCAGAAATATCCGCCTAACAGCCGCTCTTTAGCGGATGGTTATAAAACCTCAAACGCAGAGAAAACATATAATGTTGTACTTACCGGCCATTCATTAGGCGGTTATACCGCAATTGATGCAGGAGTACGGAGCGGCATATTAACCCGTTCATTTTCATCTCCAGCAACAAGGATTATAGAAAAATATGCGCATGCCTTTGCAAATAAAATGCGCTATAACAATATAATCAATCTGGTTAGAGAAAAGGATCCTGTGTCAACAATGTCAGGCCGCCATAATGAAAATATGATTTATTTTCCAGGTGCAGACGGCATTGACCCTGGACGAAGCCATTATTTAACGCCGTTTATTAATGATATTTTAAAACCTTTGTATATTCAGGCTGACAATGCTCAGGCCAGACCGCGTTATCTGTATATTACTGCGGATGCCTCGAGCGGTGCCGGTTTAGATGCCCCGGTTAATTACTGGGGAAGTGTAGAGTAATTGAATTTTATACAGGTAAAACACAGCAGTTGTTTATTAACGGCTGTTGTGTTTTTTCTGCTTCTGACTGTCTCCTAGATATCCGCCTGTTTAAATTAATAATCGTAACACCTTAAAAACAGCACTATTGTATTAAATCGTGCTCCTCATATGTATGAAACAGTAATTGTAAACGTTTACAATTATTTTGTGCTAAAAACAGTGTCTTAAAGTCTGTACCTTACTTTAATTAATCTGCCTCAGAGTCGTTGCACTATTTGTGTAATACGTATTTCTCTTTAATAACAGTGCGTTAGGTCTGTTGCTTTATTCGGTTTCAAAAAATCATTGTTGGATTTGTAATTTAATGTAAACGTTTACACTTTGCGATGTGGATCACAGACTGTTAGACAGTTTCGCTGTTAATATCCGTTTCAAGCAAACATAGTGGAGAAATTATTGTGAAGGTCTTAGTCACGGGTGGTATTGGATATATCGGAAGTCATACCTGCATACAAATGATTGAAGCGGGTATTGAACCGGTTATTGTTGATAATTTAAGTAACAGTAAATTAATCGTATTAGATCGTATTGAAGCATTAACTGGAGTTCGTCCGGTTTTCTACCAGGGTGATATTCGCGATCAAACACTGTTAGATACTGTCTTTGCAGAGCATGAAATAAGCTCAGTTATTCACTTTGCCGGCTTAAAAGCCGTCGGTGAATCGGTACAGAAACCGCTTGAGTATTACGATAACAATGTAAACGGCTCTTTAGTACTGGCACGAGCAATGCGTAAAGCCGCTGTTAAAAGTATTGTGTTTAGTTCATCGGCAACCGTTTACGGCGATCCGGAAATTGTGCCTATTACTGAAGGCTCTCCGACAGGGGCTACGACTAATCCTTATGGACGCAGTAAATATATCGTAGAGCAGTGTTTTTCAGATTTATATGATGCAGAGCCCGACTGGAGCATTACCCTGCTGCGCTACTTTAACCCTGTCGGTGCCCATTCGTCGGGCACTATGGGTGAAGATCCTCAGGGCATTCCGAATAATCTAATGCCGTTTATTGCTCAGGTGGCAGTAGGGCGCCGCGAGCATTTATCGGTTTTCGGGGATGATTACCCAACCACTGACGGTACCGGCGTGCGTGATTATGTACATGTGGTTGATATTGCAGACGGCCATCTGGCTGCAATGAACGCCGTGGGTAAAAAAGCGGGGCTGCATATTTACAATTTAGGCACAGGTAAAGGCAGCAGTGTATTAGAAATGTTAAATGCATTTTCAAAGGCCTGCGGCAAAGAGCTGCCGTACACTATTTTACCAAGGCGTGACGGTGATATTGCCGCATGCTGGGCAGATACCGAAAAAGCACAAAAAGATCTTGGCTGGAAAGCGACACGGACAGTAATGGAGATGGCCACGGATACATGGCACTGGCAGGAAAAAAATCCGCAGGGTTATGCAGCTGATTAGTGCTGTGCACTGAATTATCCGCACCCTGAATTTTAATTACTAACAGCACCGTTTTACGAGCCGGTGCTAATAAAAGAAGAGAAACAGTATGATTGAGCAGACTTTTAACCCGGTAGATCATCCGCACCGCCGCTATAATCCGTTAACGGATCAGTGGATTTTAGTTTCACCGCATCGTGCTAAGCGTCCGTGGAGCGGGCAGGACGAAGCACAGGAAACAGAAGAGTTACCAAGCTTTGATAAAGAGTGTTTTTTATGTCCGACTAATACCCGTATCTCCGGTGATAAAAACCCTGATTACCAGGGGACTTATGTTTTCAGCAATGATTTTGCCGCTTTAATGCCGGACTCTCCAGAGGCGCCGACTTCTGCTAATCCTTTGTTTAAAACGCAGAGTGTTCGCGGTTTAAGCCGGGTTATCTGTTTTTCTCCAGATCATAGTAAAACCCTGCCGGAACTGGCGGTTGATGAAATCCGCAGTGTGGTTGATACCTGGAATGACCAGATAGAAGAGTTAGGTAAAGACTATTTATGGGTGCAGGCCTTTGAAAATAAAGGTGCTGCTATGGGCTGTTCACAGCCTCATCCGCATGGTCAGGTCTGGGCGAATAGTTTTTTACCCAATGAAATTGCCCGTAAAGAGAAGCACTTAAAAGAGTATTATCAGAAAAACGGTTCAAATTTACTGGTTGATTATGTGCAGGCGGAAATGAATGACGGTGAGCGGACGGTTGTTGAAACTGAGCACTGGATTGCAGTTGTACCTTACTGGGCAGCCTGGCCTTTTGAAACTATGTTGCTGCCGAAAATACATATCCGCCGCCTTAGTGAGTTAAGTGATGAGCAGCGTGACGATCTGGCATTAGCAGTTAAAAAGCTCACCAGCCGTTATGATAATTTATTTCAGTGTTCATTCCCGTATTCAATGGGCTGGCATTATGCGCCTTTCTTTGAACAGGGCACTGACATTGAACACTGGCAGTTACACGCCTTGTTCTACCCGCCTCTATTACGTTCCGCGACGGTACGCAAGTTTATGGTTGGTTATGAAATGTTAGCTGAGAGTCAGCGTGATTTAACCGCTGAACAGGCTGCCCAGAAACTGCGTGATGTCAGTGATATTCATTACAAACAGACTTAAGTAGAAACTGCTCAATATAATAATCTATTACCTTAATTATAAAACTCAGAGATAAATATTATGATGACTTTAATTGATAACGTAAAAAATGTATTTTCAACAGCGCTTAACTACTCTTCTACACATATTATTCAGGCTCCCGGGCGGGTTAATCTGATTGGTGAACATACCGATTATAACGACGGATTTGTTTTACCCTGTGCGATTAACTATCAGACCGTGGTGGCGGCTGCTAAGCGTGATGATAATATTGTGCGTGTTATTTCCGTGGATTACGATCAGCAGCAGGACCAGTTCGACTTAACAGAAGAGATCGAGTTCCAGGCGGATCGTATGTGGGCAAATTACATTCGCGGCGTGGTTAAATATCTACTTAAGCGCGGCTATCAGTTTAAAGGGGCTGACATTGTGGTCAGCGGCAATGTGCCTCAAGGTGCCGGCCTGAGTTCATCGGCGTCATTGGAAGTGGTTATCGGGCAGACATTCAAAACGCTTTATAACCTGGATATCAGTCAGGCGGAAATTGCTCTGAACGGCCAGCAGGCTGAGAACGAGTTTGTCGGCTGTAACTGCGGCATTATGGATCAGCTTATTTCTGCACAGGGTAAAGAAGATCATGCGATGCTGATTGACTGTCGTTCACTGGAAACGCAGGCTGTGTCAACGCCGAAAGATCTGTCGATTATGATTATTAACTCTAATAAAAAACGCGGCCTGGTTGACAGTGAATACAATACTCGACGTGAACAGTGTGAAGAAGCGGCCGCTGTATTCGGCGTGCCGGCATTAAGAGATGTGACTATTGAGCAGTTTAATGAACGTATTGCAGATCTGGATGAAACGGTTGCCAAGCGTGCCCGCCACGTTATTACTGAAAATGACCGTACCCTGCAGGCAACTAAAGCATTAAGTGAAAACAACATTCAGTTAATGGGGCAGTTAATGGCGGAATCTCATGCTTCAATGCGTGATGATTTTGAAATTACTGTGCCGGAAGTAGACACTTTAGTCGATATTGTTAAAACTGAAATTGCTGATCAGGGCGGTGTGCGTATGACAGGCGGCGGTTTCGGCGGCTGTATTGTGGCGCTGGTTCCGCCGACACTGGTGGAGCAGGTAAAAGCTGCTGTAGAAAGTAAATATCAGGCGGCAACCGGCTTAAAAGAGTCTATTTATGTCTGCCGGGCGAAAGACGGTGCAAGTTTAATTTAACAGCGTAATTAATCACCTGGCTGCCCGTACGGTAGTCAGGTGATAATCATAGAGATAAATAAAATGACTTTAAACAGAGCTGAGCAGTTACAGAAAAGTATGACGCTTGAAGCGGCTTTAGACGGTTTACCCGCTAAGATATTTGTATTAAAAAATGCGCAGGGTATGCGGGTTTCATTGATGGATATCGGCGCAACCTGGTTAAGCTGTGAAATCCCCGTAGGGAAAGAGGTGCGGGATGTGATCCTGGGCGTCAATAACATGTCCGATCATCGTATCCAGGAAGCTTATATGGGCGCAACGGTGGGACGCTTTGCTAATCGAATTGCTCAAGGTAAATTTAATATTGCCGGACAGGATTTTCAGACCGGTATCAACCAGGCCGGAAATACACTGCACGGCGGTCCGGCTGGTTTTGATCAGTACCGCTGGGCGGCTGAACAGAAAAGTGATCAGCAGATAAGTTTCAGCATGTGCTCTAAAGACGGTGACCAGGGCTTTCCCGGCAATCTGCAGGTAACCGTTAACTACTGCTTAAATGAAAATAATGAATTGAGCATTGAATATCTGGCAGAAACAGATAAAGACTGTCCGGTTAATTTAACTAACCATGCTTATTTTAACTTGATGGGAGCAGAGTCGGAGCATGACTGTCTGCAGCATCAGTTAATGATTGAAGCTGATTTGTATTTACCTGTGAATGAAAGCGGCATCCCGCTTGGTCATTTTAATGCCGTTAAGCACAGCAGTTTTGATTTTAGTGAGGCCAAAGCTGTTGGACGAGATTTGTTAAGCTGCGCTGAGCAGAAAAAAACAGCGGGTTATGATCATTCATTCTTATTGAAAGATAGCCATCAGGACGGGGAAAGTATCGCCGCACAATGTATTTCTCCGGATAAGAAAGTCACTATGAATGTGAAAACAACTAAACCTGCGATACAGTTATATACCGGGAATTTTTTATCGGGAACGCCGAATCGTCAGGGAGGACAGTATCAGAATCACTCGGCGCTGGCGCTGGAAACACAGTTTTTACCCGATTCACCTAATCACCCTGAATGGGAACAGCCTTGCCCGATTCTGGCTGCCGGTGAAGCTTATTCTCACCGTACCTGTTATCAGTTTGTTATTAATTAGGCGCAGGTAAACGCAGTAAAAAAACAAAAGGCGATCTTCGGATCGCCTTTATTGTTTCTTCTGCTAAGTTACGACTCAGTGATAAGTCTTTAACCCGATTTTGACGGCAGGTAAAGCTTACGCTGAGCACATAGATTATCAGTTTATTCTGATTGGATTTCATTGACCGAAAAACGTTTTACCCATTT
>NZ_AUAM01000024.1 GCF_000428725.1 Psychromonas aquimarina ATCC BAA-1526
CATAAAGGCAAAGGCGGTAAACATCATAAACGCCAGACTTTTGCGCAGCTGGATTAAAACAGCGATGAACTGCCGCAGCTGTAAAACAAGGTTACTCACTTAATCAGTATAAGGCGCTTTCAGCGCCTTATATGTTTTGTGCTTATGGCGCAAAAGTCTGTTGCACTACAGGCGTTCTTTTTTATTTATCGAAATTAATAATATTTTTAAAATGCTTTTTCTTGGTCAGCAGAAAGTCTACATCGGGTGGAAAATCTTTATTTGATTTGGCATGTTTCATCATATCGAATATTTTAAATTCGGTTAATACGGCAAACTGATAGCTTTGGAAATCACCATTAGCCTGTAAAGTAGGATCAAAATATAAATCCCCTTTTTTGATAATAGCATGGTCGACCAGAGGATCTTCGCAGCGGTAACCCAGCACATATCTTTCACCGTGGTGAAATATGACGTTCATATAACTGTTGTAGAAGCTTTCACCTTCTTTGCTGGTACTCTTTTCTAATGCCTCATTTGGCATTGCACTAACTGTCACAATGCGAATGTTCTGCGCTTTAAAATTTAAATCTGTCAGCTGCTGCTGAATCTGTTCAGGGGGAAGTTGTTTCACTTTTAATACCATTTATTCAATAAAATCACGTTTATTATACATCGAACTTGTTAAAAGGCATCGTTGTTCATTTCCTGCTGCCTCTAGAGTGTATTTTCAGCGCAGAGGTTTGTGTTTATTCGACCAGCAGGGTGCGGAACTGCTGGATTTTACCTTCTGCAGAAACGCTGATCCCTTCATTTTCCAGCAGGGTTTTCTGACGCAGAAAAGCCTCTCCAGTTAATGATATCTGTCCCTGCGAGTTAACCACTCTAAACCAGGGCAGTTTAGTATCTTTAGGCAGACGGGCAAGAATTTTTCCGACGTGGCGGGAGTGATTAGGATAACCGGCAGCTTTGGAAAGGCGCCCGTAGGTGGTTAATTTTCCCGCAGGAATGTAATAAAGAATAGTAAATAAGCTTTGTTCAAATTCATTCATTTGAATTTCCAACCGTTGTAAGAATCAAAAACCGTACTCTTTTAATATTTTATCATAGGTGCCGTCTTGTTTAATGGCTGCTAAGCCCAGGTTAAAGGCATCAATTATCTTTTCTTTGTCTGGATTCTGCCGGGAGATCATCAGGTGAATTGCTGAAACCTGCAGAGGCGGCTGAATAAATACGATCTCATCAAGTGTGTGTGTTGACATGGCTGCCACTTCGTAGCGAAAAACGTCAAAAGAGATTGATATCATATCAATTCGTTTTTTAAATAGTTTACGTACATTTAATATCTGGTTAGTTGCGCCTTTTTTATTAAGATAATCTGCCTGATCAAACTCTTCGCTATTGGCCCAGCCCCGGCTGACTCCTATTGTATATGGAATTAAGTCCTGCAGTTTTGTGTAGTGTTCTAGCCCCAATGATTTCAGGGCGACCAGGCCGACACGGATATCATAAATAGGATCACTGTATAAATAAGTTCTGTTCCGTTCGTTTGTATAATAAGCCCCCATCAGCACATCTGATATACCGTTTTCAACTTCTTTTAGTGCGCGTTTCCAGGGAATAAATTTCACTGATGAGTCAATACTGGAACGCTGAAATGCGGCTTTTACTATGACGGTTATAACGCCGTTATCGGGCATTTCTGAACCGTAAAAAGGAGCCCAGTCGACAGTGACCATGCTTAATTCTTTCGCATTAAGCGTCGCAAAACAGGAGAAAAACATGAAAGTAACCAGCTGCAGTGTACAGAGTATGCGTTTCATTTTATTTCTCCGCGATGCTTGAAATGTATTACTGATTATAGAGCATAGGTTTTATTTTGATGTCGGGCGGAGAAAATAGAGTTAGTTTTAAAGTGAGTTTAGAGAAATAAAAAAGGTGCATTAAGCACCTTTTTAGTTGAGAAAAGCTGTCTTAAGCAACAAAAGCGATATAACCCTGCAGGATAATTAAGTTCGTCATATCAATAAAGAACGCCCCGACAATAGGAACCACCATAAAGGCCTGCGGCGAAGGACCGTTCCGTGAAACTAATGCGCCCATATTCATTACCGCTGTAGGTGTGGCTCCCATACCAAAACCACAGTGACCGCCGGCAATAACTGCTGAATTGTAATTACTGCCCATTACTTTAAAGGTAATAAAATAGGTAAAAGCACCAAGAACGATAGTCTGACAGATTAAAATGGCCAGCAGCGGCAGGGCAAGTTCAAATATTTCCCAGAGTTTTAAGCTCATTAAAGCCATTGATAAAAACAGCGATAATGAAACAGTGCCTAAAATATCCACGGTTTCTGCATTTACTTTATAGGTCTTAGTCGATTCAGTAAGATTGGTGATAATTACCCCGATAAATAAAGCGTAAACAAAGTCAGGGATCTTCAGGAACTTAATATCAAAGCTGTCAATAAGCTCTTTAAAGTATTTTGCGCCGACGATACAGATCAGCATGATAAACAGTGTCTCGGTTATCTTTTTTGCACAGACTTTATCTTCTTCTAACTGATTATAGGTAACCAGTTCAGGATGCGTTTCATGGTGATTTGCCCCTTTACCAAACTCAGACTCTAAGCCTTTTTTATTAATCAAACGCTGTGCTACCGGGCCTCCGATAATGCCGCCCATAACTAAACCAAATGTCGCCGCCGCCATTGCAAATTCTAAGGTCTGCAGACCGTAGTCTTCGGCAAAAGTCTGTGACCAGGCTACACCCGTTCCGTGACCGCCGGATAAAGTAATCGAGCCGGCAATTAAGCCTAATAGGGGATCCAGCCCTAGACTGCCGGCCAGAGTCACACCTACACCGTTCTGAATAATGATATACAGCGAGGCGATACCTAAAAACAGAAAAACTTTTGTGCCGCCTTGAGCTAAAAGTTTGAAGCTGGCCGCCAGGCCGATGGTGCTGAAAAACAAAAGCATAAAGGTATTTTGTAAAGGCAGGTGAAAGGCAATCGTTGTGCCCTGCTGATGAAGAATCGTTATTAGTATGGCTACAACTAATCCGCCCAGAATGGGTTCCGGGATATTAAACTGGGCAAGTTTAGGTGCGCAGGCATTGATTAAGCGCCCGATAAAGAGCACCAGAATGGCTATTATCAAAGATTCGATAGCCCCGACTTCTATTATATTTTCCATATTGTTATATCTCTATCTGCTGTGAGATGAGTCTCTTATGTTGTTTTAATTTCAGCTGCTATTGTATGCATTTTATCTGCATATCTCATAGAAATAATTTGCAACTGCTTGTTTGTTAAACAATTAACACCAGCCTTTGATTGTTATTTAAACATGACGGGTAATTTCTGTGCACTGCTTTTCTGGTTTGTCCGGAATTTTTGAGAGAGCGGTTGAGCATAATAAGTTCCATTAACAGGAGATAGAACGGCTTATTTGTGAACGGTTTTTTGCAGGGAATTATCTGTTTGTGGTTTTTATGAGCTCTTATCTGCTGTTTTGTGGTGTTTATTTGCTGATTATTTCCTGAAATTGGTATTAATTATGCTTCCTCTTATTTATGACTTAAAAGCGGCAGAAAACCGTCGTTTTTTTACCCGTATCGGAGGCTGTTATGTCAAGAGGTCATAAAGTACATCAGGTTGATCGTGTGGTGATTGCCGCTATTGGACTGCTAAGTATCTTAAGTGAAGGCTGGTTATCCGACGTTTTAGTAATGCTTTCTATGCTGCTTTGGTTATGGCTGCCGGAATGGGAAAGTGTATTATTAAAAGTGTATATTAAAGAGAATAAAACTTCGGGTAAAACGAATTAATATTCATGTTTTTGATGATTTATACCCCTGATATTCCCCTTTTTATATCAAACTTATCTCTTTTTGTGTGACTATTCATCTCTTATAGATCAATCTGTGCCTGCTTTTTGAACAGAAAAGTAATGTTAAAACATATGGGTAGCAGGTTCTCCGGGTGTTACAAGCTATTAACAACTATTAGCGCCCGGTCAAATTAAGAAAATTGGATTTTATGCGCCTTAAACGGTAGAATACGCATAAAATTACGCCTGTTGTGTGGAAGAAATAGTGTATAAGCCCTGTGCTTATACGGATGCTATGCGCGTCATTTCTTGCTAAGGAAGTTTTCTAAAAGTGCATTTTTGCCCCAAAAGGTAGTTTCCTTTACAAAAAAGTAAAACCTAATTGCCTGTTTTTTTGTTTATGCAAATTTACAGGTCGTGTATAGCACTTCGAAAACGTAGATCTAAAACAGTAACTCTTATTTTTACTGTTTTATCTTGAAGGACATGTTTATGACTAATAAAGAGCAAAACGCTCACGGCCTATATGTGCCAGAGATGGAACATGATGCCTGTGGTATCGGCTTCGTGGCACACTTAAAAAACAGCAAGTCACATCAAATTGTGACCCAGGCATTAGATATGCTTGCACGAATGGAGCACCGCGGCGGTCAAGGCTGCGATCCATGCAGTGGTGACGGTGCTGGTATTTTGTTACAGAAACCGCATGAGTTTTTAGTGACCGAAGCATTAAAAGTCGGGATCACCTTACCCAAGTTTGATCAATATGGTGTAGGTACCGTTCTCTTCCCTAAAGATGCGAATCAGCGTAAAGAATGTCGTGATATTTTAGCACGTACTGCTGATCGTTTAGGTCTTGAAGTTATTGGTTACCGTGTTCTTCCTACCGACAATTCAATGATCGGTGCAGATCCGCTAAGCAGTGAGCCGCAGTTTGAACATATGTTTGTAACCGGCGGTGCGGATATGGATCCGGCTGTATTAGAGCGTAAATTATTTATTTTACGTAACTACTCTACGCGTATCTGTCTGCAGTCTGTATCTGGTATCGAAGACAACTTCTATATCAATACCTTCTCTTACAAAACTATCGTATATAAAGGTCAGCTGACTACCGAGCAGGTACCTCAGTATTTCCTGGATTTACAAAATCCAAGCATGGTAACAGCACTTGCACTTGTGCATTCCCGCTTCTCTACCAATACGTTCCCGCGCTGGCGTTTAGCGCAGCCTTTCCGCTACATTGCGCATAACGGCGAAATCAATACTGTCCGTGGTAATATCAACTGGATGAAGGCTCGTGAAGCGCTTCTCGAAGCTGAGTTCTTTACCCGCGGCGAACTTGATATGTTAATGCCTATCTGTACTGAAGGTATGTCTGATTCTGCAAGCTTTGATATGGCACTGGAACTGCTGGTTCTTTCCGGACGCAGCCTGCCGCATGCATTAATGATGATGATTCCTGAAGCTTGGCAGGAAAATGAGAACATGGATAAAACCCGCCGTGCTTTCTACCAGTATCATGCCAACCTTATGGAACCTTGGGACGGCCCGGCTTCTGTATGTTTCACCGATGGTGTACAGGTTGGGGCAACGCTTGACCGTAACGGTCTGCGTCCATCGCGTTACTGTGTAACCAAAGACGACTTCCTGATCATGGCATCAGAAAGCGGTGTGGTTAAAATTGAGCCGGAAAATATTAAACTTCGCGGCCGTCTGCAGCCGGGACGTATCTTTGTTGCGGATCTGGAACAGGGCCGCATCATTTCAGATAATGAAGTGAAAGACTCTATTGCAGCACAGCAGCCGTACGAAACCTGGTTAGCTGATAACTTAGTTAAGCTGGAAGATCAGCCGGCCGCCTTAGAGCGTAATCTACAGCCTAATGACGGTCATTTTTTAAGACGCCTGCAGGCATTCGGCGTAAGCTCGGAAGAAGTGAGCGAAATTATACTTCCGATGTTCAGGGACGCGAAAGAGCCGTTAGGTGCAATGGGGGCCGACTGGCCGCTTGCTGTACTTTCTCATCAGTCGCAGCATCTTTCTCATTACTTTAAACAGCTGTTTGCGCAGGTAACTAACCCGCCGATCGATCCGATCCGTGAGCGTATGGTTATGTCGCTGAAGACTTATTTAGGTAAAGATCAGAATTTATTATCTGAAACGCCTGAACATTGTCATAAAGTTGAACTTGAGTCTCCAGTATTAAGTAATGCTGAGCTTGAAAAAATTAATGCCTTAGACGATAAACATCTGCAGGCTAAAACCTTAGATACCCTGTTCCTGGGGACGGGTGAAAAAGGTAAATTAGCCAAATCACTGGATCGTATCTGTCGTTATGCTGAAGATGCAATTCATGACGGTTACTCGATCATTATCCTTTCTGACCGTAACGCAACCTCTGATCATGCACCGATTCCGGCAATGCTGGTAACGGGCGCGGTTCACCATTACTTAATCAAGCGCGGCCTGCGTGCTATGTGTGACTTAGTAGTGGAAACCGGTGACGTACGTGAAACACATCACTTTGCAACGGTAATCGGTTACGGCGCATCTGCTGTAAATGCTTACTTAATCGAAGAGATGATTGTTGATTTACAAACGAAAAAACGTCTTCCGGCTGAAAGATCAGTAGCAGATGTTTTTGCTTCCTATAAAGCGGCAATTGATGCGGGTCTGTTAAAAATATTCTCGAAAATGGGGATCTCTACGATTCAGTCATACCAGGGCGCACAGATTTTTGAAGCGCTGGGTATCAGTAAATCAGTGGTTGATAAGTACTTCAAAGGTACTGTGACACGTATTCAAGGTTTAAGCATTGATGATATCGCGGCTGAAATTCTAGTACGCCACCGCTTTGCCTACCCGTTACGGGAAGTGCCGGTAACGCGTTTAGATGTTGGCGGTGTTTACCAGTGGAAACAGCGTGGTGAAAAACACCTGTTTAACCCGACAACAATTTCACTGCTGCAGGAATCTACGCGTAATAAAGATTACGAGCAGTTCAAAGAGTATGCAGCTACTGTTGATGCACAGGGTGATGATGCTGCAACACTGCGTAGTCAGTTTGAATTTGTGCCGAGTGCTGAAGGTCCGATTTCAATTGATGAGGTTGAGTCCTCGGAAAATATCTTAAAACGCTTTGCCACAGGTGCAATGAGCTTTGGTTCTATCTCCCATGAAGCGCACTCAACGTTAGCTATTGCTATGAACCGTATCGGTGCGAAATCTAACTCAGGTGAAGGTGGTGAAGATCCGGCGCGTTTCCTGCCGAAAGATAACGGTGACTGGGAACGTTCGGCAATCAAGCAGGTTGCATCGGGCCGTTTCGGTGTAACCTCTTACTACCTGACCAATGCCGCTGAAATTCAGATTAAAATGGCACAGGGTGCTAAACCCGGTGAAGGCGGTCAGTTACCTGGTCATAAAGTTGATGACTGGATCGGCCGTACTCGTCACTCGACTCCGGGCGTAGGTCTAATTTCTCCGCCGCCGCATCATGATATCTACTCAATCGAAGATTTAGCACAGCTGATCTACGACCTGAAAAACGCCAACCGTAAAGGCCGCGTTAACGTTAAGTTAGTATCTGAAGCTGGTGTCGGGACAATCGCCTCTGGTGTTTGTAAAGCAAAAGCAGATGTTGTACTTATCGCCGGTTTTGACGGCGGAACAGGTGCATCACCGATTTCTTCAATTCGTCATGCAGGTTTACCTTGGGAACTGGGTTTAGCTGAGACGCATCAGACACTGCTGAAAAACGGCCTGCGTAACCGTATCGTTGTTCAGGCTGACGGTCAGATGAAAACGCCGCGCGACTTAACGGTTGCCGCGTTATTAGGTGCTGAAGAGTGGGGCGTTGCAACAGCCGCGCTGGTTGTTGAAGGCTGTATTATGATGCGTAAGTGTCATTTAAATACCTGCCCTGTCGGTATCGCAACACAAAATAAAACCCTTCGTGAGCGTTTTGACGGTCGTGTTGAAGATGTTGTTACCCTGTTCCAGTACTTAGTACAGGGCATGCGTGAAAACATGGCTGCGCTGGGTTACCGAAGCATTAATGAAATGGTCGGCCAGACACAAAGCCTGAAAGTGCGTGAAGATATCAAGCACTGGAAATACAAAAACTTAGATTTAAGAACTGTATTATTCAAAGAAGCGCCTAAAGCTGAAGACGGTACCTTTAATCAGACCGGCCAGAATCATAACCTGGAAGCAGTATTAGATAGAAAACTGATTGAGGCAGCTAAACCTGCGCTTGAAAACGGTGCAGCGGTTTCTGCCGAGTTTGACATTGTTAATACTGATCGAAGCTGCGGTACTATGCTGTCTAATGAGATTTCTAAGGTCTATAACGACCAGGGACTGCCTCAGCCTATGCAGGTTAAATTTAACGGTAGTGCGGGTCAGTCATTCGGCTGTTTCCTGACTAAAGGCGTTGAGTTTACTGTTGAAGGTGATGCTAACGATTACTGGGGGAAAGGTTTATCTGGTGGTCAGATTGTTGTTTATCCGCATAGAAACTCAGATATTGTTGCCAAAGACAATATTATTGTCGGTAACGTATGTTTCTACGGGGCAACATCCGGTCAGTCATATATTAACGGTATGGCTGGTGAGCGTTTCTGTGTACGTAACTCCGGCGCAGAAGTGGTTGTTGAAGGTGTTGGTGACCACGGTTGTGAATATATGACCGGTGGTATTACTATTATCTTAGGGGCAACCGGACGTAACTTTGCCGCCGGCATGAGCGGCGGTACTGCTTATGTATGGAACAGAGACGGCTTATTCGAAAGTAACTGTAATATGGAACTGGTTGACCTGGATCCGCTTGAGCAGGAAGATAAAGATCTTCTTATTGCTAAGGTAAATAAACATTTAGCATTAACTGAATCAAATGTTGCTGCTGAATTCTTAGCGGATGTTGAAGCAAGCCTGGCGCAAATGGTTAAAGTAATGCCGCGTGATTACAAAGCAGTATTAGCTGCGCGTAAGAAAGGAGATATCTAATGGGTAAGCCAACGGGATTTTTAGAATTAGGTCGTGAACTGCCGGGTAAACTTCCGGTAGCTGAGCGTCTGAAAAATAACAAAGAGTTTGTACAAAACGATGAGTTTGGTAAGAAAATCAGCGACCAGGCTTCACGTTGTATGGACTGTGGTGTGCCTTTCTGTCACAACGGTTGTCCGATTGGTAATATCATTCCTGAATTTAATGATGCGGTTTTCCGTGAAAGCTGGTTAGAAGCCTGGGAAATCCTAAGTTCTACTAATAACTTTCCTGAGTTCACCGGACGTGTTTGTCCGGCTCCCTGTGAAAGTTCATGTGTGCTGGGTATTAATCAGGATCCGATCACTATATGTAATATTGAAAAAACTATCGTTGAAAAAGCTTATGAACTGGGTTACGTACAGCCGAAAATACCAACGGCACGTACCGGTAAAACCATTGCCATTATCGGCAGCGGTCCAGCCGGGCTGGCGGCTGCTGAGCAGTTAAACAGTGCCGGCCATACGGTAACTGTTTACGAGCGGGATGAAAAAATCGGCGGTTTAATACGTTTTGGTATTCCAGACTTTAAACTAGGTATGGACGTTATCGATCGTAAAGTTGCGGTAATGGAAGCTGCCGGTATTAAGATGGTTGTGAATGCGCATATCGGTGTTGATTTTGATGCCAAAGAGCTGCGCAAGCAGTTTGATGTCGTGCTGCTGACCGGCGGCTCTACAGTGCCGCGTGATCTGCCGATTCCCGGCCGTGATCTTAAAGGTGTTCATTTTGCTATGGAATTCCTTAGTCAGAATAACCGTCGTGCAAATAATATGGATCTTAAAACTGAAGAAATTCATGCTCAAGATGACCATGTTATTGTTATCGGCGGCGGTGATACCGGCTCTGACTGTGTAGGTACTTCAAACCGTCATGGCGCAGCCAGCGTGACTCAGGTGGAAATCATGCCGATTCCGCCGGAGCAGCGTACTGTGAATATGCCTTGGCCTTCATACCCGATGATCTTAAAAACCACTACTTCCCATGAAGAAGGCGTAGATCGTCACTGGTCTATTTTAACCAAAGAGTTCATCGGTGATGAAAACGGCTGTGTTAAAGAGCTGGTGATTGCCGATATTGAGTGGGAAAAAGAACAGCCTGGACAGCGCCCTGGTTTTAAAGAAATTGAAGGCAGTGTACGTACGGTTCCTTGTACAAAAGCATTTTTAGCCATGGGCTTTTTACACCCAGAGCCAGGCGGTGTTTTAGCGCAGCTTGAAATCGCTTTAGATGAGCGCGGCAATGTGGAAACAGATGATTTCCAGACCAGTCAGAAAGGTGTATTTGCCGCCGGTGATATGCGTACCGGTCAGTCACTGATTGTTCGTTGTATTAATGAAGGTCGTGAAGCGTCCCGTGCTATTGATGCATATTTAATGGGCTCTTCTAACCTGGAAGCAATGGCTGATTCATTAATGTTATCCAAGTAATATTACAATTTATTGCTTTTTGTTTGCAGAACAATGATACAAATTGTACCTAAGTAACTGGTGGTAATAGCCTTTTATTAGTACATTGTGCATTAGTTAATAACAAGCCTCCTCTCTTTTTAAGAGTAGGGGGCTTTTCTTTTAAGATACAAGGTAAAGTAAATGACGTTAGTTGATTTCACAACTTCCTCTCTGTCGGTATTACCGGCATTAATTGCACTGGGTTTAGCTATCATAACCCGTCGAGTTTTAATCTCGTTAGGATTGGGTATTATCTTCGGTGCACTGCTGTTAACGGATTTCTCTCTGTTAGAGTCAGGTAAATATATCTTTAATACCGTTAAAGGTGTTGTTATTGAAGACGGCGGCATTAACAGCTGGAATATGAGTATTGTGGCATTCTTAGTATTACTGGGAATGATGACCGCACTGCTGACACTTTCCGGCGGCACGCGCGCGTTTGCTGACTGGGCTCTGGAACATATTAAAGATAAACGCGGCGCATCTTACCTGGCGGCGTTTTTAGGTGTATTTATCTTTATTGATGACTACTTTAACAGTTTAGCTGTCGGCTCTATTTCACGTCCGGTGACCGACAGGTTCGGTGTGTCTCGTTCAAAACTTGCTTATATTCTTGATTCTACGGCGGCACCTATGTGTATTCTAATGCCGGTTTCAAGCTGGGGGGCATACATCATGACTATTATCGGCGGTATTCTGCTTAGTCATGGTATTGCAGATTACTCTGCACTGGGCGCTTATGTGCGTCTTATCCCGATGAACTTTTATGCGCTGTTTACTCTGCTGATGGTGTTTGCTGTTATCTGGTTTAAGCTGGATATCGGCCTGATGAAAGAGCACGAAACAAAAGCTGAAGCGCGCCTTAATAAGTCTAAGCAGGAAGAGGAAGAGCATGTTGATCTGCATGATGAATTTGGTGTTGAGGAAAGCGAGCACGGTAAGGTAAGTGATCTTATTTTCCCTATTACCAGCCTGATTTTAGCCACACTATTTTTTATGCTGTATACGGGTAATCAGGCGTTGAGCAGCAGCGAACTGCCGTTTTCTGTATTAGGTGCCTTTGAAAATACTGATGTAGGTAAATCGCTTTGTTACGGTGCTCTGGTAGGACTGGCACTTTCTTTATTCATAGTATTCAAGCAGAAACTGGCGCCGAAGTTAATCGGCAAAGCATTGTGGATTGGTGCCCGCTCTATGTTCGGCGCAATAATTATTCTGTTCTTTGCCTGGTCAATCGGTAGTGTTATCGGTGATATGAAAACCGGTGCGTATCTGTCTTCATTAGTACAGGGTAATATCGGTTTACACTGGCTGCCGGTAATTTTATTTGTATTGTCTGGTTTAATGGCGTTTTCAACGGGTACTTCCTGGGGAACATTCGGTATTATGCTGCCGATTGCCGGTGATATGGCGGCTGCTTCCGACATCAGTTTAATGCTGCCTGTGTTAAGTGCGGTGTTAGCCGGTTCAGTATTCGGCGATCACTGTTCACCAATTTCAGATACAACTATTCTGTCGTCAACGGGCGCACGCTGTAAGCATATTGATCACGTTGCAACACAGCTGCCGTACGCATTATCTATGGCTGCTGTGTCTAGTGTGGGTTTTGTAGTGTTAGGCTTTAGCGGTTCTGTGCTTATGTCACTGGCTGCTTCTTTAGCTGCATTCAGTGTGGTGATCGTTATTATGAAGATGCTGTCAAAAAGATAGTTCTGATAAAACTAGCCATTCAAAAAACCAGCCTTGTGCTGGTTTTTTTGTATTAAATCCCTAATACCAATTTCACTTAAGATCACGTAAACTACGCGCTTAATTTTTGACCCCTTATTTTTCAGGTGAACCATGATACGTCTCAACCAAGTTAAATTACCACTAGATCACAGCGATGATGCCTTGCAGAAATTTGTTTTAGATAAATTATCAGTTTCTAAGCAGCAGTTAGTGGATATCCATGTATTTAAACGTGGTTATGATGCGCGTAAACGTAATGTTATTACTTTGATTTATACGCTTGATATCACACTGGAAAATGTGGGCGAAGAGAAGATATTAAAACGTTTTGAAAAAGATCAGAACGTGCGGGTTTCTCCTGATACTACCTATAAATATGTAACGCAGGCCCCTGCGGATTTAAGTGAACGCCCGGTTGTGATCGGTATGGGGCCATGCGGTTTATTTACCGGTTTAATTCTTGCGCAGATGGGCTTTAAGCCGATTATCTTAGAGCGCGGTAAATCGGTTCATGAACGTTCCAAAGACACTTTCCGTTTCTGGCGTAAAGGTGAATTAAACACTGAATCAAACGTACAGTTCGGCGAAGGCGGCGCGGGTACTTTCTCCGATGGTAAATTATACAGCCAGGTGAAAGATCCGGGTTTCTTAGGCCTGAAAGTTAAACAGGAATTTGTGGCTGCCGGCGCACCTGCGGAGATCATTTACGTCAGTAAACCGCATATTGGTACTTTTAAGCTGGTTACTATGGTTGAGCGTATGCGCCGTAAAATTATTGAACTAGGCGGTGAGATCCGTTTTGAAACGCGTGTTGAAGAGATCAATATAGAAGATAATCAGGTGACCGGCGTGACCCTGAACGGCGGTGAAGTGATTAATTCTAAACATGTAACACTGGCTATTGGGCATAGCGCACGTGATACGGTGCAGATGCTCCACGACAAAGGTGTGCACCTGGAAGCGCAGTCTTTCTCGGTCGGTTTCCGAATTGAACATAAACAGGCAATGATTGATAAATGCCGCTTTGGTATTAATGCCGGTCACCCTATTTTAGGTGCCGCTGACTACAAATTAGTGCATCACTGTAAAAACGGGCGCAGCGTTTATAGTTTCTGTATGTGTCCCGGCGGTGTGGTGGTTGCCGCTACCTCAGAAAAAGAAGCGGTGGTGACTAACGGCATGAGCCAGTATTCGCGCAGCGAACGTAATGCTAACAGTGCGATTGTGGTGGGTATCTCGCCAAGTGATTTTGACAACGATCCGCTGCAGGGCATTGCACTGCAGCGCAAATTAGAGCGTAATGCTTATATCCTAGGCGGCAGTAACTATGATGCTCCTGCGCAGCGTGTAGGCGACTTCCTAGCTGCTCAAGATGCAAAACCATTCGGCCCTATTGAGCCTTCTTACAAACCGAATGTTAAAATGACCGATTTAAGCACCAGTCTGCCTGATTTTGCCATTGATGCAATTCGTGAAGCACTGCCGGCCTTTGATAAAAAGATCCGCGGTTTTGCGACAGCCGATGCCATGCTTACCGGTGTTGAAACCCGTACCTCGTCACCGGTGCAGATAAAACGCGGCCGGGATTATCAGAGCATCAATACTAAAGGTTTATATCCAGGCGGTGAAGGTGCCGGTTATGCTGGAGGTATTTTATCTGCAGGAATCGACGGTATTAAAATTGCTGAAGCAGTTGCTGTGGATATGCTTAAAACCTGTTAAACCTAATAAAAACAGAATAGTTATTTCGGTTTTTTATAACTTTTTCTGCAGTCCGGATTTTTCTTCTTCACTGAGATCCTGATAAGAAAAATGCCGTCCTTTGCCTAAGTTTTTGGCTTTGTAAAGGGCGGTATCGGCATGATGAATAAATTCTTCTAAACTCAGCGCATCCTGCGGCGAGATGGAAACCCCGATAGTTACACTAATGCTGATGCATTCTCCGTCAATAAACATAGGTTTTGATATTGCATCAATTATCTTTTGCGCCGGAGTAAGTACATCAAAACGGTCGTTTACACTATTCACTATAACGGCAAATTCATCGCCGCCTAAACGTGCGGTCAGATCTGAGCAGCGTACGGTATTGAGCAGGCGCTGAGCTACTTTCTGCAGTACTTTATCGCCCATATTATGACCCAGAGTATCGTTAACCGGTTTAAAGTTATCTAAATCAAGCAGCAGTAAACCAACACTTAACTGCAGGCGGTGTTTGACATCTAATGCATGCTGCAGTTCGCGGTTAAAATGACGCCGGTTAGCCAGATTGGTTAACGGATCGGTCAGCACCAGATGCTGGATCTCCTCTTCATCTTTTTTTCGCTGGGTTATATCGCGGATCACCGCTGTGTATTTAATTTCACCTTGAAACTCTGACTGACCTAAAAAGACTTCAACAGGAAATGTTGTGCCGTTGGCGCGTTTAAGTAGCTGTTCCCGTCCGCTGATATCTGCGGAGCCTCGCTGGGGGGCAAAATGCTCGCTGATTATGTGCTTGTCTGCAGAGCTATGGTCTTCCTGCATAAGTACTGTAATGTTTTGATTGAACAGCTCATCTTCACTGTAACCAAGCATCATTTCAGCTGCGGTATTAATACTCTCAATATAACCATAGCGGCTGGTGGTGATAATCGCATCATGCACTGTATTTAAGATGGTATTGATTCTACGCTGACTTTCTAAGGCATTTTTTCTATCGTTATCGGCATTTTTCTGTAATTCAATTAAATGATTTGCAAGTGTTAATGCCTGATCGGTTTTCTGCTCACTTTTAGCCTGCAGCTCTTTAATCTCTTCCAGCTGCCTTAACGTCGTTAAGTTCATTTTTGTCAGTAATTTCTGGCTGCTGCGCCGTTTTCTTTCATGATGTTTAAAAATACGGATTGAGCGGATCATCTGTTTGATTTCATATATCTGATCAGGATGAAATACAACTTCCTTACGGCGGTGATAGCGGGCTTGTGAAACCATGGACTGGGTGACTTTCTGTATCGGCAGGATCACTTTCTTAAACATGATGTAACTGAAAAACAGCAGGGTAACAATGCATAAAAACATGACTGCCTGAATGAGCTCCTTGATACCGTCCTGTATTGAATGAATCTGTTCTCCGACATTAAAAATTTTGCTTTTCAGTTCTATTTCAATGCGTTGTTCCAGTATCTTCAGTGCTTTCAGCGCTTTATTATCTAAGCTTTGCGAGTGACTAAGATCAATTATTTCACGTGCTGTCACAGGTCTCTTGAGGTTGTTTAACAGAGCCTGATAATGGTTAATCGTCTGTTGAAAAGTATTTAATGCCAGCTCCTCTTCGGCGGCAAGGTCCATGTTTAAATACTTTTCAATATTAATAAGCAGTAAATTAATTTTCTGCTGAGCCTTAACAGCATAAGAGTTATCACCGCGTATTTGTAAATTTTTTATATGGTGGATCAGGCCGCCGTAGCCTAACTGAGCAATTATTTCAGTATACAGGCCGAATTTATCATTCTGAACAGAATAGCTTATTTTATCCTGGTGATTAATTTTTCGGTTGTTCTGCTCAAGTACACTTAAGCCGCGCAGTGCGGGCTGGTTATTAATGCTTAGAAAGGAGTCTATTTTTTTTATTGAGCTGTTTTCCTGAAACAAGGGCTGCAGCAGGTTAACTTTTTTCTGATAGTTTCTGACTACTGTCTGGATGTCGTTAAGTGCGTAACGTTCAGCATGGCTTAACTGAAAAGAAAGGTAGAGTTTTATAATGGCTTCGACCTGATGAATATCTTCTTTAATGCTCTGCAGATCTTCAGGATTATTATTAATAATGGAATTTTTTAATTTGTGGATCATTCCTCCGTAACCGAGAAAAGAGCGGATGGAATTTTCTAAATTAATTTTTTCTGACTGTTCAACCTGTACTTCATCCCACAACTGCTGAATTTTAAATACGTTATCTTTAATTGTCAGCATACTTGCCACTTGAATCAGCGTCATTATCAGGATCAGTGAAATAAGCAGAAAACTAATGAATTTGAGAGTAATATGGCGAGATATTGAATTCATAAAAATCCCTTTATGATACGTCTTAAAAATAGTCGCTGCTATTATTTTTGTAAAACACATAAAGGGAAATCATGGTAAAAACGGCGGTTAGTTAACACTCTATTCTTTTTAATTTTAAATTAGGAATAAATATGAAAATTGTATTATTAGATGCATTAACTCTCGGGGATACGGATTTATCTGCTTTAGATAATCTTGGTCAGCTGACAACTTACGCAACGACATCCAGTGAGCAAAGATTACAGCATATTGCCGACAGTGATGTGATTATTACTAATAAAGTTATCATTGACAAAGCTGTTATACAGGCAAATCCGCAGCTGAAATTAATCTGTATTGCAGCAACCGGGACGAATAATGTTGATCTGGCAGCCGCTATCGATGCGGGGGTGGCAGTGAAAAATGTATCGGGTTATTCCACAGAGAGTGTCGCACAGTCAACTTTTGCAATGCTCTTTCAGTTAATACATCAAAGCCGTTATTATGATAATTACACCCAGTCAAAGGCCTGGTGTGAAAGTCCTGTTTTTACCCATATCAGCAGTCCGTTTTCAGAAATAAAAGGCAAACGCTGGGGCATTATCGGCATGGGGGCGATTGGTCAGCGGGTTGCTGAAATCGCCGGCGTGTTCGGCTGCAGTGTCTGTTATTACTCAACGTCCGGCAAAAACAGTCAGCAGCCTTACCAGCAGGCTGATTTATCTGAATTACTAAGCAGCTGCGATATTATTACTATTCATGCACCGCTTAACGGGCAGACAGAAAATCTGATTGATGAGCAGGCCTTAAAGTTAGTTCGACAAGGTACTGTTATTCTTAACTTAGGGCGCGGAGACATTATTAATGAAGCGGCTATGGCAGAGGCAATTGACGAGTATGGGATTTATCACGGTACGGATGTATTAGCTGTCGAGCCGATGGAGAGCAGTCATCCCTATTTTTCTGTTAAGCAGCAGTCACGTTTATTAATAACACCGCATACTGCCTGGGCTAGTTCTCAGGCACGTCAGACACTCGTTAAAACTATTGTTAATAATATAAACAGTTTTAATATTTCGTGATTAAAAATGTAAAAAAAAGCCCTTCAGAAAAGAGAAGGGCTTTTTTACTATATTACTTTCCGGTTGTTAAGCCGGAATAAAATTAGTTTTAATAACAATAAAGGCGGTGCTTATTCAGGTGCCTTGTTATTCATATATGAATCAAAAACTAATCCCTGGTCGTTGATATCAAAGCCCATTTTCATTCGTGCATCGTAATCAATTAGAAACATAGCTTCTTCCGGCATAGGTTCGCCGCTTAATTCTGCTGCTGTGACAATCGGTGCAAATGTTTTCTTAAAATCAAATGAAAAGTTATAAATACCATTTTGACTTAATTTTTCCGTGCTTAGATTTTCCGCCGCTTTTTTACCTTTTTCTCCATTATAGATAACTAAATGATTACCCTTTATGGCTAGTTTAGGTGCGATATTTAACTGTGCCGGAATTGGGAATATTCCGCCTAGTTCGACCGGCTGACTGGTGCTGCTCAGCTGAATATGCTGAAATTCAGGACTGAACATCTTCACTGAATTAAATAACAGTTCAGGGTTGTCCGAGGAGATAGTAAACAGGGCATCTAAGTTTTCAATCATGGGCTGGTCATTGATCTGGCTTATGGTGTAATCAAGTACAGCTGCACCGATTCCCTTGACACCATTAGCTACATTCGCCCCCATACTGAGCATACCGATAGATTCACCGGACTGGCTTATCTCTGCCTGCAGCTCTGCCAAAGGCGCACAGGTATAACTCGGGGTCTGCAGATCGCTCCAGATATCGGTTAGAGAGCCGGCTAACAGACTGACATCGATTCCCAGTCCCATAGCGAACACATTGTTTTCAATATCCGCGGTGTACTCTGGAATATAACCACGAATTGTT
Source organism: Psychromonas aquimarina ATCC BAA-1526 (assembly GCF_000428725.1). Classification (GTDB taxonomy): domain Bacteria; phylum Pseudomonadota; class Gammaproteobacteria; order Enterobacterales; family Psychromonadaceae; genus Psychromonas; species Psychromonas aquimarina. Next base: position 18,011 of record NZ_AUAM01000024.1, read on the forward strand.
TTTAATGCATTTAAGACTGCCTGGTTTTTGCTTTCCACTATGGTGGCCATTTCCATGGTAGATTCATTTTTATTAATATCTAAATGAGTATAGCCAAATACCGTGCGCGGCCAGTTTTCTGCTATGCCGGCGAAGTCTGCAGCACACTCTGGTGTTTGAATGTCAGCCAGAGGCCTTTCTTCATCGAAATAAGCTGCTAGAGAGGTAAGCTGACGAGCCAGCTGATTGCCGTCACTGGTGGTCAGGCCCTTGATGATTTCAATATGATTGATAAAAGCGAGACTTGACTGGTCAAAGTTATACTTTTTAATTGTCTGCTCAATAACACCTGAGTTTGCCAGAGAATTTTCAACCGGAGTTAAACCCAGTGCGGTGCTTAATAATGTCTGATCATTGTAGGAAGTATTCAGAGTCAGGGTCAGCAGCCCTTTATCCTGAGCAATGATTAATTCAACTTTCTGCTCGTCTGTATCATCACTTAACTGATATGCGCGGTAGTTTACTGTCTGAAGCGTACCCTTAGTGTGGGTGAAGCCTGATTCTAATTCGCTTTTGTCTAATAGATCCCAGACAGCCTGCGGATTTTCTACCTCAATCTTCAGTACCGGCATTAAACCTAAAGTATAAAAATAGGCACGCAGCTCTTCAGGGAAACCGAATGTTTTTATCAGCAGATCTGCATCTTTAAGACTGTCTTGATAAGTTTTAAAAATATTCAGAAAGAAGTTAACTTTTGCTGTGCTGTCTGTATATAACTCAGCGAACATCTCATCACTGTTTGGAGTGGAAGTGACGGGAGCGGATGCAAGGTAGTCTTTGAGCGGAAATGGTTCAAGCTGTCCGGTAAAAATCGGCGTATCAGCTGGAACATAGTCGAGTACGTTATACGCAGTAGATGCGTTGTGCTGGTTTATAAAATAGGCGCCGGCGGCTCCGGCGGCTGCTACGGCTGCTATGATTAATGCTTTTTTCAAGTGATTCCCTCCAGTAGGTAATAGTAATGCCGGCCTGATTCTTTTATTAGCCTCTCTGCGAGCAGGGCTTGATTACGCTGCGGCAGAATTATTTTACCTAAAAGGCAGTTAATGGCTATTTAAAAGTTATATTTATATGATTTTCTATTGTGCCGTCACTATTTAAGCGCCTGTTTAAGGCTTTGTTGGAGTATAACGCAGATCCTTGAGATTAAACCCTAGTTGGATCTGTTTTTTTAATGTCACCAGCTGTCTGGCGAGTAATGCTTGTTTTTGTGATGCCTGCAGCTTAGTTAAACGTTTATCTTGTTGATTCTCTGGCTGTTTAAACATGTTGTCTAAGCAGTTAAACTGCTGCAGCAGTGCTAATGCTCCTTTTGCTCCGATTCCTTCTACGCCTTTGATGGCACTGCTGGAAATACCGCTGATCGCCCAGTAGTCACATAACTGCCCGACAGATAAACCCATTTTATTTAATACTCTCTGCTGATCGGTATAACTGTTGGTAAAGTAATCATAAATAACAATTTGTGAATTAAGCAGCTGGTAGAAACCTTTATCAGTAGAAACAATAATGCATCGTTGTTTTTTCTGGGCGACTTTATCTGCAAGGGTGGCGATTAAATCATCTGCTTCGTCGGTTTCTGTTACTAACGAGTCTACGCCTAATTCAAAAAACAGATCCTGGAGCTGATTTAAGCTTTGTTTTAACAGCTCAGGAACGGGTTTTCGCCCCTGTTTATATTCAGGGTAAATCTGATGGCGCCAGCTTGGAGCATGATTATCAAAAACACAGATAACATGGCTGGGCTGATGTATCTGCAGTAGTTTTTTCAGCGCATTACATGCAGTCGTCTGCGCTGCAAGCACGGCTGCCTGCGTCTGGCCAAGCTGTTTTTCTTGTACAGCGTAGATACGGCGGATAAGGTTCATCGCATCGATAATTAATAGGGTAGATGTCATGTCAGCAGATAATCTTATTAGCAAAGGAGAGCGTATTATAAGCCTGTACAAGCGCATTTCAACAAAGAATAAAAACGGTCTGAACTGTTATGCCCAGACCGTAAATAAAGTTTTAACTGATAATTTTATAACAGGGAGTATAAACCGTGCCGGGAAGTTTCATGCGTCCCTGTTCGATAAAACTTTCTAATAAACTGTCAACTTTTTTCATCAGTACTTTTTCTCCTTTAATCTCAAAGGGGCCGAACTCTTCAATGGATTTAATACCGTCATCTTTAACATTACCACCGACTATACCGGAAAAAACACGGCGTAAATTAGAAGCCAGCTGCTCAGTCGGCTGTTCACTATTCAGTACTAAGCTGGACATATTTTCATGGTTAGGAACAAACGGCTGCTGGAAAGGCTCGTCAATTTTCAGAGACCAGTTATATGAAAAAGCATCACCGATTGCACGCCGGTATTCAGTTACTTTGGTCATCGATTTTTTAACTGTCTGCGCCACTAAAGCAGCATCAGCAATAATAATCTGATAGTGCTGGCGCGCGTCTTCACCAAGAGTATCTCTGATAAACTGATCGATAGCCTGAAAATAAGTTCTGCTGTTTTCCGGCCCGGTTAAAATAATAGGCAGCGGCTGACGTTTATTTTCGGGATGCATCATGATTCCCAGAATATAAAGTAGTTCTTCCGCCGTTCCCGGACCTCCCGGGAAAATAACTACGCTGTGAGCAATGCGCACAAAACCTTCAAGGCGTTTTTCAATATCGGGTAATATAACTAACTCATTAACAATTGGGTTCGGCGGTTCGGCTGCTATGATGCCCGGTTCGGTAAGGCCGATATAACGTCCGCCGCTTACCCGCTGTTTAGCATGGCCGATTGTTGCCCCTTTCATGGGGCCTTCCATTGCCCCCGGGCCGCAGCCTGTACATATATTGAGCGCTCTGAGTCCCAGCTGACTGCCGACTTCGCGTGTATAGTAAAATTCCTCATTATTGATTGAGTGCCCGCCCCAGCAGACTACAACATTAGGCTCACCGCCTGGTTTGAGAATATTGGCATTGCGCAGAATTGAAAAAACTAAACTGGTGATCTGTTCGCTGTCATTATCATTATGCTCCGGAATACGCAGCTGTGAATTTACATAAAGCAGATCGCGTAAAACGGAAAAAAGATGTTCTTGAATACCTGTGATCAGCTCCCCGTCAATAAATGCTTCCTCCGGGGGGTTATGCAGTTCAATTTTTACGCCTCTTTCCTGATGTAATACATTAATATCAAATGTTTTGTATTTTTCTAAAATTTCTTTACTGCTGTCGGTATGGCTGCCGCAGTTAAGGACTGCCAGAGAGCAGTTGCGAAACAGGTGGTAAATATCGGATGTTGCGCTTTCTTTTAACTGATTAACTTCAAGTTGAGATAATAAAGCCATGCTGCCGACCGGATTGATGCTGGTTATCATAGGCTCTCCTTGCCGCGAATTTGGAATAAAGAGAATGCCGGATTGAGTGTTTAGAAGCTTTATAACCACAGAACGGGTTTATAGAGGATTGAATAGCAACACAGCATTTCTAACTTATTATTATATAAGCATAATATAGATATACAGAGTTGCCATTATATTTTCAGGCGGCCTGGGACAGGACTATTGTTTTTCGAAACAGATAACTTGATTGCGGCCGCTGCTCTTGGCATGATAAAGCGCCTGATCCGCCCGTTCAAAGGCACTGTCAATATCATCTCCCGGACTGAAAATTGTACTTCCGACAGAAATGGAAATGCTGATATTGTTCTTTTTAAATTTAAACGGAATTGTTTTTATTATCCTGCACAGTTTTTCAAGGGTGATTTGAGCTTGTTCTTTGTTTATTTCCGGCAGTAGAACTGCAAACTCTTCGCCGCCGTAGCGGGCAATAAAGTCGGTATTACGCAGTGATTTCTGTAGTGTCTGGGCAATCACATTAAGGACTTTATCTCCTGCTAAATGCCCGAAACTGTCATTGATGGATTTAAATTTATCAATATCGATTATGGCGATATTAAGCGAGTGTTGATAACGCTGGTAGCGGGTAAACTCAATCTGAATACGTTCGCTCCAGGCCGCCCGGTTAGGAATCTTGGTTAAAAAATCAACATGCAGCTGCTTACTCTGCTGCTTCAGGGTCTGCTGATAATTTTTTGTTTCGTTCTGCAGCTCTTTTATCTCTCTTACCATACCTTGAAAGCGCTGCCGGACTTGTACTTCTTTCTGCTCTTCTTTGGCATTAATCATCTGCTCCACATTTTCGACATATGAGAAAATATGTTTTCTTAGTGCATCTAGATCCGTTGCGGTTTCAGTCTCTTTTTTAAGCTGAGCAGATTTTTTCTGAATTGATTTAACGCAGTTATCCTGCTCGGCAAATGTTATTTCAGCCTGCTTGATATTATTGGAGAAATTTAGATAAAACTGGGTAAGGCTGTCATTCAGCGTGTATAGAAAGTGACGGGACGAGCGTCGTTCTTCACGTGTGCTGTCGATAATAATGGCAATAATTGTTAAACAGTACTGCGGCAGTTCAAGCGGGTTAGTTTCATCGGCTATTTTTCTACGAATGACATCGAGTTGTTTTACATGCGGCTGTGCAATATCCAGATCCAGAATCAGCTGCTGTAATTCATCACAAACTTCTGAAAATTCCGGCGGAGCACCTGTACTGTTAGTATTTTTGTTTTTATCTAACTCAATAACAACCCGCTGGTATATTTTAATGATATTGGTGAGTTCAGCGTGGTGCTCTGATATTAAATAGGGCTGCTGGATATGCTTTGACTGTTCAATTTTTTCATTAACGGCATCTGATAGACCTGACAGCTTCTGCAGCTGCAGCTGTGACTGAGTAACAATTAAACGCCCTTCAGGAAGACTCTCTTCAATTGAAGGAGTGCATTCTTGTAACCGCTCCGTACACTCTTCATACAGTTCGTTGATAGCTGTATCCGAAGGTGTATTGTGCAGTTTTTTTAAAAAGCTTAACTGATACTTGTCAAATGCTTTATCTTGTCGGGCAGTTCTTTTTAATAACTGTTGTAGTAGCTTTAGAACAGCTATCGGGGGAGTCATATGATTATTCCATTTTAATTTTTATGCTATGAATTATTATTAACTTTAGCAGGGAGTGCAAGTCTGCCTTTGAAAATATCATAAAAAATGGGTTACTTATCGAGTTCTGGCCATTTAATTATATGATCATTGTGGCTGCTGTTAATTTTGACTATGCCCTTTTTGATAGCAGTCTGGCCTAACAGCCACAAATCACCGTCAAAAAATGCAGGCTGCAGATTATCGATTGCGTACAGCTCAACCCAGCTGCTTTGTTTCTTAGACTCGCGAATCTGACTTGCCCCGAAAAGCGCTAAGCTGCTTAAATTTAAAATGCGGGTCGGGTTGATGGCGCGGCTGGCATTATTTAAGAACGGGAATGCCACCAGGCCGATAGAAATAGACTTCTGCAGATTATGTCTTTCTGTAAAAGAGTTGAAAAACTGTTCTATTTTCTGTGCAAACCGGGCCGCGTTGTGATGGATTTTCTGTTCGCTGACAAAGAGTATCTGGTTATCCCTGATTTGGAAAATTCCCACGCTGCTGCCGAAATATATCTGCAGTGCTTCACCGAGTTTCTGTTCAATTTTATCAGCGGCCAGGATACCGAACAGCTCATTTAAACCGCTTAAAAACGGTACATTTACCAAAGCATAAAAGAGCGGATCACCGCGGTAAAAGTAATTGAAGTGGTTGCTGTCAGTCTGTTGCGACGGCAGTTTGGTACGAAGGTGACATGCCAGTTTCTGCCGCGACAGGGTATTCTGTTCTTTGAGTTTTTTATTCTTAATTAAAGTATAAAAAAGTGCACATGCAGCCAGGGTAAACAGTGCAAACAAGCTGTATGTAAAGGCCTGAAAACGGTTGCTGCTTTTCTGCAGTTCGCTGTTTATATTTTCTAACTGCTGCTGCTGCTGTGTTTGTTCAAACAGCTGCAGCTGCTCTGTGATCTGCAGCTGCTGTAATCTGAATAAGCGTTCTTTTATGCGGTTCTGCAGTGAATGGAAATTTTTAAAGTGCAGAATAGCCTGTTCATGATTACCGGTTATCTCATAACTTAATGCCAGCATTTCAAAGGCTTTTACACGTAGAGAGTGATACTTTTCAGTTGACAGATATAATACCTTTTCCAGCTGTAAAATAGCTAATGCAGGATCATCATTGACAATGTTTAACTGCGCGAGCATAAGCAGGCTTTCTATCTGCTGCCGGGGTTTATTCAGCTGGGTAAAGTGGTAGCGGGCATTTTGTAAATATTTTTGTGCTAATTCTAAGTCTTTCTTTCTGGTCTGTTCATTATTACTGGTTGCGTAGGTCTGCCCTAACTCAAGAAAAACATGTGCGAGTAAATCACTTTTACTTTTGTTCTGAACTAACTCCAGCGCATTAAACAGGTAGATTAAAGCCTGATTATTTTCTTTGTTCTTACGTTTTAAAATGGCTATCTGGATTAAGCTGTCCGCCTGTTTTATGGTGTTTTTGGTGGTCATATACAGCTCAACACGCTGACTGGCAAAATCGATGGCTCTGCTGAATCTGTGTTTCTGTTGATACATATCCGCAATGCGGCTTTTTACTTCTCCGCTTAACTTTGTAAAGCCTTGTTTATCAGAGAGTTTATTAGCAGACATTAAATATGAAATTGCCAGGCGCTGCTGATTGATCTGTTCATAATAAATACCGTAATAATATGCCAGCCAGGCCTGCAGCCTATTATTCGGATTAGTTTTTAATAATTCTTTGGCTTTTTCCAGAGCAATATTAGCGTCGCGATACTGGTTGTTTTCTATAGATAATTTACTGATTGTAAACAGCAGGTTAATGGACAGAGCTGTTGAGCCGTTAAAAGGTGACTGCTGAATTTTCTGCAGTGCTTCGTGCAGTGCCGCCAGTAAGTATTGATTATTAAACTGCGGTCGTTCTTCCTGTGGGACTTCAAGAGCCAGGATATTTAATGTTCGTATATGCGCAGTGAATACATTTGATTTGCGGAGCAGGGGAGTTAATAACTGCAGGGCCTGTGGGTACTCTTCAATCTGGGCATAGCAGTATGCCATTAACTGGGTTGGAAAAACGTAGTTTATCTGTGCCGTGCTGCTTTTCTGCACATCAGTTTCCGTCAGTCCTTCAGGTAAATCCAGAGCGCCGGCCGGGTTTTTATCCGAATTTTTTACTTTGAGGTAGAGGCTGGTTTTTTCGATGCAGTAATTCGGTGCGCTGAAACGTGCTTGAAAAGCGTCTTTCAGCGATACGGGAACTTTTGCATTACTCAGCTGCTGTGCGAAACCTGCATGACTGAGCAGCACGGCTGCAGATATTAGAGCCGTGCGAATGTATAAACCAATATATTTCATAAAATCCGGTTGTTACTGTCGAAGCAGGCGAACATTATTAATAGTGTCACTTTCTTGTGTTGCGCGCAGCGGGTTGATATCTAAACCGCCTCGGCGAGTATAACGTGCGTATACAGAAAGCGAATCAATTTGTGCGAATTTCATGAGGTCACAATAGATTCGTTCTACACACTGCTCATGAAATTCATTATGCTGGCGGAAGGAGATGAGATAGCGCAGCAGTTTTTCTCTGTCTAATTTTTTACCTGTATAGCTGATTTCAACACTTCCCCAGTCCGGCTGACTGGTAATTAAACAGTTCGATTTTAACAGGTGTGAATATAAGGTTTCTGTGACTGTTTCTGTCGAACTGATATCCTGCAGGTAGCTGGTGGTAAGCTGATAGTTATCAATTTCGATGTCCAGATCATCAATACAGTGACCATTAAAAGTGCCCAGTCTATCGGCAAACTGATCTAAGCTGCCGTTCAGCTCGACACAAACCGTTTTGTTTGCACATTTAGAAAGGTCTGCCGCTAATACTTTCTGTACTTCATCTAGTGAGGTAAATTTAGTCTGATTAAAACTGTTTAAATATAATTTAAATGACTTTGATTCGATTAAATTGTCACTGTCGTACGGAACTTTCACTACACCGGTAGCAGCAACCGGTTTTCCTTTGCTGTTTAACCAGGAAAGTTCGTAAATATTCCATAAATCAAAACCGACAAAAGGCAGGTTATCGGCACTAAGCTGTAATTCATTGCGGTTTAGACTGCGCGGAACACCTTGAAGTAATGTGCCGTCGTATACACTTTTGTATTCAGTTTTTTGACCAAGAGAAAGGTTTTTAAGTGCATCATCCTGATCGTAGAGTGGTTTATTATTCATATTTTTAACTTTTCATTTTATTTAAACAAGACAAGTGGTTTTGAGTCAGTACAATATAACTATTGTAACCAAACTATAGAAATATTCGAGCAATGAATCATACTACTGAAACACAATTATTCGATCTTTTGGCACGCCATCAGGCGCTCTGGCAGGAAAAAAAACAGTCATTACCGCAGCAGAACTTTGATCCTGAATGGATTTCACCCTGTCAGGTCGGTGAAGTGCAGGGGGGGAAAATTGAGTGGAGTGCATTAAAGCGTTCGGACGCTGTTGATCTTAGTAATATTGAACAGGCATTAGAAATAAAGCTGCACTCGAGTATTGTTGACTTGTTCTGCTCCGCCTACAGCGACTGTTTGCCCTGTATGTTTCAGGATCATCCTATTGAGTTGATCCAGGTCTGGAATGAGGATGACTTTAAACTGCTGCAGGAGAATATGATTGCACACTTTATGATGCAGAAACGCTTAAACAAACCTGCTTCTATGTTTATTGCCAGCTGCAGTGATGAGATGCAGATTGTTTCGATATTAAATGAAACGGGGCAGGTACAGTTAGAAACTCTAGGTAAGGGGCAGGAAGCCGTTTTAGCGGAAAACGTAGCTGATTTCTTAACGCAGCTGCAGCCGGTTATTGTGGAGTAATTTTTCCCTGCCGGCAGTTAATAACTTTTTTTTAACATAGAAATTAACCCGCGGCAGGTTTACAATAGCCCATCAAATTTAAGGAGCCTAATCATGTTTAACCCTCAAAAACTAGAAGAGATCGCCAAACAGATCAGTGAGGCGATGCCGGCTGGTGTTAAAAGCTTCGGTGAAGAAGCGGATCGTAAAATCAAGCAAATATTACAGGCGAAGCTGGGTAAACTGGATATGGTCAGCCGCGAAGAGTTTGATGTGCAGACACATGTACTGCTGCGGACGCGTGAGAAATTAGCTGAAATGGAAGCTAAGTTCGCTGAACTTGAAAAGAAATTAGATCAAAAGAGTATTGAGAAATAATATGAAAGAACAGTATTTAAAAAATGCGGAAATGTTTGTTGAACAGGCTGTTAAACAAGATGAACTGTTTGGCCTGTTTGATGAGAATGAAGGCTGGGCAAACTGTCATGCCCACGATAATAAAGATGCCGCCGCAGTATATCTTTTCTGGTCTGAGCCTGCACTGGCAAAAAAACTGCAGAATGAAGAGTGGACTAATTATAAAGTTGAAGCGATTTCGCTTTCTGTGTTTTTAGAATCCTGGTTAGACGGTATGCAGAAAGAGCATGTTTTTGCCGGTGTTAACTGGGATGAGAATTTATACGGTTTAGAGATTGAAGCTATGGTATTAAAGAATTCTTTAATCGAAAAAACTCAGGAATTAAGCAGACAGGATTCTGAATAGTTTTATTTAATAAACAATAAACAGCCTCTATAAAAAAGCCCGCTAAGTAAATTTAGCGGGCTTTTTGTTTGTGCATATAAATGTGTTTACTCTTCCGGGTAAGTGCCCCAGCCGTCGTAATCAATAGAAAAAGAGTGCGCTAATGTAAGCAGTTTTTCCACATCTTCCATAATGGCTTCTTCATCTAAATTCATTTCGATAACCACATCAAAACTGAGAATAATTGAGCCGTCTTCAAGCTCTAACTCTTCCGGGTCGGTTACTTCGTAGCCTTTTTTAAAGCAGGCTACAGCAGCTTTTTCTAAGACATCAAAATCACCGCAGGAAAGGTGATGTTCAATCATATAAACGGCATCCGGATTACTGCCGTCTTCTAAGATTGCTTCAACGATTTCTTCTGTTTCTTCACGAAACTCTTCTATTAACTCTTTTAAATCTACTGTTTGTTCCATTATTTATTCCTATTCAGCAAAGCAGTATTAACCGCAGCAGTCAGTATTGTTATCAGGGCGTTTTGCTTCTTTATTCAGCTGGTCGTATTTTTCCAGCATTATCGCATAAGAGTCGTTCATTAAGCGGCGGATTTCACGCTTTTTATATAAAGTAATATCAATCGGTTCGAGCATTTCTACAATCACCTCACCGTTATCCCAGCGGTTTAGTTTTACCTGCCCATGGGTGTCTGAAACAACTACAGGTACAACATTCACTCCCGCCTGTAATGCGGTATGAAATGCGCCCATTTTAAAGGGCATTAATCCACGCCCGCGGCTGCGTGTGCCTTCCGGAAAAATCCATACACCGATATTTTTTGAACGCATCTGTTCAGCTACATCGGTAATGGTATTTTTGGATTTACTTTTATTATCACGGTCAATAAGAATATTACCGGTTAACCAGTAAATAATGCCGAAGAAAGGTATCCACACTAAACTTTTCTTACCGATTGTTACTGAGCCTGGCTGTACCGATGCCGTTGTTGTTACCATATCGTAGTTATTCTGATGGTTGGCAATATATACAACCGAGCCGTTATCTTTAGCACCTTCCGGAATACGTACGGTAACCTTTAAACCTAAAATACGCGACATTTTGCTGAACAGCATAGCAAAATGGTAAGTGTTTTTCGGGTTGCGCGGGCTGAGCAGGCAGTAAAAAATAGAATACACACTCATCAGAATAACGCTGGCAATCACTAAGACTGCACGAATAATAAATAACATAATGTTAAGTTCTCTTTAGTTTTCTTGTTCTGGAACGATCACTTCAACTTTATCAACACGCTGCAGTCCGCGCGGCAGCTTGTTACCGCGGCGGCCTCGTTCAGCCTGATAATGTGCTAAATCACTCGCTTTTAAAGTTAATTTACGCTTACCTGCATGCAGTGTTACAGAGGCTGCCGCCGGCACAATGCGCAGCATAGTAACAAACTCTTCACGTTTAGTCGCTTTTGCCGACATTATGTTGATCATTTTATTACCCTTACCTTTGCTCAGGTTAGGTAAACTGTTCACTGGGAAGAGCAGCATGCGCCCTTCGTTGCTGATGGTTAAGCATAAGTCGTCATCGCTTTCGCTGACTTTCTGCGGCGCCATTAACTGCGCATTTTCAGTAAGATTGATCAGTGCCTTACCATTTTTATTACGGCTGTTTATATCACTGAATTTAGCAATAAAGCCGTAACCATGGTCACTGCTGATAATATACTTGTCATTATCTTCGCCCATCAGTGCACAGACAAAAGGTACGTTTTCATTCTGATTAAAGCGGCCGGTTAAAGGCTCTCCTTGAGAACGGGCTGACGGCAGTGAATGCGCGTCTAATGAATAAGCGCGCCCGGAACTGTCGATAAAGATACAGCTCTGATTACTTCTGCCCTGTGTACTGGTGAGGTATTCATCCCCGGCTTTGTAGCTTAATGCCTGTGCGTCAATATCATGCCCCTTGGCTGAGCGAACCCAGCCCTGGCTGGACAATACTATGGTGACGGCTTCACTGGGCATCAGCTCTTTTTCGGTTAAGGCTTTTGCTTCAATGCGCTCGATCAGCGGTGAGCGGCGGTCATCTCCATACTTTTCTGCATCAGCTTTGAGTTCTTTTTTCACCAGTGTTTTTAAACGTCGTTCTGAGCCTAATAACAGTTCTAGTTTTTTCTGCTCGGCGCTTAACTCATCCATTTCGCCGCGGATCTGAATCTCTTCTAACTTAGCTAACTGGCGCAGTTTAATTTCTAAAATTGCATGTGCCTGTATATCTGAGAGTCCGAAACGCGACATAAGCTCTGCTTTAGCATTGTCATAGGTACGGATAATCTCGATAACTTCATCGATATTAAGGTAGGCTGCTAGCAGGCCTTCTAATATATGCAGACGAGCTAAAATTTTATCCAGGCGGAACTGTAAGCGGCGGCGCACCGTATCAGTACGGTAAATTAACCATTCATTTAATATCTTAACTAAACCTTTTACCTGCGGACGTTTATCTAAGCCGAGCATATTAAGGTTAACTTTATGGTTTACTTCTAAATCGGTGGAAGCAAACAGGTGATGCATTAAGGCTTCAATATCAATACGGTTGGAGCGCGGCACAATAACCAGACGGGTTGGGTTGTCACGATCTGATTCATCGCGTAAATCAGCAACCATAGGCAGTTTTTTATCCTGCATCTGTTTGGCGATTTCTCTCAGTATTTTACCTCCGGAAACACGGTGAGGCAGCGCATTGATAACGATTTCACCGTTTTCAATCTGATATACCGCACGGCTCTTAAAACTGCCGCGTCCGGTTTCATAAATCTTTTTAATTTCACGGTTCGGCGTGATGATTTCAGCTTCCGTCGGATAGTCCGGGCCCTGCACAAATTCCATTAAATCATTAAGCCCTGCTTTCGGGTTGTCCAGCAGATGGATACAGGCATTGGCCACTTCGCGGGCATTATGCGGCGGAATATCCGTGGCCATACCAACGGCAATACCAGTAATGCCGTTTAATAAAATATGCGGTAAACGTGCCGGTAACAGCTCCGGTTCTTTGATGGTGCCGTCAAAGTTAGGTTTCCAGTCGATGGTGCCCTGGCCGATTTCAGAAAGTAATAATTCTGAAAAGGGTGATAAACGGGATTCGGTATAACGCATAGCGGCGAATGATTTCGGATCGTCCGGTGCCCCCCAGTTACCCTGACCGTCAATTAACGGGTAGCGGTAGGAGAAGGGCTGCGCCATTAACACCATAGCTTCATAACAGGCACTGTCGCCGTGCGGATGATATTTACCTAATACATCACCAACTGTACGGGCTGATTTTTTGTGTTTGGATAATGCGGATAAACCAAGTTCTGACATTGCATAAACAATACGGCGCTGTACGGGTTTCAGACCATCACTAATATGCGGCAGAGCGCGGTCCATGATGACATACATGGAATAGTTGAGGTAAGCGTCTTCGGTAAATTTAGCCAGAGGAAGTTGTTCTACGCCCTCTAAGCTTAAATCTAGTACATCACTCATGTTTAATGACCTTGTTTATCTTATGATAGAAAAGGAGGGAGTATAACGTAATTAACGAGTTACGAAAAATTGCGAAATCAATTTTGAGGGGGATATATGCCTAATCAGCCGGAATATGCTGAAATCTTTATATTCCGGCTGTTTTTATCAAAAGCTCAGCATTTTCAGCATGCGGCTGAGCTCTCTGAGGAAGTTTTATTTAAGCCCAGAATACCCAGGAAAACAGCGTTAACACTGCAATACAGGAAAGATTCAGGTAAATACCGATGCGCATCATCTCTGACTGTTTAATATGACCGCTGGCAAATACAATCGCATTCGGCGGCGTAGCAACGGGCAGCATAAAGGCGCATGATGCACTGATACCGATAACGACCGATAAAACAATCGGCGAGACACCGAGTACTTCAGCCACACTGGCAAATACCGGAATAAGCAGAGCCGCACTTGCTGTATTACTGGCAAATTCAGTTAAAAATACCACAAAAGCAACCACAGCCAGGATAGTCAGCAGTATGCCGACGTGTGATAAAATTACGCTGAGACTTTCAGCCAGGAAGATACTGGTACCTGTCACTTTTAATATATTACTTAAGCAGATACCGCCGCCGAATAACAGCAGTACGCCCCAGTCTGTGGTTTTTTCAATATCTTTCCAATGAACGACCCGGGCAAAACTGACCAGCACAATTGCCAGCAGGGCAACTAAAGTGTCAAATTTGGCTAATCCGCCGAGCATCTTATTAATCGGCACACTGAATATCCATAAAAATACGGTTAAAGCGAAAATAGCCAGCGTGACGATTTTACCTTTATCCCACTTAATCGGCTCATGGTTTAACTCAAAGACTTCATTTAGGTTTGGTTTTAATAACAGGTAGAGTATGCTGACTGCCATCGGCAGCAGTATCAAAGTAACCGGTACGCCGAAAGCCATCCATTCGGTAAAGCTTAAGTTTGATTCTGCCGCTGCAATTGCATTCGGCGGGCTGCCGACTATGGTTGCAATGCCGCCGATACTGGCGCAGTAGGCGATGCCTAATAATACAAACACATAGGTATTGTGGCCGGTTTTGGCGTTGACCTTGCTTAAAATACCCAGGATCAGCGGCAGCATCATTGCAGTTGTTGCTGTATTACTGATCCACATGGAAAGACCTGCTGTTACGCCGAACAACATAAATACCGCAGCACTCATCCGTCCCCTGGCTAATACCAGCACCTGATCGGCTATCACCTTATCCAGCTCCTGGCGGTGCAGTGCGGCCGCCAGTGCAAAACCGCCTAAAAATAAAAATATAATCGGGTTAGAAAAGCTGGAAAGTGCAGCCTGGGTATCAAATACTCCGGATACAACGGCTAATATAGGGATGAAAAGAGCAGTAATACTGACGTGCATCGCTTCTGTTAACCATAATATAGCGATAAATAAAAGTATGCACAGGCCCATTACCACCTCTTTTTCAAAAGGTAAATAACGATATAAAAGAGCAAACAAAATAATATCGCAGAGAATGATAATACTGTTTCTATTAACCAGCCATTCGGTTGTATTGGTAGGTAGAGGTGCGGTCTTGTTAAGGGGCATAATTAACTCCATTCGAGAGAAAAATAATACAGCTTTTTTTAATTAGTTTTTTATTTTTACAGAGCCGCCGGTATTAATTGAAATTGATTATTTCAGCGCTCTCAGCTTCGGCGAATTTCTTTCCGCGCAGGGCTTTTTACTGTCTTTACTATTTGAGATGTAAAGGAATTGTCTGCAACCCTGTTAAAGCATAGTTGCATATAATGTTGTCAAAAAGTCAAATTGTTGTTAAAAACGTTAGATAGATCCCAATGGCTGATAAAAACTAAGATCAGGGATGATTTGTGACTAAAACAGCGAGGGCAGTATTAATTTTAAGCAGTTAGGTTGAGTAGAACTAATATGCTGCCGGGCTGACTGGACTTGGAGCTGCAGCTATAAAAAAACCACTGTTCAGTGGTTTTTTATTTATTTCGCTTAGAAAAAACAGTTTTACAGGGCTGCAAATGCTTTTTTAGCCGCTGTCAGAGTATCTTCAATATCCTGTTCGCTATGTGCCAGGGATAAAAATCCAGCCTCAAAAGCAGACGGTGCAAGATAAACTCCCTGCTCTAGCATCAAGTGGAAGAATTTTTTAAATTTATCCACATCACAGGCGCAGACCTGTGCAAAGTTAGTAACCTGACTTTCTTCAGTAAAGAAGAATCCGAACATGCCGCCCGCATAATTAACCGCTAATGCCACACCTTCTTCTTCGGCTGCTTTTTTCAGGCCGAGTGCGAGTTTTTCGGTTTTCTCTGCAAGTCGTGCATATTCTGGTGTATCCAGCGCAGTTAAAGCCGCTAGTCCCGCATGCATTGCAATCGGGTTGCCCGAGAGAGTACCGGCCTGATAAACAGGACCTGTCGGTGCTATATGCTTCATCACTTGTGCTGAGCCGCCGAACGCGCCGACCGGCATACCGCCGCCGATCACTTTACCAAGGGTGGTCAGATCCGGTTTCACATCATAATAAGCCTGTGCGCCGCCGAGCGCGACGCGGAACCCGGTCATTACTTCATCTAAAATCAGTAATGAAGCATTTTCATCACAAATCTGACGTAATCCCTGTAAAAATCCGGGGGCTGGTGGAATACAGTTCATATTACCGGCAACGGGCTCAACAATAATACAGGCGATCTGATCTTTATATTCAGCAAAAAGCTTCTCTACCGATTCAAGATCGTTATAATCTGCCGTTAAGGTATGTTTTGCAAAATCGGCGGGAATACCCGGAGAGCTCGGCTGGCCTAGGGTTAATGCGCCGGAACCGGCTTTTACTAACAGTGAGTCTGCATGACCGTGGTAGCAGCCTTCAAATTTTAATATTTTATCGCGGTTTGTATAACCGCGTGCCAGACGAATAGCACTCATGGTGGCTTCTGTTCCTGAGCTGACCATCCGCAGCTGTTCCATTGACGGAACCAGGCTTTTTACTTTTTCTGCCATCGCAATTTCAATTTCAGTGGGAGCACCAAAACTTAAACCGTTTTCAGCCGCCGCTATTACGGCCGCTTTAATATCCGGATGATTATGACCAAGAATCATCGGCCCCCAGGAGCCGACATAGTCGATATACTGCTTTTTATCTGCATCATAAATATAAGCATCCTGCGCTCTTTCAATAAACAGCGGACCGCCTCCGACACCGTTGAACGCTCGAACGGGAGAGTTAACACCACCGGGAATGATTGCTTGTGCTTGAGCGAATAGCTCGTTAGATCTGCTCATGGAAGTCCTATTAATTAACAGTTTAAGGTGAAAAGGCAATATGAAAAGCCAATATACCAGACTCTCTTGTTCGATAAACATTGCTAATTATATTTTTTATCAATGTTTTTTGAACTGTATCATGTTAATTTGACTTGTAGTTTTTGTATAATCATGGTCTTTTGTTGCCTGCCGACAAACTTCCTCTCTCTGACTGACATTAAAAGTTGTTTTTATTTGTATGAATAGAAGTATCCCATTATTTTTTCTGAGTAATTTTAAACGTTTTATCGACCGCTTTTTTACCCGTAAAAGCAGTGCGCTGCTTATCTGGTTATCGGTATTTATCGGTATCTTAGCCGGGATAATGTCGGCACTGTTTGATCACGGTATTGTCTGGGTCAGTGAGTTTCGACTGGAGTTTATAAGCAGCTACAGTGATTCGCAGGTTCCCCTGTGGCTGATTGCTGTTCCGGTTTCATCGCTAATGGCGGGACTGGCTTTTTATATTACTCATAAATTTGCGCCTGAAGCCGGCGGCAGCGGTATTCCGGAAATTGAAGGGGCGATGGAGGGCATGCGCCCGGTGCGCTGGAAGCGGGTAATTCCGGTTAAATTCTTTGGCGGTTTGTTAGCTCTAGGCAGCGGTATGGCACTGGGAAGAGAAGGGCCTTCGGTGCAGTTGGGGGCAAATGTCGGGCGAATGATTTCTGATCTTTTTAAAGTGAACAAAGTTGACAGTCAGGCTTTACTGGCAGCCGGTGCAGCCGGCGGTCTGGCGGCTGCATTTAATGCACCGCTGGCCGGTATTATGTTTGTTATCGAAGAGATGCGTTCACAGTTTAACTACAGCTTAACTTCGACTAAAAGTGTGTTTATGAGCGCCGTGATGGCGACTATAGTGATGCGCCTGATCACTGATCAGGATGCTGTGGTCAAGGTTACCTATTATTCACATCCGGACTTATTATCCTTATGGTTATACCTGCTCCTGGGGTTCTGTTTCGGGGTGATCGGTATTTTATTTAATAAAATGATCCTGGCGACTCAGGATATGTTTCTGTTTGTTCATAAAAACCAGCGCTGGCGTTTTGTTGCTGTCGGCCTGTTTTTAGGGGCCGCTTTTGGTGCTTTATCTGTGATTGAACCTGATCTGGCTTTCAGCGGTCTGTCACTTATTCCTAACGTAGAGGGCGGGCACTACCTTGCCGGCGGTTTACTGGTTATCTTCCTGTTTCGAATTCTGACCACACTGCTGAGTTTCGGTTCCGGTGCACCCGGCGGCGTTTTTGCACCGACTTTAGCTCTGGGAACACTATTCGGCATGCTGTTTGGTCTGGCCGCTCACGCGCTGTTTCCTGAGATAGTGACAGAAGCAGGCACCTTTGCTATTGCCGGTATGGGCGGGTTATTTGCCGCCACAGTACGTGCACCGATTACCGGAATTTTACTGGTTATTGAGATGACCAGTAATTATGAAATGATTTTACCCTTAATTGTAACCTGTTTAGGTGCGACTATGGTTGCTCAGTCCCTTGGCGGGCGCCCTATATATACGCAGTTATTAGAACGGACTATGAGACTGTCTATGCGTCAGAAGCGTCAGGAGCAGACACGTAAAGCTATGTTCCGTGTATCGCAGAAAGATAAATAGCAGGCTCGTACGGTGAGCTGCCGCGCGGCGTAGAAAGGTAAACAGCAGACACGTAAAGCAATGTTCCGTGTATCGCAGAAAGATAAATAGTATTTTCACTGCTTAAAGGTGTTTAATGAAACGCTTAAAAAATAGTTTTATAAAATGGCTGCTTACTGCCGTGCTGTGTTTATTACTTGGTTTTTTGCTGGGTAAGTTTAAGCAGGATATACTGCAGGGCTCTTTAAGCGCAGTGAAAATAGAACTGCAGAGCATGCAGGTTGAAAAAGTAGAGCAAGTTAAACAGATTGCGCATCTGCAGGCGCAGCGCCAGACTGATCAGCAGACTATTACATCTTTAACTCAGGAAAATAAAAAACTTAATGAAGCGTTGAGGCTGTAGAATAACTCATTTTTTATAAACTTTGGAAAATGTACGATTTTAACTTGTTGTTTTAAATGACAATAAAAACACGAGAAAGTATGTTTTTTCTGAAAATGGAGAAATTCTACAGCCTCGTTAAATGCAGTCTCAAATAAGTTGTATTTTTATGAGCGGGTACTTGCACCGGAGCTGGAAGTCTCAGGAGTAAAAGTTCACTCATTTACTGTTGTTGAAGATTTTGAAGCTGGACGCTGGGATTACGAACTGGTATTAATGCAGGCGCAGAAAGGACGGCGTTTTTTAAACGGGCGCCTGGAAATATCTTTTTCCGTTTCAGATCAGCAGGAGCTTAAACGTATTTCTTTAAAAGAATTGAGCGACAAGGTTCCGTCTGGTTTTAAGTTCAGGTATTTTCAGACAATAAAAGGTACATTTAAACTGCCGGCGAATATAACGGTTGATGAAGTTATCATCGATCTTAAGGTCAAGGGCGATCGCTGGTATAAAGCACAGCAGTTAGAACAGCGTTATGACTGGCGGGCATTAATCGAAAAAGATGCTGCTGATTTTACTGAGTTTGATAAACCTGTACCTGCTGGTAATTAATTACAGCAGCGCATATTTTGAGAATGATTTTTCTTATACTTGAACTAATTAGTCAGGTATTGGATAATATTACACTGTTTATATATTTTTAGAGGTTACCATGACATCCGAAGTCGAAATGGCATTGCCAATTTATTTTAGCGACAACGCTGCAGATAAAGTAAAGGGGCTGATAGCCGAAGAAGAAAACCCTGCATTAAAATTACGTGTTTACGTAACCGGCGGCGGTTGTTCAGGGTTCCAGTACGGCTTCACTTTTGATGAAAAGGTTAATGAAGGTGATACCCTGATTGAAAAGAACGGTGTGACTTTATTAGTCGATTCAATGAGCCTGCAGTACCTGATCGGCGGTACAGTGGATTATGTTGACGGTCTGGAAGGTTCGCGTTTTTTTGTTAATAATCCTAATGCCACAGCAACCTGCGGCTGCGGTTCGTCATTTTCTATATAACTGCCGCGCTTAATTTTGTGAAGTTTTCGTTATTATAAAGGGCTTCACAAACTTCTTTTTCTTAAAAATCCCGTCCAAATAACAGTTATTATCCTTTTAACTCGCATCAAACTTACTTTCCTATAACATAAGATATTAATTATTTTATTATTTGTTGAGGTCTGTTCATGCCTGCTCGTATCTCCAACTATTTTTTATTACGTCCCTATTGGCTGGCGATTATTATCAGTCTGCTGCTTATCTTATGGATGCTTTCCTCTCCTGAGGCAGAGCCGCTGCAGGCGGAACAACATTCAATAAAAGAGCAGATCCTGCCTAAGGTGCAGACTACCCGTTTTACACCGGAAAAAATGACCAAGTCTTTAACCTTGTATGGTAAAAGTGAAGCTAACAGCCGTGCTGTTATTCGTGCCGAAGTGGCGGGTAAAATCGTTGCGATTACCACTAAAAAAGGCCTTCGGGTTAAACGCGGTCAGGCTTTGCTTAATATTGAAAAAAATGAACTGCCGTTCCGTCTGGAGCAGGCGCAGGCATTATTAGATGAGCGTTCATTAAATTATAAAGCGGTTAAATCGTTAAATGATAAAGGTCTGCAGGGACGAGCCCGCCTGGCGGAGATGAAGAGTCTGTTACTGGCTGCCAGAACTGATGTAGAGCAGCTGCAGCTGAAACTTGCGCGCACAAAAGTCACAGCGCCGTTTTCCGGTATTCTGCAGGAGCAGTTTGCTGAAAAAGGGGATTACCTGCAGGTTGGAGATTCTGTATTCAGCCTGGAAAATATTGACCCTATTGTTATTCGCGGTGATGCTACCGAACATTATGTTAGTCAGCTGACACTCGGGCAGAGTATTTCGGCAACACTGCTGTCCGGTGAAGTAATTTCCGGGAAAATAACTTACATTGCATCGATGGCGGACAGTAAAAGCAGCACTTTCCGTATTGAAGCTGAGTTTGCCAACCCGGAATTGAAAATTTTCTCCGGTATCAGCGCAAAACTGTCAATCCCTCTTTATCCCGTTGAAGCCATTTATATTTCACCGTCGGCATTAGCCATGGACGGCGAGGGGAATCTAGGGGTTAAGTTAGTTGAGCAGGGGACCGTGGTATTTAAAGCGATAAAGCTTGTTGAAGCTGATAATAACGGCGCCTGGTTATCTGGATTTGCAGGTGAGGTAGATATTATTACGCTCGGACAGGGGTTTGTAAAACCCGGTGACCCTGTACAGGCAGTAGCTGCGGAGAAATAATCATGGCAAGGCTTGTATTAAAAGTGCGCAATTTCATGCTGGATACTGAAACGGAGAGATAATTATGCGGACGGTTATTGAAGGATCATTAATGCGCAAGCGTGCCGTATTGATGCTGCTGGCTTTTTTATTAACAGCAGGATTAGCCGCATATATCAATATTCCCAAAGAAGCGGATCCGGATGTTCCTATTCCGGTTATTTATGTTTCCGTCAGCCATGAAGGTATTTCACCCGAAGATGCCGAGCGTCTGCTGCTTCGTCCCCTGGAGCAGAAGTTACGCGGTCTTGAAGGTATCAAGGAGATGAAGTCGACAGCCAGCTCCGGGCATGCATCGGTTGTTATTGAATTTTATATTGATGTTGATATAAAAAATGCACTGATAGATGTGCGTGAAGAGGTTAACCAGGCTAAAGGCGAGCTGCCGCAGGACAGTGATGATCCGATTGTTAAACAGGTCACCCTGGCCAGTGAAAATCCGGCTGTTACTATTCTGCTGTCGGGCAGTGCACCGGAGCGCGCTTTGATTACCCTGGCCCGAAGCATGCAGGATAAACTTGAAGGTTTGGCGGAAATTTTAGAGGTCAATATCGGCGGCGACCGTGAAGATATGGTGGAGATTTTAGTTGATCCGCTGCTGATGGAAAGTTATCAGCTCAATATGACTGATATTTATAATCTTATTTCGCGTAATAACCGTCTTGTTGCCGCCGGGACTATGGATACCGGCAAAGGACGTTTTCCTATTAAGGTACCTTCGGTATTTTCAAGTGTAAAAGATGTGATGTCTATGCCGATTAAAGTCTCGGGTGATAAAGTGATTACCTTTGCTGATGTGGCAAAAATCCGCCGTACTTTCAAAGATCCATCTAGTTTTGTGCGGGTAAACGGTCTGCCGACGGTCTCATTGGAGGTGGTCAAACGTCCGGGTGAAAATATCATCCATACTGTGGATAAAGTGAAAGCACTGATCGCAGAAAATCAGACCTTCTGGCCGAATAATATTCAGGTCAGTTATGCCGGAGACAGCTCTAAAGATGTAAAAACCATGCTTAATGATCTGCAGAACAATGTATTAAGTGCCGTTCTGTTAGTGGTGATTGTGATTATTGCAATTTTAGGTATGCGCAGTGCCGCCTTGGTTGGAATTGCAATTCCAGGATCCTTTCTCACCGGGATTCTGGTGTTATGGGTATTCGGTATAACGGTAAATATTGTGGTTTTGTTTGCACTGATTATGGCTGTCGGTATGTTAGTTGACGGTGCCATTGTGGTGACTGAGTTTGCTGACCGGGAAATGAGTGCCGGCGTAAAACGGCATAAGGCGTATTTAGATGCTGCTAAACGTATGGCGTGGCCGATTATTGCCTCCACGGCAACGACCCTGGCGGCCTTTGCGCCGTTATTATTCTGGCCGGGCATTACCGGTGAGTTTATGAAGTATCTGCCGCTGACCTTAATTGCAACTTTAACAGCATCACTGCTGATGGCGCTGGTTTTTATTCCTGTTTTAGGCAGCGTTTTCGGTAAAGCTCGAGTACTGAGTAAAAGAGAAAAAAACAATGCAGTGGCTGCTGAAAAGGGGGACCTGTTTACTCTGACCGGCTTTAGCGGTTTATATGTAAGAACGCTTAACGGTGCACTTAAAAGTCCGTGGTTAGTTCTGCTGCTGGCTTCTATTATTGCCGTTTCCGGAGTGATGCTGTTTAAGAAGTCTAATTTAGGTGTGGAGTTTTTTCCTGAAGTTGAGCCTCCTGGAATCAATGTTAAAGTGCGTTCTTACGGTGATTTTTCTGTTTATGAGCAGGACGATATTATGTCTTCCATTGAACAGAAAATATTACCGCTAAGCGATGAAATCGATACCCTGTATGTAAAAACGGGAGACTCTTCCGGCGAGATTGTCGGCAGCATGCGTATTAATTTACGAGACTGGCAGGATAGACGTAGTGCCGATCAGATTATTGCTGATATTCAGGCGCGTACCGAAAATATGCCCGGCGTTGAAATTGAACTGAAAAAAGATCAGGCCGGTCCGCCGACGGGTAAAGCGCTGCAGATTGAAATTGGTTCCCGCTACCCGGAGCTGCTCCAGGCCGCTGCGGATAAGCTGCATCATGCTCTGCAGCAGAAACCTTATTTTATCAATATTGAAGACGACGGAGAAAAACCCGGGGTGGAGTGGCAGTTTAAAATTAACCGTGCAGATGCCGCCCGTTACGGCGCCGATGCTACCCTGTTAGGCAGCAGCGTGCAGTTTTTAACTAATGGACTTATGTTAGGTACTTATCGACCCGATGATGTTGATGATGAGTTAGATATTCGAGTCCGTTATCCGGAAAGTGAACGCAGTTTAAGTAAACTGGCTGAGCTGCGTTTACAAACTGCCTCCGGGCAGGTACCGGTAAGTAATTTTGTTGACTTGTCAGCTTCGCCGAAAAAGGCGGCCATTAAAAAGGTAGACGGGCGTATTGTTATGACGGTTAGTGCGGATCTGGCGCCCGATTATAATTTAAGTAAGATTTTACCTGAGCTTAAAAAAGAGTTTCCTGACTTAGGTTTAGATCCCCGTGTCAGCTTAAATATAAGAGGGCAGAATGAAGATGAACAGGAGGCCGCCGCCTTTTTAGAAAAAGCATTTGTGGTGGCACTGGCAGTTATGGCACTGATTCTACTGCTGCAGTTTAACTCTTTTTATCAGTCGTTTCTGATTTTAAGCGCGGTTATCTTTTCAACTGCCGGTGTATTTATCGGACTGTTTTTAACTCAGAGTGCTTTTGGTATTGTGATGTCCGGTATTGGAGTTATCACCCTTGCCGGCATAGTGGTTAATAACAATATCGTTTTAATTGATACTTATAATGTATTAAAAGCAAAAGGTTCGAATACTAGAGAGGCGATATTAAGAACCGGGGCGCAGCGTATTCGTCCGGTATTAATGACCACAGTAACAACCATTCTCGGGTTAATGCCGATGGTATTAAAAGTTAACCTGGATTTCTTTGCGCGCACTGTTGAGTTTGGTGCGCCGTCGACTCAGTGGTGGGCACAGCTTGCCACAGCCGTTGCCGGCGGGTTGGCATTTGCGACCCTGCTGACCCTGGTTTTAACACCTTGTCTGTTAATGATCGGAGCAAATACAAATGTCTGGTTTCGTGCGCTCCGAAGGCAAAGAGCCGCTAAAAGGGCTGAACAGCTAAGCAGCGCCTAAATAAGAACAAACGTCTGGTTTCGTGCGCTCCGAAGGCGAAGAGCCGCTAAAAGGGCTGAACAGCTAAGCAGCGCCTAAATAAATACAAACGTCTGGTTTCGTGCGTTGAGAAGGCGAAGAACTGTTAACAAGGCTGCACAGCTAAGCAGCGCCTAAATAAATACAAGCATCTGATTTCGTGCGCTCCGAAGGCGAAGAGCCGCTAAAAGGGCTGAACAGCTAAGCAGCGCCTAAATAAATACAAGCATCTGGCTTCGTGCGTTGAGAAGGCGAAGAGCCGCTAAAAGGGGTGAACAGCTAAGCAGCGCCTAAATAAATACAAACGTCTGGTTTCGTGCGCTCCGAAGGCGAAGAGCCGCTAAAAGGGCTGAACAGCTAAGCGGAGCCTGAATAAACACAACTGCCGTCTGGTTTCGTGCGTTGAGAAGGCGAAGAACTGTTAAGGAGGCTGCACAGCTAAGCGGAGCCTAAATAAACACAGCAGCTGTCTGGTTTGCGGAGCTGAAAAGTCGTAGAAAAGCACAGAAAACAGCAGATTTTGTTTCACAATAATGATCCGCCCGGCAGAGGCTGCCCGGGCGGCTTGAAGATAATCCGTATTTCCGGCACTCTGTTGCATTATCTCTTCTTTAATGTAGCGAGCTGGTGAATATTAATGCTGAATAAATTTATCTATATTTCCGATATGATCGGCACCGTTTCATGTGCGGTATCTGGTGTGTTAGTGGCCACTCGCTTACGTATGGACCCTTTTGGTATTCTGGTACTTGCCGGGGTGACGGCTATCGGAGGCGGCAGCGTTCGCGATATGCTGATGGGCGCTACGCCGGTTTTCTGGATTATTGATAATAACTATATTTATGTCATTTTAATTACCGCACTGCTGGCGGTTTTATGGCAGCATCGAATTCATCGTTTTCCCCCTTTTTTATTACCGGTTTTTGATGCATTCGGTCTGGCTGTTTTCACTGTTGTCGGGGCAGAAAAAGCCCTGGGTCTTGGTTTCAGCTGGCCGGTTGTGATTGTTATGGGCTGCATTACCGGCGTTGTCGGCGGTATGATCCGAGATATATTAGGCGGCCAGATCCCTTTTGTACTGCAGAAAGAAATTTATGCTACGGCTTCAATTTTAGGAGCGGTTTTATATGTAGTCTGCGACTATCTGCAGGCAGATACCATTACAGCGATGAGTATAGCGATACTGGGTACTTTATCACTGCGTCTTTCTGCGATGCACTGGCACCTGTCTTTACCTGTATTCACTTCGGACAGAAAAACGTAAAGTAGCTTTTCTGTCCGGACAAACAAGTATAAAGGTCGTTACTGGGGAGTGCTGATCAGCGGGTAGTTTAGTTCCTGCCACAGCAGCATATGACCGTCTAAATCACTAAGATGTTTAAAGCCTTTATTTTTTAAAATATCTGCAGCGACCTGTGCCCGTCTTCCAGAGCGGCAGTAAATCACTATTTCCTGCTCCTTATAATCCTTTATTTTCTGCATTTGATTAAGCAGCTGATCATAGGGAATATTTACTGCTCCCTGGATATGACCCTGTGTAAACTCACGTGCTGTACGCACATCAAGAAGAATAGGCGCCTGCTGTTTTTTTATCTGTTCAAGCAGCGCGCTGGGCTCAATCTGCATTACTTTTGACTGGGCAAACAGACTGCACAGTAATAAAGGAATGATTTTAATTGTGTCGCTAAGTTTCATGTTGTCCCTCATTTAAATGATTATTTAAAAAATGTTAACTGTATTAGCCGCTAATTTTAATTTGATGCGCCTATATCCGGGCAAATTTATTAATAAGTAATAGGCTTATAACTGTATCTGCAGATTGTATTGTTATATTTTCAGGTTTGACTTTATGTTCAATATTAGCTGCAGGGCCTGGTAAATTATATATTAACGGCTCTGTTGTATGAGCAGGGCCAGATTATCATGAATATTCGGAGTAAATTATGTTTTCTACTTCACACGGAAGTCCTGATAAATTAGGTGTAACTTATACTGCTCAGGGGGCAAATTTTTGTATGTATGCCCGTCTTGCCGAATCAATTGAGCTTCTCTTTTTTGACCATAAAGATGCCTTGAAACCCAGTTATACTTTTAAGCTTTCAGATGTTGATAACCGTACTGCATATTACTGGCATATTTTTATTAGTGATGTAAAACCTGGTCAGCTCTACGGTTTTCGCGTGAACGGCCCGTACCGTCCGCATTTAGGCTCAAAATTTTCGCCCGAGAAAGTTTTACTGGATCCCTATGGTTTATTAGTTGAACGTGGTGATAACTTTTCCCGCAGCGCCGCTATTGGAAAGGGCTCAAATGTTGCTAAGTGTTTAAAAAGTGTCGTTGTTGATATTGATGATTATGACTGGGAAGACGATCTACATCCGCGTCATTCTTTTGCAAGCAGTGTAATCTACGAAATGCATGTCGGTGGTTTTACCCGTCATAAGAGTTCCGGCCTTGCCAAAAATAAACGCGGCACCTATGCCGGGCTGATAGAAAAAATACCTTACCTGAAAGAACTTGGTGTTACTGCGGTTGAGTTAATGCCGGTGCATCAGTTTGATCCCAGTGAACATCATGCCGGACTGGTTAATTACTGGGGCTACAGTCCGTTGTCATTTTTCTCTGCGCATCGCGAATACAGTTCGGATAAATCGGTACTCGGCCCGGTGAATGAATTTCGCGATATGGTCAAAGCTCTGCATAAAGCCGACATTGAAGTGATTCTAGATGTGGTTTACAACCATACCGCAGAAGGCGGAGAGGGAGGGCCGAGCTTTTCACATCGAGGTTTTGACAGCAGTGTTTATTATATTTTATCGGAAGATAAACAGCACTATATGAATTTCAGCGGCTGCGGTAATACGCTTAATGGAACACATTCAGTGGTCAGGCGTATGATTATTGACAGCCTGCACTTCTGGGTGGAAAAGATGCATGTTGACGGTTTCCGTTTCGATTTAGCATCAATCTTATCCCGCGATGAGCTGGGTAAACCTATGATCAGTCCGCCGACATTATGGAGTATCGATACGGATCCTACTCTTTCGCCGGTTAAACTGATTGCGGAAGCGTGGGATGCCGGCGGCTTGTATCAGGTGGGCAGTTTAGCCGGACAGCGCTGGCGGGAGTGGAACGGTCATTTTCGTGATGATGTCAGACGCTTTGTACGCGGTGATAAAGGCATGGTCAGTAAGTTTGTTTCCCGCCTGATCGGCAGCCCGGATATTTATGGTGCACATAATTATGAGCCTGAAAAGTCGGTTAATTTTATTACCTGCCATGACGGTTTTACCCTTAATGACTTAGTCAGCTACAACAATAAACACAATCTGGCGAATGGAGAAGATAACCGTGACGGTTGCGATCATAATTTCAGCTGGAATCATGGAATTGAAGGACCGACCGATGACCCTGAGATAACGCGCTTACGTCTGCAGCAGATGAAAAATATGCTCGCAATCACCCTGATGTCATTAGGTACGCCGATGATTTTAATGGGAGATGAAGTCGGGCATTCGCAGAAAGGTAATAATAATGGTTACTGTCAGGATAATCCGGAGTTCTGGTTTGACTGGCAGAAAGTTAAAAAAAACCAGGATCTGTTCCGTTTTACTAAGGCGTTAATTGAGCAGCGGACCCTTAAGGCGAAAGATAGTAATACAGTTTATCGTTATTCTCTGCATGATATTGTTCAGAAATCTGAACTGCGCTGGCATGGTCTTAACGTTAACCAGCCTGACTGGAGTGATGCTTCTCATGCGATTGCCATGGAAAGCCGTCACCCGCATTCACCGGGTGTGACCTATGTAGTTTTTAATGCTTTCTGGAAACCTTTGACTTTTAACCTGCCTAAATCACCAAGCGGTAAATGGCTGCGTATTGTTGATACTTCTTTAACCGGCGGACTGGATATTCATATAGAGGGAGACAAGGAGCAGTGGTTCTATAGTGAATATATTGTGCAGCCTCGCTCTGTGGTAATTTTGGTTGGATAAGTGACAACTTATTGATAAAGTAAAACAAAGGGGTATGTCTGATACAGGAAAATAAATGCAAGTTGTTAAAGATTCTACGCAGTTAGTTAACTGGTTCCGCAGTTCGGCACCTTATATCAATGCTCACCGCCATAAGACCTTTGTATTAATGGTCGGCGGTGAGGCATTAGAAACCGATAATTTCCAGCATATTATTAACGATATTGCGCTTCTGAACAGTTTGGGCGTTAAGCTTGTTCTGGTGCACGGCGTACGTCCGCAGATCCAGAAACAACTGGATAGGCATGGTCACAGCAGTCAGTTTCACCATGATCTGCGTATCACAGATGATCAGAGCCTAATGCTGATTAAACAGGCGGTCGGTGCGGTGCAGATTGAATTACAAGCTCGTCTGTCGATGGGCTTAGCAAATTCTCCGATGCAGGGAGCCAGTATACGCACTGTTATCAGCAACGTGGTTACAGCGCAGCCGATCGGTGTTAAAGACGGCGTTGATTACTGTCATGCGGGCAAGGTCAGAAAGATCGATGTTGACGGTATTAAAGCTCAGTTAGAGTCAGGGGCAATTCCGGTTATTTCTCCACTTGGTTTTTCAGTGACTGGAGAAGTATTTAACCTGTTAGCCGAAGAGGTGGCGACGCAGGTCGCTATTGGTTTAAATGCCGATAAATTGATTGGTTTCTGCTCTAATACCGGGGTATTAGATGCTCAGGGGCGGGTGATTTCTGAGCTTTTACCGGAGCAGGCACAGTATCATATCGATCAGCTGGAAGCAGAGGACGGAGAAGCATCCGGAACACTACGCTTTTTACGTGCTGCCGTTGCCGCCTGTAAAGCTGATGTTACCCGCAGTCATTTGATTAGTTATTACCAGGAAGGTGCGCTGCTTAAAGAGCTGTTTACCCGTGACGGCGTTGGTTCGCAGATTGTGAAAGAGAGTTATGAACGCATTCGAACTGCAACTATTGATGATATCGGCGGTTTGTTAGAGCTTATTGAACCGCTTGAAAAACAGGGCATCTTAGTTAAACGTTCGCGCGAACTTTTAGAAAATGAGATTGAGCATTTTCAGATTGTTGAGCGTGACGGTATGGTCATAGGCTGTGCCGCATTATATCCTTTTAAAGATGAAAAAATGGGCGAACTGGCATGTTTAGTCAGTCATCCTAAGTATCGGCGCAGTGCAAGAGCTGACAATTTAGTCGAGCATGTCGAGCGTAAAGCCAGAGAGCTTGGTTTAGATGCGGTGTTTGTATTAACCACGCAGAGTATTCACTGGTTTAGAGAGCGCGGCTTTGACTTTGTTGATATTAATGATTTACCGACAGCTAAAAAAGAGATGTACAACCTTAAGCGCAATTCAAAAGTACTGCTGCGCAAAATCCGCTAAATTGTGATTATCACCGGAGGCCTTACATATGAAGGAACATGTGAACATGCAGCTGCCGAGAAAGTTATTTAAAACAGTAAGTTTAAGCTGTTTTCTGTTTTTTTTCTCCTTACCTTATGCGCTGGCTGAGACACAATATGTGACTATCGGTACCGGCAGCATAACCGGTGTTTATTATCCGACCGGCGGGGCAGTCTGTCATCTAATTAATGAAATAAAAGACAGTGAAAAAATTCACTGTGAAATTAAAAGTACTCCGGGCTCTATTTATAACTTAGCAGGGATCCGCTCGGGAGAACTGGATCTCGGGGTTGTTCAGTCTGACTGGCAGTATCATGCTTACAGCGGCACCAGCAGATACGCAGAGCAGGGCAAGTTTTTTACATTACGTTCACTGTTTTCAGTACATGCAGAGCCTTTTACTGTATTAGCCCGGGCTGATGCAAATGTTAATCATTTTGAAGATTTATTAGGGAAACGTATCAATATCGGCTCACCGCGTTCCGGGCAGCGGGCGACAATGGATATGCTGCTGGATCTTTACGGCTGGAAACTGCAGGATTTTGCAGCTGTTTCCGAGCTCAACCCCAGCGAGCAGGCTAAAGCTTTGTGTGATGATAAAGTCGATGCGATAATTTATGTTGTCGGCCATCCTAACAGTTCTATTAAAGAAGCTTCGGGTGCCTGTCAAACTAAACTGGTTAATGTCTCCGGGGATAAAATTTCCTCTTTGATAAATACCAGGAGCTATTATCGTAATGCGGTCATTCCTGGAGGAATGTACCGGGGCAGTGACCAGGATACTACTACTTTTGGTGTAGGGGCGACTATTGTAACTACGACACTGCTGCCTGAAGAGGCCGCTTATAATCTAGTCAAAGCTGTATTTGAAAATCATGGCCTGTTTGTACAGCTTCACCCGGCTTTCCAGGACTTAAATAAAAACGGTATGGTTAGTGACTCCTTAACCGCTCCCCTGCATCCCGGCGCGGTTCGTTATTATAAAGAAGCCGGATTAATGAAGTAAATTCTCCTCTGAAAATTATTAATCACCTGCATTATGCAGGTGATTATTTCGCCATAATTGAACTGCCTCGATCCCAGTTTCAAGCAAAGAAACTTGCCTAGAGCCGATAAAATCGCCATACTGCGCGATTACTTTTGACCATATACACATATCGTCAACTAAAAATGTAGGGATCCACGTTGTACAAGTGGTTTGTTTATAAAAGGGAATAATGATGAATAAGATCTTTAAAAGCTCACTCCTGGGCGCATTAGTTTTATCGACTACGATAGCAGCTGCTGCAGAGCAAAAATTTGTGACAATCGGTACAGGCGGACAAACAGGCGTGTATTACGTTGTCGGTCAGTCTATTTGTAAACTGGTTAACCGCGGCATTAAAGATCACAATATCAAATGTAATGCACCTTCTACAGGCGGCTCTGTTGCTAATATCAATGCAATCGGTGCAGGCGAGCAGGATATGGGCGTTGCCCAGTCTGACTGGCAGTTCCACGCCTATAACGGTACCAGCAAATTTGAAGGTAAAGGTAATAAAGAACTGCGTGCGTTATTCTCAGTTCACCCTGAACCGTTCACTTTAGTTGTACGTGCTGATGCCGGCATTAACAGTTTTGATGATTTAAAAAATAAACGTGTCAATGTTGGTAATCCCGGTTCAGGTACACGCGGTACAATGGAAGTTGTAATGGCCGCCAAGAAGTTAGCAATGAAAGACTTCAGCCTTAAATCAGAACTAAAAGCCGCTGAAATGTCAGCTGCCTTATGTGATAACAACTTAGATGCGATTACTTATACAGCTGGTCATCCGTCTGGTGCGATTAAAGAAGCAAGTGTATCCTGTGCCTCTAAAATTGCTCCGGTTACCGGCCCTGAAGTTGATAAACTGATTGCTGATTTCCCTTTCTATGCTCCGGCAGTTATTCCGGGTGGCATGTACAAAGGTACAGATCAGGATGTTAAGACTTTTGGTGTAGCCGCGACATTTGTCAGCTCAACTAACACAGATGATGAAACTGTTTATCAGGTTGTTAAAGCGGTATTTGATAATTTCAAACGTTTCAAAAAATTACACCCTGCATTTGCTCACTTAAGTGAGAAAGATATGATCAGCAACGCATTATCTGCGCCTCTGCATGACGGTGCCGTTAAATATTACAAAGAACGCGGCTGGATGTAATTCTTCCTCAAATTTATCTGCCTGACCTGGTTCGGGCATAGTAATAGCAAAGGCAGCTGATGATTCACTGCCTTTTGTCTTTTCAGTAAATATAGAAGTTTTTATGCGCGAAACAATACATATAATGGATGAAAATGAGCTTCAGGAGCTCGTTGAACAAACAGAAACCGGCGGGCGTCATGTAGTCGGCGGAGTTAAAAAGTTAATCACAGTGACTGCGATTGCCTGGTCTTTATTCCAGCTTTATTTCTCTTCTCCTGTGCCTTTTATTTTCCAGCAGTTTATTAATGACCTCGGATTAAACCTGACAGTTGTATTTGATGATACCAAAGCACGATCTATTCATTTAGCTTTTGCACTGTTTCTGGCATTTTTATCTTATCCTGCGTTTAAAAACTCTAACAAAGCTATTGTCCCGATCGGAGACTGGATTTTAGCTTTGTTAGGGGGATTTTTAGGCGCATATTATTTTATTTTTTATGACGGCATTGTACAGCGGGTTGGTATTCCTAGTAAGATGGATATTTTTGCCGGTGTAGCTGGTATCTTAATACTGCTGGAAGCCACACGAAGAAGTCTCGGCGCTCCATTAGCTGTCATTGCACTGATTTTCTTGTCGTTTAACTTTATGGGCCCGAATTTACCGCAGCTGCTTGCCCATAATGCCAATAAGATAACCACCATAGTTAACCAGCAGTGGATCACCACTGAAGGGGTCTTTGGTATTGCACTTGGCGTATCCACCAAGTTTGTATTTTTATTTGTACTGTTCGGGGCGCTTTTAGATAAAGCCGGTGCTGGTAATTACTTTATTAAAACCGCCTTTTCTTTACTTGGACATTTACGAGGCGGTCCGGCTAAAGCCGCTGTTATTGCATCGGGGCTGACAGGTTTAATTTCCGGTTCATCAATTGCAAATGTTGTTACAACCGGCACCTTTACTATTCCGATGATGAAAAAAGTCGGTTTTACCTCTGAAAAAGCCGGTGCAGTTGAAGTTGCCTCTTCAGTTAACGGGCAGATCATGCCGCCGGTAATGGGCGCGGCCGCTTTCTTAATGGTTGAATATGTCGGTATTACTTATTTTGAAGTGGTTAAACACGCAATAATACCGGCACTTATTTCCTATATCGCACTGGTTTATATTGTTCATTTAGAAGCTATGAAAGCCGGTATGCACGGTTTAGAAAGAGCTAAACAGCCGCCGGCTCTGCTGATTCGTTTACGCAACAGCGCATTGATTGTTTTCTCCTTCTGCCTGCTGTCACTGCTTGTTTATTACGGCCTAGGCTGGATTAAATCCTTTGCCGGAGAAGCGTCGCTTTATGTGATTGCATTCTTAATTACACTGGCATATATCGCTATTGCTTACTGGTGTGCCAAGTTTCCAGAGCTTGAACTGGAAGATGCTAACGAGCCGATCGTTCATCTGCCGCCGGTAAAAGAAACGGTGAATTCAGGTCTGCATTTTTTATTACCTGTGGTTGTTTTAATCTGGTGTTTAATGATTGAGCGCCTTTCTCCAGGGACATCTGCCTTCTGGGGAACAACGGTATTGGTTATTATTCTACTGACTCAGAAAGCCCTGTTTGCTTATTTTCGAGGTGATCGTAATTTAGCCGCACAGCTGAAAGCAGGGGTTAATGATCTCTTTGAAGGTTTGGAGATCGGTGCTAAGAATATGGTCAGCATCGGTATTGCCACTGCTACAGCTGGTATTATAGTTGGTGTGGTTGCATTAACTAATGTTGGTGCGCCTCTGGCCGATATTGTTGAGATAATTTCAGGCGGTAATATTTTATTAATGCTGATTTTTGTTGGTATGTTAAGCCTGATTTTAGGTATGGGACTGCCGACTACCGCAAACTATATTGTTGTTTCATCGCTGCTAGCCTCGGTTATTGTGGAAGTAGGGCAGCAGAACGGTCTGATTGTACCGTTAATTGCGGTGCACCTGTTTGTATTTTATTTCGGAATTATGGCTGATGTAACGCCTCCAGTCGGGCTGGCCTCTTTTGCCGCTGCTGCTATTTCCGGCGGCAAGCCGATTAAAACCAGTGTTATTGCATTCTTTTACAGTCTGCGTACCGCTATTTTACCTTTCCTGTTTATTTTCAATACGGATCTGCTGTTAATTGATGTGAGCTGGATGCAGGGGATCGGGGTATTTATTATCGCCACCGTGGCTATTCTTATTTTTACCGCGGCGACGCAGAAATACTTTTTCGATGACTGCAGCTGGCTGGAGGTGATGGTTATGCTGCTGATTGCATTTGCGCTGTTCCGTCCGGCTTATTTTATGGAAAAGATATCTCCGACTTACGTGAAAATTGAACCTTATAACCTTGTTTCCGAGCTTCAGCATACGCACAGTACACGTGATATGAAAATGCAGGTTAGCGGTTTAAGTGATATCGGCGAGCCTGTGACCTTTTATGTTCACCTGCCGATACAGGGTGAATCAGGTGAAGAACGTTTAAGTAATATGGGACTAACCCTGATAGATAATGACGGAAGCATGATTATTGATGATGTTGCTTTTGACAGTCCGGCTGCTGCTATGGGCCTTGACTGGGATCAGAAAATATTAGCGGTGGAGATGCCCGTAGAAGGCGCTCTGGCCAAAGAGTGGTTATATATTCCGGCTCTGCTGATGTTATGGGGAATTGCCCTGATTCAGATCCGCCGCCGTAAAGCGATGATACTTAAATTAGCGATGGATTAATGTCAAGCAGGTGAGCATTGTTGAGTGTTTTCCTGCTGGCTCTAAATTCTAAGCATAAAAAAAGCCCCGTTTACAACTGAGTGTAAACGGGGCTTTTTATTTAGACTGCGCTGCGGCTATAAAAGCTATTTATGCTTACAGATACCGTCAACAGGTTCACCGTACAGGTAAAGGCTGTGGTTAGTAAGTTTGATACCATATTTTTCAGCAATCAGTTTTTGTTGTTTTTCAATTAATTCATCATTAAATTCGATTACTTCACCGCATTTCAGGCAGACCAGGTGGTCGTGATGATCCTGATTAGCAAGTTCAAATACTGATTTGCCGCCTTCAAAGTGATGACGGGTAACAATACCTGCATCATCAAACTGGTTTAATACGCGATAAACCGTTGCAACACCAACTTCATCTCCCTGCTCGAGCAATTTCTTATAAAGATCTTCAGCACTGATATGCTGGTTCTCTGACAGTTGAAGCAGACGTAAAATTTTAACACGCGGTGAAGTTATTTTTAATCCGGCTTCTTTTAATGCATCGTTTTCTAAAGACATGATGGTTCCCTACGGTTTAACTGTCTGTGGTTCAGTCGGCAAGTTCTGCCAGGCACATTTCATTGTAAATCTGTTCAGCCCAGGCTTTTACGCGTGATGCTGTTAATTCCGGCTGACGATCTTCATCGATACCAAGGCCGATAAAGTTGTTGTCGTCTACCAGTGCTTTTGATGCTTCAAATTCGTAACCTTCAGTTGACCAGTTACCAACAATGACAGCACCTTTACTCTCTACTATATCACCAAGCTGGCCCATCGCATCAAGGAAGTATTCTGCATAATCTTCCTGATCGCCGCAGCCGAAAATAGCAACTAATTTATCGGTAAAATCAATATCTTCTAAATCAGGGAAGAAATCATCCCAGTCACACTGTGCTTCACCGTAATACCAGGTAGGAATGCCGAATAAAAGTAAGCTGTATTCAGCAATCTCTTCTTTGCTGCTTTTAGCAATGTCTTTTACTTCAACTAGATTTTTACCAAGTTCTTTCTGCAGCATTTTAGCAACAGCTTCAGTGTTGCCAGTGTCACTACCAAAAAAAATACCTACACTTGTCATACTTGTATACCTTGTATTAATTAATTTAACTGTGCGTTAAGCAGCTGATTAATCAGCTCACCGCGACTGATATCTTGTTCTTTTGACAGCTTGTTGAGTATTTCAAACAACTGACTGTCGACTTTTAATTCAATACGTTTTAAACCTTTCTGCTTATCTCGCTGTATCTGTTTCTGCTTATTGATTTTAAGCTGTACTTGACGAGAATGCGGATTGCTTTTAGGCCTGCCGGGACGTACCTCATCAGCAAAAAGATCGTGGGTAATACGATCAAATGATTCTTTTGCCATTCTTCTACCTAAAAGTATTTGTTTAATTTGTAGTTAGATGCACTAGATTGTTTCTGTGCTGATCCAGACTATTTCGATAACTGCTTTGGATATAAAACCGATGCAGCCGAAAAACAGGACTGCCCATACGACATTACGCCCGAATTTAGGCACATTACCGCGTTTTAATACATCTTGAATGGAGAGGCCTATCAGCAGAAAAAGCAGCAGATAAAAACCATACAGGCCGATTGTTTCAATTTGTTCAGTATATTCTTGCAACATAAAAACCAGCTTCATTCAAAAAAGAGGAATATAGCATATCCCCAAACAACTTGAAATGCAGATTCAGAGTAATGTTTAACAAGTATTTGTCGTTAAAATGCGCTGAAACTCGACTTTTTAAGCCGCCTGGCTATAAAACTCTGCTAATTAAAAAACTGACTGACCAGGCGGTTAAATGTTTTTGCTTTTTCAGCGTGCAGCCAATGTCCTGTATTATC
Source organism: Psychromonas aquimarina ATCC BAA-1526 (assembly GCF_000428725.1). GTDB lineage: Bacteria > Pseudomonadota > Gammaproteobacteria > Enterobacterales > Psychromonadaceae > Psychromonas > Psychromonas aquimarina. Next base: position 54,176 of record NZ_AUAM01000024.1, read on the forward strand.
AATTACTTTTGCTTTTGCTTTAGGAAAATAGCGTAAAATATCAGCCTGATTTTCTGGAAGAATATAATCAGATTTTGCACCTTTAATAAACAGTATTTCTTTATTAAATATATTTTCCGAAGGCTGCCAGCCTCTTATTGACGGATAATTTTCCCGCATGGCCGTTAAATTAAACTGCAGCTGGTAACCATCCTGCTTCTTTTGTAATGATTTAAGTAGAAACTGGCGAATCTCCGGAGTTTGTACATATTCACTAAGGAGCTTTTCGGCTGCTTGTCTGCTTTCTATATGCTGCTCGGCAACAAGCTGCAGACCCGCAAAAACATCACTGTGCTTATCGGGATAATTAACTGGTGCGATATCTGCGATAACAATCTTGTTGATCCTCTGCGGATGCAGCAGAGCACAAGTCATGGCTACCTTGCCGCCCATCGAATGCCCGACAATTGAAAATGATTCAATATTAAGAAAATCTGCCAGCTCAAAAATATCTTCAGCCATTTCCTGATAGGACATACCGGCACAATGGGGGCTCTTTCCGTGGTTACGCAGGTCGACATTGACCGTGTGGTGGGTCTTGTTCAGGGTTTTGGCTAATAGAGCTAGATTTGATAAACTGCCGAATAATCCGTGAATGATAAAAACAACCTCACATTTTTGATCACTTTCATTTAAAGCTGTTTGTTTTTGTTGGTAATTAAGTAGCATAAGATTCGATTTTAAGTGAAAATATAATACTTAGTACCTTAACATAAAAGTTTTGAACGATTCAGCGGGATTTTAAATTGTCAAATACAAGGCATTTGCTTGAAGACATAGTTGTTCTATGTCGAAAACAAATAACGCAGTAGTTGGCTATTTAAAACCCGCCCAGAGGGAGCTCACCTGGCAAGTGAGCACTGCGTTACTTTAATTTGAAAGGCATCAGGCCTTCCTAAAATAAAGTGCCTTGTGCTGACTCACCAGGTGAACTCTGAATCAATCAAAATCTCTGTGTTAAGGTACTCTATTTATCGAATTACATATGTCAGAACTCAAGCATAATCTGTGCTGAGTTTAACATAGTTGTTACATTGACAGTATTTTCCCAATATGAACAGTGTTAATGAGACTTATCGAAAGAGTGTGATTGTAATGTCACAGACAGGTTGTCTTATTAGCGTGCCTATTAAACGTCAATGGTTATGTAAAAAGCGAATGGTGAAAGAATGAAACAAATTGAAATAGAAGACGACCTTTATAAATATATTCTGACTAATATAGAGGCTTTTGGTGAAACACCTTCACAAATACTGCGTCGATTACTTTCTCTGCCGGCCGCTGATGAAAATAATACACTGCAGCAGGGCTGCGCAGAAAAGTCTGAGCCTGTTGTTTCTGTTCCTGAAAATGAGATTAAAGCTAATCCCCCTGCGGCAGCTCACACTTCTGCATCTTCGTTAAGTGAACCGCTTGCACATGGTGTGGAAGTTTTATTTGATAGTGAGGTTTTTAAATTAGAATCCGTCGTGACTAATAAGTTTATGATGATGCTGACAGCGATGTATTACGAAAATAAAGACCGTTTTGTAGAGGCCGCTGAAAAAACCAAAGGGCGTACCCGTGATTATTTAGGACAAAATTTATCTGCATTATTAGCATCAGACAACCAGGAAGAGCTTGCTTTATTTAAAGCCAGCAAACCTCGTGCAATTCCTAATACCCCGTTTTGGGTGATTACAAATGCCAACACCGGCAGAAAACGCATTATTTTAACCCAGATGATGGCTTGTATGGGATACCCGCATCATCTCATTGAACGTATAAAAGAAGAAATTTAATATATAACATTTTTAACAAGTTACATGATTATCTAGTAAGCATATTTATAGAAACATTTTTATTTATATTTTTGAGGTAGTAACAATTATGGCAATTCATCCACGCGCGGGTAAAACTGCACAAGCAAGTGATTTAGTAGATATTCCAAAGCTGGTATCAGCTTATTATATCAATATTCCCGATGTGAGCATTGCAAGTGAACAGGTAGCATTCGGTACTTCAGGGCATCGAGGCTGTTCATTTAAGAACGCTTTTACTGAGCTGCATATCTTAGCAATCAGCCAGGCATTAGCTGAATATCGTATTGAGCAGGGATATACAGGACCGATGTTTATCGGTAAAGATACACATGCTTTGTCTGAGCCGGCTTTTGCTTCTGCAGTGCAGGTGCTTGTTGCTAACGGCATTAAAGTGATTGTGCAGGCAGGCGGCGGTTATACACCTACTCCGGTTATTTCTCATGCTATTCTGCAGTACAACAATGAAAACCCTGATAATTTAGCTGACGGTATTGTGATCACTCCTTCACATAATCCACCGGAAGACGGCGGCTTTAAATACAACCCGCCAAACGGCGGTCCGGCAGACAGCGATGTAACTAAAATTATCCAGGATCGTGCGAATCAGATTTTAGATGACCAGTTTGATGATATTAAGCAGTGGGACTTCTCTGAAGCAATGGAGTCTGAGTTTGTTGAAGAGTATGACTACGTCCAGCCTTATGTTAATGATCTTAAAAACGTACTTAATGTAGAAGCAATTGCAGAAGCGGGTATCAAAATTGGTGTTGATACATTAGGCGGTTCAGGTGTGGCGTACTGGCCAGTGATTGCTAAGACCTATGGTTTAGATATTGAAGTGGTTAATGACCGTGTTGATCCTACTTTCTCTTTTATGACCCTGGATAAAGACGGGAAAATCCGTATGGATTGTTCTTCTCCTTATGCAATGGCGAGTTTAATCGAACTTAAAGACAAGTTTGATGTTGCCATTGCCAACGATCCTGATTACGACCGTCATGGTATTGTGACTAAAAGCTCTGGTCTGTTAAACCCTAACCATTACCTGGCTGTGGCAATTAACTACCTGTTTAAGCACAGAACAGACTGGCCTGAAAATGCAATTGTCGGCAAAACTCTGGTTTCAAGTTCAATGATCGACCGTGTTGTGGTTGAGCTTGAGCGTGAAATGTCAGAAGTACCGGTTGGTTTTAAATGGTTTGTTGACGGCCTTTATGAAGGTAAATTTGGTTTCGGCGGAGAAGAAAGTGCCGGAGCATCATTCCTGCGTAAAGACGGAACAGTATGGAGCACAGATAAAGACGGTATTATTTTAGCGCTGCTGGCAGCTGAAATTATTGCTGTAACAGGTAAAGATCCAGGTGAACATTACGCTGAATTTACTGAAAAATTCGGTTCTCCTATTTATCAGCGTTTTGATGCACCGGCAACACCGGAACAGAAAGCGGTACTGGCAAACTTAAGCCCGGAAATGGTTGAAGCTGAAACATTAGCCGGAGAAAGAATCACAGCAAAACTGACTCATGCATCGGGCAACGGTGCTGCTATCGGCGGTTTGAAAGTGACAACTGAAAACGGCTGGTTTGCTGCTCGTCCGTCTGGTACAGAGAATATCTACAAAATTTACTCTGAATCATTTATCGGTGCAGAGCATATTGCTGAAATACAGAAAGAAGCACAAGAGATTGTTGCTCAGGCATTTGCTAAAGCCGGTTTATAGAAACCGCTTAAAAACAGTTTTATAAACAAGTAGAGCGAAGGTTAATAACCTTCGCTTTTTTTATGCGCTAAATATTGTTGTTTAGTTATTCTATTTTTTAATTTCTCCTTTTTGTTCCCATTAAAGTTCATATTTTAAAGCGCCTGTAAGCAGAGTTATCTACTGATCTGTATCAATATATGATGCTTTTTTTAAATGACTTTTTTCTCTTATTTTAGCCCGTCTCAGCTGCTGCATTCTTCTAAAGAAATGCTTTATGTGCTAAATAGTGTGATCTTGGTCATAATTTGTTATGCAGGAAATTTCACACTGCGCCTGGTTACTTTTAGTGCAAAGATCGTCTACCCCCTGGCTACGCCCGCACGAAAGTTTTTACTGTATATATAAAGGGTTACAGCAGTTTGTTAGGCTTTTTCCGAGATGATAAAAGCACTGTAATCTCTTTTGATTAATAATTATTTCAAAGGGGGGGGGCGTAGAAAAAAGGAGGGTGACGATTTATTCAGCGGGTACTATTGTTTAGCTACATTTTTAAAGTTAATAAACAAAGACTTGAGGAAAATGTAAAGAATCACAAATTAGTGGTAATTGAATGATCTTTATACTAAGTTGATTATTCAACTCTAACAGCTGCAAATCATCAAGTTGATGAAATTGCGCTATTTATTAAATATATGGAAATGTAGGTGTCTCATGGCGACTAAAACGAATCAAGCAAAAGCAACTGTAAAGAAAACCGCAGTGAAAAAAACAGCTGCGAAGAAATCAAGTGCCGCGAAGGCGACCGAGCATGAAGCTCCAGTGTTTGTTGACTGCACCAGTGAAGAAATGCAGAAGGCAATTGTTGAGCGTTTACATAAAGGCTTAGGTACGGACAGCGAGAAAGCGAACAACAAAGCATGGTGGAATGCTACGTGTTACGCTGTTAATGAAGTCGTTTTTGACAAACTGACAAAAACTCAGCAGAACCACGCAGGAAAAGACGTACGTTCAGTAAACTACTTATCTCTTGAATTTTTAATGGGTCGTTTACTTTCAAACAACCTGCATAACCTAGAGCTGTTCAAAGTAGCCGAAGAAGCATTAAAAGGCCTAGGTAAAGACTTATATGAAATCTGCGATGAAGAACCAGATATGGCACTTGGTAACGGTGGTCTTGGCCGTCTTGCCGCATGTTTCATCGATTCATTAGCAACACTTGGTTACCCTGCAATTGGTTACGGTATCCATTATGAACATGGTTTATTTGCACAGTCATTCCAGGACGGCCGTCAGATTGAGCGTCCGGATACATGGCGTGAATACGGTAACCCTTGGGAAATCTGTCGTCCAGAATCTGTTCAGCATGTTCCTCTATATGGTTATGTTGAAACTGTTTTTGATGAAGAAGGCGGTTCACATAAAGTATGGCATGCCGGTCAGAAACTTAAGGGTGTGCCATGGGATGTGCCGATTGTAGGTTACGGTGCTAAAACAGTTAATATTTTACGTCTATGGGAAAGCCGTGCCGATGAAGCGTTCGACTGGGACGTATTTAATGCAGGTGGTTATGTTGATGCTCAGGCAGAAAAATCACAAGCAGAAACTGTTTCAAAAGTATTATACCCGAATGATGAAACTTCAGAAGGTAAAGAGTTACGTTTAGTTCAGCAGTACTTCTTCTGTGCTTGTTCAGTTAAAGATATTCTACGCCGCTTTAAACGTGCGAATAATGACTGGACTAAACTGGCAGAGAAAGTTGCGATTCAGTTAAATGATACGCACCCGACAATCGCTATTCCTGAATTAATGCGCATCTTAGTTGATGAAGAACGTCTGTCTTGGGACTTCGCATGGGAACTTTGTCAAAAAGTATTTGCATACACAAACCACACTCTACTGCCTGAAGCACTAGAAAAATGGTCTGTAAGCCTGTTTGAAAAAGTATTACCTCGTCACCTTGAGATCATTTACGAAATCAACCGTCAGTTCTTAAACCTGGTTGAAGAGAAATGGCCTGGTGATGATCAGAAAAAAGTTAAGCTTTCTATCATTGAAGAAGAAGGTGAGCGTAAAGTTCGCATGGCAAACCTATGTGTTGTTTCATCTTACAAAGTAAACGGTGTTGCTGCCGTGCACTCTGAACTGGTTAAAACTGATCTGTTCCCTGAGTTCCACGAGCTGTACCCGACTAAACTAGTTAACGTGACAAACGGTGTTACACCACGCCGCTGGTTAAAAGCATGTAACCCTAAACTTGCTTCACTATACGATGACGAAGTGGGCGCTGACTGGGTTGTTAACCTTGATAAACTACGCGGTGTATTACCTAAAGCACAAGATGTTGCGCTGCAGAAACGCTTTATGGATATCAAGAAAGACAATAAACTTGAATTAGCTAAAATCATCAAAGATCTGACTGGTGTTGAAGTTTCTGCTGATGCAATCTTTGATATTCAAATCAAACGTCTGCACGAGTACAAGCGTCAGCAGCTGAATATGATTCATATTTTAACGCTGTACAAACGTCTGTTAGACAACCCTGATTACGATATGGTTCCACGTGTATTTGTATTCGGCGCGAAAGCGGCACCGGGTTACCATATGGCTAAACAGATTATTTACGCACTAAACAAAATTGCTGATAAAGTAAATAACGATGCCCGCGTTAAAGGTAAACTGAAAGTTGTATTCTTACCAAACTACCGTGTTTCACTTGCTGAGAAACTATTCCCGGCGGCAGATATCTCTGAGCAGATTTCAACTGCGGGTCTAGAAGCATCTGGTACTGGTAATATGAAATTCGCAATCAACGGTGCATTAACTGTTGGTACTATGGACGGCGCGAATATCGAAATGGCAGAAGAGATTGGTGCTGAGCACATGTTTATCTTCGGTCTAAGTGTTGCAGAAGTGAAAGAGCTGAAGGAAAGCGGTTATAAACCTTATGACTACTACTACGCTAACCCTGAGTTAAAAGCAGTATTAGACTGGTTAGATTCTGACTTCTTTACACCGGGACACCCAGGTGCATTATCAGACATCAAACGCACTCTGCTTGAAGGCGGTGACGAGTATTTATGTCTAGCTGATTACGCATCATACTGTAAAGCACATCAGGATATTGATGAGACTTACCGTAACAAGTCACTATGGGCTGAGAAAGTAATTCTTAACTCTGGTGCTATGGGTAAATTTAACTCAGACCGTTCAATTGAAGATTACGCAAACACTATCTGGGACTTAGAAAAGTACCCGTTAGCTTAATATTCTCTTAAACAGTTAAACTTAAAAGGCGATAATTAATTATCGCCTTTTTTTTTGCTTAAAGCGCAGTATAATCAGTAGCATATTTTGTTTAGTTATACCAAATCCGATAATTATCTACTCATTTATGCTGGCTAAAATGAATGCTAGCTTCGTTATTGATTTTGTAATTAGAACAACTAGTTACTGCAATCAATGCCTTGCTTTCATCCATTTTTCCTAAGCCTAAACAGATCACCCAATTAACGGAATTGGTATTATTTATTTTATACGACCGGGGAGGTTGTTATGTCTCAAGATAAAAATACAGATGATGTATGTGAAGCGTGCGGAACTATTGTTGAACTAGGCAGTGTTATTGCTGAAGATGATACTGTGCTGGTATTACCTTTTAGCGGTGCAGATCAGCAGAGTGTTGACCTGCTTGCACAAAAGTATATTGATGCGGCAGCGGAGCGTTTTGCAACGGTACAGGTAAGTAAAAAAGAAACTGCTGCTGAAAGTGGTGTGAGCTGTGAAGTTTCACTGCAGTTTGAATGTACTGCTGAGAAACTGATTTTTGAAATGGGTCTAAGTGCTATTTAAGTCTTTACCTTATCTAATGCGGCCGTATTAAATTCTGCGCCGTCACAAAAGAGTCTGCACTGCAGGCTCTTTTTTTTTGCCTGTTATTAAACTTAATTTCTTCTTTTCCAGCTTAAAGGTTTATACTACGCATTTGAAACTTTAATTTACTTTTTGGAGAATGCTTTGCTCATTGATGATTTACCCGTTGACCGCCGTTTAATTATTTCACTATCTCACTTGGGATTTACTGAAACGACACAAATTCAAGCGGATGCGATTCCAATTGCTGTTGCAGGAAAAGATTTACTGGCATCATCAAAAACGGGTTCGGGTAAAACTCTGGCATTTTTACTTCCGGCAATGCAGCGTGTTTTAAAAACGCGTGCGCTGACTAAGCGTGATCCGCGTGTATTAATTCTAACGCCGACACGTGAGCTGGCCAAACAAGTTTATTCGCAGCTGCGCTTACTAGTGGCTAATACCAGTTTAAAATCAACCTTAGTATTAGGTGGTGAGAACTTTAACGATCAGGTTAAAGCGCTGGATAAAGACCCGCATTTTGTTGTCGGCACACCGGGACGAATCGTGGATCATCTTAAAAAAGGTTTATTACACCTTCATGGTTTAGAGCTGTTAATCTTAGATGAAGCGGATCGTATGCTGGATTTAGGTTTTGCGGAGCAGTTAAAAGCGATTAATGAAGAAGCAAACCACAGATTACGCCAGACACTGCTGTTCTCTGCAACGCTTGGTCATGCCGAAGTGAATGAGTTTGCCGGTGAATTATTAAAAGCACCGGTGCGGATCGCCGTTGGTGAAGAAAACCAGCAGCACAGTGAGATATCACAGCGTTTTTACCTTGCCGATAATTTAAATCAGAAAGAAAAGTTACTGTTTCATTTTGTAAAAAATGAAAGTGCCAAACAGATTATTATCTTCACCGCGACCCGTAAAGATACTGAGCGTTTAAGTGAAGTATTAACTGAAAAAGGTTTCGATACAGCGGCTCTGCATGGTGACTTAACACAGAGTAGTCGTAATAAAATAATGGATTCATTTTCACGCGGTAAAGAGAAGGTACTGGTAACAACGGATATCGCTTCCCGCGGCCTGGATCTGCTTAATGTCAGCCACGTTATCAACTTTGATATACCTAAGCATACCGAAGAGTATATCCACCGTATCGGCCGTACAGGCCGTGCTGGCGAGAAGGGCGATGCGATTTCAATTATCGGCCCTAAAGACTGGGTTAACTTTAAAAAAGTAGAAGAGTTTGTGCAGCAGCATATCAGCTTTGACCGTGTTGAAGGTATCAAACCAAAGTTTAAAGGTATTAAAGAGGTTATCGCAAAACCGGTTAAGAGTGCCTCCGCAGATCATACTGCTAAAAAGAAAGTGCTTAAGAAAAAGCCGAAAGCCAAAGCTGCTCCCAATAAAACCTTCCATGAAGCGAAAGATGTCGGTTTTGCGCCGATGCGCCGTAAAAAGAAAACTGAAGAGTAATAAAAAAGGCCGTTCAAGCTTAATTGAACGGCCTTTTTACTAACCTTTTCTGGATTAAAACTGTGACTGTTATTGCTGATAAATAACCGGAATACCTGCCTTCACTATCCCAATTTTAATCACTAAGAGCGAACAGATATTTATGCGACGACTTTTGCTCTGTTCTCAAGATAATCTTCCACGGAATGCAGAAGAGCTTCATCGGCGACTTCTAAAATGTTAAACATCAGCCAGAGATGAGGATCATTGTCATACCAGCGGCGGCGGTTACAGTCGAAGGGGAACTCAAAAGCTTTCTCATAAGAAAGCAGGCTTAGGTCATGCTTCTTCACCAGATCTATTATCTCTTTTATAATAGGCTCCCTGACTTTCTGATGCATCTCTTTAAATTCATCCAGTTGTTTTTTTAAATTCGGATGTTTGTCATACCATCTGCTCATTATTTATTCCCTGTTTTTGGGACTATCTGTAGTGTTTTAAAACAGATAAAAAATGACCGGGCGAAGTTACCTTCTGTTATAGAAATGATCCAGTCACTGCTTGACGCTGCAAGATAAAAGCTTAGTAAGGATATTTCGAGTCTGTATTGAATGTAGTATAAAAAAGTATTTAAAGACTCTAGTTAGGCCACTTTTATCAAAAAAAGATATGTTTTAAAGTAGATTATAAATGAGCATCTTTTAGGCTCGGTTCTAGAAGGAGAACAAATATTGATAGCAGATGGACGAAATGTCCGGTTATTAAATACAGATTCAGGCAGAAAATTGTCCTTTAAAGAAAACCGTGATCGACGGGCGCGGGCATAACTGTATGAATAACAGTGATGGAGACCCCGCCCCTGACATTATTGAGTGGTAAGTATTTGATAAAAATAATGGAACGGTTTATTTTTTATTAGGAGTGATAAAAAAGGGGGTTGTTATGGTAACCAATATCTTTGAAGAGATTACCAGCGGGTATGCACTTGAAAAGTATTCAGATAGAAATCGTTTATTAGGGGAAGCTGTTCCTTATATTGGGGAAGCCAGGCAAAGTGCATCTGATCCCGGTAAGGTTTTTCTGCGCCTGAGTCCCTTATCAAGTAACGGCGAGCTGCTTGAATTCAAAACCGAAGATGTTCTTTTTGCCGAAAATGTAGAAACTGTGGCCGATAAAGAGGGGGAAACATTTCAGATTGTTAAAATATGGGTTCGTATCGGCAGTATCGGTATCAGGCTTGAACCATTCTCCGTGCAGGATTATTCGAATGTATTAGATAAAGGTTTTGATGCCTTAACAAATGAAAAGTAACACAACATTTTTAAATATTTTTAACTGACTAGAAAGCCCGCAAAGTGCGGGTTTTTTTATGTCTAAAATCTGGCTTTCAAAGTACAGAAACAGGGAAGTCCTGTGCCTGCCGCCTATAAGGCTAAAACTGTATAACGTCGCCAGAGAAGGGCTAGTTACTGTCTTTGAGGAAGGAAGCTGGATAATATGAATAAGCTGCGTACTACAGCACTATTTATCATTAAAATAATGCTCCTGATAGTATTTCTCTAACAACTTTTTACTGCTGTTGTCATACCAGCGTATTCGGAAATTAAGAAAATCTGACGTTTTACTTTCGCTGAGTAGTATCTTATTAATCTTATCTATCATCATCTGCCCCCAGTCTGTTTTCGGGCAGGCCACATACACTAGTAAAAATGGTGTATCTTGAGTCTCCAGAATCTCCTTGCTGGTTGTGTTGTTTTCGATGCCCAGCTGTTTGGCTGAATAAGAGATAATAGGCGTATATTCGATAATGTAGTCCAGTCTGTTGTGAAGAAGCATTTTAATTACTTTTTTGTAATGAGGTGTTTTGTAAAGGTGATCTCGAAAGGAGTGCTTATTGGTTATTTTATTTAATGCGGCGGTATAGCGCCTTGGGATTATTCCACCCCTGACCTCCTTGTCAGCAAAGAGAATATCCAGTGAAGCGGGGTCATTAAATTTAGTTAATCTGCTGTCATTTTTTTGGAATATCAGTCTGTGAGGCAGTAAAATGCTGTTAACTACAGACAGGGTGCCTTCTGTATTGAATAACACGGATGGATGGCAGACTTTAGTACCTTTGTTCATCTCGTTTCGAACTCTGTCTGTGTTCATCTCTTTGCGTACATGCGTGTATTCAGGCATGCCTCTGCTCAGCAAGGTGATCATTTCATCATATAAACCTTTACCCTTATCTTTTCCTTCAAGAATATAGAAAGGGGGCCAGTCTGTGACTCTCCAGAGTACTGTTTCTTTAGCTGTAAGCACTAGCGGGCAGCTGAACAAGAAAAAAATCATAAGCAGGCCAGACAGCTTCATCACTTCACCTCATTTCTATCGACGCTTTTTTAAGTGTAGTACAGCGCTAATGTTCCAATAGTAATGCACAAATTCTCGCTTGAATAAACAGGGCTGATGCTTCTTAAACTTACCAGAAAAGTCCGCTTGTCTGATACAGATTAAGGCAGGAAATTGCTCAAGTGCTCGAAGACAGGGCCTGGACCCTTGGTGGTGCAATGTAAGTGACAAAAATATGGGCTGATGAATTTGAACTATCGACGACAGGTGTGTTCGAAGATGTACACCTGAGTAAGGAAACTCCACTAGAGCGGTTATCACTTTATGGTAATTAGGCCGAAATTTCACTCAATTGTAAAGATTGCTAGGGGGGAGTAAATGATGAGTTTTTTTAAAATGCTGAGTAAGTGGATGGATGAAATAGAAGAATTTAGTCTGCAGGAAAAGAAGATGCGCAGAGAAGATCGTTTAGGTGAAGTCGATTACTAATTTTGTAAAAAACAGATAGGACGATAACAGCCTGCAAAGGCCTGTTAAGCAAAGATGTAATGGAAGTGCTAAGCGAGCAGTTTATGCGGGATATTGAATAAACCCCATCGATTTTTGCGCACTTTTATTTAACAAAAGGTTTATGTTTTTGCTAAATTGTTTGCATAGAGTTGCTGACAAGGCTACACTCAAAAGTATTCAATTTGTCCGCTTAGATCATATATTCAAAACAGTTTTACTGCCGCCGCAATGCTTGCTAATGCGTCGGCAGCTTTTTCCCAACACTTTTCTATAGTTATCGGTAACCTAATAAAGCACTGTTTGATGCGAGCCGCGTATTCGCAAATACTGCTCCGTCTCAGCTTCGCTATCATCAGGTATTCCTTGTTAGTCCCTAGACAATAAAGCGAGCATAAGTGTTACTCAGTCTGTCTGCTGTCATTTGCATAATTTAATTAATCCAAACAGTGTTTTACCGCATTGTAATATCCAGATCAGCGAAACCGTTTTCTCGTACGCTCTCCCAAGGCGCTGACTCAGCAGAGTCGATTTACGCGAATTTAGCATTCATCTTCCACTAAGCTGCGTAACCACCTTGAAGTGTAAGTGATATATGTATGGCTTTGTATGCTCCTGTATGACTCTGTATAGAAAGGTGGAGGTGCTTGTTTGGCTTGTGTAATATTTCATTAATGATGCTTGTGTGCTTTTTAATTTGTTGTTTTAAAATGGTTTAATGTTTTGGGGATGTAAATGAAAAGAAATGTTTTATTGGTTGTTATATCAGCTGCTGTTATTAGCGGCTGTGATGGTGATGATGGGATTTTTTTTACAAAAAAAAAGGATCCAGCCGTCAAGCCTGCTGTTAGTACTACTGCCGCTGCTGTTGAAAATGCTTCAACTTGTTTTAATGATAAATTATATAAAGTCGGCTCAGGATATAACTTAACCACACAGAAAGGTACTGAACCTGCTGAAACACAACACTATAAAGTACTTGAGGATGCTAGATATAGAGGACAGCCGGCGATTCATCAAAGACTTAGCAAGTCTACTAAGTTAACTGACCGTTATCTTTTCATAAATACAGGTGAGAAATCAGTCTCTCTTTTAGGTGAAAAAGTTTTAAAAGATGAGTCATATTATGCGCCGGGATACTTAGTTAAATTTAATGTTAAGAAAGGCGGCTCTTATAGCCAGACAGTTACTATGACAGAGGAGTCTTCAAAACCTGCTCGTGAAACTGTGTCTAATATCAAGACTACATTTAAAGGAATTGAGACTATTACGGTTCCCGCCGGCACTTATAAAACATGCAGGTTTGAACTGAATTCTTCAGTCACAAAACCAGACGGTTTAACTAAGAAGCTTAACAGTTCGGTATGGTATGCGGTTAAGCACGGTGTCAAAGTCCAGTCTAAAGACAATGCCGGCTCAATAACGAAACTTATCAAAGGCGATATAAACGGTACTAAAATATAAATTCAGAATAAATCAGAAAAGGTGATAAATTCTAAGCAAGAAGCAAGAAGCAATAACGCTAACCGCAGTTGTTTTCTGATTTTTAGTTCGAAGTTAGATGAGATGCATTTAAGTTTTTGTTATAAATTTAAATGGTCTCCTTACAGGGACTCGAACCCCGATCATCCGCTTAGGAATCCAGAACTGTTAAGTTCCATTTGCCTGTTTTCTTATACAGCGGTGTTTTGTAGGTTGTTGTTTTTAAATTAAAATAAAATACTGTCAGTTAGGCTTTGTTTAACTGAACTTTGCTGTGTTAATCTCTTACTACAGGCGTTACTGCAGGCTTACTACAGGCGTAACTGCAGGCGCATAATGGATGATGTGTGAGGATTTATGCGATTTACAGCAACCCAGGTAAACGGATTAAAAAGCAAAGCAAGGCACTATGAACTTTTTGAAAACACCGGTGAGCGTGGTGCCGGCCGTTTGGGAGTTCGTGTCTGTGCCAGTGGTAATAAGATGTTTCTTTATCGTTATTACCAGGATGGTAAACGAAAGTTTATAACACTTGGCCGTTATAGCAATGACTTCGGCCTTGCACAGGCGCGTGCTGTCGCGATTGAATACGGTGATATGCTCAAATCCGGCTTAGATCCGCTTTTTGAGCTTGAACGGCAGAAGCAGGAAAAGCTGGAAAAAGAGCTGGAAGAGGCACGCAACGGCAGTATTCAGCAGTTATTCGACAGTTACATAGATAATATGATAACCCGCGGAAAACGCACCCATAAGCGTGTTAAAGAGCAGTTAGAGCAGAATACCTTCCCTATTATCCCGCCTGAAACAAAAGCCAAAGATGTTACTACTTTGCAGATTGTGGAAATAATTGCCGCATTGATTGAGCGTGGGGCACCCGTAGAAAGCAACCGGGTCCGCAGTGCATTACATGCCGCATTTCAGTTCGGTATGCTCCATGATAATAACCCTGCCTATCGTCACCGTAAGTCAATTTTCGGGTTGAAATTCAACCCGGTTGCCGCCGTTCCTAAGCAAAGTCATGTAGAGAAAGTGGGGAACAACTTCCTTACCTTAGCGGAAGTAAAAGAACTGTTGGTACGTCTGCCTAAAGAAGATAACATAGCATTCAATGCCGTGATGCTATTCACCCTGTGTGTTTATACTGCAGGACAAAGACCCTATGAATTAGTGGCCAGCAGATGGAATGCGGTTGACTGGGAAAACCGCGTCTTAGAAATTAAACCCGAGATAAGTAAAACCGGTAACGCGCATTTTGTGCCTTTGAGTGATTCCGCCATTGAAGCCCTTAACATTTTAAAAATGGATGAAACGGGCAGTGAATATATTTTTGCTCATCGAATCGATCCCGGTAAGCATTATCTGACCCAGAGCTTTGCGCATTCTCTGCGCCTTTATATAAAGAAAAGTGATTTTCGTAAGTTTGTGCCACGGGATATTCGTCGAACGGCTAAGACTTTAATGGGCGAGATCGGCATCAGCAAGGAAACAAGGGACAAGCTGCAGAACCACTCGATGCAGGACGTTTCCAGCAAGCATTATGACCGCTACGACTACATGAAAGAAAAGCGTCAAGCGATTGAGTTGTGGGAAAAAGAGCTGTCTAATAGTTAACGACAGTTTTGAATTTTCATAAAAGTAGATAAAAGAGATGGGGTCAAGATTAAAGATCTGGCCCTACAAATTGCAGCTAACGCCATGTAATGGTGACATAATGCGCTTGTTATGCTGCTGTTACGAAAACCTTGATGCTAGTTTTTTATACACAGCGTCTTTATCCCGCTTGCCAATTGCTAGCACATATACCACTATTTCATCGTCAATGACTTCGTAAGCTAAGCGGTAACCGGCAGTACGCAATTTGATTTTGTAAACAGAGTCATAACCGCGGAGCTTGGAAGATGGTACGTGAGGATTTTCCAGACGTTCCTTGAGCTTCTTTTTGAACTGGCTCTGAATAGGCGGGGCTAGTTTACTCCACTCTTTTTTTGCTGCTGGTAAAAACTTGAGCTTATAAGTCATCGATATCGACTTCCACTGCTTCAGATAAATCACCGCGACGACTTTCAACTATCTTAGCTAGCTCATAGTCGTCAAGCATCTCCATCAGAAATTCATAAGTTTCCGCCGGAACAAGATAAGCAGCAGGCTTATTGTGATTTAAAATTGCGATAGCAGAGCCATCAGCTTCGTTTAGTAATGCTGTTGGATTTTTCTTCAGCTCTGAGATACTTGCTGAGCAGTCAGCTAAAACTTGTCTCATATAGAACACCAATTGAGTATTAAAATTAGTGCTAATTTTAGACCTTATCTCAGCTTCTGGCTAGATCTATTTTTATCCAACTTGAAAAGCCTGACCCTATCGACTCTTTCACATTAGCTACCCCTATTAGTTATGTTTATATGCTTACATTTGCACTACAATGTATTACAAATGCACACAATGGAAACTATTCTGAAAACAGAAATGCTTACAACTCGCATTGACCATGATACCAAATTAGCTTTCACTCATATTTGCGATGAAATTGGACTGAGTCCATCACAGGCGATCAAGTTATTTGTCCATGCTGTTATTAATTACGGTGGTATTCTTTTTGAGCTTAAAGCAAAACAGCCTAATGAGCTGACTGCAAACGCGATTCTTGAGCTGTCACAAGGTAAAGGCAATGCCAAATAATACAACCTCATTTAACCTTTTTGATTACATGGATACTCAAGATGAAATCAATGCTTTTTTACGTGAATGCTTAGAAGACGATGATCCAAATGTTTTTGTTTCTGCATTGGGTCACTTAGTCAAAAAGTATGGTGTTACTGATGTAGCAGAGGTGGCAGGGCTAAGCCGTGAAAGTTTATATAAAACCATTAACGGAAATACTCAGCCTAAATGAGTACCATATTTAAAGTAAGTAATGCGATTGGGCTCCACTTAGTAGTAACTTAAATAAACTCGCCTCGCTCACCATAATTTTGGGAGCGCTGCGAGTAAAGTTTCTGTGTTCAGCGACTTGTTATACCGTTTTGTTATAGCTAAAATGACCAATAAAGAGACCACTTAAAGGACTTGTTAAATGACCACTAGAATTTTAGCTGATGTTGCCGCAAGTATTACCGAATTAAAAGCCAATCCAATGAAAGTTGCAGCTAGCGCTTATGGTGAGCCTGTTGCTGTACTTAACCGAAATGAACCAGCATTCTATTGTGTACCTGCTGAAGCGTACGAAATGATGATGGACAGACTCGAAGATCTAGAGCTGCTTGCTATTGCCCAAGACCGAGAATCTGAAGAAAGCATTTCGGTAAATATTGATGACCTATAAACTCGATTTCAAAAAGAGCGCACTCAAAGAATGGAAAAAGCTTGGTTCTACGCTGCAGCTGCAGTTCAAGAAAAAGTTAATTGAGCGCTTAAATAATCCGCATGTGCCGGCTTCAAAGCTCTCTGGTGCCGACAACATGTATAAAATAAAACTGCGCCAATCTGGTTATCGGTTAGTTTATAAAGTTGAAGACGATATAATCATTGTAACCGTCTTGGCTGTCGGAAAACGAGAACGAAGCGACGTTTACCATAAAGCGATGGAACGTTTAGATGACTAATTGTGCTTTAACTGTATTAGTTTTTTACTTCTACAGCAAAAGCACGAAGTTTTGGGTGACTATTAATTTTTAAAAGTGCTTTTTGTACAAAATGATGCTTTTTATATTGCTTAGCTAGAGCTTGGTGGTTAGCAAGATCCAATGTACCCTTTGTGCCAAGTTTTCTTAAGTAATGTTCCTGGTCATTGTCCTCGATTTGAATTCGAATTATCCAGGACGAATGCAATGTTTCAACTGCTTCTGGCGTTGGATACTTCCATTTTTCTAATTTATGACGAATCAATTCAGAGTCAGACTTAACTCCACTTATAAATCTTGAGCAATCACTTAAGACTCTTTCGACTTTAGCTTCAAACCCTAAGTCTCCAGCTTTTAATCGTTTAGCATGTATAGCGTTTTTATATTGTTCGGCAAGTTCTCGAGTCTGTAATCGAGCACTTTTCTCTCGGTGAATGAGTCTGCCACTTACGCCAATTGACAGCTCTCCATTTTCACAATATTCATAATTATGAAAGTTGAGTTTGTCAGAGTGAATAACACTGATATAAAAAGCTTCCATGCAATACTCCAGAAAAAACTAACGCCTACAATAAGGTGCGCTACGATGAAACAACCAAGCACACCAAACTCTATACCCAAACCGCCGAGTGTAAGGCGTCATCTTGATTGTTTGGTTTTGTTATGTTTTATGACTCATATGGTTGATTAAATGCATTACACCAGCGTAGGTATGGGTCTGCAAATTTAACCTTTTTGGCACTAAATGATTCAGGTTTGTACGGCCAATACTTTTTAGCATGTCCGTTTTTTAACCACTCAACAGTCTCGACAAATTCTTCATGACCCTGATTTGAAAGTATTTCTAGTAGATTCTGATAACCATACATACCACCGCAGTCTTCTGGCGGGCAAGCTATCTCACCAGTTAAACATTGTGGGTAATTTGACTCTATTGGAGCTAAGAATATACCAACTAATACAATTTCATGATGCCAGTGATCACCAAAATCATAGACATAATCAATGGTATTACCCAATGATGTAAAATATTTTTTTACAGGAAACTCCCAACTTGCAATGACGCTATCATCATGCTTTGATTCAGGAATACCAATTGATTTACCTTTCGTTGGACCATTTTTCTTCGGTGAAAATTCGTGCAAATGATAATCTAGCCATCCCATCGCATCTTGAATAGCAACATGTAGTTCCCAAAAATTGTAGTGATCGTGAACATCAATTTCGCGCCAGATTTCAGGAACACTATCCGTTAATGAAATTCTGAACCGAAGAATTTTTTGCTGTCTCATTGTTCAATAACCCTCTAAATTCAAATATAAAACATAACGCTTTGCTAAGCGTCAATAAAATAGCTGGCTAAAATTAGCGAGGAGGTAGCAAAAGCCAACTGTTTTTCGTCCGTTTAAGTACTTGTTAGGCATTTACGGCCAACCTGAATTAGGATATTGCTCAGGTTTTTTACCCGATTCAGTGATTACTCTTGGGTAAATTTGCCCATTAATTGGTTGCTTTGCCTTTTTACGTGTTTTGGATATTTGAAAAATCCAATCATCTCCAAAATCAAAATTGTAAAATAACTTACGATTTTTCGGTAGGGGAAACAAGTCAAGCAACTTAGTACTCAATGAATGCTCACGATCATCGTAGTGAATCCGTTCAGAACCAAATTCTCTACGCGAAATAAAAAACTGGTACATATGGTCATTATTAAATTTAATTATATTTAGTATTTCTGCATGAAGCTCTTCTAGGGCAATGCTCTCATCAACTTCTACTTCACAAGACCATTCATTGCTTGCATAAAAACCAGACAACAACGTAATTTTAATTACAATAATCATAGATACCTTAATTTGATGTCTAAACGCCCTTGTTAAGGCGCAAAATATTGCTGGCTAAACTTGAGCGCAGCGAAAATAGCCAGCTGTATTTTGTCGCACTTTAACGGCTTGTTATGTTTACGGCATACTTTGGATGAAAATAACATTAAAAAGCATCTATTATCAGCAAGTTAACCCTGCAACGTTGAATAAAATTTTACGTTTTAAATAATCCCTTTAATCAGCGCGGTAATCAACATAATAAAAACTAAAATAGGCAATAGTTTACTATATTTAGCTTGTTGCTGTTCATCTACAGGTTTAGCAAAACGCTCAATTAAAATAACCATCAACGCAACGGCTGAGAATAATACAGCTAAAATAATTAACACGTTCATAAATAGCACCTTAGACACAAACAATTATAATGAAGTAAGTGCTAAATGATCACAATATAAAAATAGCAACAGCTTCAATTAATCTATCTCCACTATATTGAATGCTTCTTCACACTCTGAGTAACACATAACATCTTATTAGACGGAATATGCATATGCACTTAATACCTATTATGGTAAATAGCCATTTTTTGTCATGTAAATAACAGCTTCATTGATAAATCAATATGAAGGCCTCAAAACAAACACCCAATCAGTTAGTATCAAGCTCAAAAGAGCAGGTTAAAAATTGGGTTTTTATGAAGGTTATTTCAGTATAAAAATGCTTTTTCCGTTTGCCGGATTATTCAAGGCCAAGTAGCCGAATGCACAGCTTTCATTTCCTATCCAAAGGCTCCCACCCGTAATAATTATTCTCCAGCTAAATTGATTGCCTCGCTCTTTGTTTTTATAACTTGTTTGTTTTTCAATGACATTGGTGTAATGGGATGTAATATTTTTTTATCTAGATAGGAGTATTATCGCGAGCTTAATCCAATAACCTTGCAAAAAGAAAGGTTTGGGTGTGATTTGAAGTACGTGGGGCAAACTTTGCGCTTTGCCTTTTAGAGCAAAATACAAGACCTGACCCTCGAGTTTTTTTTAATATAGAGTTTATAATCATGAGTAATTACTTAAAAATACCTGTACAACTTAAAAATAAAGAGCTAATTCAATTCTTAAATAGCATTCTAGTAAAAAATAGAATTGTAGACACTGTAATCACCGATGTGACGTTTTTAGAAGACAGTATGGTTATGTCTTTTTCTAAGGTGAATGGAAAGGAGCCTACGAATAACGAAAAAATCATTATCCGTGAAGTTCTTTCAAATTCAGGGATTGTCTTCGAGTTTAATCGTTAACAACAATTCTGTTTAAACACATAGTGGAATACCGGGGTCATGAATACCGGAATCAGGTCTTTAGTTTTGACTTTTCAGAAAAGTAGATAGAAGAGATGGAGGCAAGATTAAAGATCTGACCCCATGGTTTTTGACCCCGAGACTTTTATAAGTAGCAATGCAGAGGCTCTGACGTTGTGTTAGTTGTTATCAAAATTATCATCAGTTCATACAGGAAGTTTTAATGTTCAACGGTGCGTTAACTAAGTTAAAAGAAGCAAAAGATTCTCTATTAAAAAGCGATGAGTTAAAAAATGAAATTGAGAGTGAAGATGTCGCTCTTGAATTACCTGAAATAGAGCAGGTTCATGCGGATGAATACAGTGATGAGAGTTTTTGGAATAAATGTACTAAATACGCAAAAGCTATTGGAGGAAAAGGGCTGGAACAGGCTTTTACTCTTTATTTTGCAACAGAAAATGAAAAGTGCACCTTAGTTCATAAAACGGCTATTTACGGAGCATTAGGTTATCTTATCTCTCCAATTGATGCCATACCCGATCTTACTCCAATACTTGGATACACAGATGATATGGGCCTAATTGCCACAGCCTTAGTTGGTGTTGCATCTTGTATAGATGAAAAAACGAGAGAAAAAGCGAAGGATAAAGTTAATAAACTTTTTAATTCTGAGCCAGAAAAAAACGAAGATAATGTGTCCAATTCTGAGTGCTAAAAGAAAAAATATATAGGATCAAGTATTGTGTTTTGCTTTTTGAGCAAAACACAATATCTGGCCCTGCAAATTCGAAAAACATTGCCAAGCTAGCGCTTCGTTGTTGCGAGCGTTAGTTTTCAATAGGAGAGCAGATGGCAAATTATTGGGTAGTTGGAGCATCTTGGGGCGGAGTTCAGCACCAAGATAAAAAATTCATCGAGCAAGGTATATGGATGCTCGGATGGGAAGATGGGAATCAACCTGAAAAGGCTTCTCATATTCAAGCTGGAGATCGCATTGCTATTAAGCGCATGAAAGGTCGAGGACAATCAGGAATAAAAATATTTCATCTTGGAATTGTTAAAGGTGTGATTTTGGAAACCAACAAAGTCATTTGCACTGTTGATTGGGTAGCCACAAATCTAGATAGAGATATGGAAGAAAGCCGTGGATGTTTTAAATCTATTCATGGCCCTTTTGAGCATGACGAATGGGTGCAAAAAGCGTTCTGCTTATAAAATTAATAAGTGCAAGCAAGCAATTTTTGTCCATTGCTAGGGCGTTAATGCTGTTTAAGCTAAGTATACTCCTTTATAATTTGTACCTTATAAAAAAGAACCTACGGGATTATTAAATTGCTTAAACATATTGATTTCTTTTCTGGCCCTGGTGGAATTTGCACTGGCTTTAATGCCGCTGGAATCCAGACCGTTGCGGCGGTAGAAAAAGTGGAGAGTTGTGTAGAAACATATCTTGCAAATCACCCTCAAGTTAATGTTATTCACAAAGATATACGAGAAGTAATGCTTTCAGATTTAGAAAGCACATTATTGGCTCATAAAATTGATATTATTACTTCAGGTATGCCATGCGAAACCTTCAGCACTGCTGGTTCAAAGTCTCGTTCATTTTATGATCATCGACAACAACTTTATTATGAAACAATTCGATTGGCAGACCTGATTAAACCGAGGTTAATACTTTTTGAAAATGTTGTTGGAATATTGTCAAAAAAGACAGTTAAAGGCGGTGACCGTTTAATAATAGAAGATATTATTGATGATCTGGCTGAAATTGGTTACACGCATGCTATTCAAGTTGTATTAGATTCGACAGATTTTGGTGTACCTCAAAAGCGTAAAAGGTACTTTATTTTGGCAACTAGAGAGGATGAGTTACAGCTAGCGCCACCAGTTGGTACTCATAAAAACCCTGTAACAGTTAAAGATGCTTTTTACGGTTTGCCATTAAATGACGCAAACACTAAAGATAACTATGGAACTTATACTGGTGAAGAAAGTGTTTACTCCAAGTTGTTGAAAGATAGGGTGTTTTGGGGGCTGAATACAAAAGGTAAGAAAAAGGCTTTAACTTATCACGATGCTCCAAACCATAGAAAACCTACGTTAGAAAGGTTTAAATTAATTTCACCAGGAGAAAATCTAAAAGATGCTTTTACTAAGCACTCAGAGGAACAGGTTAGTAAATTACAGGAACAAAAGATCTTGCCTAAGAAGTGGTTTATTCAGCGTAATATGCGACTTGTTGAGTCACTTCCTAGTAAAACTGTTACTTCTCATTGTTTAGATGAACTAGTGCATCCAATATTAAATAGAGCTTTAACCGTAAGGGAATGTGCAAGACTACAGTCATTTCCTGATGATTATAATTTTGCTGGAGGTCCGTTTATTTGTCCCCATATGTATGAAATGCAGGATAAATATGAGCAAATAGGTGATGCAGTACCGCCACTGCTTGCTTACGCTTGGGCTAACAAAATAAAGGAAATTTTGGAATAGATGATAGATTATAAAAAATATTGTATTAAAGCATATCAGGTAATATTTAAGAGAGAGTACCGCAATTGTATATTGAGTAAAGCTAAGGATAAACGTAGACATGCTCAAAGAGCTGCAATTAGAAGGGCTTCAGTAGCAACGATGAAAAAATTTCCAGATATCGAGCCCACAGATATATGGAAAACAATTTATATTGCTCACGTAAATAACGTTTCAGGTATAGCTGATCAGGACGTCATTAAGAGTGTTATTTCAGCTGATAATAGCTGGAAAAAATCAAGTGGACATGCTTTTGAGGAAATGATCGCTGAATTAGCTAATTTAGGTTTAGCTGAGCATGGACTGAAAATTATTCTCCAAAAAGAACTAAGTAATGAATTAAAGCTTAAAAGAATTAAAAATGAAGTTAGAGATATAAGCTGGTTAAAAGAACAGGTAAGCTCTAGTATTTTTGATCTTTATCTTGCTATAGAAGTAGAAGATGGACTCTTAATCTATGGCTGTGTTCAATCTAAAACATCAATTCGAGATCGAGTTACACGTGATAGAGAGCCATCAATAAATGCAATGAGTGCATTTTTTATTTCTATTGCAATAGTAATGGATGGTGATTTTTTGAGACTTCAAAAATTTACAAATATGGTGAATGGTAATAGCGCTGAATTTGATGTAAATGGCTGGCATTCGATGTACGTGTTATCCAACGATAAGTCTTATAATAACGATCGAATCAAATGCATAGATTTAGATATGGGCCTACTCATTTCTGAGCTTAAAGCTGGAGCTGACTATTGGACAACACAGCGCCAGTGGCTAAATCCTACTTGGAGAGCAGAACAAGCCTAAAAATTGAAGCTCGTAGATAGGAGCTGGATTTTGTTTTATGCTTTGGTGCAAAGCAAAAAACCTTTGATTTTGCGGTAGATAAAATCAAAGGTTTTCATAGGAGAGGTATTAATCACTGCTCTTGAGACTGCTTGTCCAGCCAGTTATTAAAATCGACTTCTTTCCAGCCGAGTGTGCGTCTGCCCATTTTTATCGGTTTGGGAAATAACCCTTGATTCACCCAGATCCACAGTGTGGTGCGTGAGCGGTTCACTTTTTCACATACATCGGTAATCGATAGAATGTTATTGTTGATCGCTTGAGTTGGTTGTACGCTTGCTGTCTGCATGTTCTTCTCCTTGTTCCCTTCGTTAATATTCAAGCCAGTTCCGGCATCGGCATCCACGCTTTAAGCGCATTTGCACATTCATATTCAGTTTTAAAAAAAGTGTCGTTGCGCTTGCCTTGATAAAGATCTGCGTCAACCAGTGAAAATACCCACTGCTGTTCTGGTTCATTCCATGTTGCTGAAACAGGAATCGGGCAGTCATCAAAGCAGGCAATGATGACGTTGTCTTTTGGTGCGGTTTCGGCAGGCTGCCAGCCTGTGATCAGAGTTGATTCAAATTCTTTCATTTTTTACCCCGTCTTAATGTTAATTGTCCGTTTTAACGATTGCCCTGCAGCAGCTTGCGTTGAAAGTAAGCCCTAGTGTTGTCTTTGATGCGAATTGTCAGGTCCAGCACTTGGATTTCTGCACGTAAGTCACGATGCTTTAGCAGTGTTGCAGTTGAAATCAGTTGCATATTGTCTCCCCTTGTTTAGTTGGTATGAGGAGAGTTTAGTGATCTAAACTAAACTTTGTCAATAAAAATGTTTAGTTAATTAAACTTTTGTTTGTAGTGTTCAAAATTAGGAGATTGATCACAGTATGGCTAGGGACGTTTTATGGAGGAATTTAAGGTAATAAAAAAGGGCGCTTAAGCCCTTGAATGAGAATGGAATTTTATAAACAACGATTTATAGCGATCTGCCAACGTATATGACTACACCGACAAGAGTACAATTACCAT
The DNA here is from genome assembly GCF_000428725.1 of Psychromonas aquimarina ATCC BAA-1526. Classification (GTDB taxonomy): domain Bacteria; phylum Pseudomonadota; class Gammaproteobacteria; order Enterobacterales; family Psychromonadaceae; genus Psychromonas; species Psychromonas aquimarina. The sequence continues at coordinate 78,490 of NZ_AUAM01000024.1, forward strand.
TAATCGCTTGTATTGGTGTCGGCCATGCTGGATTAGCTGCTTTTAAGTATTTGTGTTCACCTTCGATAATCAGCTGCTTAAAGGTGGCTTCGTTCTCATCGTCTAATCGGGCAATGACGTATTTCCCGTTAGTAGGTTGAACGGCCGGATCAACAAATATCACATCGCCTTCTGAAAATTTAGGGCTCATGCTCATTCCGCGCACCTTTAGAATAAAGGTGTTGTCGCTGCATTTTATCGGACAGGGATAGTACTCCGCATCAAGCGGGTTAATTTCATGAATGGCAGACCAGTCTCCCGCCTGTACCCAGGAGATCACTGGAAACATACCATGGATTTCTGGAGCTGGTTCTACGTTGCTGGGTTCAGTGCCGGAATGACCTTCGCCAGTCAGCAGCCATTCAGGATCGCACTTCAAAACCTTTGCTACGACGATGATATTTTTTCCACCAGGCTTTGCGATTCCGTTAAGCCATTGGCTAACAGTCCCTTTAGAAACCCCGGTTGCTTTCACGACATCAACAGCCCGTAAATCCAGGGCGCTCATTCTGTATTTGATTCTATTTGATATATCCATAGTTAAGTATTCTAAACTTTTTATGGTTTATTGTTGTGGACAAATTAAGTTTATTTCTCTAAACTTTTTTGCCTGTTGATATTCAAAAGGAGTTAATTATGAAAAAGAATGACGTCATTTCCCATTTTGGAACAGTGACCAAAGCTGCCGAAGCTTTAGGTTTAACCAAATCAGCTATTTCACAGTGGCCTGATGAAATCCCCAAGCTCCGTGCATTTGAAATTGAACGCTTAACTGATGGAAAGCTCAATGCTGAGTTCAGCCATTACCAGCAAGTCCCGAGCAACTAGCAGTCAGTTACGCCTAGGTGTCAGTCAGTAGGCGTAACTGAATGCTGTTATTTATCTTTTTAACAAGTTGAGTATCTATTATGGAATGTTCTACATCAACGTGCAGTTTCCGTGAGAGCGCACTCCATGCCATCAACGAGGCATGTTGCGCTTTTGCTGAAAAAGAAAACATGCGGGTAATCTCTGCAAATACGGGGATAGGAAAATCGCAGCTGCGTAATAAATTAAACCCGTCACAGACACACAAATTGTCAGTTGATGATTTGTTACTGATTACCAAAGACAGCGGCAATTACTGCATCGTTAACAGCCTGCTGTTAAACCTCGATATGGTTGCGGTAAAAGTTGAGCGCAATTCCACAGATGAAACCCTAGTAAAACGCGCATTAGAAAACAGCATGTATGCCGGTGAACTGTCCCGCCTGGCATTAGAGAACGGCGGTGAAATTCGTCTACCTCGCAGAAAGCGTACTGAGCTGTTAATGCGTGCCCACCAAAGCGTCAGCAATTTAGTACTGCTGATGAACGATCTTGAAAACAAAACGTCCGGCGTCTCGCCGTTTCTGTCGATGGGATTAGATTTCATCGTCAGCGGTTCCCCGCTCCCAGGTTTAAGTTAAGGATTAATATTATGAATAATTTAGCGATTAAACCCCCGCAAACATCGAGCCGTGCCGCACTGTTAATTGGTGTTGATATGGCTTCTGGTCAAGATGAAAGCATTGTGCGCACGCTTAATAGCGCAAAGTACTTTGCAGATAAGGCGCAGCGCATTCTTAACAAAGGTGAAAATGGGAGTACCCATGCAGTTCACAGCATGGTGAATTCAATTATGACCTTATCAATGTTGAATCATGAAGTGCTGCATATCAATGTCGCTTACGCCCCGCATTGTGCTGATTTAGAAATAAAGGTGTTTGATGCTGACACAGATTATTTTAGCGCTCATAAAGCGATGTTTAGCCGCTGTGTTCATTTAGATGTAGCGAACACGCTTGAACAGTTAAAAAACCTTGAAGATGAACTCATTGAGTTAGTCGGCCAGGCTAAAGATAAAGCAATGGGGGCGGTATGAATGCAGCCGCTGCGTTAAAAACAACTCCGCCTAAAACACAGCAAGAGTGCATTGCTGATTTGTATGCCTTGTTTGATGAAACCAGCCGAGGTGGTGTGTTGTGGCAGAAGTTAGATCGCCCGGTGCGTGAAACCTTTTGCCGCTTTGCGGGGTTAAAACAGCGTCATGTTGAGCTGCCGCTGGATAAGTTCAATGAACTAGACCGCCATAAACTGCTGAAGTCGATTAAAAACATTGAGCAGGTCGCTAAGCCGTTCAGCCGCCTTTCACTCCAGGATTTTAAATAAAGCATGTTCAACACACCCGGTATTTCAGATTACGGTTTAACTAAGCAGTATTTTGACGAACTTTACCCGGCAGATACTGCTGCCGAAAATCACCCCGTTGATTTAGATGTGGATTACGAACCCGTTAAGATGCCGTCAAAGGATGGTTTATGGGAGTCATTTAATCCATGGGAGCCCACAACCGAGCAGAAGTTTAAAAGCTTTCGTGCTGAGCCTAAAAAGGTGCTGGAAAAAGCACATGTTGGCACCGAAGGTTTATGGGAACGCGATAAAGAGTGGGCCTGCTCTTTGCTCCATAAAGCGGTACCGCCTGAGCTGGCTGTCTCACTTTTTGCCCAGTATGTGAAAAAGTGGGAAAACTACGTATTACATAAGCAGGCGAACCCGGGCAGTAAAAGCCGCAGTAACCAGGGGAATATCTGGCTGCGTAAGCGCATTAATATGGTGAAATGTGCGGTGGCTTCTTTCCCTGTTCCTATTGAACACTTAAAGCATGACGGCCTGCGTAAAAGCATGGCACAACTTTGGGCTAATAAGTGCATGGTCTGCGTGGTTGAAGCTGCTGATTCAGGCAAAAATATGGTTGATGCCTTTGAAGTCGCTGAGCTGTTTATTAAGCAGTGGGACTTTACCGTACTGACGCCTGCTCAGGAGTTTGAACCGCTGGAAAATGAAAGTGCTGATGATTATAAACTTCGTGTTGGCAATGAGCTGGCTGGCTTTCGACTGACAAGGTTAGTTGATGATGCTTGGTGGCTTCGTAAAATTGATGATGCATACAGACAGTTTTGCGAACATTGCCAGATCTTAAATGGTCGTGTTCGCAAAGGTGTCTCTATTTATTTAAGTGATGCGGGACTGCGTGACTATCGCGCCCGTAAAAGAGCAGGTGCACTGGCGCTGTCTAAAATGGTGGCGCGTAATGAGGAAACGGGCGACGAGGTAAACCTGCTGGATGCTGTTAATAAATCGGTATCTAACCCGGCCATTCGCCGTCATGAACTGATGGTGCGCATGCGCGGCTTTCAAGATATCGCCGAAGAGAATAAGTTAATCAGCGGTTTCTTTACCTTAACTGCCCCCTCTAAATATCACGCTTATCACATGCTTAAAGATAAAGAAAAAGCCAAGGAAAATAGTAAATATGCTGGTTTTACTCCCAAACAAACCCAGCAGTATTTGTCTGATGTATGGGCCAAAGCCCGCGCTGCCTTAAAGCGCCTGGATATTCCTTTTTTTGGTTTTCGTGTTTGTGAACCACACCACGACGGCACACCGCACTGGCACGCTTTGTTTTTCTTCAAGCCGGAGCATGAGCAGGTTATCTGTTACATGCTGGCGGAATATTTCACCCAGACTGACCGACATGAACTGAATGCCGAGCATGCTGAGTTTCGTGACTGGCATAGCTTAGTTATCGGCAGAGGTGAGTACGGCCGTTATATAAAAGAGGTTGATACCGCGATCGTTAATGATGCGGCAGCTGAACTTTCTGAACGTATAAAAGCCCGCTTTAAATATAAAAGAATGGACTCAGAAAAGGGCGGTGCGACAGCTTATATAGCTAAATATATTGCTAAGAATATTGACGGCTACAAATTAGATGAAGACGACGAAACGGGCACGGCTGCCGATAAAGCCGCATTGGCCGCATGCGGCTGGGCTAGTACCTGGCGCATTCGTCAGTTCCAGCAGATAGGCGGTCCTTCTGTTTCAGTATGGCGGGAACTTAGGCGCTTACCGCAGAACGAGCAGGTGAAGGCCGAAAAAGCAGCTGCTAAAGAGAAAGGTGAAAAGTATCAGTCAAAAATCCGTGCGTTGACTGACTTAATAAATGATGAACACACCATAGAGGTGGCGCGTATTGCCGCCGACTCAAACAACTGGAGCATGTTTATTCATGCCATGGGCGGCTTGTTTGCTACCCGTAATTCTTTTCCTATCCGCATGGTTTATAAGCCCGTGGGTAATGCCTACGGCGAAACGGTGAATAAGTTAAAAGGTATTGGATCTTTTGACAGGACGATGATTACACACTCCGACGCCTGGGTGATAGGCAAGGTTGGTGCAGAAGGTGGTTTTGACCTTGAAGAAAACGACAGTTTTCTCCCTTGGAGTTCTGTCAATAACTGTACGCGGGTTAAAAAACCAGCAGTTGAACAGGCAGTTATTGAGCAGTTTGAACCGCTAGGGGTTGATCTTGATGATTATCTGCTAGGGGTTGTGATGAAAGGAGGGCGAATTTTGATACCAGACGGCCGCAGGGCCTGGTTATCAAATACAGATTTAGGCTGGCAGCTTCGTGTTGAGGAGATAATTACGGATGTTGGCTGGGATGATTGGTAGTGCGTT
>NZ_AUAM01000025.1 GCF_000428725.1 Psychromonas aquimarina ATCC BAA-1526
GGGTAAGCGACGTCGTCGAATGCTGGCTTTTTGAGTGCTAAATAATGCTTCTTCGATCCATTTAGCATCAATAGCGGTCAATACGTTGTCATATGAATCTTTGTTTTCAAATGATTCATAAACTAATTCCATTTCTTGATTAAACAAAAAAAATCCCCAACCTTAAATAAGGTTGAGGATTATGATCTATCTGCAAGATCGTTCAAGTTTTCTTAAACGATCGGCATTACGCTATCAATAGCGGGCTTTTAAATGTGGCTTAGTCGAGGGCTGGGGAGATTCATAATCTCGTGCATATCAAAACTTAGCTTATTTAGAACGAAAAAAGGCCTCTCATATGAGAGGCCTTTTTAAATGTGGCGGAGGAGGAGAGATTTGAACTCTCGGAGAGCTATTAACCCTCGCTGGTTTTCAAGACCAGTGCATTCAGCCGCTCTGCCACCCCTCCGGAACGAGGCGCATAATAAACAAGTTTAAATAAAAAGCCAAGCATTTTTATTAATTTTTCTAATATTTAATGCTTTTATTCATTTGCCTCTTTTATTGCGGTGCGAACACCTTTATATTTGATACTCTCAAATTACAATAATTCGCCATTCTTTAATCGTTTGAGCACTGCATTCATTTAAGGTTTTATTTATGTTTCAAAACAATCCCCTGCTTAGCCAATTAAAAGAACAGATCCAGGAAAATATTCCCAAACGTCAGGGTATTGTCAAAGCAACTGACCGGGGTTATGGTTTTTTAGAAACGGATAAAGGCAAACGCTTTTTTATTCCGCCTAACGAAATGAAAAAAGTGCTTCATGGGGACCGTATTAATGCTTTTATTCGTGAAAACGGCGAAAAACCCACTGCCGAACCAAGTCAGTTAAAAAAGACAGAAACAGATATTTTTGTTGCGCGTTTATCTATTAAACAGCAGCGCATCTCCGTACAGCCGAACAACCCGCTTCTTAAAGGTTTTTTTAAAATTAAAGGCGGCCAGTCTCTGCTTTCTCAGGGGTATCAGGATGGAGACTGGGTTAAAGTTAAACTATTAAATCATGCCTTAGACGGTAAAGGTTTTTTAGCACAGGTCATTGATAAAGTAACCGATGCTAATGACCCGTTTGCATACCGCCTGGTCACTGTTGCAACCCATAATTTACCCAGCAAAGCTCCTGAGTTTGATCATCCCTGGCAGGTTATTGATCCGCAGCTGCCGCGCACGGACTTAACCAAACTGCCCTTTTTCACTATTGACGGCGTTAATACCCAGGATATGGATGACGCACTTTACATTGAAGAAAATGAACAGGGCTGGAAGCTCACTATTGCAATATCAGATCCCTCTGCCTATGTACCTGAAGACAGTGATATGGACAGCGAAGCAAGACGCAGAGCATTTACCCTGTATCTGCCTAATTTTAATGTGCCTATGCTGCCTCGTGATTTAAGTGACAGCCTCTGTTCATTAAAAGAAGGGGAAAAAAGAGCGGTTTTATGCTGCACTATGCAGATTAATAAAGACGGCCAGCTTGAGGGTGAAGCGGAATTTTACGGCGCATGGATGAAATCCCACTACCGCCTTAATTACACCGATGTATCGAACTATCTTGAAAATGATGAACAGGCGCAGTGGAAACCCAATGCTCAGCTGGCGGCACAGTTACAAACACTGGATCAAGCCTCATTAAAACGTCTGCAGTGGCGTTGTGATAATAATGTTGTTTTCAAAAGCCAGCCCGATTACACCCTTAAACTAAACAATAAAGGCGAGGTTTACGAAATTTTATGTGAACCAAGACGCAGTGCCAACCGCCTGGTTGAAGAATCCATGATTGCAGCGAATATCTGCGCCGGTGATTTTTTAGCAAAACATAAACAGCAGGGGGTGTTTAATACCCACTCAGGATTTGCTTCTGACCGCCTGGAAAAAGCAGTGACACTGCTGGCCGAATACGGCATTGAAAGTGATGTGGAGTCCTTATCTACCTTAGCCGGTTATACAAAAATGCGTCAACAGACAAGTCAGCTGCATAACTGTTACCTGGACCACCGCCTGCGTAAACTGCTTGCTTATGCTGATACAAAAAACAACCCGGAAGCGCACTTCACGCTGGGTGTGGATCACTACGCGACCTGGACTTCTCCAATCCGCAAATACGGTGATTTAATTAACCACAGATTAATAAAATCTGTACTGCTCAACCAGGCGCATAACGATGTCGATAACGAAATTGGTGTACAGCTTAATGATGCACGTAAGCTGCAGCGCCTTGCCGAACGAGATGTAAATAACCTGCTTTACAGTCAGTATCTTAAAGATCAGGAAAACTCTAACTGGCGCTATAAGGCGGAAATCTTTGATATTGTTAAAGCCGGTCTTCGTGTACGGGTTCAAGAAAACGGTGCAACTTTCTTTATTCCATGCAGTTTATTATGCAAAGACAGCAAAGATGCAAAACAGATTGACTGTAACCGAGAATTAGGAAAAGTCATTGTTGCAGAGCAGACTGAGATGCAGCTTGGTGATGTGATCGATGTGATGCTTAATAATGTCAAAGTCGAAAGCGGCCAGTTAATCGGCAGGCTTGCAGATCCCCTTATTATTTCAGAGTAATATAATCCCTAATCAGCCGGACAAGTTGATTTTATGACTTGTCCGGATCATTAAATTCATACACTTATTATTCCACATATTATTCGCGGTTAAGAAAGCATCGCAGATAATTATTTCTTCTGTATAATCCGCCCTCTTTCCCCTATAAAAAGCAAGTTAGGTTATTACAATGAGCGTTGATTTATTACAAGCTGAAAGACCCCTTTTCTCATATCCACAATACCAAGCAAGGTCTGAAAAAGCAGCGCCGTTTTTACCTATGTCCCGCAAAGAGATGAAAAAACTCGGCTGGGACAGCTGCGACATTATCTTAGTGGTGGGTGACGCTTATGTCGATCATCCCAGTTTCGGTATGGCTATTATCGGCCGCACATTAGAAGCACAGGGTTACCGTGTGGGCATTATTGCCCAGCCTGACTGGCACAGCAAAGATGCCTTTATGAAGCTGGGTAAACCGAATCTGTTTTTCGGCGTCTCTGCCGGTAATATGGACTCGATGATCAACCGTTATACCGCTGAACGCCGTATACGCCACGATGATGCTTATACCCCAGATAATGAGGGCGGAAAACGTCCGGATCGTGCCGTACTTGCCTATACGCAGCGCTGTAAAGAAGCTTATAAATCAGTACCTGTGGTTATCGGCGGTATTGAAGCAAGCTTACGCCGCATTGCTCATTATGATTACTGGTCAGATAAAGTGCGCCGTTCAGTGCTTCTTGATGCTAAAGCCGATATTCTATTATACGGTAATGCTGAACGACCATTATTAGAAGTTGCCCACCGTTTGTCACAGGGCGAGTCGATCAAAGATCTCAGCGAGATCCGCGGCACTGCTGTTTTATGTAAAGAAGCACTGCCGAACTGGAAAGGTATTGACTCACGTAAAGTGGATCAGACAGGCAAAATAGATCCGATTATCAGCCCCTATGCAGATATTAATGTAAGCTGTGCAACACAAAAACTGGCAGATCCGTCATTAAATGAAACACCAGCCCAAAATGAAGATCCGGCACAGGCCATTACTATTCAGCCGGCTATGGCGAAAGCTAAAAAACTCAATCCCTGGGAAAAAACTTATATCCAGCTGCCGAGTTATGAAAAAGTCAGTAAAGATAAAGTACTTTACGCGCATGCTTCGCGCATTATGCATCAGGAAACAAACCCGGGCTGTGCACGTGCCTTAGCGCAGTTTCACGGCGAACGTTTAGTGTGGATCAACCCGCCTGCTTATCCGCTGACCACCGAAGAGATCGACAGCGTCTTTGCTTTACCTTTTCAGCGTATACCGCATCCGGCTTACGGCGATGCCAAAATACCCGCTTACGATATGATCCGTTTTTCTATCAACATTATGCGCGGCTGTTTCGGCGGCTGTACATTCTGCTCGATCACCGAGCATGAAGGCCGGGTAATACAAAGCCGTTCGGAAGACTCGATTATTAAAGAGATAGAAACTATCCGCGATAAAGTACCTGGATTTACCGGTGTTATTTCCGACCTGGGCGGCCCGACAGCTAATATGTACCGTCTGAAATGTAAGAGTCCGAAGGCTGAACAGACCTGCCGCCGTTTAAGCTGTGTATTCCCTGAAATCTGCCATCATATGAATACCGACCATGAACATACCATCAACCTATACAGACGCGCGCGTAAGCTGTCCGGTATTAAAAAGATATTAATTGCCTCAGGGGTCCGTTACGACATCGCCGTGGAAGATCCGCGTTACGTTAGAGAACTGATCGAGCACCATGTCGGCGGTTACCTTAAAATAGCACCGGAGCATACCGAAAAAGGTCCGCTGGATAAAATGATGAAACCGGGTATGGGTACCTATGAAACATTTAAAGCTATGTTTGAAAAGTATTCAAAAGCAGCCGGTAAAAAACAGTATTTGATCCCTTATTTTATCTCTGCGCATCCCGGCACCACAGATAAAGATATGATCAACCTTGCTCTATGGTTAAAGAGTAATAATTTTAAACTGGATCAGGTGCAGAACTTTTATCCGTCGCCGCTGGCTAATGCCACCACAATGTACCATTCAGAGAAAAATCCTCTGCATAAAATCAGTAAGGACAGTGAAGAGGTATTCACAGCAAAAGGCGGACGTCAGCGGAAGATTCATAAAGCCATTCTGCGCTATCATGTGCCGGAAAACTGGCCGTTAATTCGTGAGACGTTGAAAAAATTAGGTTTAGCACGAAAACTAATTGGTAAAGGGCCAAACCACTTAGTACCTCCTGAGTCGCGTAATGAAAAACAGGGAACGACGGCCCAGGGTAAGTTTACAACGAATAATAAACCCGCACAGCGTGCAGTCACAAGGCACAGCGGCTCGGCGCAGTTTAAAAACAGCGGCACCGGCAAAGCAGTTAAACAGGAAAGCGGCAAGCCGGGCAGACCCGGAACTAATAAAACAGCTAAACCCGGCAGCAGTAAAGCGGTAAAACTAGGAGCCGGAAAACCGCAGAGAGGCGGGGTAAAAAAAGCAGGAAAGTTTACCACTAACAATAAAAAACCAAGATAGCTCGCAGCATATATGCTATTACACTGGGCGCTTAACAGCGCCCTTTTTTATTTTATAACTGAACGACCTGAGAAGGAATGTGACAGTGTTGTACTGTCGACAAACTCCAGTTCTCCGCCAACCGGCACGCCATGTGCAATTCTGCTTACTTGAATAGAATATTTTTTAGCAATCTCGGCAATATAATAAGCGGTCGCCTCACCTTCAACGGTCGGGTTGGTCGCTAAAATTATTTCATTAATATTACCTGCGGCAAGCTGGCTTTCCAGCAGGGTCAGACCTAACTGTTCAGGGCCAATTCCGTCAAGAGGAGACAGGTGCCCCATCAAAACAAAATAGGTACCGGAGAACAACGCAGTCTGTTCAATCGCCAGGACATCAACGGGCATCTCAACAATGCAGATACTGCCGTTGTTTTTGCGTTTCTCATTGCTGCAGATTTCACAATAATCCAGTTCAGTAAAAGTACGGCACTGCTGACAATGTCCAATCTCATTAACAGCCCGTTCCAGTACATTACTAAGTTTTAATGCACCCTGACGATTCTTATCTAAAAGATGGTAAACCATACGCTGCGCAGACTTAGGGCCGACGCTCGGCAGGCACTGCAGTGCCTGCATTAATTCATCAAGTAGGGAGTTTGAGCTCATAGTTATTTCTTTTTATATAAATTGAAACGCTAAACAGCGAGGTTATCCAGTTTTTTGACTGACAGTTAAAACAGGCATAGTACATTAAATCGCACTCTTTTAACTATTTTTTTACCCGCAATTTAATTGTGGAAACAGCACTGTTTTTCATTCTTACAGACAAATAATTATTCTCCTCAAATCCCCTTGCCCGTAGAGAACTCACAAGTAAAACATAAATCAGCCCCTTTAAGCGCTAATGCACAACAAATGCTAAGCTGAAGATATATAACCTAAGAAGCTGACAATATCATTTAGGATCAGCAGCAAAACCGATGATGCAGGAAAGTAATCAATGAGAATATTATACAGCTGTTTAATATTATTAAGTTTATTTTCAATAGTGAGCTTATCTCAGCCCGCAGCTTTGAACGGCGAAGCAGTCATCTTCTGCGTAGAAGAAGGTGAATGGCCGCCTTTTAATTATACTAAGCGAGTAAATGAGCAGAAAACGTCAGAAACGCTAGGATACGATATCGACGTGATTAATATGATATTTTCAGAATACGGGATTAAGGCAGAGTTTGTCGTCATGCCCTGGAAACGCTGCCTGCTGCGCACCCGGAAAGGTGTTTACCAGGCGGTGCCCAGCGCATCAAGCAGCCCGCAAAGAGAAAAAGACTACCTTCTATCAGAAGCCTATTACACTATAACCCCGAGCTATTTTTATCTAAAGAAAAAATACCCGCATGGTTTAGCCATAAAAAATGCTTCTGAGCTGAAAAAACAGGGCAAGATCTGCGGCCGTCACGGATATAACTACGTAAATTTCGGGCTCAAAAACGACGATGTGTGCATGGGCTCTAGAACTTATAAAAGCCTTGTTGATATGACTTTAAAAGGACGATGCGATATTTTTCTGGCCAGATACGAGACATTTCTGGGATTGTCTTACATTGGGCAGGATTTTATCTCTGACAGGCGTTTCGGCCATGCGCCTATACCTAATGTCGAGCCGGAAAAATTCTATATAATGATTTCCAGAAATTTTAAGTATGCACAGGAGCTCAAAGCTATTATTGATTCCGGCATATTGAAATTAAAAAGCTCGGGTAAACTGCAGAGCACATTTAAAAAATACGTCCCCTCCCGCAACGGTTCAAGTGAATTAAACAATTGAGGGAGTTATACCATTCCGCCTAATTATCTAATCAAACCTGCTGGTTAAAATGCATGTTAACTGCGTTGTTTTCAATCCCAATAGCTAGCTATTGCTCAATCAAACGCCTTGCTGTCATGCATTTTTCCAGCGCAATTTCAGACCATTTAATTAAGCGGAATGGTATTAAAACTCTGCAGCAGTTTAAGTTGAAATTTAGATGCTTTGCGTTGCTTTTTCTAACCAGATCAGATCAGTTCCGCTTAATAACGGAGATATTTTTTCCTTAACCTGGGCATGGTAATCGTTGATCCAGTTAACTTCGTCACTGGTCAGTAAGGAGTGTTCGATAAGACGTAAGTCAAAAGGAACCAGTGTTAATGTTTCAAACTGATAGAAGGTTTTACCGTCCTGCCCCTTGTTTTTATCTACCACGTAGATAAGGTTTTCACAGCGGATCCCGTATTCATCCTGTTTGTAGTAACCGGGCTCGTTAGATACTACCATTCCCGGCTCTAATGCCACGCCGACTGAGTTTTTAGCGATCCGCTGCGGGCCTTCGTGTACATTAAGAAAGCAGCCTACACCGTGCCCCGTTCCATGGTCATAATCATAACCCTGCTGCCATAGGAATTGACGTGCAAGTGAATCCAGCTGACCACCGTTAGTACCGGCAGGGAACTTCATCTGCGCTAATGCGATATGACCTTTTAAAACCAGTGTGAACATTCTTTTATGTTCATCGGATGCTTTGCCGACTGCGACTGTACGTGTAATGTCTGTGGTGCCGTCCAGATATTGAGCACCAGAATCCACCAGATAGATACTGTCCATCGGCAGCTGTGCAGGAGTACCGTTCATATGATTGTAATGACACATTGCCGCATTTGCACCGGCCGCTGAAATAGTATCAAAACTCAATTCTACATAATGTTCATTAGCTGCTCTAAAAGTCATTAATTTATCTGATAAGAATGCTTCATCATGCAGATTTCCCTGTGCCACTTCATTTTCTAACCAGGCAAGAAAGCGTACTTCTGACGCGCCGTCACGGATATGTGCCTGCTGCATGCCTGCTAGTTCAGTACTGTTTTTACAGGCTTTTGCTATGGCGGCCGGATCGCGGCCGGGGATAAGTGTCGCACCGGCGGCTTCTGCGGTTAACTGACAGAATGCGTTGGATGCTTCTGCATCTGCAAGTATTTTTAAACCTTGCTCACCCAGTGCTTGATAAGCGGCGGCGGCTTGTGATTCTGCGGCTAATGTAACCCCTTCACCAACGTGTGCATCAAAACCTGCCGGGATTTTAGCCGCATCAGTAAAAAAGGTCATTGAGCCGTCTTTCATTAATAGTGCACTGCCTAAAATAACACAGAAACAGTGAATATCTTTACCACGGATATTCAGCAGCCAGGCAATAGAATCAAGTGCGCTGATAATGGCGGCATCAGCACCTTGTTCAGCAATCTCGGCCCCGATTTTCTGGCGTTTGTCGAAGCTGCAGAGACCGGTATATTTCCGCTCTAGCAATAATCCTGTGTTTTGAGTCGGCAGCGGGCGATCTGTCCAGCTGAGATCTACTGGGTTCTGCTCTACTGCCACAAGATTTATCTGTTTTTCAGAAAGGGTTTTAACACTGCTTTTATACCAGTTTAAGTTATGTACTTTGGCATCAAAACCAACATTTGCACCGGCTGCAAGCTGTTCACTCAACCACGTCATATGCGGTGTATCAACAAGATGGTAAAACTCGAAGCACTCAGCATTAACCTGCTGTTTAACCTGGATGGTATAACGGCCGTCGGTAAAAACAGCTGCACGGTCTTTTAAAATAATAACTGTACCGGCTGAGCCGGTGAAATCACTGCACCACAGTAAACGCTGATTATGTTTAGGAACATATTCACCCAGATATTCATCGGCACGGGGGACAATGAATGCGTCCAGATCTGCGGCCTGCATATGCTGGCGAATAGCGTGAAGTTTTTGTTCGATTCTCTGAGTCATAGTTGTTCCGTATTTGTATGCAGAAAAAGAGACAGCAGAAGTCTCTTTTTCTTATCGAATTGTAATGCTACTGTACCGTAAATTTGCCCGTATTTTTAGATCTATCTGCAAATTATTCAAGGTCTTATCTACCCTGAATCGAGCTAGAAAATACAAATCAGCGGGCAAATTTTTTACTACAACAATTGCCTGTTAATCTGCTGCTGACAAGATTTAGAATACTTACATAAGCATTGGGTTTTCGGCTAAATTTTTCTTTAAAAAATCTACAAAGCACCTCACTTTAAGCGGCACATACCTGTTCTGCGGGTAAATAGCATTAAGCGGTATTGAAGCGGCTGTGTAGTCCGTCAGGATTTGCGTTAAACGACCATTATTAAGATATTCATGCACCATCCACACAGGTAATTGTGTAATGCCCACGCCGGCAAGCGCCGCCTCCAGATTAGTATCGCCGTTGTTACTTTGAAAACTCCCTTTGACCTGCACAGTAATATTCTCCCCTTTACTGGAAAAGTGCCATATATTCACAGAGCTTAACAAAGAGTAAACAATACAGTTATGATGCGCTAAATCTTCCGGTTTGGCAGGTCTTCCATGCACCTGGAGGTAATCCGGTGATGCAACCAATAACATAGGATTATCAAACAGATGACGAGCAACCAGCGACGAGTCTTCGAGTTTTTTAGCGCGAACTGCCACATCTATGCCGTCAGCAATAAGATCAACATGGGCATCAGCGGCGACTATCTCAACTTTGATCTCCGGATACTGATCGATAAAGGTTTTTATCAATGGAGCTATCACTAACCGCGCAATAGCAATAGGCGCGGCGATCCTGAGAATACCTTTGGGCAAAGCGGTTTGTGAACGCGCATCAGCATCCGCTTCATCCAGCTCCATCAAAATGGCGATACATTTTTCATAATATACGCGCCCCGTTTCAGTCAGCGAAAGCTCGCGGCTGCTGCGGACTAACAACTTAACTCCAAGCAATGTTTCGAGTCCGGCAACTCTTTTACTAATGGTTGCCTGACTGCTGCTTTGCTCCCGCCCCGCTGATGAAAAACTTCCCGTCTGTACGACTCTTACAAAGGTCCGCATTGCTGCTAACTGATCCATAACCCCTCATGCATTCACATCTTGAATAGATACTATTCAATCTAGCATAGTTCTATTCACTTTGTTTAGGTAATACTATTCCTGTCATCGCAGAACAGCAGTCGTTAAGCAGGCACAATAAGCTGTTAATCATTTTACACAAACAATAAATACTGACGGTAAAAAAATTAAGTGGTGTTCAGATATCTGCACGGCACCACAATTACAACATAAGACAAAGGATCTCAATTATGATTACTGGATTTAAAAAAACTGCACATATAGGAATTACAGTTCCTGATATACAAGAGGCAGCGGCATTCTTTACGGAAATCTTTGATGGCAAAGTTATCGGCGAAGGTTATAACTTTCAGTCTGAAGACAACTGGATGAAAGATCAACTGGATGTTCACCCAAGAACCAGGATCGATAAAATACAGATGATTCAGCTTCCTGATGACTCAGTTATTGAATTATTTCAATACCAAAGTCAGGATCAAAATACAGTTTATCCCAAAAACAGTGATATCGGCGGACATCATATATCTTTCGAAGTAGAGAATATTATAGAAGCTATTGCATACCTAAAAGAAAAAAACATCGAAGTTTTAGGTGATTATACTTACAACGCTCCTTCCTGGGAAAATATAAACGGCACTAAAGAAGGCATGAAATGGGTGTTTTTTAAGACGCCATGGGGTCTAAGCCTAGAACTCTCTGAGGCTAAATAAAACAAATGCCAGTACCTGTCGCTAAGCGACTGAAATAACCAGTTAATATTGAAAACTTAAAAGGATAATCCCATGGATATGCAGCAAAAACTACAGCAGTTATTAGATAAACAAGAACTGACCGAACTTATGTACAAATTTGCCCGCGCCCTGGATCGGGTGGATGGCGTCCTGATGAAATCGACCTATTGGGAAGATGCTGTAGAAGAGCACCAGGATCCAATCTTCCCTGATCTATTCTTCTATAACGACAATGCTCATAAGTTTGTTGATCCGGCAATGGAAGGGTTTAAAGCACTTAAAACTACTCAGCACCGAATCAGCAATGCACTGATTGAGATCGACGGTGATAGTGCAGCGGCAGAATGTTACGTTTGGGCCTATCACGTTCATGAAGAGGACGGAATCGACAAAGAAGGCATTTTAGGCGGCCGTCATCACTTCAGATTCGAACGTCGTAATAACGAGTGGAAAATCAAGCATCGCTCAACCGTGTTCGACTGGAATCAGAATCAAAATGCAACGGCAGTCTGGGCTGAAAATTACAGCGACAAGCTCCGCGGCAAGCGCAATAAAACAGATGACAGCTATAATTACATCAGCATTTAAACATTACTCTAGCAGGCAGTTTTTGTAAAAATCAGTTTTCATTTTGTACAAACTGCCTAAACAGTACCCGTAATTATTTAATATCAATATGGCAACTAAGGATTATTCAATGACAAGCAACAAATTCAAAGCTGGAGATATCTTTCCACCTTTTGAGCTTGCAGCTGTAAACGGCGGCAAAATCGCGTTAGGCAAACCACAAACCGGCAGCGACTGGAAGATGGTGATTGTCTATCGCGGTAAACACTGTCCGTTATGTACCCGCTATCTCAATGAAGTTGAAAAACTTAAAGACGAATTTCTGGCACTCGGTGTCGATATTGCAGCAGTATCGGCCGACAGCGAAGTTCAGGCAACAGCTCATATGGAAAAACTAACCGTTACTTACCCGGTAGCCTACGGTTTGAGCGTAACACAGATGCAGCAGCTGGGGCTTTATATCTCCAACCCGCGCTCAGCTCAGGAAACCGATCACCCTTTTGCCGAGCCAGGTCTGTTTGTTATTAACGATAAGGGGCAGGTACAAATAGTCGACATTTCAAACGGTCCCTTTGTTCGACCTGAGCTTGGTATTTTACTTTCTGGAATTGCTTTTATCCAAAACCCGGAGAATAATTACCCGATCCGAGGAACTTACGAGTAAAGTCAATAAACCGCGTATTGTACTGAAGTGTTGAAGAACAAAATTTGAGGCGGCCAAAGGTTTAAAACCTTAAGCAGCTGGTTCAGTTTAAATCAATATGCGGATATCCCCCGCACCCTATCTCTAATTTTCAACGTTTACGGCTGTTCATACTTTTGTCAGCCGCGCTCATCCAGAACGACACCTGACTATATTCATTTAAGCAGCGGTTTCCCTTCGACTTCATAGTTATAGTAATTGTAGTTGGCCTATCTTTGACATATATTGAACGGGTGTATCAAAAACGAAGCCAATTAATGTCAAAGTAGCAGTAAATTCAAAAGTATAGAGAGGTCCTATGAGCAAGTTCGAATTCGCCCCCATGCCTGATAATCAAGGTTTCTTTGGAGAATATGGTGGTCAGATTATTCCGCCTGAGCTGAAGAGTGCGATGGATGCAATTAATCAAGCCTACGAAGAGATTCGACAAACTCAAGGCTTCCAGGATGAGCTGATGCAGCTGTTCCAGGACTATGTCGGCCGCCCAAGTCCAATCTATCATGCTAAACGCCTTAGCGATAAACTCGGCGGAGCACAAATCTACCTCAAGCGTGAAGACCTTAACCACACAGGTGCTCACAAGATCAATCACTGCCTTGGTGAAGCTTTACTCGCCAAATATATGAACAAGAAAAAGGTGATTGCCGAAACCGGTGCCGGCCAGCATGGTGTCGCACTTGCTACCGCCTGCGCCTTAGTGGGTATCCCTTGTGAAATCCATATGGGTCAGGTCGATATAGAAAAAGAGCACCCTAATGTCACTAAGATGAAAATATTAGGCTGTAAGCTGGTTGCCGTCACCCAAGGTACTGCCACCTTAAAAGATGCCGTCGACAGTGCCTTTGTGGAGTACCTTAAGAATCCAGCAGATTATCTTTATGCCATCGGCTCTGTCGTTGGTCCTCACCCTTTCCCTAAAATGGTGCGGGACTTCCAAAGCATTATCGGCCGTGAAGCCAGAGAGCAGTTCCAGCAAAAATTCAATAAACTTCCCGATATCATCACTGCCTGTGTCGGCGGCGGCTCAAACGCCATCGGTCTGTTCACTGCATTTCTAGATGACTGCGAGGTGAAAATCGTCGGCGTTGAACCTGCCGGTAAAGGGCTCGATACCAGCGAGCACTCTGCTACCCTCACTTTAGGCTCACCAGGCGCCATTCATGGTTTTAAATGCTATCTGCTGCAGGATGATGCGGGAGAGCCGCTGCCGGTTCACTCAATCGCCTCAGGCTTAGATTATCCGGGAGTGGGTCCTCAGCACTGTTACCTGAAAGATATTGAACGTGCTGACTACGACTCTGTAACCGATGAAGAGTGCTTAAATGCCTTTATGACACTGTCGCAGGTAGAAGGCATTATTCCGGCTCTTGAGAGTGCCCACGCCGTAGCCTGGGCTATGCGCGAAGCCGGCAGCCTGCCGAAAGATAAGCAGATCTTAGTCAATCTGTCTGGCCGAGGTGATAAAGACGCCGACTATGTTGCCGACAAACTAGGCCTGTAAAAGCTGCCCTTAAAAGGGTCAAGTATTCACTTTCTCCCTTGCTGTTTTCCATTTAAGCCATTAGCAGATCTTTAGTTTTGAACTAAAGATCTGCTCCTGACGATGTACGGCTGTTTAATTCTCACTTATCAAGCTGAACAAGCAGCAGGTCAGTATCAGGTGTACTTATCAGCTGACGTACTGAAGAGAGCAGATTTCTCCAGAAGTCATGATGGTGTCCACAAACTAATAGATCAATGTCCAGCTCTTTCACTGCTAATTTTACTTCATTGTTCAAATCCCCCATTACAGCCAGGGTATTTGATACCGGATAATCAGCCTGCTCAGCTAATGCCTGCAGCTCCTCTTTAAATATCGCACTTTTTTCATCTACAGCTACTATTTTTGGAACTACCGAGCCAAGAGCCGCATTACTTACACCTCCTGCATTACTTAATCCCATATAATTAGTAACATAATTAGAATCAGCATAAATAAATGAAAGTTTAGCAGTACTTTTTTCAGCTAATGACACCGCCCTGCTGATCACTATTTCGCTGGATTTAGATAAATCGACAGCGACTAATATATGCTTATAGTCCATAGCTTTTCTCCCAGTTAACTGTCTCATTAATAAGCCTAGCACCAGTGATGTGGTTTTAATTTATGAGTAGCCTCCGACTGATCTAGATCAATATTTAATGTAAATAGAGATGTAGGGAGGAAAACAGCAAGTGTGAGCATATTTTATATCTGGGGAACTGTGGTTGTCGTGAATGCTTTTGATTGAGAAAGAAAAACATAACTCAATAAAAAAGTGAATTTGCCAATAATTCGGCAATAACAGAATTGAAGCAGGACTTGAATAAATTAAAGTCTTATTAACATATCACTAAGTAAGCAAATGTATCGGTTTCTCTTTAATTAAAGTACAATATACTTTATATAATAAAATTAACAGGACTGCTTTAATGATTTTTAACTTTCTACGTTTAGTCATCGTTTCATTTACTGCTTTATTCATATTTGGTTGTGCGGGCGGAAAATTACAACATGCAGCTAAATTTACTTCTTACCAGGATTTTCAAGCAGGGCCGGAAGGCGGGGTCGATTTAGTATGGGCTCGTATAGGATTGAGATCCCCTGAAAGAATAAAAGCAAAATTTGATGAGTACGACAGCGTCATTATTGACCGCGTGTATGTTTTAGTCGATGAATCAGAGTTAGAAGATGATCAAATTAATGAGCTCACAGAATATATGGTGACTCGTTTAGAAGATAAAATATCAGCAGCGAAAAGAATCGTAAATGAACCAAGTAACAAGACACTTCGATTGAGTATTGCTGTCAGTAATGTAGAAACACCTAATCCCATCCTTGCAGTAACCAGCAGTATACTGCCTGTCGGTTTGGGGATTTCTACCATCGCAAAGATTACAACTGGCGAACATACTAACGTAGGCAGCGCCACAATCGAACTTTTGGTCAGTGATTCTATGACAGATAAACCTTTTATTGCAGCCATCGACCGACAGACTGGAAATAAAGATCTGGGCACAATGATTGATTCCTTAGACGATGCAAAAGATGCCGTCAACTGGTGGGTAGATCGTTTAGGTGTAACTCTCAAACAATGGAAAAAGCCGGATTAATACGGTAGAAAAAATAATACTCTCGCAAGCGAGTCAGATAAATTTATTACGGCACGGTGTTCGAGTAGAGAATCTGTCTCGATTTGTGCTTGTGCCCTCTAGTATCATAGAAAACAGACCAGCTAAGGGCCTCCCTGATCCTATTTGGATATTTGGAGATAAGCTCTTAGAAACAATACAAAAACACAATATACCCGTTATCATTCAAAATGCATTTTTGCATCTTGAATGATAACGGGTATATACAGCGCCGCATAAACAACATAAAAATTAACAACTTAGACTAAACACTATAGTTTTTATAAATTTTGAATTACTTCTAAGGCTTTTTGGGCAGTTTGAGTAGTAGAATTTGGATTCTGTCCTGTAATCAGCCGACCATCAACAACTGTGTGCCTCATAAGCGGGAGCATTGCTTTGCTATATATCATCCCCCTTTCCTTTAAGGTCTTCTCAAGGTTGTAAGGTACAAAACGTTTTACACCAATAATAGTTTCGTCAAAATATGGAAATCCTGTTCCCTTTTTACCTTTTATCAGGTATTCGCCATTACTTAGTCGAACATTCTGCAGTGCTGCTACACCATGGCAGACTGCCGAAACAACTTTGCCTCCCTCGTACATTTTACGGATAAGTATGTGAAGTTCATCGTCATTAGTAAAATCCCACATCGCGCCATGTCCCCCTGAGAAGTAAAGAATATCGTATTCATTCCAATCTATACCTGAGAGTGATTTAGTATTTTCTAATAAAGACATGAAATCTAAATCTTCGTAGCGCTTTCTAGCGGCTTTATCTAATACAAGGCGGCCCAAACTTCTTTTATCTATTGGTATTTTTCCTCCTTTGGGACTAACGATATCCATACAGATCCCCGCCTTTTCAAACTCATCGTAAAAATGGGTCAATTCAGATAACCAGAGGCCCGTTGATTCCGCTTTGGAGTTTTCGAAATCAGAATGATTGGTTACGACTATCAACGCTTTTTTATTCATTTTTTCCCTTATTGATGAATATCTATCATCTTTCAGATTATCGACCAGCAATGCTTTTTATTCATTTTCCATTGAACGATAAGTATGTCCTATATTTTAGGAACCTAGTAACACGAAAAGAGGAATGATAAACACAAATCGCAGAAAGAAGATAAATTTTAGACGGCCTTTTTATTGACGTGAATTTCGATATTCCACAGGTGTTTTTCCCGTTTTATTTTTGAAAAGCCTGGCAAAGTAATGGGGATAGTTGAAACCTAGAGAATAAGCTATTTCACTTATTGAGCTGCTGGAAAATACTAATAAATGCTTAGCTCTTTCTATCAGGAAATCATTAATGTGCTCTTTAGCAGAGCGTCCCGTTTCTTTAGTCAGTAGATCACTTAAATAACTTGGAGACAAATAACATTTATCTGCCAAATATTGGATTGTAGGCTGACCAGTTTCAAACAGGTCATTGTTTTGGTAGTAATCCTTTAGAAGAGCCTCAACTCGGGAAATCACATCAACATTTTCAGTAGAGCGAATGTTCAGTTGACGTTCGTAAAATCTGCAGCTGTAATTAATTATTAGCTCAATATAAGATACTAAAATTTGTTGACTTTGATTATCTATACGCTCGTTAATCTCACCTTGAATAAGGGCGGCAATACGCTCCAGCGTTTCTTGTTCCTGCTCCGATAATTGTAAAGCTTCATGGATTTTATAGTTGAAGAAACCGTATTGGTCTATTTTAGCGCCTAATGAAGTATTTTCGATAAGGTCAGGGTGAAAATAAAGCATCCATCCTTTTAACTGATTGATCTTCTGAGCCTTGGTTACTGTCATTACTTGCCCGGGAGCTGTAAAAATTAAAGTACCCACATCAAAATCATATTGATTTAAACCATAATCAATACCACAGCCCACATCTTTAAGCCCAATACAATACATATCGGAAGAGAACCTCATTCCAATTAATTCTTCGCTATACGATAGTTTTGCACTGTCAACTATCGTAATTAAAGGATGAGCGGGCTTTCCTAACCCCATATTCTGAAGCAGTTCGGCAATTGTTCTTGTTCGGAAGATGTTATTTTTCATTTTAGTGTTTTATAATTTTATTTGCAGCTTTCAAGATCTATTTCATATTCTTTCAATACGGATTGAGTTTGTAACCTTTTTTGCCCCGTCGAAACAGCCATAATATTCATAGAAATTAGCTCCTAGTCATTCATACCTGCTGCAACATAAATGGTGAACGTATCATAATAAAGGGGGAGATTGTCGCCTAGAGTTGCGTAATCTAAGCTCACTTCCGAATGAATAGTTTTAGCAAAAATTTTACTCGACAAATCAATAGAAACAGGTTTACCTGAACCGGCAGCACCTTCTTTTTTAAGTGATTCGATAAGAGCTGTATTAATTTTATCTATTTCAAATTGTTTTTGAATTAAAGGCGACGTTTGCAGTAAATCCACAATTCGATTGACCTTTTTACTCTCAGCACCTTCGGTTGATAAAAGAGTAACCGTTAAATTATGTATCAGACAATTTTTTTGTTCTATTATCGCAAGGCTATTGTCCTTGTAGGTAACAACCTGTCTTAAATAAGTTTCATAACCATCAGTTCCTTTATTGCTACTGACATCAACAACTTCAGATAGCGGCCTAATTACCTCACTTAACTCAACTGTATTAACTGTGCATTCGTTTGCCTGAGCAGAAATACAAAATAGAATACCACTAAAACTACTTAGTACTTTTCTTAGCATAAATTGAAACCTCATATCCTAGTTGTTATACAATTGCTTTTTTATTTGGTGTAATTTCAATATGCCAACAATTATTTGATTTGTTTGTCTCGTCAATATAGTGAGTTATATAGCCTGTTTTAGTTAAATGCTGAAGTGACTTAGAAAACTTATCTTTATTAAACTCTTTACCACAAACAGAGCGAGTAGAATTAACACCAATATCAATAATATTCATTGATTTATATGCTTCCGATGTAACACAGTGCTTAGACACTCGTTTTCCAACTTGTAATAGTTCCAGAATTTTTGATTCCATTAAAGTAATCACAGCCTCTTTTGATAAACCAGAATTTTTCTCAAATACTTTTAAAATTTTGTCCCCTTCTCTTCCATAAAGCTTATATTGCTTACTCAAATTTACTTTCGCATTTCTATACATAATACTTGCTTGCTCTTTTGGCGTACGAAGTGTGCTTGATATTACAGCATGAGGCATCCCCGCATCTTTCAGTGCCATTTTTATTACTTTTTTACTATATTCGGATATGATTTTTGCAGACGGCTTGATGTCAGATTTATACGTAACTTGATAATCGGTTAAATTATCAAGTCGATAAATTAACGGGGAAGTTACCTTAGGGGAGATAGACTGAATTAGCTTATCCCAGCTAATGTAATTTTTTTGATGAGCTGCAATTCTTCCTTGATCAATAACCTTATAGTTCTTTGTTAACGCTCGAAATGTCGTTCCATTAGGATCAACTCGCCCATCTGGATTAGCGAGTTTAATTACATCACGTTGAAAACTATTAATTGCGCTTATTGTTATTCTTCCGCATTTCCCATCTGCTTGCAAAGAAGTTACAGGGGAAAATTTTGAGTAATAACAGTTCAGCAATATTTGAATCAGCTTAACATCTGCACTTTGATTCAATCCCTTATTACCAACAGAACGTTCTATTGAAAGATGCACAATCATTATCCTTGATTTGTTTTGATGGCCGAGTATGCTAGTAACTGCACTCACACATGTCAACAAAAAGTTAAAAAAAGGTTTTTCATTGATTTCATCAGAGAGTGTGGTTTGATTTTTTTTAACCAGTTGAGGTTCAAAACTGCCGCTACGATCTCTTGGGGTATTAAGCTCAAAGCTCCCGACAGCTGACTTTACAGTTTTAGTGCTAGAGCCATTTTTCCGATTAGGCTGCTGGTCGTTATCCAGGTGTTGTTCGATCTCGGCTTGAAGTGCAGCTTCGGTTAACTGCTTGATAAGAGATGTGCGTACACCGTCTTTACCGTTAAAATTTTGAGGATCTGGTCTTGCGTTTTGCCTTTAAGGGCAAAAGACAAGACCTGACCCAAATGGTTATTTTGTCCAGTTGATTAACTTGTTAAACATTTTTTCGGAGTATATTTAGTAATTTATTAACATTGCCTTTGTTTTTACCCCAGTCAAAACACTGTAATGGAAAGACACATTTACTTGTAACCAATATAGAATTATTTGCAGTAAATTGTATATTGATATCCTCTCCCCATGACAGAGCATTTAGTCCACTTGAAAGACTGATAGATTCCGATGAATCGTTTTTTACTTTCCAACCAGTTATTTTTATTGCACGATTAACAGTACTACGAATATCAAAGTCAGTATTATCAAAAGAATAGCTATCTTGAAATTGAGCAGGTAATCCAAATGCCATGATACACCTCTATATTTACGATTAATGTTTAGACGCCTTACTCACCGGCGAGTAAGTTGGTGCTGTTTTTGCTGCTTTTGGTTTTGAGCAAAAAACGCGACAACTGTATCGAGTCCGAGTGCAACAACTTGTTATGTGCCTACTACTTCCATCAGGTATTTACGACCTTCTTTAGAGATATAGTGTTCACAACTACCGGATTCACCTGTAAACGAGTTCCCCATAATAAAACCAGGATGAGAAATTAAACCTTTTTCTAGTAATTTATCGGTATGATAATTCAACGTACCCAAATCGATATTTAGTTTTTCAGCTAATAACCTTTCATCTACGCCGTCTGTATTAGCGAATAGAACGTTTAGTAAACTAATCTGTATTTCAGGTAATTTTATAATCTGATTCGATTGCTCACTCAGTTGGTTTTCGTATTCCTTGAGCTTGTTTTCTAATTTCTCATTATCTTTCTTAAGTTGAGAGTTTTCTTTTTCAGAAAGATCGAGCTTAGTTTGTAATATTTCATATTTGTCATTTATTAGTGTGATCCGCTCCTTCAAGATGGTTGAAGAACCATGCTCATTTATCAGCTTTTCAAACATACTCAACATTTGATCTTTATCTCCATACTTTGAGTGGCACATAGCGCCATTTTAAGCTGTAAATTATGGTGGGCTATAATCGCGCAGCGATGGCCCGCTGTAATTTGTCTGCTTAAAAATTCTTGTTAAGTTGCTATTGAGACGGACTGTTGCTTAGTGCTTTGCGAATAACTAAGAAATAGACAGCAAAGTAACCAAGCCAAGCAAAAAATATTGAAGACGCAACCCACATTACTTTATTGCTTCCTGATGCTTTTTTGGAAAATAAAGCCATAAATATTGGTAATATAAAAACAGCAAAAATAATCACAATAATGATTAATTGCCAAATAGAAATTCCTCCCATAGTAAATCCTTTTAAACTTTATAACTCAGTAAAACCCACACTCATTGAGAGCAATTTAACATCTTTTAGACGGAATAATTCCGTGTTTTCACAAGAAAGATACCCATCAAATATTCATAATAAAAATAAACTTTACATGTATTAACACTACTTATCAAACGGTTATATTTTGTAATAGGATTTATCTATTGCAGAAAGGTGGAAAAGTTCCGTATTGGCGCTAGGAACATAGAATACAATGCAAACAATGTATGTAGTCAGTGATTTTTTTGAAAAATGAAAGGTAGAGCGTACAAGACTCACTACTGGGAGTTATTAAGCGTAGATTTATCTGATTAAGTTGAGCCTGGCAGGCAGAAATGTATGAGCAGGTATAAGTCAGAAACAATAAAGGGGCTTAATCAGCCCCTTCAACATGCATTACATTCACAGGGGTTGACCCCTATTTGTCCCCTTGAAAACTCAATTAAAATAAGTAATTGATTTTAAAGGAAAATATTGCTAAAAAGGCATTTTAAAACCAGGAGGCAGATCCATGCCGCCAGTTAAACCGCTCATTTTACTCTTGTTAACTTCTTCAACACGACGTACTGCATCGTTCATTGCAGCAGCAATAAGATCTTCAAGCATCTCTTTGTCGTCTTCCATTAAGCTTTCATCAATTTCAACTTTACGTACATTGTGATTGCCTAATAAGGTGATTTTTACAAGACCGGCACCAGACTCACCCACTACTTCAGTATTAGCGATCTCTGCTTGTGCTTTCTGCATATTTGCCTGCATCTCTTGGGCTTTTTTCATTAAGTCGCCCATTCCAGCTTTATTAAACATATTGTCTCTCTTTATCTTAAAAATTACTATTTACGAGTGTGATCTGATTATAACGGTATGATGCTATTTTCATAGATCTTTGCACCATAATCGCGTACGAAAGTTTGTATATTTACATCTTCTTTTATTGAACGTTTAGCATTATCTAAATACTGCTGAAAAATTGCCAGTTCAGATTCAAATGCAGTCAGCTCACCGGGCACATCCCCTACTTCAATATACATGCTGACCTGTTCACCAAAATGGGCTTTTAGTTGAGCTTGTAACTGTTCACATAGATTACTGTCATTAAGAAGATGCTGCTGATCAGCTTTTAAGGTTAAAATTATCTGCTGATCAACTCTTTTCATAACACTGTTTTTAGCCAGCAGCTTAACCAGTCCGAACAGATTCATCTGCTGAATCGCCAGAGACCAGGGATCGGTTAATTTATCTTCAACATATTTTGCAACATCAATTTCAGGTAATTCTATCTGCTCGTCAGTAAAAAACGGTGTTTCAGAAAAATCTTCGGCAGAGCTGCTGCCTAGCGGCTGAGCAGGAGCACTAGGCTCTGCTGGAGCAGCCTGGGGATGAACAGGACTGCTGGAAATCGCTGTAGTCTCCTGCAGATCAACAGGCATATCTGCGGCAAACGGCGGAGCTGAGCTTTCAAAACTGCCAGATTCCGCACTTATCTCATCCTGATAAGCATCAAGCGGCGGCAGCTGCTCATCATTCATCCAGCTGTCTTGACTCTGTGCCGGCTGGGCGGCTGTCACGGCAGCCGGAACTTGCGGCAGCGTTTCTACAGCGGCTTTTTTTTCTGCGACAACATGCTGGCGGCTCTGCTCAAGCGGCTGAGACGTCTGTGCAGCGTTTAACTCCTGCTTAACAGCGGTTTCCGGTTTACTTGTTGTCGCCTGTAACTTTTTTACTTCTTCTCGCTTTAATCTATGGCTTCGCAGCATATTTCGAGAATGCGTGATATTTTTAAGCGGCGTACTTTGCACAGGCTCCGCAGCAGGTCTTAGCGTTTCCTGCGTATATTGATCGGACTGTTCAGGCACTGCAGCTGACGGCGGCATAATATCTGCGGCTCTCTGCTCTAACTGCGGCTGAGCTGTTACAGAAGACGGAACTGCAGGTGCCTGTTCAGGCATCACGGGTGATACTGGAGCAGGGCTGACAGGCTCGGGATTTAACTGCTCGACGGCGGCGGGCTTCACGGGCATCTGTTTGGGCATTAACGGCGATACCGGAGCCGGACTGACAGGCTCGGGCTTTAACTGCTCGACGGCGGCTGGCTCCACAGGCATCTGGTCAGGTATTACCTGTGCTGCCGGAGCCGGACTGACCGGCACTGAGTTTAACTGCTCGACGGCAGCGGAGTTAACTGTTCCCTGTTGAGGAGAAGCGGCAGGCAGCTCAAGCTGATTTTCATCCAAAGTAATATAATTTGCCGGCTTAAAGGCAAGCAGGCGCATTACGGTCATTTCCAGCGCAATTTTACCATTCGGTGCAAACTCATAATCTTTATAACCCTGCACCGCTATCTGATAATAAAGCTGTACTTCTTCGGGGCTTAAACGCTCTGCTAATAACTGTACTGCCGTCTTTTCGCTGACATTGGCCGCACTGCGCATCTGCTCAAGTGCGATTTCATGGCATAAGCTTGCCAGCTCCTGATGAAGGCTGGCAAAGTCTGCTCCCAGGTGGACAAATTCTTCTATTTTTTGAAATACTTTCTGCACATTACCCGAGGCGATAAAATGAAGCAGATAATGCAGGTGACTGTTATCTATCGTGCCGAGCATCTTTAATACCGACTGATGCTCAATATTTCCAGAGCCGAATGCTAAAGCCTGATCTGTCAGACTCAAGGCATCACGCATACTGCCGTCAGCGGCTTTGGCGATCACCGCCAGGGCGGCATGTTCAAAAGAGGCCTGTTCGTGCTGCAGAATATGCACCAGCTGGTTTTCAATCTCCTGCGGTAAAATCGCTTTTAAATGAAATTGTAAACAACGCGATAAAACCGTAATCGGCAGTTTTTGCGGATCCGTTGTTGCTAAAAGAAACTTCACATATTCCGGCGGCTCTTCTAAGGTCTTTAACAGGGCATTAAAACTATGCTTAGAAAGCATATGTACTTCATCGATTAAATAAACCTTATAACGCCCCTGCGCCGGTTTATACTGTACGTTATCAAGTAGTTCGCGCGTATCATCGACTTTTGTACGCGAAGCCGCATCGATTTCCAGTAAATCAACAAAACGTCCCTGGTCAATTGCCTGACAGTTTACACACTGCCCGCAAGGTGTTGCGGTAACCCCCTGCTCACAATTAAGACTTTTTGCCAGAATTCGAGCAATTGTAGTTTTACCAACACCTCGAGTACCGCTGAACAGATAAGCATGATGCAGCCTGTTTTGTGCCAGACCGTTTGATAAAGCTGTTAATACATGCTGCTGACCAACCACTTCCTGAAAGTTACGAGGCCGCCATTTTCGTGCTAAAACTTGATAACTCACTAAATTTACTCGCCTTCAAATTCAACTAAAGAAAAATGCGGTACGTCCAGCGCGTCTAATTTTTTAGCACCTTTTAATCCTGGTAACTCAATCACAAAAGCGGATTCAATAACGAGTCCGCCTGAACGCTGAATTAATTTCACTGAAGCTTCAGCCGTTCCGCCGGTTGCTAACAAGTCATCAACTAAAATAACCGTATCCCCTTCCTGAATCGCATCATGGTGGATCTGCAGGGTATCTGTTCCGTATTCCAGTGCATAACTTTCCTGAATCGTATCACGCGGCAGTTTTCCAGGTTTACGTACAGGGACGAATCCAGCACCGATTGCAGCCGCCAGCGGCGCACCGAAAATAAAGCCGCGGGCTTCAGTACCCACTACCTTATCAATATTTTTACCTTTATAGCGTTCAACAAATAGATTAATTGTTGCCGCAAACGCATCACCATGCTCGATTAAACTGGTGACATCTCTGAAGATAATGCCTGGAAGCGGGTAATCGGGAATACTTTTAATGTTGTTTTTTATTAGCTGCAGTGTGCTTGATGTCATCAGTCATTACTCTTATTGAAATTGTATGCGCTAAGGGTAAATAGTTGCATGATTATGTGCAAGCAGTTGTCTCAACTATTCGCAGTTGAGCAGGTTAAAATCAGAAATATTCCTCTATTTTCTATATAAATTGATTTTTACATAAATAACAGAGGAATATTTGGGGGTAATAAATAGACAGTGTGTACTCACAATAAGTACTTTAATGGAAGATATGTTCAACAACTTGATCTGCGACGCTTAATGAAAATCCTTTTTTCATAACATAATTTTTCGATGCTTTACGGGCAAGTTCCCGCAAATGATTATTTAATACCATATGGTCAAAAACATCGTGTAATGTCAGCTCTATCTGCTCTATGCTCATTTTGCCTCTCCATTGAAAGTTCATCTGAAAATAGTAACCAGAGCTTACAGACAAGTAATCACACTGCTTATCTGCAAGTCATTACAACCTTAGCCGCACATCACGCAAAAGACAATATTTTGACAAAACCATGCTTTTACAGTGGTTTTACTGCATCTTATTCATTGTTAAGCGCTTTTCTTATTTACCCGCAGATCTCTTCTTTTCTCATCAATACAAGAAAGAAAAACTGTGAAGTTCCTCACAGCTAAATATATGTACAACTAAGCATTCTCAGCACTTAATACCTTGATAATGTCACTGGTAGACTTGATAGAACGGACTTTAACAAACAGATCTTCCCCTTCGCTGTACTGCATCGCAATGTAGCGCAGCCACTGCTTGATCCGCTGCGGGTAGTATCTTTCTTTTGAGCCCGTCGTTTCAAAATCACTATATTTAAGCAGCTGCTGTGTAACCTCATGCCACGGCATTTTAGTTTCACCTTTTAAAACTCTTGCTAAATTCGGGACAGCCACAGCGCCGCGGCCGATCATCACATCTTCACAACCGCTTATCTCTTTACACTTTATGTAATCAGTCCTGCTCCATATTTCGCCATTGGCAATAACAGGAATATCAATGCAGTCTTTAATCAGCTTAATATACTGCCAGTGTGCAGGCGGCTTATAGCCCTCTTCTTTGGTTCTGGCATGAACTGTCAGTTCTTTAGCACCGGCATCACGAATTGCCTGTGCAATCTCAACACAGCGGCTTTTGCAGTCCCAGCCGAGGCGAATTTTTGCAGACAAAATCTGATCATCGGGAACTGCTCCCCTGACCTCTTTAACAATCTGATAGATAAGCTCCGGCTCTTTTAATAATGAAGCACCGCCAAGATTTTTATTTACCGTGCGTGCCGGGCAGCCGAAATTCAAATCTAGCCCCTGTGAGCCCATGGACACAGCACGGTAGGCATTTTCAGCCATCCAGTCAGGATCCTGTCCTAAAAGCTGTACTCTTACCGGCACACCTGCTTCTGTTTTACTACCGTTATGCAGTTCCGGGCACATGCGCCGGAATACTTTTCGCGGTAATAACTGATCAACAATACGAATAAACTCACTAACGCACATATCATAACCGCCAATATCAGTCAGCAGATTACGCATAAAGGCGTCAGCAACACCTTCCATAGGTGCCAGTATAACTCTCACAAACATTTCCTTTAATTTAAGGCATCAGCACCTTTTCGCAGCGCAGTATAACTGCTGCTTGGTCAATTCGATAATAGAAATTATTCACAGGCGATAATTACAATGAAGAGAAGAGATAAGTTTAAAACAGTAGAAGGTTATTTATTCATTTTAGCAAGCTCAACTAAGACGGCGGTGCTTAACTCAATATTTCTCTGTGAGCCCGCAACAGCGGCTCTGGTATCTTCAGCTATCTGTTCAAATTTAGGCACCATCGCATCAACCATACCTAACTGACTGCCTGCACTTGCGGACATCTGGTTAATATTATCAAATAGTGCGGCAATCGACTGCATCAGCACTTCGCTGGAAGTTTTATCCTGCTGAGCCAGCAGTTCACTCATCTGCTCAGAAAAACTGTTTACCTTAGCAGATAAGCAACTGCTCGCTTCCGATAATGAAGCGACAAGCTGATTAATCTCACCCGCATGTTCGCCGGATTTATTAGCCAGATTCTTAACTTCATCGGCAACAACTGCAAAGCCCCGTCCAGCCTCTCCTGCACGCGCAGCTTCAATTGAAGCGTTTAAAGCTAATAAATTTGTCTGCGAAGAGATTGTAGTGATGGTTTTTGCCATCTCCTCTATTTTCATAAATTCGTCAGTAAAGGCCTGCGTTTCAGCTAATAAATCCTCAGCCCAGCTGCCCGACTGTCTGAATTCATTCATAAACTGAGCCTGCTGCACCTCAAGCAGTGAAAAGCTTTTGTTCACCATCTCGATTCCCGTTAATGATTCCTGTGACAGATCCACAACCGACAGGGATTCATCGGCCATTGATTTAACCTCATTCAGAGTCTGGTCAACAAAACTAACCCGAGCTTTAGAGCGGTGATTTACATCACTGGCATTATCTGCAATTTCTGTCACTTTGGCACGCGTATTGTCAGTAATTTCGAGCAGTTTTTCACAGTTATCCGGCAGCTCGGTCTGTAGTTCTACTGCTGCACTCTGGTGTTTATGAACGGCACTTCTGGAGCTGAAAAATGATACTAAATAGGGAATCAGATAGGTTGTCCCTACCTGCAGCCAGTTAACCGATAAATCAGAAAACAGCAGCGGGTACTGATTAATTAAATTTAAAACAGTGCCGACAATCAAGGCAACAACAAATGATTTCTTATGTAATGAGGTCATTATTATTTCCAAATTATTAATAACTATAGATATTCATTATCGCGGCAGATGAAAATACTGCGGAACTAGAGTTCACATTTTTATTGAATAATAACTAATAATTATCCTTTACAGTAAAAAATAATAGCGCTAAACCCCACAGATGACCTATCCTTACGCTATCAATATTATTATATTCACTACATGATTTCACGGATGAAACATTACGCGAAACAAAGATATATTCTAGGAACATTATGTCATTACCCGTTTTAATTTGTGACGACTCAAAGCTTGCCCGCAAATCAATTGCCCGCTCCCTGCCCAAAGACTGGGATATCACCGTCAGCTTTGCCGAAAACGGAGCCTTAGGCATTGAAGCTATCCGAGAGGGAAAAGGTGATATTGTCTTTTTAGATCTCAATATGCCGGTTATGGATGGTTATGAGGTGCTCGAAACAATTTGTAAGGAAGATCTCCCGGCAATCGTTATTGTTATATCTGGTGATATTCAGCCGGAAGCGCATAAAAAAGTGCGCGAAATGGGGGCCATCGACTTTATCCAGAAACCCATCAATCAGGAAGTGCTTACAACATTACTCGCCTCATACGGCATTTATAAAGCCGGCAGTCACCACTCACTTGCAGAAGCTGAAAGTTCGGAAAATATAGGCCTGCGGGACGCTCTGCAGGAGGTTGCAAATATCGCCATGGGTCGAGCGGGTGATCTGCTTGCCCGTCTGCTTGATGTATTTGTTTTACTGCCGATCCCTAATGTAAATACCCTGGAAACCAGTGAACTGCATATGGCATTAACTTCAATTGCCAGCAGCGATAATGTATCAGCTGTCTGTCAGGGATTCATCAGCTCGGGTATCAGCGGCGAAGCAGTTATGATTTTCCATGACTCTAGTTTCAATGATATGGCTAAACTGCTTAAATATAACGAAACACTCGATGATCATATTGAAATTGAAGTAATGAACGATATTTCGAATATTCTAATCGGCGCATTTTTAAACGGCCTGGCTGAGCAGCTTGATATCAGTTTCAGCCAGGGGCAGCCGAGTGTACTCGGACAGCACCGCCGGGTTGAAGAACTGATCAAAAACAGACAGGACCACTGGCAGAAAACCTTAGCCATTGAAGTTAATTACAGAATTGATAATTACAATATAAAATGTGATTTATTACTTTTATTTACCGAAGATTCCATTGACACCCTCACTAACAAAATAGGATACCTGTTGAAATAATGAGTACTAGTATAGAGCTTAAAGATATCCATTGGCTTATTGATATGGTTCAAAATATCGATGTGGGACTGGTGATTATCGACCTTGATATGAATGTTAAGGTCTGGAATGGTTTTATGGAAAACCACTCCGGATTATTAACCAAACATGTCGTGGACCGAAAATTAGTTGAACTGTTCAGCGATATTCCCAGTGACTGGCTGCAGCAGAAAATTAACAGCGTCTGCCTGCTGAAAAACAAAGCCTTCACGACCTGGGAGCAGCGTCCCTACCTGTTTAAATTCAAAAGCTACCGGCCGATTACCAGCAGTGCTGAATTTATGTATCAGAATGTTACCTTCCTGCCGTTGACAGATATTGTCGGCAAAGTAACGCAAATCTGCATGATCATTTACGATGTCACGGATGTCGCATTAAACAGACAGGCCTTCCAGGAAGCAAATAGAAAGTTAGAACATCTCAGCCATACCGATACGCTGACACAGTTAAACAACCAGGGTTACTGGCGGGAGTGCTGCCAGCAGGAGTATAAGCGCCATACTCGAACGCAGCAGCCGTCATCATTAATCATGCTGGATATCGATCACTTTAAGCAGATTAATGATACCTACGGACACCCGTTCGGGGATGAAGTGATACGTGAAGTTGCGAACTGTTTACGTAAAAACATGCGTGAGACCGATATTGCCGGACGCTACGGCGGCGAAGAGTTTGCATTGATTCTGGTTGACACAACGCTGCAGAGTGCACAGCACGTTGCAGAGCGTATCCGTCAGTCAATAGAGTCATGTGAATTTCACTATCAGGGTAAAGAGGTAAAAATTACAGCAAGTATCGGCATTGCACATATCACCGGCAATATTCCGGATTATCAGACATGGATTAAAACAGCCGATTTAGGTTTATACATAGCGAAAGACTCTGGCCGTAACCAGATTGGAATTAGTGAGCATTAAAACCGCGCGGATAATTCAGCCTATACATAGCGAAAAACTCTGGCCGTAATCAGATTGGAATTAGTGAGCATTAAAACCGCGCGGATAATTCAGCCTATACATAGCGGCAGACTCTGGCCGTAACCAGATTGGAATTAGTGAGCATTAAAACCGCGGATAATTCAGCCTATACATAGCGACAGACTCTGGCCGTAACCAGATTGGAATTAGTGAGCATTAACAGTTAATTATAGTTTAAACAAAATAACAGCGCTTTTTAGCGCTGTTATTGCTGGTGCTGGATAAATTAATTCAAACCTAATTTCGCTAACTCTTTGGCGGCGATACTGCCCGGCAATGGAATATAACCGTCTTTCTTGACAATTGCCTGCCCCTGTTGTGACAGCACCATTTTTAAAAATTCAGCCTGCAGCGGAGATAACGGCTTGTTAGGGTGTTTATTAACATAAACGTATAAGAAACGAGATAAAGGGTATTTACCCGTCACCGCATTCTGCATAGAAGCTTCAATAAAAGGTCCGCCTTTTTTGGACAGCGCAACGGCTTTAACCCCCGCCACCTGATAGCCAATACCCGAGTAACCAATTGAATTAAGAGATGATGCAACCGACTGCACTACAGATGCCGACCCCGGCTGCTCATTCACAGAGTTTTTAAAATCCCCTTTACATAAAGCTTTTTTCTTAAAGTAACCATAGGTACCGGAAACAGAATTACGTCCGAACAGCTGCATGTCTCTGCCTGACCAGCTGCCGGCTAACCCCACATCAGCCCAGCGGAGTACATTTTTAGATGCACCGCATTTCTGAGTGGCAGAAAAGATTGCATCCAGCTGCTTAATGGTCAGCCCTTCAATGGGATTGTCTTTGTTGACAAATACCGCTAATGCATCAATTGCAACACGGACCTGCGTAGGTTTGTAACCGTAGCGTTTTTCAAAAGCTTCAATCTCTCTGGACTTCATTTTACGGCTCATGGGGCCGAACTGCGAGGTACCTTCTGTTAACGCCGGAGGAGCAGTTGATGAACCCGCGGCCTGAATCTGAATGTTAATATTCGGATAGCTGCGTTTAAACTGCTCAGCCCAGAACGTCATCATATTTGCTAATGTATCTGAGCCGACAGAAGAAAAGTTTCCTGAAATACCTCTCACTTTTTCGTAACTAGGTAACGGCACATCGGAAGCGGCAGCACCAGCAGTGAATAGTGAAGCTGCGCTTAATGTAACTGCAGCTAAGGTATTAAATTTCATGCCGAACTCCAATATTGATTATAACTGCTTACATTTAAAACAAGGCAGCTGCTAATATGCACTACTAATATGACACTTTAATGACAGACAGTGTACGATATTTTTAAACCGTCAGCGATAAGCTTCTATGGAGTATCATCCGTTACTAAAGCATAATATGTCCTCCAGCTCTTTTGCATCAGCCTGTTTCTCAACTATTGTTGTTAAATAACGTTTATTTTCACGATTGGAGTATTAAATGTTACGTATTTTTACTGCACTTTTATTAGTTTGCTCAATCTCAGCTTGTACCATAAAACCTGCTACTGACTATATTTTAGGCCATGACTTTTCTCAGTATAAAAGTTTTGCATTTGCCAGCCCGACTGAAGATGAAACCGTCAGTATCGACGGTTCACGCATAGAAAAAGCAGTAACTCAGCTCCTAATTCAAAAAGGGATTAAGCACACAGTTCCTGAACAGGCTGATCTGCTGGTAGATTATCGCATAGACAGCGCCACTGAACTGGAATCATATGGAAGCAGCCTAGGTATTGGAGTATCTCGCGGCAGAGGCCGGGGGATAGGCACTGTTGCGATGAGTACGCCTACCCACTACCGCGAGCGTAAATACGGTAAAATAGTTATCGAATTTTTAAACCCGGAAAACCGCTCTGTAGTATGGCATTCGATTTCTCAGAGTCAGTTAGGTGAGACAATGGGGCCGGAAAAACGAGCTGAGTTTATCGGTACCCAGGTTGAATTAATGCTTAGTACTTACCCTCCGCAGGGCAAATAATTACATACAAAAAAGGCTTGTTACAGTCCCCCGTAACAAGCCTTTTATCTTTTCAGAAAAAGCTCTTATTTAGATAAACGACGAACTAATAATAACGGCAGTGCAAACAACCATAACCAGAAGCTTGCTCCGCCCTGACGGTCATAAGTCTCTTCTTCCGTTTTTAACAGATCAGAGTTCCAGCAGTTCGGGCTGTCATTTGGAGACATACCAGCAGTAGGTGTCAGCTTAAACGCCACCTGCTGTGCATTAACCATATTCTTATAATCGGCGGCATTCGGATACTCAAAACCTTCTGCTAATACCACACCGTTTTCATTGATTACACGTGCACTTCTCATGCGGTAGTAAGGAGAAGTAACAACACCGGCTGCTTCACTACAGATAAGGTCATTAATTCTCCAGCTTTCTCCGCTGGCATTGTTATATAAAAATGCGGTCTGGCTGCGCGGTGAGCCGTCTACAACTGGTTTATCCTGATCGTAATCATCAGCTTCACCAACCACTAAACCAGCATTATTCATATCAAAACCACGGCTGTTGGCACCATACTTATAATTACTTTCACCCGCTAAACGCTGCTTGGTAGTCAGTACTTTTTTGTCTAGGAACGGAAACTTAATAGCACTGCTTGTATGGTCATAAACAAAAAGTTCAGTGGGTTTATTGCTGCCTTTGGCATTATTATATTCACGGTTACCCATTATGATGCTGCTGTCATTAACCGCGGACGCCCAGGTATTGTATATACCTGTTTTTTGATCGTCCTCATCACCGATATCAGCAGTAGCGGCTGTTAAGGTAATAGGGGCACCATAAGCACCAGCTGCATCAGGCACCATAATAATTGCGCGCTGACGCCCGGCATAATTATATCTTTCATCTTCAGTCGTTGATACGCCCACTGCGAGACCTGCGCTGTTGATATCCAGCGCGCTGCCTGCGAAGACGACATTTTTATCTTCATTGGTTGCATTACCATGCAGCCAGGTTGTAGCTAGTTTAAATCCAGTCAACTCAGTCTCTGAGCCGCCGGCAACTAACGAAGTTACATCCCAGGCAAAGGCCTGCGTATCAAAACCGGGACAGTTGTCTAATTCATTATTTCTATAACGATCTTCATCAACCTCGCTGGCATAACAGCGCCTAAAAATATCTGTGTTATTTTTCGGGTAAGAAACACTGGCGGCACCAACAACCAGTGTTTTCTTCGTGCCGCCCGAATAAGTGACTTCCTTCAGTTTATAAGCGCTGGTAAAACCGCCTGTGCTGCCCAGGTGAGCATAATTACTGTCAGTACCAGAAAACTCAGGCATTAAAGAAGTGACACTGCCGCCGCTTGATGATTTGATAAATGCACGGCGGACAAACTCACGGTTACCGCTGCTGTCATAGGGCGCAGAAGAGTAACCGGTAAGAAAACGGTCAGCTGCGAGAGGGTTACTCACGTCTGTCACCTTCACATCGGTAGTATCAACCCCCGTTGTTTCAGGATAAGGATTCTGCGCCTGGTTACTGCCGCTTAACAGCGTATTACCCATAAAGTAACTACTGTAGCTGTTGGTTCTATCTAGTGACACATCAGACTGAGCATTACGCCATGCCTTGTAGCCGTTTTCATAACTTAAGTCACCGGCTGTTTGTGAACCGTAAAAATCAAGCTCACAATAAACGTTATCGTACTGACATTCACGGTTAAAAGTCAGAGGAAGACCGATATCAATATCGCGGGAAAGGCTGGCTTTTAGTGAATAGGTGCCGATAAATTCATTATCATCTGAAAGAGCAGATGGAAATGCGCCATACTTGGCACCTTCAGCGGGTGCTTCAGTGATTTTCTCTACTGTATAATAGGCGGCCTGATCAGCCGCCCAAGCGTTAGTTGCAAACAGCACGGCCATACTTACTAAGGTTACTTTAAATCTCATTTAACTGTTTTCTCCATTTTGTAATTCTTCTAGCTCTTCCCAGCGCATAAATGCGGTTTCCAGCTGCGCTTCGGTATCAGCAAGCTCTGCTAAGAATTTATCAGCTTCAGTTTTATCTTTAGTAAAGAACTCAGGCGTATTAATCGTTTCCTGAAGCTCCTCTACCTTTGTTTCTAACTCTTCTAAAACTCGCGGTAAACCGTCAAGTTCTAACTGCAGTTTGTATGATAGCTTTTTCTTTGCTGCAGCTTTAAGCGGTGCTTTTTCTTTTTTAACTTGAGCTTTAGCCTCACTAATAACAGGCTGACGGGCGGCTTCACTTTGTGTTTTGTGACGCACGGCATCGCTGTAACCGCCGACAAACTGCTCCACGTTACCATTACCGTCAAAGAACCAGGTATGGGTTACGGTATTATCAACAAAACTACGGTCAT
Organism: Psychromonas aquimarina ATCC BAA-1526; assembly: GCF_000428725.1. GTDB lineage: Bacteria > Pseudomonadota > Gammaproteobacteria > Enterobacterales > Psychromonadaceae > Psychromonas > Psychromonas aquimarina. Next base: position 33,777 of record NZ_AUAM01000025.1, read on the forward strand.
GACTTACCAGCAGCAGTGTTCCCTGGTAGTTAGCCAGCAGCTCCTCTAATAATTCCAACGTTTCGACATCGAGATCATTGGTAGGTTCATCGAGAATTAATAAATTGTTCGGTTTTAAGAAAATTTTAGCAAGTAAAAGACGATTTTTTTCACCGCCCGATAAAGCTTTTACCGGCGTACGCGCACGTACAGGATGGAATAAGAAGTCCTGCAGGTAACCCAGTACATGACGTTTAGCACCGTTAACTTCAACTTCCTGTTTACCTTCAGCCAGATTATCCATCACTGATTTCTCAGGATCCAGGGTATCGCGGTACTGATCAAAGTAAGCAACTTCTAATTTAGTACCGCATTTTACAATACCGCTGTCGGGCTGCAGCTGATCTAAGAACAGTTTCAGTACAGTACTCTTACCGCAGCCGTTACGGCCTACCAGGGCAATTTTATCTCCACGCATAATAGTGGTGGAGAAGTTACGCACAATACATAAATCATCGTAGCTGTAGGCAACGTTTTCAGCTTCAAAAATAATTTTACCGGAGCGGCTGGCCGCATCAATATTAATTTTTGCTTTGCCCTGTACATTCTGGCGCTCAGAGCGTTCATTACGCAGTGCTTTTAATGCACGAACACGACCTTCATTACGGGTACGACGTGCCTTAATCCCCTGACGGATCCACTTTTCTTCAATCGCTAACTTACGATCAAATTCAGCATTCTGCTCTTCTTCAACACGTAATGCTTCTTCTTTAGCAACCAGATAATCATCATAACCGCCCGGCCATGAACTTAAATTACCACGGTCAATATCGATAATGCGCGTTGATAAACGGCGGATAAATTCCCGGTCATGGCTGATAAAGACAATCGAACCCTGGAAGCTCATTAAAAACTGCTCTAACCACTCAATTGTACCGACATCCAGGTGATTGGTAGGCTCATCAAGCAGAAGCAGATCCGGATCATTGACTAAGGCTTTCGCCAGCGCGACTTTACGTAACCAGCCGCCCGACAACTGATCCAGCATGGTATCCGGGTCGATCGCTAAACGGTCTAAAATCTGATTGATTTTACTGTCTAACTGCCAGGCATCCAGCTGATCAATCTTCTCCTGCAGTTTCTGCAGTTTATTTAATTCTTTTTCGCTGCAGTCTTCAGAAATAACATGCAGCTGATGGTGATACTCTTTTAATACTTCACCCGCATTTTCCATACCCGACGCGACAAAATCGTAGGCACTCATAGTATTCGCAGTAGGCGGATCCTGCTCTAAACGTGCTACTTTTACATCGGTGTTAATCAGCAGGCTGCCGTCATCAAGCTGAATACGGCCGTCTAACACTTTTAACAGCGTTGATTTTCCCGCGCCGTTGCGTCCGACTAAACAAACACGTTCGTTAGGTTCAATAACCAGGTTTGATTTATCTAATAATGCACTGTCACCAAAGGCGAGCTCTGCGTTATGTAAAGTTAATAATGCCACGTAAATACTCTTTTTTATTGGGTGTGAATATGAATAAAATCGTTCAGCTCCTGCAGGCTGAAAGGCCAGTTAATCGTATTGCCGTTCTTATCTTCAATAACAGGAATAGAGTAACCGTATAAATCCACTAATCTCTGATCGTGGATGATATCGACTTTTGAATATGGGGTGTTTGTTTGTTGTAATAATCTGACGGCATCATCACACAAATGACAGCCGTCAGTGAAATATAACAACAGGTTTTTATCTGCCATTATTTATCTCTCGTTATTACTTATCATGCTTAGTTAAAATCCAGCACTGATGGATTTTGCTGTTACGTTTAAAGTCTTCAGGGATAGATGACTGGCTGATATCTTTAACATAAAAACCTAATGCTTTAACCGCATCGATATCTAATTTAAAGCCGCGCTTATTATTGGAGAAAATAATCTCACCGCCTGCATTCAAACGTTCAGTTGCAGAAGTTAACAGATCAACATGATCATCCTGCACATCAAACACATCTTTCATGCGTTTTGAATTTGAGAATGTCGGCGGATCGATAAAGATTAGATCAAACATTTCATGAGCATGCTGCAGCCATTTAATACAGTCCTGCTGGATAAACTCATGCTTGCCTTTAATACCGTTCTCAGCGAAGTTATCTTCACCCCAGGCTAAATAGGTTTTTGACATATCAACACTGGTTGTTGATTTAGCGCCGCCTAATGCCGCATGCACAGAGGCAGTTGCGGTATAACAGAACAGGTTTAAGAAATCTTTGCCCTGCGCCATTTTCGAGATGCGTAAACGGGTTGGACGGTGATCTAAAAACAGTCCTGTATCGAGATAATCCTGCAGGTTAACTAACAATTTAGCCTGACCTTCATGTACCACTAATGACTGTTTTTTACTGTCCAGCTTCTCATACTGCTGACGCCCTTTCTGACGTTCACGTACCTTTATCACCAGCTTGTCATCGGAAAGATCCAGCATATAACGCACAGTAGAAACAACATCTAAGAAACGGCGGCGTACTTTACCTGCTTCAATCTCTTTCGGCGCGCGGTATTCCTGAATAATAACGTACTCACCATAACGGTCAATTGCTACATTATATTCAGGCAGATCGGCATCATAGATGCGGTAACATTCCACATTTTCGCGCTTTGCCCACTTCTCTAACTTCTTCAGATTTTTAGTTAAACGGTTGGCAAATGCTTCAGAATAGATAGCCGGTTTAATCTGCTTAGCTTCTTTAAATACGCGCTGCGATTCCGTTTCTTCGTCCATTTTCAGCGGATCATCATCACGCCCCATTGTCCATGGGTTAAGCGGCTGTGACTTTTTCGCTTCAACAACCGGCGCGATCTCTTCAACTTTTGCACTGCGTTTAGGAGAAATACGGTAATTTTTAAGTATACACTCAATCGGACCGTTAAAGAATTTAAAGCTTTTACCTGCACGCATACCTAAACAGCTCAGCAGCTCAGTATCCATAGCAAATATTGACAGATTCCAGCCGGCAAAGGCGTCTTTGAAATGGAAACCCAGTTCAGTATAAAGCGTAATGGTATCGCTGAAGCCGCCTAAACGCTCACCGTAAGGAGGGTTAGTTACCACCATGCCGGTCTCTAACTCTTCAGGAGGCAGTACTTTTTTGGCATCGGCAACAGAAAATTCAATCAACTCGGCAACACCTGCACGCTGTGCATTTCTGCGCGCAATTTCAATCATATCTTTGCTTAAATCAGATGCGTAAAAACGTGTTTCACACTGATTAACTGCACGTTTAGCATAAACCTGGGCAGATGTTTTTAATGTTTTCCAGCACTCGTCATCATGCTTTTTCCACTTTTCAAAACCAAAGGTCTGACGCAGCGAACCCGGTGCAATATTCAGCGCCATCATAGCGGCTTCAATCACTATCGTACCTGAACCACACATAGGATCTAACAGTGCTTCGCCTTTCCAGCCGCTGCGTTTAACAATACCGGCGGCCAGGGTTTCACGCATCGGCGCTTCACCGGCAATGGTGCGGTAACCACGCAGATGCAGCGGAGAGCCGGAAAGATCTAAATAGATAGTTGCTTTGTCTTTCCATAAACGGCCGTTAAAACGGATATCGGCATCGCGTTTTTCAACACTTGGACGGTCATCGCATTTCTTGCGGAAGCGGTCCACAATCGCATCTTTAATTTTTAACGCACCAAACTGGGTATTGCGAATTTCATCATTGGTACCGGAGAAGTCAATCGAGAAAGTATTATCAACATCAAAGTGCTCTTCCCAGGGAATATTGCTGCAGCCTAAATACAGATCCAGCGAATCTGTTACTTTGAATTCACTCAGCTTTAACAAAACACGTGAAGCAAAACGCGACCATAAACAAACTTTATAGCCCTCTTCCAATGTGCCGTCGAAAGTCACACCACCGTTCATTTGTTTGGTATTTTCAATACCCATCTCTTTCAACTCAACTTCAAGTAGAGGGGCTAAACCTTTGGCGGTTGGGATAAAGTAACTTAACATATTGGCTCTCAAACGATTAATAGAAAATAAAATGAGGCGTATTATACCCCTTAACCGCTATTATCCCTACGTTAATTTATGACTAGTTAAAAGAACAAACAAAGTATCCGTTTTCATGGCCTTTTATTAACACTTAATGCTCGAATTCAGTCGCTAGAGGCTGTTGTTTATAAGTGTTCGCAGACAAGAGCCGGGCGCAGTCTGTACTGCCCCCGGCTTTTATATAGTGATATTATCTGCACAGCGCTACTGCCTGCAGGAATGGAAGATATCCTGCTCCTGATTATAAACCTCAGTAGAGATACCCATAATGCCCAGCATAGAGTGGAAAATATTGTCGTGAGAGAAACTTTGTGTTTGCGCCTGCTCTGCTAAACATAAACTGTCAATGCCTTTGGCCTCTTTAAAACCTTCTGAAAACCAGATCATCATAGGCACTTTTGTCTGGTAGTCAGGCGCTAAACTATAGGGCGTTCCATGTAAATACAGGCCGTTTTCCCCCAAAGATTCACCATGATCGGAGACATAAAACAGAGCGGTATTATATTGCTCAGAATAGGCCTGCAGTTTTTTAATCATCTCGTTGATAACATAATCCGTATACAGAATGGAATTATCATAAGTGTTAACGATCTCCTCTGTTGTACAGTTTTCAATATCACTTTTCCGGCAGTCAGGCATAAAAGTCTGGAATTCCTGCGGATAACGTTTGTAGTAAGTCGGACCATGGCTACCGATCAGATGCAGAGTGATAAATTTATTGCCCTGCATAGCATCAACTTCACTTTCGAAATTTTCAAGCAGTGACATGTCATGGCATGTTTTACCGTCACAAAACTCATTCACCTGACTGCGGTCTACAGTCATATTCGGAATACGTAACGCAGCCCCTTTATCCCCGCCGTCATTTTCTTTCCAATACAATGAAACACCGGCCCGCTGCATAATATCCATAAAATTATCCTGATTAACGGCAGTCTGTTTACTGTAGTCCAGACGATCCATAACTGAATACATACAAGGTACTGAAACAGCTGTCGATGTACCGCATGAAGATACATCCTGGAAAGACAGCACGTTATTTTTCTTTGTATATTTATTCGTTTCACGCGGGTAGCCGTTTAATTCGTAATTAGCCGAGCGCGCCGTTTCCCCTAATAAAAATACAAATAAAGTAGGTTTACCGTTATCTGTTGCAGGCACGACCTGCTTAGCATCCAGACCTATTTGTTCATATTCAACGGGTGCGGTGAAATAGGTAAGACGGGTGTGTTTCTCTAAGCTGTAAACAAAATAAGTCGGAATAATCATATTTCTCAGATACATATTATTACGGCCAACTGAACTGAAATCTTTATAGAAAATAAACAGCACAGCACTAATAACAGCGAACGAACTGACTAAGGTGATAACTTTAGATAAAAGCGCTTTTAACAATGACGGATAAGTTTTGAGCTTAACTTTCAGAATCAGAAAACTCGGAATAATACCTAGGGCAAGAACCCAGGCCAAAGAGGCAATACTAAAATAAGAGCCGGCTTCACTCGGATCTGTTTCAAAAACATTTTCAATCATGCTTTGATCAAAAATAACACCGTAGTGGTACATGGCATAATTTAACACACTGGAAAGTGTAATTAAGACCGCTAGAAAAGGTTTTATTATGTACGGCCAGTTAAATAAATTGAAAATAAAGTTCAGAGCAGCCAGTAAAAAAAACGTAATGGATAAAGCAAAGGTAATATTAAACGGCTGCAGCTCAGTTAAAATGGACAGTATCTTTTCCAAAAGCGGGAAGTTTAGGACAAAAGTAAAATACAGCGCAGCGGCAAAAACCAGGCTGGTCGGCGAATACTCTTTATTAATCAGGGATTTTATTTTATTCATAATCATCATTAAAGTTGAACCAAAGATTTAATATCGAACGTTTGATGTTAAACATACAGTATTCAAAAGATAATAACAATTATTATTAGAAGTCAGCAGAACAGATTATTGAAGGGCCTTACTCTTTGAAGCAGGTAAAAATATTAATTCTCTTTCACAGAGCAGACCAAGCCTGATCTGACAGGTATCGGCATAAGGTATGGAAGGCGCTTTTCTTTTTATTAAAACGCTCAATATGCAGAGGTTTTCGCATAATAATTGCAATCTGCAATGCGCAGTGCGTTGCATACTTTCTAATAAACGCTGCTTTTTAAACTCACTTAGCGCCTCTGTTTACCTCGGTAACGGTAGAAACAGCAGGCGCATCGCTGACTTTGATAAAACCATCAAAAACCGAACAGGCACCAAAATTGCACAGCAGCTGTTGAAATCCGTTTATAAAATGAGGCTGCAATGAAAAAACTTAAAATATGGTTACTTCTGGACAGCAGTAAAGCTGGCGGAATAGAGTCTCACGTTCTGCAGCTGGCAGAAGGTCTGTTTAATCACGATCAGGAGTTAGCCGTTATTTTCCTGACAAACTACGGCGTGCATCCGATACGGGATTTATTAGTCAAACAGGGTATAAGCAGCAGAACCCTGGACGGCTCTTTTATTACACTTTACAAAGCACTGCGGCGTGAGCGCCCCTGTCTATTACATACCCATGGTTATAAAGCCGGAATATTCGGCCGACTGTCAGCCTGGTTAACTAAGGTTGCGGTTATAAGCACCTATCATGCCGGCGAAATCGGCAGCGGCAGGCTTGCACTATATGATCTCCTAGATAGACTTACCTCGGTCTTTGCCGATCATATTTTCGCGGTCAGTCCGCAGATAGCAAAACGCCTGCCGGGAAGAGCTGAAGTTTTTAATAACTTTGTGAATACCGCAGGTTTGATTGACTCAAGGGGGAAGCAGATTGCCTTTGTTGGACGGGTAAGTGAGGAAAAAGGTCCTGATTATTTTATGGCTTTGGCAGACAGATTTCCTGCATTAAACTTTCACCTCTACGGTGACGGCCCGCAGCTGCCTGAACTAAAAAAATCCAGCCCCGCTAATCTGTATATTCATGGCCAGCAGGAGAATATGAGCACAGTCTGGTCACAGATTGCTTTGCTGGTAATGCCTTCACGATATGAAGGTTTACCTATGGCGGCATTAGAAGCAATGGCAAGAGGCATCCCGGTGCTGGCTTTTCGGGTCGGTGCGCTTGATAAGTTAATTACTTCCGGCAGCAGCGGCTGGTTAGTTGAACCGGAAAATTTTACGGATTTAAGCAGACATATAAGCCTATGGAATAACAGCAGCGAACAGGAAAAAACAGCTCTGCAGTCGGCAGCCAAAAACAGCATCGCAGAGGATTTTTCCAGCAAAACAGCCATACCGAAACTTATCGCCAGTTACAGCAAGATTTCGAGCAGCAGATGAAAGCCGCTTGTTGTTAAACAGGCGGCAGAATATTCACATTGTTCCAGGTTATCCTGTTTTCTTAAGGCAGATTCTACGTCGACCAGACAATACAACAGCAGCTAAAGCCAGCACCATTAGGGGAAGAGAAGAAGGCTCCGGTACACTGAGCTGTGCCCAGGCTGAATCAAATGTGGAAGTCCCGTATCTCGCTGTATGTCCATCCCATATTCGGCTTACTATTTCAAAAGTAACTAATTCAAATGTGTATGTCGTATCTACAGCAAGTAATTCCTTATCTGAACCAAAAAGGAAGCCGCTAATATCAAGGCCGTCATCAATATAGCCGTCTAGATAATCATATTGATGCACCACTAGCCCCGTGTTCCGCACACTAGCCATCGCAACTGCAGAAACAGCGTCTCTACTGCCCTCAACGGCAGGAAACGCAGTAAGATGAATATTTGCCCCGACCATAAGCTGCGCTTCAGTTACTGGTAATTCCGAAGGATTTGACTTGTGAATTTGAAAATCCGCCAGCATCTGAGAAATGAGGTTTTCAGACCTGTAGCTTGCCTCCGGGCCTCCGGTAACAGTTAGCGTCATTGACCCGTTATCCATTCTGAACATATTCAGATCAGGTGAATAATTATATGCAGGTGAAACATAACTTGAGAAACCGTCAGCATCATGATGGGAAGCGATATGATCATGGGTACTGTCTGTGCCCGGCAGCCATTCAATTACGTAGGCATTTGTTATAGAAGAGAACAACCCGCTAAAGAGCAGCAGTACGGGGAAAAAAACTTTAAAAATAGACTTCTTAGCGCTTTTATCTTGCAGAGACATAATGTTTACCTCCTTTTTAAAACCAGCCGCATAATGGTTCTGAACCCCATTACCCACATCTTTTGTAGGTGCATTTAATGTGCCTAAAGCAGCATTATTAGAGATATCAAATAGTTAAAAAATTGAAAAATGCAGCACCAGAAAACAGTGTAAAAGTTATCGACATATCACTTTGACTCTTTGAGGCAGACCATTCCATAAAAAAATCGCAATCTGCAATGCAGGATAATAATAACCTGCATAAAAGCACCTCCAGTCCGTACCGTTTTTCTTCTTTTAAAGCATTATTCCTTTAAATTACATGTGGTTAATTAATCTGGTTCAGCTCTTGCAGTATTCCGTATACCGATTCACTAATAAGAGTTTAATAAGCATGCATAAACTTAAAATAAACCAGAAACCAGATACGATTCTCTTTACCCATTACGGCGATAACTGGATACGCGGCAGTGAACGCTGCCTGCTGGATCTTATTAAGCATCTTGATAAAAGCAGATTCACAGCGGTTCTATGGTGTAATCAGCAGGTAATGGCAGATCAGGCAAAAGCTCTCGGCATCAAAGTTTACCGTTCAGACTTCCCTTTACTATTCGGCTGGCACAGCCCGCACTTCCATCTGCCGGCTTTTGTCGGCCTGATCAAGCAGGCCGTAAAACTAATAGAGCGGCACGATATCAAACTGCTCCACGCAAACAGCGCGGCTCCCTGCCAGTGGCTTAATTTTGCGGCCCGCTGGTGCGGCATTCCATTATTATGCCATATGCACTCAGTTTACCAGCTGCGCGACCGACTGACGCTTGGCCTCTATCAGGTCACCATGGCGGTTGGTGTCAGCCGTTATGTTATCGGACCTTTACTTACAGATAAGATGCCGACCACCCGTACCGCTGTGATTGCCAACGGCATTGATACGCAGCGGCTGCTGGATCAGAAAATCATTAATCTTCGTGATTCTTTAAAAATAAGTGCCGGTGATTTTGTTCTGGCCGCCGTCGGCTCTCTGATCCGCCGTAAAGGGATGGATCTGATTATTAAAGCAGTTGTTAAATTAATAGAAAAACAGGTACCGGTTCATCTTCTTGTAATCGGTCAGGGCCCCGAGGCCCATAATCTAAGTCAGCTGATTCAGCAGCTCGGCCTGCAGCAGCGGGTAACTATGCTCGGTGAACAGGATAATGTTATCGGCATACTGCGCGGCAGTGCGGATCTGTTTGTCTCGGCGGCCAGAGAAGAAGCGTTCGGACTGGTATTTACAGAAGCTAGTCTTGCCGGACTTGCCGTGGTCGGGCCTGAAACAGGAGGTATTGCCGATGCTGTTGTCAACGGCACCACAGGACTGTTAGTACCCGCAGAAGATGTTAACGCACTTGCTGATGCAGTACATAATCTTTATCTCGATCCGACACTGAGCAGAGCAATGGGAAAAGCCGGCCGGCAGCATGTATTAGATAACTTCACCATAGAGAAAAACAGCAGACAGTTTGCACTGCTGTACGACAAACTAATCGAAACACCTGCCGTCTATCCACCCTGGTATAAAAACGAATCTGTCTATATCTCTTTAAGTAACGGATACAAACGATTTATCAAAAGAGGGTTAATTTATGACAGATAAACGCCACCTTATCGTTATCGATCCCACAGCATTTTGCGGCGGCTCTAAAACTGCAACTGAAAGCATACTGCGTCAGCTTGATACTAAACAGATGCGCATTACCGTGCTGACAGCAGACAAACATTCATGGAAATACTCTGCTTTAAAACGTGTACGTTTATACGAACCAAAGTGGCTTGCTGAAAAAGAGCAGGGTTTGAGCTACTTTTTTCGTCACGCTTTTATTGCCCTGAACCTGCTGGTTACACGTTTGCGTTTCGGGTCTTTTGATATTGCTCTGGGCGCCTCGGGTCCGGGGGTTGATCTGGCGCTTTATCTGCTCAAGCCGCTGCAGAATATGAAAATTATTCAGCTTATTCATGGCCCCGTTGCGCGTTCCCGTACCATTGCACGATGCCTGAATGCCGCCGATCAGGTTCATTATCTAGGCAGCAGCCGCGTTTCATTACAAAAGGCCCTGTCGTCCATAGACCCGACGCAGGCAGAGATGCCGGATCATTTTTATTTACTGCGCAATGGTCTCTGTGATCAGAGCTGGCCGACAGCCTGCCAGTCTCAATATCCGGTTATTTTCTGGGCGGCATCGCTTTTAAAGTGGAAAGGACTGGAAACACTGCTTGATGCATTAGCTCAAATCGCCCCGGATATTCGCCCGCTTACTCATATCTGTTATATCAAACCTTTGGGCACTCAGCTGCCGGTCAGTCAAGCCCCTATTGTTATGCAGCATGTCGACTGGTATGAAAATCCAGTCAATATTGATCAGCTGCGGGCCAGTGCAAATATCTTTGTCTCCACCAGCAGAAATGAACCCTTTGGTCTGTCAATTCTCGAAGCGATGGCGGCCGGACATTGTATATTAATACCCGCCGACGGGGCATATTGGGACCAGACATTAAATAACAATAGCGACTGTATAAAGTATCAGGCTGATGATCCTGAGGATCTCAAGGATAAACTGTTAATGCTCAGCCGAAATATGAGACAAGTTATTGAGCTGGGCAGGCGCGCATCAGAAATAGCACAGGATTACCGTGCCGGAAAACAGTACGCCGGCATTAAAGAAAGCATTGAACAAATAGACTCAGAGACAGATATAAAAGGCCGGATTCGGAGATCAAGACTATGAAAATGCGGCTTAATAACGGCATAAAACAGAGCATTATCTACGGCGCCAGCATTGCCTTAATGAAAGGTGTTTCGCTGCTGGTACTGCCCTTTGTTGCTAATCAAATATCAGCTCAGGAGTTCGGCCGCCTTGAAGTGATCAGCACAATCGCAGTTATCGGCAGCATTCTGGTCGGCATGGGACTGGAAGATACTCTATTTCGTTTTGCAGGCACGGCACAGACAGAGCGTCAGAAACGGCATATAGCATCTGAAATTTTCAGCTTAACCCTGATAATAGCGTTAACTGCGTTTATTTTCGGATGGTCTGCAGCACCTTCTATCGCAGCCTGGATACCGGGCAATGCAGCGGTTTATGAACTGCGCTTAGTATTATCAGTGCTGGCGTTAGAAGGCTGTATTGCAGTTCCGTTAGGCTGGCTGCGTATGAACAACAAAGCAGTTAGTTTTTTCTTTACCACCACCGGCCGTGCACTGCTTCAGGCGCTTCTGGTTGTTGTATTACTCTATTCAGACAGAGGTGTGGCGGGCATTTTAGAAGCAGGACTGGCAGCCGCCGCTGTACAAACATTTGTACTTAGTTATGTGCAGATCCGAAATACGGGGTTGAGTTTCAGTGTGCAGACCGGCAGACGCTCATTTTTATACAGCCTGCCGATAGTCGGCAGCGGCCTGGTCGCCTTTTCTTTGAACGGACTGGACCGCTGGATTTTAGCCGATCATGCTTCCTTAGCCGATGTCGCTGAATTCGGCATTGCCGCCAAATTTGCTCTGGCAGCCGTACTGATATTCCAGCCGTTCGGTATGTGGTGGTCGCCGCGCAGATTTGAGGTCCTCAATGAAACTAACGGCAGGCAGAAAGCTGCTGATTTTATTGCAATGGGTACCAGTCTAGCTCTGCTCACAGCTGTTGTAGTCGGTTTACTTGCCCCTGCATTAATCAGCGCCCTGCTGCCGCAAAGCTATCAGACGGCAGGAAAATATGCTGTTGCTTTAGTGCTGGTTATGCTGTTAAAAGAGCTGGCAGAGCTGTTTAATATCGGATGTTTCAGCGGCGATACCACCAGCAGTCAGCTGCTGATAAATTTAGCTGGCGCCGTTACAGGCATCAGCGGCATGCTCTGGTTAACTCCTCAATATCAAGTATGGGGAATTATTTTTTCTCTTCTATCAGCGCAGTTTATCCGTCTGCTGCTCTTTTATAAAACCAGTCAATATTTTTTACCACTTAGCTACCCGGTCCGTCCGCTGCTGGTGCTCAGTAGTATCAGTATGCTCTGGCTGCTTATCGGTTCACAGATAAGTTCTTTCTGGCAGTTAATTGTAGTTCTGCTGACAGCGGCCGCAAGCCTGCTGCTGAGCGCACAGCAGCTGAAATTAATAAATCTGCCGATCAGCTTCTTCACAAAAGTAACAGAACAATGAGCCCGGAGCGTACTAACCAGAGCAGACTGACAGTACTGCCGCTGTGCGTGTGTCTGGCAGTTTGTCTGCTGATCAGCATGGCATGGCGGTTTATACCAAACCCCTTGATTATGATCGTTATCGGACTTGTGCCGCTTGCTGTTTTAATCATACTGCGTTTACCTTTCTTTTTTGTGCTGTTATTTGTTATTTTCTCATTTTTCCGTATTCATGAGGTATTCCCGCAAATCTACAATTTCAAAATACCGTTATTGTTATCAATGGCCTCACTTGGCGCATTGTTATGGCATGTCGGCTTAACCCGTAAGGTAGATATCTACTGGCGTCCGGAACTGACTCTTATCAGTGTTTTTTTTACTCTGGTTGTGGTCGGGGTAATACTGGCAAGCAGCCGCCCTGTCGCTATCGAATACTTTAAAGGGATTTACTGGAAAATAATGATTATGACCTTTGCAATTGCCTGGCTTTCCCGCAGTGAAAAAGACTTTGCTTTAGCCTCGCGGCTGATCACCTTTTTCGGCATGCTGGTCGGTCTAGTCGCACTTTCCAACCAGTTTAATGCCGTAGGGTTAGTAGAAGGAACGCGTGTCACAATCGGACGGGATATCGGATCGGTACTGGGCGATCCTAACGATCTTGCGCTGGTGCTGATGTTTCCCGTGGCATTTGCCGGCAGCTTAATAATGACCGCAAACGTCGGACACTGGACAAAACTGTTAGGGGGGGGCAGTGTGCTGATCCTGTTTTTTGCTATTCTCGCCACCCAAAGCCGCGGCGGTCTGCTCGGCATGATAGCTATCTTCGCAGTCTACGGCTACCGGCGCATTCACTCCAAAATACTGTTTATCACCCTGATTTTAATTGGAGCCGGCGCACTTTTTATCTTTGCCGGTATTTCAGGGCGCGCATCAGGCGGCGCGGCCGAAGCAGGTATAGACGCCTCGGCTATGGGCCGTTTATATGCTTGGGAAGCTGCATTCGGTATGGCGCTGCACAATCCGCTCAGCGGTGTAGGCATTAATAATTTTTACTCAAATTATTATTACTACAGTCCGCACTGGGACGGCCTTAATCACGCGGTGCACAGCACCTGGTTCGGCGTACTTGCAGAGACAGGTTTTCTTGGTCTGCTGATATTTATTATCACCATGACTCTGCTGATTAAAACAGCAAGGCGCAGCCTTAATAGAATTGAACAAAACTTAAATCAGGTAAATCCTGCTGTACATTCGGCCGCACAGGCAGTATTTGCAGGTCTGGTGGGAACAATTGTTTCAGCCACCTTCTTAACACAGGGTTTTACCTGGCCTATTTATATTCTAGCGGCACTGATCGTTGCAGTGGCACAGTGGTGTGATAACAATCTTCCGGAAACAGCTTCTGTTAATTAACAGCAATTCGCAAATTGCGAATGCACTTTGCAAATCATCTTAAAGCGCACTCTTCAAAAACACCTCAAAATCATCTAAGCAATTGATTTTACTCAAAATAAAAACTTGGCTTGATCTCTGCAACAGCACTGATACAGAGCAATTTTTATTTAAGAATTTAAAAACTGCGGAGTGCTAATTTATGAAAACATTCACACTAAACCAGACTAAGCAGTGGCTAAAAACCAGCCGGCATCCACTGGCAAAAATCATCTTTACACAGCTTAAAAAACTGCTCTATTTTGAGCTGCCTGCTCCAAAATTTGTACTTAGTGTCTTTTATTCTTTGTACCTGCTCCTGCGCACACTGCTGTCAACACTAATGCGCATCCTGTGCTGGACACCGTTACTAAAAGGACGTTTACAAAACGTCGGCTCTAACCTTAATCTTTACGGCGGACTGCCCTATATCAGCGGCCCGCTGCATATCAGCCTTGGAGATAACTGCCGAGTTTCAGGGCAGTCCACTTTCAGCGGACGAAGCTGCGCGCAGACGACTCCTGTTTTAGTGGTTGGCAATAATGTTGATATCGGCTGGATGACCACCATTGCGGTAGGCTCTCGAGTGGAAATCGGCAGCAACGTACGTATTGCTGGTCGAGCATTATTAGCGGGCTACCCCGGCCACCCTGTTGATCCGCTGGCACGTGCTCAGGGTCTGCCGGAAAAGGATAATCAGGCTGGAGATATCATTCTCGAACAAGATGTCTGGCTGGCAACCGGCGTATCTGTAATGGCGGGAGTGCGTATCGGTCACGGCTGCATTGTGGCGGCCGGCAGTGTAGTAACACATGACCTTCCTCCGCTGGTACTGGCCGGCGGTATTCCTGCCCGCGTGATCCGCGCTATTAATCTGCCAGAGACGGCCGACCTGGAGGATAAATAAAATGACTCACGATCTGATTGTATTTGCTGAAGACTGGGGAGGACTGCCAAGCAGTACTCAGCACCTGATAAAACAGCTGTCTAAAACCCGTAAGATTGTCTGGGTTAATTCCATTGGTTTACGCCGCCCTACATTTAACCTGCATGATATAAAACGCCTGTGGCATAAATTAAGCGCATCTAAGGTCGATAAAAACAGCCTCGATCCGGCAGAAAGAAGCAGCGGCAAAGATTTTCATATTATTAACCCGCGCACACTGCCGGCTCCGCGCTGCCGTGCTGCACGATATATAGCAGTGCGGCTTCTACTTGCGCAGATTAAACCTGTGATTAAAAAAGCCGGGTTAAACTCACCGATACTTTGGACCTCTCTACCGACTGCGGTTGATCTAGCGGGTCATTTAAATGAATCCGCACTGGTTTACTACTGCGGCGATGATTTTTCCGGACTGGCCGGTGTTGATCACGATACCGTCGTTAAACGTGAAAATGAACTGCGCGGCAAAGCCGATCTGATTCTAGCGGCCAGCAGGCACCTGCAATATAGTTTTCCAGTATCCCGTACACATCTGCTCACTCACGGTGTTGATTATTCACTGTTTTCAACTCCGGCGGCACGCGCTAAAGATCTGCCCGATGACGGCCGTAATATTGCAGGTTTTTACGGCAGCATTTCCAAGTGGTTAAATATCGAACTGCTGCGTAACACCATAAAAAGAATGCCCCACTGGCACTTTGTGTTTATCGGTAAAGTGGTTGTTGATGTCAGTAGAATAAACTGTTTTGAGAATGTCTGCTTTTTAGGTGAACGCCCCCATCAACAGCTCCCGTCCTACAGCCAGCACTGGACCGCTTCGTTACTGCCGTTTCTTGATAATGCACAGATTCAAGCATGTAATCCGCTTAAGTTAACTGAGTACCTGGCTGCCGGCAGCCCGATTATCTGCACCTCATTTCCGGCGATCGAGCCTTACCGCGGTTTGGTACAGACAGCCAATAACAGTGACGCAATGGTTGAAGCCTTATCGGCCAGTGAACACCTTCACGATCTTGCCTTTTTTCCTGATGTTTTACGCAGTAAAGTGGTCAATAAAAGCTGGGAGGCACGCGCCGCCGAAGTTTCAAAATGGCTGGAAGCATTATGAACAGTTTACAGCATCGACTTTACATTATACTGGCAGGCACGTGGCGCAGACGTTACACCATACTGATACCGATCTTAATACTGCCTGTTTTTGCTGTGTTAATCAGCATATTGAGTCCAAAAAATTATGCATCTCATACCAGCATGCTGATCCAGGAAACAGCCAAACTAAACCCGTTTTTAGAAGATCTGGCGGTATCCTCAATGCTCAATGAGCGTATTAACTCTCTGAAAATACTGCTTCATAGCCGTCATATTTTAGGTGCGGTTGCGCAGGAGCGCGGTTTAGTTAACAGCCGCACAACAGCAGAAAGACATGATCAAGTCATAAACCAGCTCTCCGCAGCACTGACCATTGTCATGCTAGGTAAAGATCTTATCCGCATTGACTACAAAGCAAATAATCCTGCGGGTATGAAGGAGATGCTTGAATCGGTCAGTAAACAGTTTGTTGAACAGGTTCTAGCTCCCGAACGTTCATCCATGACAGATTCAAGTAATTTTTTATCCGAGCATCTGCACAGCCGTCAAATGGAACTAGACAAAGCTGAATCAGCAATGGCCGAGTTTAAAGACAGGTACGCATCGGAATTACCTGAACTGCACCTCACCAATATTACCCGTCTGGCGCAGATGAAACAGCGGCTTTCTGAACGACAGGCAGAATTGGCCGGCGCCAGCCGCAGTCTGGGCGGGATAAATCAGCAGCTGTCAAAAACCAACCCGGTTGTGGGGCTTATCGAGCAGAAAATAATTCGACTGCAGGGCGAACTGGTCTTACTTAGAGCCCGTTACACCGACCAGCACAGTCTAGTGGTCGGTGCACTGAAAAATCTCAAGCGTCTGGAAGAAGAGAGACAAAACCTGCTCGGCAGCACAGATGAAAATTTAAGTATCGAAAAGCTCTGGGCTGTCGGCAGTAATTACCAGCTGAGCAGTGATCCTAAAAAACAGCCGCTGTTAATTTTCCAGCTTGAAAGCATGCAGCAGACCAGCAGTAAAGTCGACGCACTGCGTGAAGAGATTAACAGTCTGAAGACAATGATTAATGAGTTACAAGAGCAGATGTCAGGATACGGCGCCAATGCCAGCCTGTTATCTAAACTTGAACGCGATCTCGCCGTAAAACGGAATCTCTATGACGACATTTTGCTGCGCTATGAAAAGGCCAGTATCACCGCATCGTTAGGTGTTTTTGAACGTGATAAACGCGTTAAGGTGATTGATCGTCCCTTCACTCCCAGCTCACCTTCTAATAAACCATTAATTCTATTTATTATCAGCGGTCTGCTAGGCGGGGTATTCCTGGGATGCGGGCTGGCAGTTATCCAGGAAGTCTGTGACAGCACATTACGCAGACGTGATCACCTGGAAGCGCTGAGCGGCGTTCCGGTGTTAAGCCGCATTCCCTATATCACACTAACCTCAGGAGATGCTTTATGAAAACAGTTATACAAGTTGTGCAGCACCTGCGTCCCGGCGGCATCGAGATTATCGCCCTGGACCTAGCGGCCTTTGCACAAGCAGACGAAAAAACAATCATTATCAGCCTCGAAGGTGATCTGCACAGCGCGGTCGCCGCATGGCCGAGGTTAAAACCCTTCAGCGAACAGTTAATCTTTCTTAATAAACAGCCCGGATTAAGACCCGCCCTGCTCCTGAAACTTCTGCGTATAATCAAAAAAACAGGAGCAGATGCCGTACACACTCATCATATCGGCCCGCTTTTATATGCGGGCCTAGCCGCACGTTTGGCAGGTATTAAACATCTTATTCACACCGAGCATGATGCCTGGCATCTTAATAACAGCAGACGCCGTTTGGTGCAGCGCCGTGCAGTTAGCCTTATACGTCCGATACTGGTCGCCGACGCACAAACCGTGGCTGATAATATGAGAACTTTTCTGCAATATAAGAATAAGATAACCATTATCCGCAACGGCATTGACAGTGAATATTTCACACCCGGCAATAAAATAATGGCCAGAGCTTTTTTTAACTTACCATCAGATGTACAACTGATCGGCTGCAGCGGACGGATGGAAAAAGTGAAAGGACAAAGTGTGCTTATTCATGCACTAAGTAAACTTCCCGTGACGGTTCATCTTGCTCTCGCCGGCAGCGGCAGTACAGAAACCGCGCTGCGGACCTTAGTTAATCTGCTTAGACTTAATAACCGCGTCCATTTCCTTGGCCATATTGATAATATGCCGACCTTTTATCAGGCATTAGATCTGTTCTGCCTGCCTTCATTAAACGAAGGACTGCCGCTTTCTCCACTGGAAGCACAGTCCTGCAATATTGCGGCTTTAGTCACCGATGTCGGCGGCGCAAAAGAAACACTCTGCCCGGACAGCAGCCAGTTTATAGCGGCCGATGACTGCACCTCCATGGCTGAAACACTGCTGCAGATGCTCCATAACCCCAGTAATAACAAACCTCGCGCATATGTTAAACAGCACGGCGATGTGCGGCTAATGGCCAGATCCTATGCAGGATTACGCGGACCATTGGTCACTTCAGGAGAATGCTATGAATGATATCACTCTGATCAGCATCACCCTGTGCAGCGGTTTATTAGTTATCTATCATCACTTCGGATACCCGCTGATATTACGCGCCTTTCACAAACAGCAGCCGAAACACACACAGCAAACCTGCCAGCGTCATTATACAAATTCGCCGAAAGACGGTGATCTGCCTTCAATCGCGATTGTGATACCGGCTTATAACGAAGAGCTGTGGATTGCAGAGAAAATCCGTAACCTGGCCGCACTCGATTATCCAAGCGGTCATCTACAGATAATCATCGGCTGTGACGGCTGCAGCGATAATACTTTTACAGTTGCATCAGCAGCCGTTAAAGAGCCGGAGTGCGCTCACCTGAGGATAAAAATAGTTAATTTCAAAACCAACCGCGGCAAAGTTGCACTGCTTAATGAGCTGATAACCGCTCTCGACAGTGAGTTAATTGCATTAAGTGATACATCTGCCCTGCTCTCTATTGATTCTCTGCTGATTGCAGCACAGCGCTTCAAAGATCCCGATATAGGCGTGCTTAACGGCCGTTACCACCTGCTCTCCCCCGGTTCAGCTGGAGAGGCCGCTTACTGGAATTATCAAAGCCGTATAAAAGCCAGCGAAGCGGCACTGGGCTCGACGCTTGGTGCACACGGCGCTTTCTACCTTTTCCGACGCGCCTTATTTGAGCCGTTAGCGTCCGACACTATCAATGATGATTTTATCTTACCGATGAAAATCGTGGCAGCAGGTTACCGCGCAGATTATGAAAACAGCATCAATGCGCTGGAGTTAGAGAAATCTAACAGCAGTCAGGATCATCTTCGCCGCCGTCGTATCGCGGCCGGTAATTTTCAGCAGCTGCTGAGATTAAAACAGCTGTTTCTGCCGCGTTACGGCGGCGTGGCATTTGCTTTTATTTCCGGAAAAGGACTGCGGGTTTTAATGCCGTTTTTAATGATCAGCACGCTGCTGGGCAGTCTGCTGCTGGCGGCAGATTATCTGCTTTTTACTGCTCTGGCAGGTCTGCAGCTGTTTACTTATCTGCTGGCATCATGGGAACTTTTATACAAACCACAACAAAGTAATAAGATCAGTAAATTACTTGCCTACCTAGTCGGCGGACATATCGCCGGACTGATCGGTACACTGCGCTACGCCTTACGTCTGGATAAAGGCCGCTGGACAAAAATCAATTAAATAAGGAATAAATTATGTCTGCAGATATCTCTGAAACAGCTGTAAATAACCGTTATAAAAGCAATGCTGACGGTTATATTCACCCGGCAGTAAAATATGGAAAGCGTTTATTTGATCTGGTTTTCTCAATAAGTTTAATATTTTTGCTTCTGCCTTTACTGCCGTTTATTGCACTGCTGATAAAAATAGACAGCCAGGGCCCTGTTTTCTATCAGCAGCAGCGCTTAGGCAGATCCAGACTCGGTTTTCGCCATCAATTCAGTATTTTAAAATTTCGTAGCATGTACACAGATGCAGAAACCGGCGGCGTCGCACTGTTAGCATCAGAATCAGATCCGCGCATCACCCGAGTCGGAAAATTTTTACGCAAAACAAGGTTTGATGAAATACCGCAGCTGATTAATATTTTATCAGGTGATATGTCGCTTATCGGCCCGCGCCCGGAAAGACCGGAATTAACCTGCGAAATAGAAAAGAAAATGCCGTTTTTCAGAGAAAGAACCTATCTGGTATTACCCGGCTTAACCGGACTTGCACAAATCAACCAGAGTTATTTAGGCAGCGTCAATAATCTCGATCAAAAGCTCGCCTTTGATCACGCTTATTCTCTGGCAATAAGCACACCTTTATCATGGCTGAAAACAGATGTGCAGATCTTTTTAAAGACGGTTTTAACGGTAATAAAATGCAATGGCTAAACGCGCAAAGGTTAATCAGTATCTGCCGCCCCGCTATGCTTTTTACCTGATTAACCTTATTGTTTTTACCCTGCTTCTGCTGCCGGCCATGCCTGCTGCTGTTTCATTATGGTGGTTAGACAATTTAGTCAGCCTGCAGCTGCAGTGGTCCCTACTGGCGATACTACTTATATTAATAAATATTCAATATATCCACAGATATACACTGGCCTCAGCATTGTTTTATTTAATGATAATCGCCTATAACCAGCAGCCGTTATATCTGTCATTTAAAACACAGCAGCAGAATCATCTGCTGTCCAGCACGATACAGTTAAAAATTGCACAGTTAAATATCCGCTATGAAAATCCGCATCTGGATAAGCTGACAGCCACAGTAAGCGATCCTGAGTTTGATGTGCTTGTACTTCAGGAAGCTGCAGATCATCAGCATAAGCAGATAAAAGCGCTTTCACAATATTACCCCTACTCTATCGGCATCGCTCCTTTAGAGTCCACGCCATCAGGTTTGGCACTTTTCTCAAGATGGCCGATTGTTGAAAAAAAATCCATAACCTCGGTTATAAAGGCGGTCATATTCTTGAAGTTATTATTCAAAGCCCTGAAGCGGCCCTACCGGTACAGATATATGCGCTGCATCCGGCCTCCCCGCGAACAGAAAAACTATGGCAGTTAAGAAACGCGACGCTTGCTTATGCAGTTGAGCAGGTCTCCTCTTCCTCTTTACCCTATAAGATTGTCATCGGTGATTTCAACAGCACGCCCTGGTCCGCGAACTTTAAATATTTCCAGAAAAACACTCTGTTAAAAAACAGCGCCGAAGGATTCGGCTATATTGCCAGCTGGTCCTATAGCACAGCTAATCAACTGATAAGCATGCTTAGCAGTGCATATATCGATCACTGTCTGGTCAGTGACTCCTTTACTGTTTTAAACAAACAATACCAGACTGTCCAAGGCTCTGATCACCTTCTGCTGCTGACTGAGTTAGCTGTTGAATCCCCTTTGCAAAAGGATTTGCATTATGCGAAAAAGCTTTAAAGACACACCTTAAAAACGCACACAAAAACACATAACAAACTGTTTTAATTGAATAAACCACATTAGGCACGAACCCTGCAGTAACTCATCTATCTTCTCAGCAAATGGATGAAATTATGAATATTGAACGGTTTGATACAGCTAAGAACAATCTCATGGTTAAGTTAAGCGGTGAAATGGATGCCCTCGGGTGCAGTAAAATACGCCCGAATCTAGAAGAGATCACCACTCAAAACCACCATCATATAATCCTCGATATCAGCAGCATCAGTTTTATCGACTCTTCGGGTATCGGCGCCATTGTATTTCTGTTTAAACGCCTTAAAGAACAAGGCCGTTCAATGGAAATAACCGGCGTACAGGGCCAGCCCCAGGAATTAATGACCTTACTGCGCATTGATTGTGCAATCCCTCTGACACCGGCCATAACCCCTGATGCACAGCAGGAGACAATAAGATGCGCGCATTAATGGTCGTTTTATCTATAGCCGTTTTACTGGCGGCTTCGGGCTGTACAAACAGAGCCCCGAAAGGCCAGGGAGGGTTCGCTGAGCATAATTTAAGCAGCATGCCGGAGCATCCAGTCGGGTTAGAAAACGCACTGTATTTCGAACAGCAGTTAAGCAGCAGACATTTAAATGCACTGCTGGCAGCCGGCGCAGATATCTGTTTTCCAGCATCTGTACGTACCGCTCAGATACGCCAGGCGCGTATTGCACGAGAACTGCAGGGAGGGCTAGACAGCGATGCTGCCGACGATCTGATTATACAGCGCGATAAACTGAACCGCCTGGAGCGCCGCCTTAATTACGTACAGATGCAGGAAACCTGCCTGCCGGGTCAAAAAAGACAGTTAAAAGCGGCTGATCTTCTTCAGGCACAAGCAATGAGTAAAGAGCAGATAGAGCAAATAGAGTCGTTATTAAATAATAACAATCAGTTCGTTTTTAATTCATCACAGCTTAATCCAAGATATATCGGCCAGCTGTCTGAAGTTACCCAGATGCTTCGCCCGCATCCGCAATATCACCTGAAACTCACCGGTCATGCTGACTCAAAAGGCAGTAAATCCGCTAACCTGAAACTGTCCCTCGAACGCGCTAGACAAGTAGAGCGTTATCTGCAGATATTCGGACTGAATCCCGGCAATATCCTTGTTAACGGCAGCGGCTCAGGCGATCCGTTATTTGCCGGCAGTGAGCCGCAGGTAAGACTGGTTAACAGACGTGTCACTATTGAGTTAATCAATACAAATCATTCACAGCAGGAGGCTCAACAATGATTATTAAAAAATTTAAAAGCTGTTTACTGCTGATTCTTTTTTTCCTTGTTCAACCGGATCTGCCTGCCTATACACTGGATTACAAAATTCACAACGGAGATCTGCTGCAGATTTCACTGCCTGGAGAGCAGACCTTAAAAACACCTTTTCAGGTGGACAGGCAGGGGCGAATTATCCTGCCTGAAGCAGGGGCGCTGCAGGTTGCCGGTTTGTCTATCAAAGAGATCACCTCTCTGGTCAGCAGTAAATTAGATAAGCTGTTTGTTGATATAGAAAATCTCAATGTCTACCTGCTCAAAAAACAGTTAATAATTAGTGTACGAGGTTATGTGGTTCAGCCTGGAGAGTTCACACTGCAGTCCGATGCCTCGATACAGTTAGCTATTTATGCAGCCGGCGGGCTGCGTGCAGGCGCGCAACTGGATCGTATACAACTGATACGCGATAAAAACACTACGGTATTTAACTATAAGCAGTATCTGGACAGTGGTGATAGAACGCTGCTGCCGGAGCTTAAATCAATGGATGCCCTGTTTATTCCCGCTTCTCCAATGACCGGTAATGTTGAAGTCGAGTTTAATCCGGCAGAAATGGCTAATGCCGGTGATTCCGCTAATAATAGTGATGCAATCAAAGTGTTCGGCGAAGTTAATCGACCAGGCAGCTTTGCTTATCGTGAATCAATGGATATTGTAGATCTTCTGATGGGCTCCGGCGGCGTGACACGCTACGCCGGTGTTGAACAAATCCGCGTGATTACCCGGGGCAGACCGGCTCTGTTTAATCTCAGAGAATACCTGGATACAGGTGATCAAAAACATCTGCCTAAGATTACCGCCGGAGCCACTGTCTTTGTACCGAAACAGCAGGAAGAAATTAAAAGCGGCGCACATATGGTTTATGTAATGGGAGAAGTCGCTAAACCAGGCGCTTATGAAAGTAAAAACGGCGCTACATTTATGGATATCCTGGCTAATGCAGGCGGTCCGACACGCTTCGCAGAATCCCGGCAGATACGTATTATTAAAGCAGATACCAGCATTGTCGCTTTTGACCTGAGCGCTTATACCGAAGGCGGCAGGGGCGGCAAACCACCAGCCATTTCACCCGGAGATGCGATATTTGTTCCCGAAAAAACTGATATGAATGAAAAGTCCTGGCTGAAAGTAACACCCAACCGTGCAGTCAGAGTGATCGGTGCAGTTATTCGTCCGGGGCGTATTGAGTGGTCCGATGAAATGTCACTACTGGATCTGCTCGCTCACGTTGGCGGTCCGACACCACGTGCGGATACCAGCAATATTGAGATAGTTATTCCACAAAAGAACGGTGCCGGCGAAGTTTATAATTTTGATTTAAACGCATTTCTCAAACAAGGACAAAGTGATCAGAATCTGCCTGCTATCAAAGCCGGCAGCACTATTATGATCCAGGAACTGCCGCAGGACCCCAGCAATAATAAATCTCAATGGGTACGCCAGTCATCTGAAAAGTCGATTTATATTTTCGGTCAGGTCGGTGCGCCGGGCCGTTATATGTTTTCCAATGAAATGAATTTTCTGGATATTCTTTCAGCGGCTGACGGCCCGACCGATCAGGCCGATCTGCGTAATATCCGTATCAATCATAGAGACAGTAAAAACAAAGGGGTGAGTAAACTGGACCTGGCACTGTATTTTGAAACGGGTGATGACAGCTTACTGCCTATCGTGAAAACCGGCGATGCCATCTATATTCCAGAGAAAAACCGTATCTGGTTAGATCAGTCGAAAGAGAGCACGGTACGGGTATTAGGTGCGGTTAATAAACCCGGCCGCTACCGTTTCGATGACACTATGACCCTGCTGGATCTGCTGGCAGAAGCCGGCGGTACAGTGGAAGATGCTTATATTGAAAATATTACCGTGGTTAATTTGTCCTGCTGCAAAGACCAGGCGCGCAGCTTTGATCTCGGTGAATTCAGCCGCAGCGCCGCTTTTAATTATCTGCCGGTGCTGCGCGCAGGAGATACCGTATATATCCCCTATCGCAGTGAAAGTGCTTATGAGAAATTCCGCAACGGGCTGACTGACGTGATCCAGGTTGTTGCACTCGGTGCACTAATAGGACTTCTATGATGAACAGCACCAGCCAGAATATTGAAGGTTCGCAAGCAGCACAGGTTTATTCAGCATCTACTAATGACTCAGAGTCGGCAGCAGGAGTACTAAAATGAACATACCCTACCAGAACATCGAAATCGAACAGGTTTACTCGCAGGTTCTCGGCACCACCGGGCGCTCGATAGCTGTCTGCGCAGCAGATTCTGGAGAGGGAGTAACCAGCCTGGCTTTTGCATTAGCACAGCGCAACCTGCTTGCGGGACATTCAACACTGCTGGTCGATCTCAACCTTTATCGTCCGGCGATACAAAGCCTGCTGAGTATTGATAACAGATCATTAAGCAGATCAGACAGTCGGGAAGTAACAACTCAACTGATAAACAGCGAACTGTTAACGGCGCCGCAGCTTATCAGCTCTAGTGAAAGTCCGATTGTCCTGACCGGTATTACAGCACCGCTAAAACGCGAAAATATTATTAAACTGCGCCAGCCGGGTACGCTTGAGCAATGTATCAGCACCTGGCTGGAACACTATGATACGGTGATCCTTGATACCTCTCCTGTTAACCGCATCAATGCGCAGAATATTCCGGCAGAGCGCGCAGCAGCCGCCTGTGATGGAGCCGTTTTAATTGTACTTGCCGGACATACTAATCAGGCGGCTGTCAGCGGCGCAGTGAATAAGCTCAATAGAGCAGGTGCACAGCTTTTAGGCTGTGTGCTTAATGACCGTGACAATCCATCATTAAAAAACGAATTACTACGTGAAACGGAGCGGCTGCCGGCGCTGTTCAGCCGCCTGAGCTGCTCTTTAAAAACGTTTCTTGTTAACAACCCTCTATTAACCCTGGAAATCTAACTATATGGATAATCATTTATTCGAACTGCAGACATCCGTTACCCGGGAAACACCTCGTCAGCTTCGTCATGCTCTGGAAGCGGTATTAAAAGAGTCGGCGCTGCATGCATCAACAGCTCAGCATATGCTGCTGTGCCTTTCTGAGTACGTAACAAATCTGCTGTTACATGCACAGCCGACACCCAGTCAGATCCGCATAACATTCAGCCGTGGTGCTCACGGCTGGCTGCTGGATATTTTTGATAACAGCCGTGCATGGGATCCGACAGAAAACCTTAATGATGATCTTTTAACTGAATTCAGTGAAATAGAGCAAGGCCGGGGCATTGCCCTGCTCCATGCTCAAAGTGATAAAATCAGCTACATTCCGGGGTGCTATGTTCAAGGCGGCCGTTATGTTAAAGGTAATAAGCCCAATCAGCTGCGCCTGCTGTGGAGATATCCAAAACAAAATAAACAGCAGACAATTCTTATAGTGGAAGACAATAACAGCCTGCGTTTACTCTATAAAACTTATCTAACAGACACATTTAACGTAGTGACTGCTGCTAACGGCTATCAGGCTATTGAACAGTTAAAAACTGAGCAGATAGATCTGGTCTTATCCGATATAAAAATGCCGCTGATGAACGGGTTATCTCTGCGTAAAAAAATCAATCAGCACAGCAGCTGTGAACTGATTCCTTTTATTTTTCTTACCGGGGAAGAGGATGAGATAGTTCAGGAACAGGCTGCTGAACTGGGTATTGATGACTACCTGATAAAACCAGTAAATAAACCGCAGTTATTGAAAATTATCCAGCGTGTTATTGGGCGCTCGACACAGGTATATCAGCGCCTGACCGAGCGCATTGATAAACGCATCAGCGCTTCATTAAAACCCCGCCTGCCAGAGAATTCTCACGGCTGGCGCTTACAGGCGGCAAGCCGGAACACCGGCTCCGGTGGTGGAGATCTGCTTCTGCATAAGCGCTTTGAAGGTAAAACTCAGCTGCTGCTAAGCGATATTATGGGTCATGACGACAGCGCAAAATTCTTTTCTCATGCATACGGCGGCTATCTACATGGATTGATACAGTCGATGCACACCAGCTGCGGTCCAGCACAGCTGCTTGAACAACTGTCTAACTGCGCGATGCACGATCAACTGCTTTCACAGGTGACATTAACCTGCTGCTCGGTGCAGCTGTCATCCGGAGGAAATATAAGTGTCGCCAGTGCAGGGCACCCTGCCCCGCTGCTTATCTCACCGCAAAAGATCACAACATTAAAAACCGCGGGCATTTTACCGGGATTACTTGCAGATGCTCATTATAAAAATACCGAGCTGACCGTTAATCAGGGCGAACGCATTGCCCTATATACAGACGGCCTTTTTGAGTCGGCAAACAGTAATGAAACCCGGATCAGACTGCAGACCCTGATAACCAAGGCACTGTTAGACACCCTTCATATTCCTATTGCACAGGCACTGCAGCAGGTAATGAAATTATTTGATGAAATCACAGGATCACAGCCCAGTGACGATGCCCTGTTACTTTTAATAGAACCCATTGAGTCTTGAATATTAAATACAGATCAAGTGTTTACGAATTATTAAGGAGCAACTATGCTGTTTATAAATAATAAAAAAAAAGTACTTATCATTGATGATGATCGCACTCTGCTGAGGCAGGTTTCTTTCCACTTGAAAAAACACAGAGGTTTCGATATCGTCATTTCAGATAATGGCAAAGACGGGCTGCTTAAAGCAGCTAAGCAGCGTCCGGATTTAATTATTCTCGACTGGACACTGCCGGATATTCAAGGAATCGATCTGCTCAGTAGACTTAAAAAGACACAAAAAACCAAAAATATTCCTGTTCTGATGTTCACCGGGCACAATAAAATCGGCGACGTAGAAGACGCCTTCGCACGGGGTGCCGACGCTTATATGTTCAAACCCTTCTCATTACAGAAGCTCGATGAAAAATCAAAAGGATTAATGAAATAACAAGAACTTCAATAGATTTTAAAAAATAAGCCATAAAAGGATGCCACCATGAAAAAGATTATCTTTACCTTTTTTCTGTTACTTTATTCGGCCTTCATTAGCGCACAGGAAAGCCTTACCTTCGGCATAGTACCGCAGCAGTCAGCCAGTAAACTGGCACAGTTATGGAACCCGATTTTTGAAGAAATAAGCCGTAAAAGCGGTATAAAAATAGATTTTGCAACCGCACCTGATATTCCCACCTTTGAAAAACGCCTGGCCGCCGGTGAATATGATATTGCTTATATGAACCCGTATCATTACGTTGTTTTTAATAAATCTGTCGGTTATCAGGCATTAGCAAAAGCACGAGATAAATCTATCAAGGGCATCATTGTTGTCGCTAAAAACAGTGAAATCAAAACACTCAATGATTTAGAAAATAGCACCTTAGCCTTCCCGGCACCGGCAGCTTTTGCCGCCAGCATACTGACTCAGTCTGACCTGGCTTCAGATCAAGTCACTTTTACTGCGAAATATGTTTCTTCACATGACTCTGTTTACCGCACCGTTGCTAAAGGTATTTATCCCGCAGGCGGCGGTGTTGTACGCACATTTAAAAATGTCGCACCGGAAATACGCGAACAGTTAAGAATTTTATGGACAACTAAGGGTTATACACCGCATGCGATTGCAGTCCACCCTAGAGTAAAAGCCGAAAACTCACAAAAAATTCAACAGGTTTTAACAACAATGGAAGAGCATGCAACGGGCAGAAAATTATTAAACAATATTAAGATAAAAGGTTTTGAAAGCGCAGAGGATTCCGACTGGAATGATATCCGCGCACTGAAACTTACCCTGTTAAGCTATTAATATGAGCTTCCGCTTAAAAACAATCCTCGGCATTGCATTGATCGAATCAGTGCTGCTCATTGTATTAGTTTTTAGCGGACTGAATTTCCTTAGCGGCTCTAACGAAGAGCAGTTAATACAGCGTGCAGAAACAACCTCAATACTTTTCAGCAAAGCAGTTAAAGACGCGGTTCTTTCTACAGATCTGGCGACACTGGAAAGCTTTGTTGAAGATATACTGAATACGCCGGATATTGTCTATACAAGAATCAGCAGCAATAAGTATGTATTAGCAGAAGGCGGTGATCCGCAATCCCTGTACCGCCTGCATGAGCCAGACAGCCGACTTGCCGATGTCACGGACGGGGTCTTTGATATCCGTATTGAAATAACAGAAGGCAGCAGCGTCTACGGTATTATTGAAATCGGACTGTCCACTAAACCTATTGAACGTACTCTGTCAGAAGCGCAGCGCTGGGCTATTGCAATAGCCAGCCTCGAAGTTGCACTGGTTGCTGTCTTTTCATTTGTACTGGGCACCTACCTGACCCGGCAGCTGCTGCAGTTAAAAAAAGCATCTGAAACCATTACCCAGTCCGGCCCCGGACATCAGATAGAGGTAGTCGGCAGAGATGAAATTGCAGAAGTTGCCCATGCCTTTAACAGTATGTCGTCAACCCTGGCAGTAAGTTACTCAGAACTGTCGCGAAGTATCGATGCAGAAAGAAAGATGAGCGCAATCGCCAACAGTAATCAAGCAAAAAATAATGCTATTCTCAGTGCTTCTCTGGACGCTTTAATTACTATTAATGAAGCAGGTAAAGTAGTTGACTACAACAAGGTAGCAGCACACATCTTCGGCTGGAGCCATGATGAAATATTCGGACAAAATTTAGCGGACTTTATCATTCCCTCGAACAAGCAGCACATTCTGCAGAAAGGGATTAAACAATTTCTAACCACTAAAAACTCATCTATTCTTAATCAACGCTTTGAGCTGACCGCGCAGCATAAAGGAGGTCACTGTTTTCCCATTGAAATTAATATTTCCCCCATCGAAACCGATCAGGGTACTATGTTTACCGCCTTTATTCGCGATATCAGCACTCGCTTACAAGCTGAAACAGAATTACGCCTGGCGGCTCAAACCTTTGAATCCAGCGAAGCAATCTTTATCAGCAATGCAGCCGGCAATATTATTCGTACCAATCAAGCTTTTACCCGTATAACCGGTTATGAAAATGCTGATGTTGTAGGCAAAAATCCGCGTATTTTATCCTCCGGCCAGCACCCTGCAGAGTATTATCAGGAAATGTGGGCTGCCTTAGCTGAACAGGGAAAATGGAGCGGCGAGATTTATAATAAACGTAAAAACGGCGAAATATATCCTGAGTACCTGAACATCTCTTCAGTAAAAAATACAGCGGGTACACTCACTCACTATATTGCTCATTTTATGGATATCAGTGAACAAAAACATAATGAAGAAAATTTACGCCGGGCGCGCCTTGATGCGGAAGCAAGTAATGAATCCAAAAGCCGCTTTCTGGCGGCGATGAGTCATGAAATTCGCACCCCGATGAATGCCGTTCTGGGTATTCTCGGGCTGCTCAAAGATACCAGTCTAAGCGGCAGACAGCTAGAGCTGGTTGCAACAGCACGCGACTCCGGCGAGCTGTTACTGACCATTATTAATGATATTCTCGATTTCACCAAAATGGATATTGATAAACTGGAACTGGAAAATAGCAGGTTTGATTTACATCTGTTACTGGCAAACTGCAATGAACTGCTCCAGCATCTTGCAGATAAAAAGTCATTACAACTAACTCTGCAGCAGTCGACAGATCTTCCACAGTTTGTAAAAGGCGATCCGGACCGGATAAGACAAATTCTAATCAATCTGATCAATAATGCGATTAAATTCACCGTCAACGGCTGCATCAGTGTTGCCGCCTCTGTTGATTCAATCTGCGGCGAAGAAATCATTCTACGCTTTCAGGTAACTGATACCGGTATTGGTATCCGCGAAGAGAATCAGGCAGCACTGTTTGACGAGTTCACTATGGTTGATCAGACCCATTCCAGAAAGTATGAAGGAACAGGCTTAGGTCTGGCTATCTGCAGACGACTAGTAACACTGATGAACGGCCATATTAAGGTCAGCAGTGAGCTTGGAAAAGGCAGTTGTTTTGAATTTACTATCGAACTGCAGAGCGCGGCTGAAGGCGGCAGTAAAGATACATTAATACAACCCCAGATACAGCCGCAGGCCAGTACACGTATTCTTCTGGCCGAAGACAACCCGGCTAATCAAATGGTTATTAAAAGCATTCTTGAATTTGCGGATCTACAGGTTGATGTTGTCTCTAACGGTTATGAAGCCGTCGAGGCAGTACAAAATCTGCCTTACGATATTGTATTAATGGACATCTCTATGCCGGAAATGGACGGCATGACAGCAACAGCAGAGATCCGCAAACTAAAATGTGACGCATGCTGTATTCCTATCGTTGCACTCACTGCACATACCTTAAGCGGCGATAAAGATCGTTTTTTACAGGCCGGCATGAATGACTATCTAAGCAAACCGATAGACAGAACAGCGGTTTTAAGCTGTATTGCACACTGGACCGAAGGTATAGAGACACAGAAACAGAGCAGTTCTAGCAGCGAGGCAGTCATCCAGAAGAAGCAGAATGATTTTGTGGATGAAGCCGTACTGGAGCAGCTGGTACGGGATACCGATGCAGAGATAGTGCCGGAATTAATAAAAATGTATATAGAAGACAGTCAGATAAGAATGAAGCTGATCCAGGAAGCTGTCAGTAGACAAGATTTCAGCACCTTAGAATTTGAAACACATACAGTCGGCAGCAGTGCAGCCGCACACGGCAATACGAAGCTGCACTCGTTGTGTCGAAACGTTGAGCAACTTTGCAGGAATCAGGATTACCAGCAGGCAGTTGAGCAGGCAATGCTGCTGCCAGAGACAGCTGACAAATCATTCAGCCGGCTGACAGAGCGTGCTCAGCAGGGATTTTAAAAGAACTTAATCATACAGGCGGTATTAATGAGTGATAAACCTAAAGTATTAATCGTGGAAGACTCGGCTCCCCAGGCAAGATTGTATGAACAATATTTAAAAAACGAGAGCATTGATCTGTCGGTAGTTAGTACCGGTTTATTGATGCAGGAGTTTATTAAAGAAACAGCGCCGGATCTAATACTGCTTGATTATAAACTGCCCGATATGGACGGGCTGGATATTCTCAACTGGATGAAACAGGAAAAATTTTCCTGTTTTGTCATTGTTATCACGGCACACAGTTCCGTTGATGTCGCTGTCGATATGATGCGTAGCGGAGCAGATGACTTTCTGGAAAAACCAGTGACAGCAGGCAGACTGAAAACCTCTGTTAAAAATCTGCTTGAACAGGCGCGTCTGCAGAGTCTGCTGGATAACTACCAAAGTACATTTGAACGTAAAAGCTATCACGGTTTTATCGGTTCCAGCCTGCCTATGCAGGCCGTCTATCGAATTATTGATGCAGCAGCGCCAAGTAAAGCGACAGTTTTTATCACCGGCGAAAGCGGAACAGGTAAAGAAGTTTGTGCTGAAGCTGTTCATGCACAGGGGCCGCGGGCTAAAAAACCGTTTGTTGCATTAAACTGCGGCGCAATTCCACGCGACCTGATGGAAAGCGAAATATTTGGTCATGTAAAAGGCTCATTTACTGGTGCATTTTCAGACCGCAAGGGAGCAGCGGCGCAGGCAGATGGAGGAAGCCTGTTTTTAGATGAAATTTGCGAAATGGATTTAGATCTGCAGACCAAACTATTACGCTTTGTACAAACAGGTACTTTTAAAAAAGTAGGCAGTAATAAATTAGAAACCGTTGATGTGCGCTTTATTTGTGCCACTAACCGCAATCCCCTGGATGATGTAGCCAGCGGACGCTTTCGGGAAGATCTTTACTACCGTCTGCATGTACTGCCGCTGCAGCTTCCGCCTTTACGGGAACGCGGTAATGATATTATTGAAATTGCGGCCAGTTTCCTGACTGATTATGCACAAGAAGAAGGTAAAGCATTTACTGCTTTTTCACCTGAAGTCAAAGATTTCCTAATCCATCATTATAACTGGCCGGGTAACGTCCGGCAGCTGCAGAATGTCATTCGCAATATTGTAGTTCTACATAACGATCAGCTGGTTAAATTATCTCATCTTCCCGCTCCTTTAAGTACGCAGACAGATAAGAGCATTGTAACTAAAGTATCACAGTCCTATGAGAAGAGTGAAACGAGTAAAAGTGATTCCTTTTCCCCAGTCAAACCACTAGCAGATGTAGAGAAAGATGCAATAGAGAATGCGATTAACTTTTGTAATGGAAATATTCCCAAAGCGGCCGCCCTGCTGGATGTCAGCCCGTCAACAATCTACCGGAAAAAACAGGCATGGGAAGGTTTATAAGGCACAGATATTTTAACCGGTCATTTTCAAACGGCCGGTTATCAATCAGCAGCTGAATATGCTCAACAGCAGCGGCCTCCCCGCCCATAGAACAGAAATGCTTAATTTTCAACCACAAGTTCGTAAGAAAAAGTAACAAAGCCCCCGAGTATGTAAACAATTGTAACTTAATGAATAACATGATAACTCCATCAAAAAACTGTTTTTACCTCCGATATACTTGCCCCACTAAATTTAAAGGCGTTCAATTTTTACTACAAAAACTAACTGGAGAGTTGTTATGAACATATTTGGAAGTTTGCAAAAAGTAGGGAAGTCATTAATGCTTCCTGTATCAGTATTACCGATAGCCGGTATTCTGCTGGGTGTAGGTGCGGCTAAATTCAGCGTACTACCGGAAGTTGTTTCACAACTGATGGAACAAGCCGGTGGTGCTGTATTTGGTAACATGGCGTTATTATTCGCCATTGGTGTTGCCCTAGGTTTTACAAAAAATGACGGTGTTGCCGGTCTTGCCGCTGCTGTAGGTTACTACATCATGATGCAGACAATTGAAACACTGGCACCTGGTGCAAACACAGGTGTACTAGGCGGTATCATCGCCGGTGGTATTGCAGCAGTCATGTTTAACCGATTCTACAACATCACATTACCTGACTACTTAGGTTTCTTTGCTGGTAAACGTGCGGTTCCAATCATGACCGGCTTATCAGCTATCATTATGGGTGCAGTGCTTGCAGTTATCTGGCCTCCAATTGGTTCTGGTATCGCGGCATTCTCTGACTGGGCAGCACACCAGAACCCAACGGTTGCATTTGGTATTTACGGCGTAGTTGAGCGTTCATTAATTCCATTCGGTCTTCACCATATCTGGAACGTACCTTTCTTCTTTGAAGCAGGCTCTTGTACAAGTGCAACAGGCGAACAGCTTAACGGTATTTTAACTTGTTACCTGTCTGCTGATGATGCAACTCGTGCTGCTGGTAACGGTTTCGGTCAACTAGCCGGTGGTTACATGTTTAAAATGTTTGGTCTTCCTGCTGCTGCAATCGCAATTGCACACGCAGCTAAGCCGGAAAACCGCGCTAAAGTAATGGGTATCATGGCATCTGCCGCGTTAACTTCATTCCTAACAGGTATTACTGAGCCGATCGAATTTGCATTCCTATTCGTAGCACCAGTATTATACGCAGTGCACGCTCTACTTGCTGGTTCTGCATTTGTTGTAACTAACATGCTGGGTATGGTTCACGGTACTTCTTTCTCGCATGGTTTAATTGATTTCTTAGTTCTTTCTGCAAACGCTGAAAAAATGATTTACTTCATTGTTATCGGTCTTGTTTATGCAGCTCTTTACTACACAGTATTCCGTGTTGTAATTAAAGCGCTAGACCTTAAAACTCCAGGTCGTGAAGAGGAAGAAGCTGAAGAAGCGATTCAACTAGGCAGCTCTGAAATCCCGGTTCTTCTTGTAGCGGCATTCGGCGGCAAAGCTAACATTGAAAACTTAGATGCATGTATTACACGTTTACGTATCAGCGTTCACAATGTTGCACTAGTCGACAAAGCTGAGCTGAAGAAACTAGGTGCTGCGGGTGTTGTTATCTCTGGTAATGGTGTTCAAGCTATCTTCGGTACTAAGTCTGATAACCTTAAAACAGATATGGAAGCTTACTTAGCAACCATTGGTAATGAATCAGGCAGCTTAAAAGCAGACGCTAAACCTGCTTAATAAAGTTACCTAATAATAACCAGGTTAATTCGGATATTAACCTGGTTTATTTTCCGGGTAATTACCATTATACACAGTCGCCCTTTCTGATATGGTAGTTACCCTTCTTCCCCGTACCTTTTCATGCAGTCTTAATTTCACTCTGTGTAATAACAGTTAACTCCCCCTTCCTTAAAAAATAAATTATCTTTATAAAGATCACTGTTTTTAAGTGACAGCAGCTCTGCGATGGCAACAATTTCATATTAAGCTATGCTCTAACAAATATTAGATAAGGTGCTGAATATGCTGCGTATTACCATAATATCTCTATTTCTGCTATGCACTACACAGGTTCATTCCCGTGCAGATTTCTGGTCTCTTAATGAGTACTGGCAGGAATACCCTTATCAACAGGAGCTCAGCGAATCATTTTCGGATATAGTCCGAAATCCACCAGCTCCTTTATCTTATACACAAGATAAACCTGTTTTTATCTACTTTATCACCCCCAGCCGTCAGCTTTCCGATTACTGGCGCCGCAATCGAACCGCTTTTACAGAACGCCTGAATGAGCTGAACATAAAATACAAAATAAAAAGCTATGATACCAAAGCGAACAGTCAGGAAGCGCAGAAACGTAAGCTAATGCAGCGGGCCCTGTCAGAGAATCCCGACTTTATTATTCTGACACTGGATACGGCTCCGGATCGTAATTTTACCCGCAGGATTTTAAACCAGAAAAAGACACGTATAATTGTTCAGAATGTTACTAACCCGGTAAAATCCTGGCATAAAAATCAGCCGCTGCTTTATGTCGGCTTTGATCATGAAAGCGGTACAAAAATACTTGCCGAATATTTTAAAAAAACCTTTTCCGGCAAAACTAAATATGCCGTTAACAACTTCTATCCCGGTTATATCAGCAAAGTAAGGGGAAACAGTTTTATTACTATGCTGGAGAAAAATTCCCGTTTTGAACTGCTAAGTCACGTTTATACGGATGCCTCTCAGGGCTCTGCGCGCAGCAATACTTTGAATTTAGTCGATCTTTACCCGGATCTTAATTTTATTTACGCAAGTGCAACCGATATTGCTATCGGCACAAGCAAAGCACTGCAGAGACTCGGCAGAGAAGATATTAAAGTTAACGGCTGGGGCGGCGGAACGATGGAGCTGCAGGCGCTGGCTAAAGGCGAATTAGATGTTACAGTAATGCGCATGAATGATGACAGCGGCGTCGCGATGGCAGAAGCCGTCAAACTTGTGCTTGAGAAAAAAGAGGAGTTAGTTCCGGTAGTCTATTCCGGCGAGTTTAAACTGGTCACCTCAGAAACTAAACCGTCAGAGGTAGAAAAGCTCATTAAACATGCTTTCCGCTATTCAGATCCGCATGTAAAAGAACAGCAGCGTTAAAGCCTGCTTTATCACAGCAGCCATTATTGATCATTATCAGGCTAACAGCCATGCGCTTACGGTAATAATTATATGCACCTGCAAAGTGCACAGTTTTTCTTAATATTTATTTAAATAACAATTACTTGCCTGTAATGTTATATTCTCTGTTTTACAGTAAACATGCGCATTTGAGTGCGTATCTGCAATTGTCAAGGAAGACAAAATGAACATTCGCTGTTTATTTTTTATATGTGTGTCACTTCTGATATCAACAACAGCAGATGCAAGAGAGTTTACAATTATCGGTCTTCCGGGGGCTCTTCTAATGTTTTCAGGTAATACACCTAGCGCAGACCTGATCAAGACCCCGCCAAGAGAGTGACCGATAAGTACATACTCTCCCTTCTGCGCTGCTTTCATAACTTTTTTAACAAGTCTGTTTCTAATAGATTCAAAGTCACTGAAACTGACCATGTATGCAAAAGCTGATGTATTGAAACCTTTACGTTTCAGATCCCATAATAACCGCACACCAGATAACGGCGAACGCCCCATTCCATGTACGAAAATAACCTGCAAAGTTCACCTCTCTAAAAATGTGCAGTGGCCGCTGTTAAACTTATTTATGTTTTATTGGCGGCTAAAAACACGTCAACGCAATTGTCTAAATAATCTTGACGCTGCTGCTCTGTTTCTCCTGTCGTTTCACCTAAATATGCCCAGTATACGGCGCGGCCGTGGAACATTAGCAGCAGCTGCATGGCGGCATCCTGCAGTGGAATATCAATTTTCAATTCACCGCTGTCGACTTTAAGCTGCAGATATTTCGACAGCATGTTTACTGCATTTTTAGGGCCCGCACTTAAATAAACAGCCGCTAACTCTGGATGACTATCTAGCTGACTAACTGCTGTTTTAAAGGTTTTTTGCGGCCCTTCTTTCAGTAACATACTTTGAAAACGAAAAGCAAATTCACATAAAGCAGTTTTAATAGGACGAGGATCAGCGTGTAAGTCAGCGTCTATTTGATTCGCGGCGCACTTGCCTTTGATACAGGTTTCAAACAATTCATCTTTGGTTTTAAAATGCGCATAAACCGTCTGCTTAGAGACATCTGCCTGCTTTGCGATGGCACTCATACTGACGGCGTAACCATGCTCAATAAATAACTCACCGGCAGCTTTTAAGATCTGCTCACGCTTTTGTTCACTTCTAGGACTTAACACTTTATTCACCACCGCTAGATAATTTATTTTAACTTTCACACAAACTGGACTAGACAGTCCAGTTTGATTGGGTATACTTTAACCAATATGGACTGATGAGTCTAGTTTGTTTTAGTTTAGCATATTCTATTCAAGGAAAATTACAATGCAATGGATAACAAAACGCAGCACAATCCTCTTATTTTTGTTAGTCAGCCTGATCAGCGGTTGTAATAACCCTGTTTCAAAGTCAGTTAAAACCGATACTGCTTCCCCGTTAACGCTCGTAAACAGCCTGCAGCTTACTGGTGCAGAAAATTACACTGTGATGCGCGAATATGTGGGATTAGTACATGCGGGACAGCAGGCTAAATTAGGCTTTGAACTTGGCGGGAAAATTGCCGGATTATATGTAGATATAGGTGATAAGGTGCAGGAGGGCGATGCATTAATCATACTCGATACCCAGTTATTAAAAACCACCGCCGAACAGCTGACTGCTCAGCAGGCACAAATTACCGCGCAGTTAGATCTGGTTGATGCCAATTTAAAACGCCAGCGTTCATTAAAGAAAAAAGGCTTCAGCGCCGATTCAGAAATCGATAATTTATTCAGTCAGCGTAAAGCACTGCAGGCAAACTATCGCCAACTGGCAGCAGCCCTAAGTGCAAATGCTCTGCAGCAGCAGAAGTCCACTATTTATGCCCCCTACTCCGGTACTATCAGCGAGCGTTTTATCTCTAAAGGAGATGTAGTTAATGCCGGCACACCAACCTTTACTCTGCTGGCCGGTCAAGACCGCGAAGCGCAGATAGGTATTCCAGCTAAACAGCTCATGCGTATCAAAGAGCAGTCACAGCGTTCAGATGCCGCGCAGCAAAAATGGCCGCTGCGCATCGGTCAGCAGCAGGTTTTAGCCTCCCTGTTAAACCCGGGCGCACAGGTGGATCTTAAATCTCGTATGGTTACCCTGCGCTTTGCATTACCCGACTCAGTTGATGTTATTAATGGTGAACTGGTATATCTGCAGTTCGCAGATAAACACCAGCAGGCAGGTTACTGGGTCCCCTTAACCGCGATGACCGACGGACTGCGCGGCGTCTGGAATGTCTATGCATTGACCACTAATGAAGATAACAGCTACAAAGTGCAGCGGCGCACTGTACAGGTGCTGTATGCAGACGGACAGCAGGCTTATATCAGCGGCGCAGTAAGTGATAACGAGCTGTTAGCTGCTGATGGTTTACACCGTTTAGTACCCGGACAAAATGTACAGTTAAGCCATAACCAGGCTTCGGCAACCACAACTAACGAGGTGAACTAATGCAGGCCGTTATTGGTAATACCCGTTTATTAGCTTTAGCCGTCGCGTTATTAATTGTCAGTGGTTTCTCGTCACTAAGCTCTTTACCGCGCGCTGAAGATCCTATAATAAAAAACCGTACAGCCGTCGTAACCACAGCCTTTCCCGGGGCAACCGCCGAGCGTGTTGAAGCGTTAGTAACAGAAAAAGTAGAAACCAGCTTAAGGCAGTTAGATGAAATTAAAACATTGTCTTCGGTATCCCGTCCGGGGATTTCGGTTGTTACTATCCAGCTTAAAGACGATGTAATGGAGTCTCAACCAGTCTGGTCCCTGGCACGCGACAAACTAAGCGATGTAAAACCTTTATTACCCGCCGGCGCTTTAACCTCAGAGCTTGATGACGATCATGCGTATGCATTTACCATCACCACGGCATTAACCTGGCAAAGTGATTCAAGTGCAGATCTTTTAACCCTGCGCCGCTACGCCGTTGAGTTAGGTAATCGCCTGCGTAATATCAGCGGTACTGAATTTGTTGACGAATACGGTTTACCAGAAGAGCAGATTTTAGTGAGCATGGATCCGGCCGCCGCCAGCGCATTGGGTAATTCAGCTCTAAGTATTGCAAATGCCCTTGCCGGCGCTGATGCTAAAAATGCTGCCGGTGAATTAGTTAACGACAATAACCGTTTTGCACTAGAAGTTGCTGACTCATTAGACTCTTTAGACCGCGTACGACGCGTGCCGCTTGAAATTGATGATAACGGGCATTTAATCCGCCTGCAGGATATTGCAGACATTTCACGCACCGCAGTCTCTCCACCATCTGAAATAGCCATAGTGCAAGGTAAACCGGCAGTCATTGTCGCAACACGTATGCAGGCGCATTTACGTGTAGATTCATGGTCAAATAGAGTGAATACTTTCTTAGCGGACTTTCAGGAAGAGCTGCCGAGTAATATCAAAGTATCGGTCTTGTTTGAACAGCAGAGTTATACCGAAACACGTCTTGCTGAACTAAGCGAAAATCTGTTAGTCGGTTTTTCTATCATCTTAGTAGTTTTGTTATTAACTCTTGGTGCACGCTCAGCGGTTATTGTGGCACTTTCACTGCCGCTAACCAGTTTAATGACCTTAGCCGCCATGAAATTCACTGGTTTGCCTATTAACCAAATGTCAGTCACCGGATTGATTGTTGCTCTAGGTATCATGGTGGATAATGCGATTGTAATGGTTGATACCATTCAGCATTACCGTCAGCAGGGAGTCAAAAAATTACAAGCGGCTAATAAAGCAGTCAAACATTTATGGGTGCCTTTGTTAGGTTCAACACTGACCACTGTATTAGCTTTCAGTCCGATAATTTTAATGCCGGGATCTGCTGGAGAATTTGTTGGTGCAATCGCCATTACTGTATCGTTTTCATTAATCGGCTCATACATTATCTCGCACACAATTATCGCCGGTTTTGCAGCTCGCTGGTTACCTGCCGGCCGGCAGAATCAACGCTGGTATCAGGCAGGCATATCACTTCCAGTTTTAAGCAGTGCTTTTCAGAAAACCGTTAACAACGCGATTCATTATCCCAAACTCACGGCTCTGGCAGTATGTATTTTACCCTTAAGCGGATTTTGGAGCGCGACGCAGTTAACTGAGCAGTTCTTTCCACCTTCGGACCGAGACATGTTTGAAATTCAATTATATATGCCGCCGCAGGCAAGTATATTTGCCACTCAGGCAATGACCCGGAAAGTCGATAGAATCATTGCAGAGTACCCGGAAATTGAAAATAGTAACTGGATAGTCGGAGGTAATTTCCCCTCTTTTTACTACAACTTAACAGGCGGCCAGAACGGCTCTGCTAATTTTGCACAGGCGATGATTAAAACCACGGATTACAAAGCGACAAACCGTATTATTCCCGATCTGCAGCATAAGCTCGATACCCGGCTGCCCGAGGCACAGATTCTGGTGCGTAAATTAGAGCAGGGCCCTCCCTTTAACGCACCGTTAGAAGTGCGTTTATACGGGCCGAATCTGGATACATTAAGATCCGTAGGTGAAGATATCCGTTTAATTATGGCGCAGACAGAAAATGTCTCACATACCCGTGAAACACTGCAGGCAGGCACCCCGAAAGTGTGGGTTAATGTTAATGAAGAAGCGAGCCAGTTAAGCGGTTTATCACTCCATAATTTTGCGGCCTTATTACAAGCCTCGTTAACGGGCAGTGTCAGCGGTAATATTATCGAAGCCACAGAATCAGTTCCGGTTCGAGTACGGGTTAATGATCAAAGCCGTCAGGAGATGGCACAGTTAAATAACTTACGCTTACCTGTCCAGTCTAACGGTCAGTTTGCGGGTTTACCGGTATCAGCCTTAGCAGATTTATCATTAACGCCGGCACGGGGGGCCATTCCGCGCCGCAACGGACAGCGCGTAAACGTGATTGAAGGATATCTGCGTGCAGGAGTTTTACCGCAAACCGCATTAGATATTTTTCAAGTAAACCTTGAGCAGTACGCACAAACTATTCCTGCAGGTTACCGCATTGAATTTGGCGGAGAGTCCGCTGAACGTGATGAGTCGGTAGGCAACCTGCTCGCCAATATTACCATGGTAATGACCCTGTTAGTGGTAGTCGTAGTGCTGTCATTTAACTCGTTCCGCTTAAGTTTGATTATCTTTTCAGTGGGCTTTTTAGCATCGGGTTTAGGACTGCTTTCGGTGTGGATTTTTAGTTACCCGTTTGGTTTTACCGTAATCATTGGTTTATTAGGGTTAGTGGGATTAGCGATTAATGCGGCCATTGTTATTCTAGCCGAACTAAAAGCCAGTCCGAAAGCCATGTCGGGCGAAGCACAGGCGATATTAGAGGCGGTGATGAGCTGTACAAGGCATATCACCTCAACCACTATCACCACTATCGGCGGCTTTTTACCGCTGATTCTAGCGGGTGGTGGTTTCTGGCCGCCCTTTGCAGTGGCTATCGCCGGCGGCACGCTGCTGACAACAATGATCTCATTCTATTTTGTACCTGCGGTATTCCGTCTGGTGATCAGCAGATCCAGCAAGTCTGCTGAAGCGCCGTCTTTAACCGTTAATAACCAGCTGTCAGCCAACTCATAAATTCACTT
The DNA here is from genome assembly GCF_000428725.1 of Psychromonas aquimarina ATCC BAA-1526. Taxonomy (GTDB): domain Bacteria; phylum Pseudomonadota; class Gammaproteobacteria; order Enterobacterales; family Psychromonadaceae; genus Psychromonas; species Psychromonas aquimarina. The sequence goes on from NZ_AUAM01000025.1 coordinate 75,345, forward strand.
AAAGTAAAAAGACGCTTCAAAAACGAAGCGTTTTTTTATGACTCTTATTAACTGCTGTTAACTGTTAAAAAGCTAAGCTCTCTACCATTGTCAACAGCGCGATTGATGACATTATTTGAACAAATAATTGCAGCCGTTCAACTTATACCAATTTCATTAATTAGATGGACTATTTAGGCATAGGGGAAATGGATAAAAGCAAGGCATTGATTGCAGTAACTACCTGTTCTAATTGAAAAATCAATAACGAAGCTAACATTCATTTTAACCAGCATAAATGAATAAAAAATTATTGGATTTGCTATTAACTATTCTTAAAGGATCATATTTTCAGGACATGAATAGTGCCGGCTGTACCTAGTAACGTCATCCAGCATCTTTTGAAGGTATTCTAGAAATTGGCTGCGGGAGCAGGATTTGAACCTAAAACCTTCATCAGTGTTTATTAATAGTTGAGCCCGACAATATTTATAGAGATCAATACATAAAGCAGTTGAGGTGCTGGATAATTTATTTCAGGGAGTTTTTTTAGAGTCATCAAATAAGAATTGGCTGCGGGAGCAGGATTTTAGCCTACAACCTTCGCCAGGGTTTATAAAGAACTGAGTCCGACGAGCTTTGCTTGAAAAGCAAATAGATCAATTCACTGAATTAGTTTTGTAAAAAACTAAATTATTAAATTCTGTATGGGAGGTGTTTTTGATTTTGAAGGTATTCTAGAAGTCGGCTACAAAAGCAGGATTTGAACCTACGACCTTCGCCAGGGGTTATAAAAAGCTGAGCCCGACAATATTTGATAGAGATCAATGCATAAAACAGTTTGAAGTACTGAATAGATTATTTTAGGAAGTTTTTTGAAGAATATTCAAATAAGAATTGGTTGCGAGAGCAGGATTTGAACCTACGACCTTCGGGTTATGAGCCCGACGAGCTACCAAGCTGCTCCATCTCGCGTCCGTAATTGGTGTT
>NZ_AUAM01000026.1 GCF_000428725.1 Psychromonas aquimarina ATCC BAA-1526
TTTGTTCCTTACGGCGCAACATTCCTGATGTTTATGGAATACGCACGTAACGGTTTACGTATGTCTGCATTAATGAAGCAGCGTGCTATTCAGGTATTTACTCATGACTCAATCGGTCTGGGTGAAGACGGCCCTACTCACCAGCCGGTAGAGCAGATTGCCAGCCTGCGTTTAACGCCGAATATGAACACATGGCGCCCATGTGACAGTGTTGAGTCTGCGGTTTCATGGAAATCTGCAATCGAACGCACTGACGGTCCGACATCACTTATCTTCAGCCGTCAAAACCTTAAACCGCAGCCGCGTGATGCACAGCAGCTGAGCGATGTTGCTAAAGGTGGTTACATCTTACTAGACAGTGAAAATGCACCTGAAATCATCTTAATTGCAACGGGCTCTGAAGTTGAATTAGCAGTACAGGCACACGCTGAACTGACAGCCCAGGGTAAAGCAGTACGTGTAGTTTCTATTCCTTGTACAGATGTTTTCGAAAAACAAAGCGCACAGTACAAAGAATCTGTATTACCTTCAGCAGTTACTAAGCGTGTTGCCATTGAAGCGGGTATTGCTGATTACTGGTACAAATATGTAGGCCTGAACGGCAAAGTTATCGGCATGACAACATTTGGTGAATCAGCACCGGCTGAGCAGTTATTTGAAATGTTCGGTTTCACAGTTGAAAATGTCGTTGACGCGGCTAATAGTTTATAAACCTTAAAAATAACAGCAGACGAGACACTGAGGTCATTTTCCTTAGTTTGTTAACTGGTCTGCTGTAACCACAATTTAATCAAAGGAGTTTTACAATGTCAGATGTATTTCACTTAGGCTTAACCAAAAAAATGTTAGACGGCGCAAGCTTAGCAATCGTACCGGGCGATCCGGAGCGTGTTAAAAAAATTGCTGAATTAATGGAAGATGCAACTTTCCTTGCAAGTCACCGCGAATACACCAGCTACCTAGCTTACATCGACGGTAAAGCAGTAGTTATCTGTTCAACAGGTATTGGTGGTCCGTCTACTTCTATTGCAGTAGAAGAGCTGGCACAGTTAGGCGTAACAACTTTCTTACGCGTTGGTACAACGGGTGCTATCCAGTCTCACGTAAATGTTGGTGATGTTATTGTAACTCAGGCATCTGTACGTCTTGACGGTGCAAGCCTGCACTTTGCACCAATGGAATTCCCAGCGGCGGCTAACTTTGACTGTACAACTGCAATGGTAGCGGCTTGTCGTGATGCAGGTGTTGAACCTCACGTTGGTATTACAGCTTCTTCTGATACTTTCTACCCGGGTCAGGAGCGTTACGATACAGTAACAGGCCGTATCACTCGTCAGTTTAAAGGTTCTATGCAGGAGTGGCAGGATCTTGGTGTACTTAACTACGAGATGGAATCAGCTACACTGTTCACCATGTGTGCATCACAGGGCTGGCGTGCTGCATGTGTTGCCGGCGTTATTGTAAACCGTACTCAGCAGGAGATTCCTGATGAAGCGACAATGAAGAAAACTGAAGTTAGTGCTATTTCAATTGTTGTTGACGCGGCTAAAAAATTACTAGTTTAATCCTTTAGAACCTCTCCTTTTAAAGGATAAAGAACCACCTGCGGGTGGTTCTTTTATATCTGCTCCATAATACTTTTCTCAATTTATCCCCTGAAACTTTATTTTTCTACCCTCCCAACAGCAGCCCTTTTTGTTTAACTCTCAGGTTTAAAAACGTTACAATGTTTTTTTACTATTAACTGATTGAGTTTATGAGCCAACCAATAATTTGTCGTGTCGCGCTGCCTGTTCCACTGCATAAACAGTTCGATTATCTGCTGCCTGATTACCTGTTAAAAACAGAGGCAAACAGCTTGATCGGCTGCCGCGTACGTGTGCCTTTCGGCGGCAAAAGACAGATGGTCGGCGTGATTTGTGAAGTTAATCCACACTGTGATTACGCAGTTGATAAATTAAAAACGATCAGCCGTCTGATTGATCAGCAGCCCCTGTTAAACGAAAAAGTCTGGTCACTGCTGCGCTGGGCCTCTTTTTATTATCTTCACCCTTTTGGTGATGTCTTTCAGCAGGCTATTCCAACTCTATTACGCCAGGGTAAAGAAACAGCTTTTAAAGGCAGTGAACACTGGCAGTTAAGCAGCACTGATTTTAATTTGGATGATTTTAAACGTGCTAAAAAACAGCATGAGGTTTTGTCTCTGCTGCACAACTCCTGCTTATCAACTCAAGCGCTTAAAGATCAAGGGATCAGCCGTCCTACTCTCAAGGCACTGCAGGATAAAGGAATAATCGAAGCCGTAGAACTGCAGCCCAGTATAAATACAAACTGGTCAGATTCATTTTCAGAAAATAGCCAAAAGCCGAATTTAACCCCGGAGCAGGCTATTGCTATCAGCGCAGTTAATCAGCAGGCGGATAAATTCAAATGCTTTTTATTAGAAGGGATCACCGGCAGCGGCAAAACCGAAGTTTATCTCAATATCATTAAACCTGTATTACAGGCCGGCAGACAGGCCCTGATAATAGTACCGGAGATAGGCCTGACACCGCAGACAGTGAAACGCTTTCAGGCGCGCTTTAATGTGCCCGTTTACCTCAAGCATTCTGCTTTAAATTCTCGGGAGCAGCTGGATACCTGGTTACATGCCAGACAAGGCAGCGGCGCTATTATCATAGGCACACGCAGTACGGTGTTTTCCGACTTTAAAAATCTCGGCATTATTATTCTAGATGAAGAGCACGATGCCTCTTTTAAGCAGCAGGATGGTTTCCGCTACCATGCCCGTGATTTTGCAATTAAACGTGCTTCATTAGAAAAAATTCCCGTTGTATTAGGCACTGCAACTCCTTCTCTGGAAACGCTGCATAATGCATTACAGGGGAAATACCAGCATCTGCATCTTACCGAACGCGCCGGTAATGCCAGACCACCGGCCAGCAGCTTAATTAACCTCGCCGGTCTGCCGCTGAAATCCGGCTTATCACCGCAGTTAATTGAGCTGATGCATAAACACCTGGCCAGAAACAACCAGGTCATTTTATTTTTAAACCGGCGTGGCTATGCCCCGGTTTTAATGTGTCATGAGTGCGGCTGGTTAGTAAAATGTCAGCGCTGCGACGCCTTTTATACTTATCATAAATCAGCCAATTATCTGCACTGTCACCACTGCACTTCGACCCTGCCTATCCCTAGACAGTGTAATGACTGCGGTTCAACACAGTTAATCTCCACCGGAGTCGGTACAGAACAGTTAGAAGAAACGCTTAATGAGCTTTTTCCCGAGCATCCCGTTGTCCGTATTGACCGCGATAATACCCGTAAAAAAGAGAGTTTTAACCAGTATCTAAGCGATATTAATAACGGTAAATACAAAATTCTGCTGGGTACGCAGATGTTAGCAAAGGGTCATCACTTTCCCGATGTAACTTTAGCTGCATTAATTGATGTTGACGGTGCTCTGTTCTGCAATGACTACCGTGCCAGTGAACGCTTAGCCCAGCTGTTTACCCAGGTCGCCGGGCGTGCCGGACGTGAAGAGAAAAAAGGGCAGGTAGTATTACAGACGCATCACCCGGAGCACAGTTTATTACAGGATCTGGTTAATAACGGTTATCTGGAATTTTCACGCAGTGCCCTGCAGGAGCGCGCATTAGCTCAGCTGCCTCCCTGTTCTTTCCAGGCTTTATTTCGCGCAGAATCCGATAACGCCACATTAGCGGAAAGCTTTTTAGCTTTATGTAAACAGATACTCATGCAGATAAGTGAGAATAATAAAACCACGCAGCGGATCTTAATTTTAGGACCCATTCCTGCGTCAATGGAGCGCCGGGCCGGCAAGTACCGTTTTCAGCTGTTAATACAAAGTGATCAGCGCAGCTTGATTACAAAAACCTTAAATCAGGCATTACACAAGTTAGATGCGCTTCCGGAAGGCCGTAAAGTGCGCTGGTCAATTGACGTGGATCCGATCGACTTTGTTTAACTCTTACAATAAATATTTCACCTCACTGTCAGACAGGGCCTGGCAGCGGGGTAAAAATAACAACAGCTATTTATTTAGTGATTTCCAGGTTTTAAAACCGCCACTTAAGTTTTTCACTTTATAACCTAAATTGGTCAATAAGCGCGCTGCAACATGACCACGTAATCCTACCTGGCAGTAAATTAAGATCTCCTTACTCTTATCAAGCTTCGCTAAATTAGCACGCAGATCATCCACCGGAATGTTAATTGCGCCATGGATCATGCCCATATTATCAACTTCATTTTCGCTGCGTACATCCACCAGCATCTGTTTGTCAGAAAGTGACTCAAGCTCTTCACTATGGAAAATAACTTCGTTCCCCTTCATTACATTCGATGCCACCAGGCCGGCCTGGTTAACCACATCACGCGCAGAGCCGAACGGAGGGGCATAACAAAGCTCAAGATCCTGCAGATCATAAACAGTTAAAGCGGCGCGCTGCGCAACAGAGATAACATCGATACGCTTATCAACACCGTCTTTACCCACCGCCTGCGCACCTAAAATCAAACCGTTATTCGGATCAAACAGCAGCTTTAAAGTCACCGGATGTGCGCCGGGGTAATAACCCGCATGGCTGGCCGCATGCACATAGACTTTTTCATAGGGCATTGCTTTACGCTGCAGTGATTTTTCATTTAACCCTGTCGATGCAACTGCTAAATCAAACACTTTACAAATTGCCGTGCCCTGTGTTTTTTTGTAGGTCTCGGCGGCGCCAAAGATATTATTAGCAGCCAGGCGCCCCTGGCGATTAGCCGGCCCAGCTAGAGGTGCCAGCATCGCCTCACCCGTTACAAATTCAGGATCTTCAATAACGTCACCCACCGCAAAAACAGCATCATCACTAGTCTGCATAAATTCATTTACTTTTATGCCTCCTAATTCACCAATCTCTAAACCAGCCTTAACAGCTAAAGATGTTTCCGGCTTTACCCCTACCGCCATAATTAACAGGTTTGTTTCCAGTGTAGAGCCGTCATTAAGTGTTAATATTAATGATTTATCAGCGGGAGCGCTGGGGGCGACTTCCTGCAGTGTTTTGCCTAATTTTAATTCCACTTTATGCTGCTGCAGCTCTTCATGCAGGACAGCGGCAATTTCCATATCAACGGGTGCCATCACTTGCGGTGCTAGTTCCACTAAAGTGACCTTGATATTACGCTGACGCAGTGCTTCGGCCATCTCTAAACCGATAAATCCGCCGCCGCATACCGTGGCATGCTCAGGTTTATTAACTTCAATAGAGCTGATAATGGCATCCATATCCGGTACATTACGCAGTGTATGGGTTAAATGGTTATGTATGCCCGAAATGGGAGGAACAAAGGGGCCTGCGCCGGGACTTAAAAGCAGCGCATCATATGATTCTGTATAAGTCCGCTCAGCAGCGGTATCTCTAACTGTGACTGTTTTAGCTTGTTTATCGATGGCCGTTACTTCATTATGCACACGCACATCAACATTAAAACGTTTTTTAAAACTTTCCGGTGTCTGCAGTAATAACGCCTCTCTTAACTCGATTTCCCCCCCGATATGATAGGGCAGGCCGCAGTTGGCAAACGAAATATTAGGACCTCGTTCAAACATAATAATTTCAGCCTGTTCATCTAAGCGGCGAGCCCTGGCTGCCGCCGATGCACCGCCGGCAACGCCGCCGATAATTAATACTTTTTTAGCCATTGTTTACTCCGAAATTTTTTATATTTATACAAAACTGCAGCACAAACCTATGCAGCCTTAAGATTAAGCTCTGAAATCATAATAAACACTCAAATTAGAAATGTCTAATTTATATTTCTCTAAATTATTATTTGCTAATACAAAAATCTTAGGTACACTTCTGGTTAATGATAAAAGGAGTCACAATGAAAAATAAATTAGCACTGATACATGAGAAAGCCGGCGAAGTTAGCGAAATACTTAAGCTAATGGCCCATAAAGACCGCATGGTGGTGTTATGTCTGTTATCCGATGGTGAAATGAGCGTCACCGAATTACGCGAACATACCCAGTTAAGTCAGTCGGCATTCTCACAGCATTTAGGCGTTTTAAGAAAAAATGAGCTTGTGACAGTCAGAAAAGAATCACAGCAGGTTTTTTACTCAATTGCAGATCCGCGGGTCAGTTTGTTATTAAGCGCACTGCAGCAGGCTTTTTGTCCTGATGAATAGGCACATTAGACTTATTAACTGGAGGTAGAGATGGAGAATTTTTCCCCCTGGTCAGCATTAGCAGGCGGTGCTCTGCTGGGCCTGTCGGCAGCGGTTCTTATGCTGTTTTCTGGAAAGGTAGCCGGTATCAGCGGCATTATCAGTGGCTTATTCACCAGGCAGAAAAATGAATTCAGCTGGCGTTTAGCTTTTCTTACGGGCATGGCATTAAGCCTGTTTATTCTGCAGCCTTTTTCTATCGATCTTCCCGAACTTATCAAACAGCCTGTTATTTCTATTATAGCAGCCGGTTTTCTGGTTGGATTCGGTACGCGTTTAGGTAACGGCTGTACCAGTGGTCACGGCATCATAGGCTTAGGACGTTTTTCAAAACGTTCAATAACCGCAACAGTGATTTTTATGGCGGCGGCGGTTATTGTTGTTTTCATCCGCAGCCGTTTAGGAGTTTTATAATGTTTACAATTATTGTCGGACTTATCTGCGGCCTTTTATTCGGATCCGGTATGATCATATCGGGCATGGTAGATCCAGCCAAGGTAACCGCTTTTTTGAATATAAGCGGAGACTGGGATCCTAGTCTTATGTTTGTTATGGGTGGCGCACTTGCCGTGTTTACACCAATTTATCATCTTGTAATAAAAAAACGCGGCCGGGCACTCAATGGAGAAAAATTCAGCTGGGCATCCAATACACAAGTGGACGGCACATTAATAGCCGGAGCTGCCGTTTTCGGTATCGGCTGGGGACTGGCCGGTTTTTGTCCCGGTCCGGTTATGGCCAGTCTTGGCGGAGGATCCTTAACTATTTTTATTTTTCTTGCCAGTATGTTAACCGGTACAGCGGCCGCTAGACACTATCTGCGCGGTGCTTTTCCCCTGCCTTTTCTAGGGCGATATAAAAGCAGCAGTTCAGCTTAAAGAGGCAGCTAATTTACTGTGATTATGTGATATGCGCTGTCACAGCAGTATACCGCAGCCGGCCGGATCGTCATTAAAACAGAACAGGTTTCTTCCCTGCTCTTTTGCCTGATACAAAGCACTGTCGGCACGCTTTATGAGCATTTCTCCAGGTTCATCAACAGCTCTGACAGCACCGCCGATACTTATCGTCAAAGGGCGTCCCGGCAGCAGATCTCCCCAGTCAGCTGATTCAATACAGTCGCGTAAACGTTCCGCCAGCAGAGAAACCTTTAACACTGAGGTTTCGCTAAGCAGCACCAGAAACTCCTCCCCGCCATAGCGCATCACACTGTCTATTTTACGCACCTCCTGCAGCAGTAATGACGCTAAGCGCTTTAAAACCAGATCACCGACCTGATGTGAAAAATTGTCATTAACTGTTTTAAAATAGTCCGCATCAATTAATAATGCAGCATAAATTCCAGTCCGGTTGTTCAGCTCCGTCTCTAACCAGCGGCGGTTAAATACCTGTGTTAAAGGATCCGTAAATGCGTCCTGCTGCAGGCGCTCAACAAGTGTAAAATGCCCTTCAACCTTCTGCTTTAAATGCATATTCTCCTGTTGAGTACACTGAATGGTAAGCAGACGCTCCATTTTTTCTAATTTTTGCGAACAGTTACAATTGAGATTACCAACAGATATTTTATTTATTAATAACAGATGCAGCTGATGTGCTTTCTGCTCACTGTGCAGAGCTTTATCAAAATCATCAATAGCGGCATAAGCCCCGCTTAATGCTTCATGGATACTTAACTCTAATGAATGACTGCCTCTTCCGGCACTATTAGCCAGAAGCATTGCTAATAAGCGGATCCCTTTTAATGCATTATCAGAAGCAACAAAACACCAGCCTAACTCCAGCTGGATCATGTTTCTAACCCGGTTTTCCAGCCCCTTGGCCGCCAGCTCCTTTGCCAGGCGGATAGCGGCTAAAGCTTCGCGCAGATTACCTTTTTTGCGCTGAATCATTGCCTGATATAAATGACTAAGTGCCTTATATTCAGTAACTTCTGAGATAACATTATTATGCTTACAGTCATCCAGGTATGTCTGCGCTTTATCTAATTTATGCACAGAGATACAGCTGGCTATAAGATGAAAGTCCAGTCTTGCGTGAACATCTGCACAGCTCACTCCCTGCGCAAGAGATTTACCTTTATCAAAATATTTAAGTGCGCCGCTGTGATCACCGATAATCTGCAGCTGCCGGCCTATCCCCAGCAGAGCCTCTATGAAATAGTTAACATCACCTGACTCCGCACTATAAGCTCCAACCTTTAACCAGCCTTCGGCAGCTTCCTGATACAACTCCGTATCATGCTGGCGGTTACTCAATTCGGTTAAAATCTGTAATTTATCAAGGCTGTGAGCATTTACAGAAAAGCTGCCGCCGCCGTGATCTGCGACCGGTAAACTTTCTTCATCTTCACCTAAGTCTGTAAGAATTTCAGATAAAAGAAACTCTCCGCGCAGCCTTTCCCTGTCCCTCTGAGCTTTCTCATCAATAAACTGGCGGCATAAAAACAGCGCACGATTAGCCTGCTGTTCCTGCACCTCCTGACGGACAGGTTGTAAGAGTGATGCGGTTTTCATAAGTTACAGCCCTCTTTGTTGTCTAAATAACTTAAAAAGTCTGCCGGATAAAAATGCTTTACTATATGTGTGTGATTGTTTTCATCGTCTCTCCACCACGGGAAAGCAGCTAACATAGCTGTTAATGAATCGCACATTTTAGACTGCTGCCCGTCTTCCAGCTGAAACAAAATAGCCAGACAACTGTTTTTAAAACGGGTTATCACCTCATGACGACGGCATAAAGTATGCGCAAAAGGAAAAAAATCGATCAGATCTTTATCATTATTGAGTTCAAAAACGAATACATGGAAGTTTTTCTGGTACGAAGCCCGCTCACAGGAATACAGCCAGATTGAAGGCTCACGAAAAGCAGCAAACCCGCTTTCGCTGGCATCAAAGGCTTCCGCCTCTAAACGCTCTATTAAATGGCGGGCTTTATTATTTAACACTTCGACTGTTAAATTACACTTATCTTTACCTAAGGCAATACTCTGTCCCTGTAAGAATTTAACTTCATATTTACGGTATTTTTTATAATATCGAAGTGCGCACTCGCTCTGTAATAAATGCTCTTCCAGCTCAAAACGCAGCCTGTATAACTTCGCCAGCAGCTCAAACTGATTAAAACGTAAAGCAGTACTTTCTGCTGTATCTAACAGCTGACGTGCTTTATCAAAGCGCAGCTGCTCAACCGCCACCTGCGCAGCGCAGATCGGCGCAGAAGTTTCCAGCCAGTTTTTTCTACCGGAGGATGCAATGCTCGATGCCTCATACGCTGCCAGTTCAGCTTCACTCAAGCGCCCTAAATTCAACAGTGCCTGGCCTTTTAACTCCTGTATCTGCGCGTGCCAGGCAAGATCATGACACCCCTGCAGAAAAAATGCAGCTTTATCTAACACTTCTAACATTAAAGAATACTGCTCGAGAGAGCATAGAGCGGAGGCTAATAGAATTGCGCTTTTGCCTGCCAGAAAGTTAAGTTCAAACTGTTCAGCTAAAGTCATAGCTAAAGACAGTGCAGAATAAGAAAGCTCACTTTCCTGGTTAATAGACCAGATGTTGGCAACACCAATTAACGATTCGATCTGTATCGACATCTGGTTATGGACCAGCGACTTTTCCATCGCCATATTCCAGAAATTATGTGCAGAACGAAAACGAGCTAAGCCCCAGTACTGCAGAGCATAGATATGATAAAGCTCAGCTAAGTATTGAGCTTCAAATTCTGGAAGTAATAACTGCTCCGCACGCTCGCACAGGCGCAGACCTTTTTTATACTGCATTAAATGCCAGGAAATACGCGCCAGCTGCATGGTAGCAAGCAGCTGTGCACAGCCGTCTCCCAGCTTTTCAGCTTTAGAGCATGCTTCCAGTATTTTTTTCTCTGCCTGCTGCGGCTTCTCCACAATTAAGTTTTCGAGATTCAGCAAAACCAGTACGATATCGGACTGCAGATCAATAACCATTCTATCCTTAGCCAGGTTAATAATATTCACAGTCAACCTATCACAACAAGATGAACCATTGGTAATAATTTCCTGATTATTTGATCAATACTTGAAGCGAGGCTGCATTTATAAATATATAGGGCAGAAAATCAGGCTGTAATAAAAACAGCAGGAATTGAAAAAGCATAAACGGGAAAGCCCCTGTGCCGAACGGCACAGGGAAAGCGGCGATGCTGAAGGGATTATTTACTATAGGCGCCGCACATCAGATACATCTTTTAACTGTTTTAACTTAGTCAGTAATTTACCTATTTCATCACTGTTATAAACTTCTAAATTCATATCAATAATCGCAGACTGATTTTTAATATTAGTCATACTGTTAACCCCTAATAAATTTACTTTTTCATTAGATAACAGGGTGGTAATATCTTTTAATAAGCCGCTGCGGTCACTTGCCTCAAGACGCAGGGTTAATGTATAACCCGAAGAGTGTGCATCTCCCCAGGCAGCTTCAATAATACGTTCAGGATGTGCATCACGCAGATCAGCAAGCTGCTCACACTCCTGGCGATGTACTGAAATTCCCCTTCCCTGAGTAATATAACCTTCAATAGGCTCTCCGGGAATCGGCTGACAGCAGCGCGCAATACTGTGCATTAAATTTCCAACCCCGTCGATAATAATATTATTACCCGTCGATTTAGGGGTAAAACTTTTTTTACGTTTCTCTAATGCTTCAAGCGCAGCTAAATCCTGCTGTTCTAATGTCTGCTGGTGATAGTGATTATCTAAAAAGTGTACCAGCTGATTGATACGCAGATCACCATTACCGATTCCGGCAAAAATATCATCGTCCGTGCCGACATTAAAACGCTCAATAGCCGGTGTCACATCGCTGAGTTTTAATTTTACTTTGCTCAGCTCAACCTCTAAGAGCTCGCGTCCGGCCTGTACATTTTTATCCCTGTCCTGTTTTCTGAACCAGGTCGCAACCTTATGTCTTGCCCGAGGCGCATGAATATAACCAAGATTAGGATTGAGCCAGTCGCGGCTCGGATTAGGCTCTTTCTGAGTTAGAATTTCAACCTGATCACCGGTCTGCAGCTGATAGGTAAAAGGCACAATATGGCTGCCTATTTTTGCACCAATACAGCGGTGCCCGACCTGGCTGTGAATATAATAAGCAAAATCCAGGGGCGTTGCTCCCGCCGGCAGGTCGATAACTTCACCTTTCGGGGTGAAAACATAAACCCTGTCATCAAATACCTGACTGCGGATTTCATCAACCACATTTTCATTGTCGGTAATATCCTCCTGCCAGGCGAGAAGTTTACGCAGCCAGGCAATTTTCTCTTCATAACCGCCCGAGGCTTTACCACCGGCACTGCCCTCTTTGTATTTCCAGTGGGCGGCCACGCCGAGTTCAGCATCGTCATGCATCTGCTGGGTACGAATCTGCACTTCTATCGCTTTACCTTCAGCACCGAGCACCACAGTATGAATCGACTGGTAACCGTTTGCTTTCGGATTGGCAATATAATCATCAAACTCACTGGGAATATGGCGCCATTGAGTATGAATAGCACCTAAGGCGGCATAACAGTCCTGCAGCTGTTCAACAACAACTCGTACTGCGCGCACATCATAAAGCTCTTCAAACTGAAGATCTTTTTTATCCATTTTACGGAAAATACTATAGATATGCTTAGGACGTCCGTAGGCCGTTCCGTGTACGTGCATCTCTTTTAGAGAATGTTTTACATTATCAACAAAATCCTGAATATAGTTTTCACGGTCAATGCGTTTTTCATCAAGCTGTTTGGCAATTTTTTTGTAAACTTCCGGCTGCAGATACCTGAATGAAAGATCTTCCAGTTCCCACTTTAACTGACCGATACCGAGACGGTTAGCAAGCGGCGCATAAATTGAGGATATTTCACGAGCCACTAGTACCCGCTTCTCTTCATCGGCATATTTAACCTGACGTAAATAACAGATCCGTTCAGCAAGCTTGATAACCACAGCACGCACATCTTCAACCATGGCTAATAACATATGACGCAGATTATCTACCTGAGCGGCGCTGCTTTTTGAAGGCCCCTGATTCTGCAGCGCACGAATACCTTCCATATCCGCAGCGCCTTTAACCAGTTTAGCAATGCGCTTGACCCACAGCTCATCAACCTGCTCCTGAGTTAATATCTTATGATCCAGAAGAGGGAATATCAGGGCCGCATTCAGGGTATCCATATCCATATTCAGTGTTACCAGAATCTCAACCATTTCTGTGCCCAGCTCTAACAGCGGCAGCTGCTCCGGCTGGACACACAAAGCAATTATTTTTTCATAATTATTTAATAAAACTTTCTGATCCGAACCACTCAGGCCAAGCGTGGTCACCCATTTATGCGGATCTTTTTGTGCTGTTTGATAAAAATGCGTATCTCGAACTGAAACCATTAAACTAACTCCGAAATAAAGAAAACACGATATTCTGAATAATTATTTTACACGGACAAACAGAGCCATAGACTCCATATGTCCGGTCTGTGGAAACATATCTAATAAACCTAACTTAAGCAGCTTATATCCCTGTTCAAGCAGCTGCTGACTATCCCGTGCTAAAGTTACCGGATCACAAGAAACATAAACAATATGAGACGGTTTCTGCGAAACAATAAAAGCCATGCAGTCAAATGCTCCGGCGCGGGCAGGATCCAGTAAGACTTTATTAAACGTCCGGGCAGCCCACTCCTGTTTTGCCAGGTTATCTGCACTTAAATCTGCCTGGTAGAAACTGGCATTCGTTATCTTATTTAAAGATGCATTCTCAGCGGCACGGTCAACCATCTTCTGTATGCCTTCAACCCCGACAACAGAGGCGGCTTTTGCAGCAATCGGCAGGGTAAAATTACCTAAACCGCAGAAAAGATCTAAAACATGATCGTCTTTGTTTACAGCAAGCCAGTTAAGCGCCTGCGAGACCATTTTCTGATTAACTTTACTGTTTACCTGTAAAAAGTCCGTCGGGCTGAATGTCAGTCTGCAGTCCCACTCAGCAAGCTGATAACTCAACTCTTCCTGTCCGGCCAGACAAACACATGAATTAGTCGATGCCTGTGCGAAAAAGTTCACTTGACGGCTTTCGGAAAACTGTTCAATTAACTGCAGGTCGCTTTGCGGCAGCGCTTTTAAATGGCGCAGTAAAACCACTACGCCCTGCTCAGCATACATTAATTCAATATGACCTAAATCGGCTTTACTATGCAGAGAATTCAGCAGCGCCTTTAAAGGTAAAATCAGCAGTTCTAATTCCGGCTGTAAAACCGGACAGACTTTCTGATCAATCAGAGAATTACTCTGCGCACGGCGGAAGCCCATCTCTAACTTTTTAGTTTTTTTATTATACTGCAGACCAAAACGGGCGGTGCGCCGGTATGCCCATTCCTGATCCGTAACGGGATCTTCAAGCTGCATTGGCGCCTGTCCGGCAAAACGTTTAAATAAAGCCGTTAAACCTGCCGATTTTATATTTATCTGCTCGATATGATCTACATGCTGCAGATGACAGCCGCCGCACTCTTGATAATGAGGGCAGGCTGGTTTTATGCGCTTTTCACTGCTTTCAATAATTTTTTTAAGCACACCTTTGCTGTAGCGTTTTTTACTTTCTATTATCTGAATATCCAGCAGTTCACCGCTAAGTGCACCGTCAATGAAAAGAGGTTTATCTTGAAAGAATGCCATGCCGCGGCCCTGATGGTCCAGTTTTTCAATTTTGACATTTTTTAGAATACGGTTTTTTGCACTATTTGTGCGTGATGCTTTAAAGAACTGAGCCATAAGTTATTCACAGGTGAAGTTAGCTATGCCATGATAGCGGTACCCTATTGGGCATATATATTTATCGATAATGCTATTGTCACATAAAACAAAATAAAAGCATTCATTACTTATAGGCAAAGCGCATAGAAATTCAATTCAGTGCTCCTGAAAATCCGCCGCTGTTTGCTGATAAACTCAATATTAGAAATATTACTTATGACTAAATACGGACTTCGTGCACAGGTTATTGCATTTACGATTTTACCCACCATTCTTATCGGTGGTTTATTAGCGAGTTATTTCTCTTTTCACCGCTATCAGCAGGCTAACGATTTTTTAATCAACCGGGCCATTAATATTACCGAACCGCTGGCAATTGCCAGTGAATACGGCATGCAGGATGAAACTCGTACCATATTAAGACGTCTAATCGGTGCAACCCATCGTAAAAACAGCCCGATGATCAACAGCATTGCTATTTTCGATGCACAGAACAAACTGTTTGTAACCAGTAACTACCATCGTAATTTTCAGCAGCTGCGCATTAAAAACGAGCAGAAGATCCCGGAAATCACCAAGGTTTATCACTACAAAGACACCATAGTTATTCACAGCCCGATTATCGACGAAACTAATTTTTTAGAATACCAGTTAACTTTTGATCAGCCCCGTAAAATAGTGGGTTATGTAGCCATGGAAATCAACAGCGATCAGGTCGACCTGTTACTTTACCGTGATACCGCCCTGTCTTTTGGTATTATGATATTAGGCTTTCTCGGCAGTTTGTATCTGGCGGTTAAACAGGCGCGAAGAATTACCGCACCAATCTCTGAAATGGTTTCAGTTGTTGAAAAAATCAGTCTGGGACGATTAAATTCCCGCGTAGAAGGCGACTATTCCGGCGAAATCGATCTGCTCCAGCACGGTATCAATGAAATGGCGCTGGCAATGTCCAAACACCATGAGGAGATGCAGGACAGTATCGATCTGGCCACCAGTGAATTAAGAGAAACACTGGATCAGATGGAAGTGCAGAATATTGAGCTGGATATTACTCGAAAAGACGCCCAGCAGGCAGCTCAGGTAAAATCAGAATTTTTAGCCAATATGAGTCATGAATTACGCACACCGCTTAACGGCGTAATCGGATTTGCCAGACAGCTTCTAAAAACGCAGCTCAGCAGCAATCAGGTTGACTACCTGCAGACAATTGAACGTTCAGCTGGAAATCTGCTTAATATTATTAATGATATTCTGGATTTTTCTAAACTTGAAGCGGGTAAATTAAACCTGGAAGTTATCCCCTTTGATCTGCGCGACTGTATTGATGAAACCATGCACCTGCTTGCACCAAGCGCACATGAAAAACATCTTGAACTAAGCATGATGGTTGATCCGGAAGTCCCCCATGAAGTACTTGGCGACTCCATGCGTATCCAGCAGATCTTAACTAATTTAATCGGTAATGCGATAAAGTTTACTGAAAACGGCAATATAGAGGTACAGATACAGCGTATTGAAGATGAACGCGACTGCGATGAAAAAGTAACCCTGAAAATGATGATTTCAGATTCCGGAATTGGTATTTCAGAGAAACAGCAGGCGCAGCTGTTCAAAGCCTTCGGACAGGCAGATACCAGTATTACACGTCAGTACGGCGGTACCGGTTTAGGTTTAGTGATCACTCAGAAACTAGTCAGACAGATGCAGGGCAGCATTGATTTAGTGTCGACGCCGGATCAGGGCTCAACTTTCTGGTTTACCATTAAACTGGAAAAAAATACCCGTAATCCTTTAGTCAGCCTGCCAGTAGAGCGTCTGCAGAAACAATCAGTCTTAGTTTATGAAAATAACCAGTATGCGGCGCGCGCCTGTTCACAACTGCTCAATCAATGGCAGACGGAGTTATCACTGGCAGAAACCGAACAGCAGTTAGAGCGGTTATTAAACAAGCAGTACGACAGTATTATTATCGGGCACAGCCACAGTGAAAACCTGCAGCCGCTGCTCAGTCATATTGAGCAGGCGCATCAGTATAGCGACAACATAGTTGTACTGCTTAACTCAAGCGATCCGAGTATCTATGAAACGCTGATGAAAACCGGCATTAAACACTGTTTAAGTAAACCGATAAACCATAAAAACCTAGCTAAAGCGCTGGTTTCAGACAAGCAGCAGATCAGTGAAATCCACTCTCATAAAACTCTGCCGCAGCTGGTCAAAAAAGATATTAATGTAATGGCTGTCGATGATAACCCGGCAAACTTAAAACTTATTTCAGCAATGCTCGGGGATCGAGCCAGCCGGGTAACAACCTGCATTAACGGCAAACAGGCCGTAGAACACGCTAAATCACAGCACTTTGACCTTATCTTTATGGATATTCAAATGCCGGTATTAGACGGCATCAGCGCCTGCCAGCAGATTAAAGATGATAAAACCAACAGCGATACACCAGTTATTGCGGTGACCGCCCATGTACTGCCGGGTGAAAAGGAACAGTTTTTACAGCAGGGTATGGATGACTGCCTGGCTAAACCCATTGATGAAAGCGCACTGCAGGAGATTATTAATAAGTGGACGCCCGAGGCAGAGGTGATAGAAAAGATCAGCCAGCCGAGACCTGCACAGCAGCTCCCGGAAGCGAGTCACACAAGCGGATCTTTTGACTGGACACTGGCCTTAAGACAATCCTCTGGAAAAGAAGATCTCGCCAG
The DNA here is from genome assembly GCF_000428725.1 of Psychromonas aquimarina ATCC BAA-1526. Classification (GTDB taxonomy): domain Bacteria; phylum Pseudomonadota; class Gammaproteobacteria; order Enterobacterales; family Psychromonadaceae; genus Psychromonas; species Psychromonas aquimarina. The sequence continues at coordinate 16,732 of NZ_AUAM01000026.1, forward strand.
AGAGATGTTAGGCATGCTGGTTAATGAGTTTGATGAAATCAAAAAGCAGGCTAATAAAGCGATTAACGGGAAAATAGACAATGTACATTTTGCGCAGATTATTCATAAATTTCATGGAGGCTGCAGTTACAGCGGCGTACCTAAACTTAAGAAAATTGCCGGTCTGATTGAAAAAGAGCTGAAACAGGGTATTACTCCGGATCTGTTAGAGCCGGAGTTATTAGAATTATTAGACGAGTTAGAAAATGTACAAAAAGAGGCGAAAAGCTACTTAACTTAAATAGTTAAGTTAACCCGGTGCGCCGGGTTAACTGTTTGTTATTTTAACTGTTCAGGCTGAGCCTCTATATGCAGCTGCCTGGTGGGAAATGCAAATTCAGCCTGATGCGAGGCAACAATGTTCGCCACCTGCAGGAGCACATCCTGCTTTATTTCATGGAATAATACCCAGTTAGTTGTTTTGGTGAATGTGTAAATAAAGAAATCTAAAGAGGAGTTATTAAAATAATTAAAGTTAACAATTAAAGTCTGTTTCTGATCAATATCGGAATGATTTTCAAGCATAGCTCGGACATCTTTGATAATAATTTCAATTAAATGCACATCACTGTAACGCAAGCCAAATGTCTCTTTAATGCGGCGATTACTCATACGTGACGGGTTTTCAACAACAATCTGAGTGAACAGGCTGTTCGGCACATATAAAGGGCGTTTATCAAAGGTACGAATACGGGTAATACGCCAGCCGATCGACTCAACGGTTCCCTCAATTGATTTGTCCGGGCTGCGGATCCAGTCTCCGACTTTAAAAGGTTTATCCATATAAACCATTAATGCGCCGAAAAGATTCGAGAGCAGATCTTTAGCCGCCATACCAACCACTAGCCCGCCCATACCACCGAATGCAAGCACCCCGGAGACACTGACACCTAATGTCTGGATAACCGACAATGAGATGATAACTGCCACTGACAGCTTCGCTAATTTAGCCAGCGCAGTAACTGTGGTTGTGTCTTTGTCCTTGTATTCAAAAAAAGTCTGCTCTGTTTTATGAATAAAACGCAGAAAAGACCAGCCGATTAACAGCAGAACAGATATTTTCTGCACCAGGGGAAGATAATTAGAAATTAACAGCTCTTCACTTTCAGCAATAACACGCAGCGCCATTGAACCACCCGTCAGAACGATCAGCCAGTTTACCGGACGCAGTAAAGCAAAGAATACAATGTCATCCCAAAAGTTACTGGTACGAGATATTAAACGTTCTGTTTTCTTAGCAAAAGAGCGCCAGAAAAGCTGTACTAACAGAGTGATAATTAAAACAACAACAAAATTACCCATCCAGTTACCGATATGCAGCGACATCAGCAGCTGCTGTAAATATAACTCTACTTTTTCGACCATAAGTACTCCTTGATAATAAACAGCTCTGCCCATTACAGTTCAAGATACGCCGTGAGCATATTGAGGCATAAAAACGATATGTTTTGATAATATCAGAAGGTGACTTTTAAATTGAAATAAAATGACATTTCCACTATTTATCTCTTACAACAAAGAGATAAACAGCAGTTCTGTTGTAACACAAATCGCCGCAAAGTATATTTACCATAACGGTTAAAAACAGGTTAAAATAACTCAGTCTCAAAGCAGACAATCAGAGGTAAGATTGCACAAAAACGATAAAAATATAAAGCTTAAGATAGTTCATATCAATGATACCCATTCACATTTTGAACCCTCTCCTTTACAGATAAACATCCCGCTGGATAAGCACAAAACAGGATTAACTGCGGCCTGCGGCGGTTACTCGCTTATCGATTCTTTTACCCGTAGGGAGCGATCTAAAGCACAGCAGGAAAAAGCAGGTTTTCTGTTTGTACATGCGGGTGATTCATTTGAAGGCAGCGTCTACTTCTCATGCTTTAAGGGGGCGGCTAATGCAGCTGTATTAAATGCAATGCAGCTTGATGCAATGGCAGTCGGCAATCACGAGCTGGACACGGGTGACGAACTGCTGGCCGACTTTATTAACCAGGTAGACTTTCCGCTGCTGTCTGCCAATATGCGTTTAAAAAAAGACGGCGGTTCAGCACTTGAAAAATGCACCGGCCGGCTGCTTTATCAGTCCAATGAGCAGCATAAACCAGCTTATCTTACTAAGGTAATTAACGGCATATCAATTGCTGTTTTTGCTTTAAGCATTACTGATATGCATGATATTGCCAGTCCGGGACCTGCCGTTGATTTTAGTGATCATATTAGTTGCGCTCAGTCTATGGTCAGTGAAATTCAGGACGCGGGTATCAACTGTATTATTGTTATCAGTCACCTTGGTTATACACAGGATAAGCGCTTAGCAGAAACTGTGAACGGGATTAGTTTAATCATCGGCGGACACAGCCACACTCTGCAGGGCGATTTTTCCAATATCGGCCTGGCTCGAGAAAGTGCCTATGCACAGGCTGTTAATAACTGTTATATCGTACAGGCAGGACACAACGCGATGGCGGCCGGATGTGCAGAGCTCACGCTGGCTCCCGCAGGAAAAATAATCTCCATCAGCGGCGGCAATAAACTGCTCCTGGAGAAAAACAGCCTGACAATTAACAGCCCCGCGGAACAATCTAACTTACAGGCTGCGGAGCGCTATCTTACTCAGCAGGCAAATATCAGCTTTGAAAACAGAAGTGACCGGGTTGAACAGTTATTAGAGCGCGATTTTCGGCCGGCAGTCGAGCATTATAAAAATGATATTGTCGGCCATGTATTAACAAGCAAACGCCACTTAAGAGTTCCAGATCAGCAGGGAGGCAGTCAAGTTGCGCCTATTGTCGCGCAGTCGCTTCTGCATTACGCCAGAAAACACAATCAAGATGTTGATTTTGCAATTATTAATGCAGGAGCAGTACGAACCCACCTGCTTCAGTCAGCGGTAAGCGCCGCAGACATTTCCGGAAAACTACTGCCGTTTTCAATTTCGGTGCAGTCTTACCAGGTCAGCGGAGAAACTTTATTTGAAGCGGTTAACAGTGCAGTAAAAAGCAGCGTAGATCCTGCTGGAAGTACCGGCAGTTACCCCTATTTTTCAAACCTGTCTATTAAACTGCGCAGCACAGAATTAACAGACGGCATCAGAAAGCTATACCAGCAGGATGCACAGGGAGAGATATCTGAACTGCAGATGGATAAGCTGTATTCGATAGTCACCACGGGTTATATGTCCCGCGGCAAAGGCGGCTATCAGGCTTTGATGAAAAAACAAGAAGATGTATTTGATTTCGGCATCAAACCTGCGGATGCTTTTACCCACTACCTTAGAGAATTAAAAACACTTTTATAATCCCCCCAAAACAAAAACGCCGTTTAGATTTAATCTAAACGGCGTTTTTATATGCTTAGATAAAGAATAAAAAATTACTCTTTAACGTAGATAACTTCCATCATCTCTTCGTCATCGTCCCAGTCGTCATCATCATCATGGTAATCTGCATTGGCATCATCCATTGCCGATTCATGGTAATCATCCCACTGGAACTCAACCTGCGCACGCTCCTCTTCCGGAGTAAACTCTGGCGGTAACTCTTCTAAGTATTCAACAACATCCTGACAAACGGCCTGCGTACCTGTTTTTGAAATAGCGGCAACTTTATAAACCGGGCCGTCCCATTCAAGTGCATCCTGAACACGCTGCATAACTTCCTGAGCTTCATCTTCTAATAAAAGATCAGTTTTATTAAAAATCAGCCAGCGGCGTTTGCCTGCCAGTTTAGGGCTGTGTTTTTCCAGTTCAGAGATAATAACCAGGGCATTTTCAACCGGATCACTACCATCTGCCGGTAATAAATCGATCATATGCAGTAACACACGGCAGCGTTCTAAATGACGCAGGAAACGCGTTCCCAGACCGGCACCATCGGAAGCACCTTCAATTAACCCTGGAATATCGGCAATAACAAAGCTGCGCCCGTGCCCCATACTTACTACCCCCAGATTAGGGATTAATGTGGTAAACGGGTAATCAGCTACTTTTGGTTTGGCAGCTGAAACACTGCGGATAAATGTTGATTTACCGGCATTAGGTAAACCCAGCATACCCACATCGGCAAGCAGTAATAACTCTAACTGCAGATTACGAACTTCACCCGGCGTGCCGTCAGTCTTCTGCCGAGGCGCACGGTTAGTACTGGTTTTAAAACGTGCATTACCTAAACCGTGAAAGCCGCCTTTAGCAACCAGCAGTTTTTGATCATTTTCAGTTAAGTCACCAAGAATTTCACCGGTATCACAATCACGAGCACGAGTACCAACTGGAACTTTAACGATTTTATCTTTACCGCGAGAACCAGTACAGTCACGAGGCTGACCGTTTTCACCACGCTCTGCGTCGTAAAAACTCACAAAACGGAAATCAATCAGAGTATTTAGATTTTCGTCTGCCTGTAGGTAAACGTCACCGCCGTCACCACCGTCACCGCCGTCAGGGCCGCCGCGAGGAATATATTTTTCTCTACGGAAGCCGATACAGCCGTTGCCGCCATCTCCAGCATCAACCTTTATTTTTGCTTCATCAACAAACTTCATTACAACCTCCAAGAAAAACAATATGCCTACCTCGAATAGGCAAACCTTTAATGCGAATAATTATACTCATTTCTATTCAACATAGATCACATATTTATGTATAAATAGAAATAAATACTTTCTTTAAATAAAAATTATAGATAAAAAAAAAGCCCCGCATCAGCGAGGCTTTTCGAATGCTAAACCGGAACTGATTATTCAGCTACGATGCTTACAAATTTGCGGTTTTGAGGACCTTTCTGTTCGAACTTAACTACACCAGTCGCTTTAGCGAATAGAGTGTGGTCTTTACCAAGACCTACGTTAGTTCCAGCGTGGAATTTAGTACCACGTTGACGAACAAGAATGTTACCAGCTAATACTGACTCACCACCAAAACGTTTAACACCTAAGCGTTTACTTTCTGAATCGCGACCGTTATTAGTACTACCACCAGCTTTTTTATGTGCCATTTTTAATAACTCCTAATTAAGCGTTAATTGCAGTAATTTTAACTTCAGTAAACCACTGACGATGACCCGCTTGAGTACGCGAATGCTTACGACGGCGGAACTTAACGATTTTTACTTTTTTACCACGACCGTGAGAAACTACTTCAGCAGTTACTTTACAGCCGTCTACGTATGGAACACCAACTTTAACGTCTTCAGCGTTAGCTACTAGAAGAACTTTATCAAATTCTACAGTTGCGCCAGCTTCTACGTCCAGTTTTTCCAAACGAAGAGTTTGTTCAACAGCAACACGGTGTTGCTTGCCACCACTCTGGATAACAGCGTACATGTTTATTACTCCGTTCAGGCGTCTCGTGCTGTTTCATTAAGAAACCAAGCTTCGAGAGCACACTTATTAATCACAATGGAGGCGGAGTCTACGGCAAAGAGCCTCTTTTGGCAATCATATTTAGGAAAAATAGAGTAAAAAAATCGGCAAGTGCATTACGGTTCATTGAACAAAAAACAAGCACAACAAAATCACATGCAAAATCAATAACTTATAAAGCCGGTTTGAAGTTTTCTAAAGGAGAATAGAATCAAAAATTTACTTCGATAAATCGCGCTTAACAGAGTTGTGATAATGGCGATAAAGGGCAATAATATGCACTATTTTTTTAGTGTTAAAATTCGGAACATCAAGACCATGAATATTAAACAAATTCAGCAAATTTCTTTAACTGAAATGAATCAAGTCAATGAACTGATCATGGCACAATTAAGCTCGGATGTTGCATTAATCAACCAGCTTGGTTTTTATATCATTAACAGCGGCGGAAAACGCATTCGCCCCCTGATAACAGTTTTAGCAGCCAAAGCTCTGAATGTTCATGATCATAAAACCACAAAACTTGCAGGAATCATCGAATTTATTCACACCGCCACATTATTACATGATGATGTTGTTGATGAATCCGACCTGCGCCGCGGCGAAAAAACTGCTAATGCTTTATTCGGCAATGCGGCCAGCGTATTAGTGGGAGACTTCCTGCATACACGTTCTTTTCAGATGATGACTGAATTACAGAATTTAAAAGTATTAACTATTTTATCGTCGGCAACAAATATTATTGCTGAAGGTGAAGTGCTGCAGCTGATGAACTGTAACGATCCGGATACTACAGAAGAAAGTTATATGGACGTTATTTATTATAAAACAGCAAAACTGTTTGAAGCAGCCAGCCAGCTGGTTGCTGTATTAAGTGAACAACCGGCAGAGATTGAAACAGCACTGCTTAATTACGGAAAATACTTAGGCACAGCTTTCCAGTTAACCGATGATGTTATGGATTACAGCTCAGACGCGCAAGATATGGGTAAAAATACCGGTGATGATCTTGCCGAAGGCAAACCAACACTGCCGCTTTTATACGCCATTAAACACGGCAGTGAAAAGCAGGTGACCTTAATTAGAGACGCCATTGAAAAAGCCAACGGCATGGAGCACTTTGACGAAATCATGCAGGCTCTGCATGAAACAAACGCATTGGAGTATACAAAACAGCGCGCAATGGAAGAAGCGGATAAAGCCATCGCAGCGATAAGTATCCTTCCGGATAATGAATACAAACAGGCATTAATCAGCCTGGCGCATCTGGCGGCTGCCCGCACCGCATAAATGCAGCTGCAGATAAAAAGCCCCTGGTAGTTTATCTGCCAGGGGCTTTTTTATTCCTCTATCAGTAAAACACGACATTCATAGGGCCTGAGCTTTAAGCTGCGCACAGGTTTTTCTGTTAATACCTTCGGGTAATTGGCCAGAATATATTTTCCCTTACTCATTTCTAAATTTGACGGCAGTTCGTACTGCACCGTTTCAGGGTAAAAGTTATTTATACAGATAAGCCTCTGCGGCTCACTGCTACGCTGATAACAAAAGATCTGCGCATGATCCGGCGCTAAATCCTTATAATCCCCACAGGTGATCACTTCAAGCTCTTTACGCAGCTTTATCAGAGACTGGTAATAGTAAAAAACTGAATTTTTATCAACAAGCGCCTGCTGTGCATTTATCTGCTTATAATTAGCCGCGACCTCTAACCAGGGTTTACCTTTTGTGAAACCGCCATGAGCCTCTGTGTTCCACTGCATCGGCGCTCTGGAGTTGTCACGAGATTTCTGAGCAAGAATGGCCAGCACTTCCTGCTGACTTTTCCCCTGCTTAAGCAAAATATCGTACATATTAGTACTTTCCAGATCCCGGTACTGCTCAATTGAGCTGTAACCCGGATTGGTCATTGCAATCTCTTCCCCCTGATAGATATAAGGTGTTCCCTGCATCATATGAATTGAGGCAGCCAGCATCTTCGCAGACTCAAGCCGGTACTTGTGATCATCACCTAAACGGCTGACGATACGAGGCTGATCATGATTACACCAGAACAGTGCAGACCAGCCTTTTCCAGACATGCCCTGCTGCCAGTGGTTAAAAATACTTTTCAGCTGTAAAAAATCAAAGGGTGCCAGCGTCCATTTTTCCCCGTCGACATAATCGACTTTTAAATGATGGAAATTAAACACCATAGACAGCTCTTTTCCATCCGGCGCGGAATAACGGCGGCACTGCTCAAGCGTAGTAGAAGACATTTCCCCCACGGTCACAGAGCCGTATTTATTAAACACTGCATCACTTATTTCACGCAGGTATTCATGTACTCGCGGGCCGTCGGTATAAAAACGGCGTCCGTCTCCCTGCAAATCATCAGGGTAATCCTGCTGTTTCGAGATCAGATTAATAACATCAAGGCGGAAGCCGTCCACCCCTTTTTCAGCCCAGAAGCTGATTATATTTTTTACTTCATTACGTACTTTAGGGTTTTCCCAGTTTAAATCAGCCTGCTCCCGCGCAAAAAGATGCAGATAATACTGCCCGCTTTTCTGATCTAAGACCCATGCACTGCCGCCGAACTTTGACTGCCAGTTAGTAGGCTCGCGGCCGTTGAGCGGATCTTTCCAGATATAATAATCACGGTATAAACTGTTTTTATCGGCAATCGCGGATTTAAACCATTTATGCTCGGTAGAAGTATGATTAACCACAATATCAAGAATGATACGTATACCTTTGTGATGGGCACTTTTCAGGAGTAGCTCAAAATCCCCCATAGAGCCGAAATCAGGGTTAATAGTATAATAATCAGAAATATCATAACCATTATCAATCATAGGCGACTGATAAATTGGAGTAAGCCAGAGCGCATCAACCCCAAGCCTTTTAAGATAATCAAGTTTAGAGATAATGCCTTTAATGTCGCCAGTGCCTTTAGCCGCGCTGTCGCAAAAGCTTTTAGGATAAATCTGATAAACAACCGCTGTATGCCACCACTGTTTCTGCTGTGTTTTCATATATTCACTCTCAGGTTTATACTCAGCTGATTCCCCTGAGTGCAGCTTCATACACAAAGGGTAAGACTTTATTAACAGTTAACGAATTACAGCTTCTAATTCATCTTCAATTAACTCAAGATCCTCAAGATCCCCTCTTTTTTGAGCGCGTTTATACAGCAGCAGAGTTAATATCACCGGCACAACCACAGCGACCAGCATAGCCAGTGCATACACGCCCCAGTACTGCGGCTGGATTGACAAAATACCGGGCAGTCCGCCGACACCGATACCGTTAGCCATTACCCCGGCAAAACCGCAAATCCCGGCAGCCAGTGCGGAACCGAGCATTGCGCATAACATGGGGAATTTATACTTTAAATTAATACCGTACATAGCGGGCTCAGTAACCCCCAAATAAGCAGATATAGCGGCAGGTACCGAGATTTCACGCTCATTCTGTTTTTTACTTATCCAGATAATGCCGACCACAGAAGATGCCTGGGCAATATTAGACAGTGCAATCAGCGGCCAGATCGGGGTTCCTCCGAGATCCTGCATCAGCTGCAGATCAACCGCATTAGTCGTATGGTGAATACCGGTAATAACCAGAGGTGCATAAAAGAAAGCAAAAAGCATCGAGCCTAAAACAGCAAAATCCCCGGTCATAGCAGCCTTAGCTACATAACCTACGCCGTCGCCGATTTCACGGCCTAAGGGACCGATAATAGAGTGTGCTAACACAACTGCGGCAAGCAGCGATACAAAAGGAACAACCACTAAGTACAGATATGCTGGAATAATACGTTTAAGATTTATTTCAATCATAGCTAATGCCATCCCTGCTAATATCGCCGGGATAACCTGCGCCTGATAGCCCACTTTTTCCATCGCAAAGAAACCAAAGTCCCAGACATCCGGGGTTCCTGAACCAATACCGTAAGCATTCATTAACTGCGGTGAAACCAGGGTAATACCCAGTACAATACCAAGAATCGGTGTTCCCCCCAGTTTTCTCACCGTGGCCCAGCAGACACCAACCGGCAGGAAGTGGAAAATAGCTTCACCAAGCAGCCATAGGAAAGAGTGAACCGACGCCCAGAACTGGCTGATTTCAACCAGAGTTTTACCGTCAAACATGCGGATATCACCGATCACATTACGAAAACCAAGGATTAAACCACCGGTTATAATTGCCGGTAACAGCGGTACAAAAATTTCCGCCATATGAGAGATAGACCGCTCAAGCAGATTCATATTCTGTCGTGCTGCCAGTTTTGTCGCCTCTTTATCGGCCCCTTTACCGCCTGTTATTTCGCTTAACATCTTATGGACTTGATCAACTTCAGTTCCAATCACAATTTGAAACTGCCCGGCATTGGTAAAGCAGCCTTTGACCATTGGAATCTTCTCAATCTCTTTCAGCTTAGCTAGCTCCGGATCACTTAAGGCAAAGCGTAAACGTGTCAGGCAGTGACTGACACTGGCGATATTGCCCTCTCCCCCGATAAGTTCAACTAAAGACACGACCTGCCTGCGATCAATCTTACTCATATCACTATCCTTTATATTGTTGGGCAGCAGGAACGTTCTTACTGACTGATATGAATAATAAAATAAGAAAGCCCCTATTAATTACAATAGATTAGGATAAAAACTAAAAAAGAGATACTCATGCAGGGGAGGGGGGGGGAAGAATGAAAAATAGAAATCAAAAAAGCCCCTGACACTCTACAATGACAGGGGCTTTTTATTAAGCTTTAGACAGATGATTAGTTAAACGGGTTAACCTGAATCATTGTTTCGTTACGGTCTGGGCCAGTAGAGATAATATCCATTGGTACGCCGGTAACTTCTTCTAAACGCTTGATGTATGCTTTAGCATTTTCAGGCAGTGCATCGTAAGATGTTGCACCGAATGAACTTTCAGTCCAGCCCTGCATAGTTTCGTAAACAGGAACAGCGACTTCATAACCGTCTGCAGACATAGGCGGTACATCAACCACTTTACCGTCCGGCATTGTGTAACCAGTACAGATTTTGATCTCTTCCATACCGTCTAATACGTCTAGTTTTGTTAAACAGAAACCAGTAATACTGTTCAGCTGCACGGCACGTTTAATTGCAACAGCATCAAACCAGCCTGTACGGCGTAAACGACCAGTTGTCGCGCCGAACTCATGGCCTACAGTACCAAGGTGTTTACCGGCAGGGTCTAGTTTATCAATACCGTCGTATAACTCAGTCGGGAAAGGACCTGAACCTACACGTGTTGTGTAAGCTTTAACAATACCTAATACATAATCAAGGTGTGTCGGACCAAAACCACTACCCGTAGCAACACCACCAGCAGTTGTATTTGAAGAAGTTACGTACGGGTATGTACCGTGGTCGATATCCAGTAACGTACCTTGTGCACCTTCGAATAAGATATTATCACCACGTAAACGAGCTTTATCTAACTCATCAGTTACATCAATAACCATGCTGATTAATAAGGGAGCCATCTCAGTCATCTGTGCAAGCACATCTTCGTAACTGACCGCTTCTTCTTTGTAGTAATTAACTAACTGGAAGTTATGGTATTCCATTACTTCTTTAAGTTTCACTGCAAATGATGCCATGTCGAATAGATCATCAACACGCAGACCACGACGAGCAACTTTATCTTCGTATGCCGGACCAATACCACGACCGGTAGTACCAATTGCTTTATTGCCACGTGCTTTTTCACGCGCTACATCTAGTGCAACATGGTATGGAAGAATCAGAGGACAGCCTTCACTGATTGAAAGACGTTCTTTTGCAGGAATGCCGCGTTCGATAAGCATGTTCATCTCTTTGAACAATGCATCAGGTGCTAATACTACACCGTTACCGATAACGCATTTTACGTTTTCACGTAAGATACCTGATGGAATCAAATGAAGAACCGTTTTCTCTCCATCAATTACAAGTGTATGACCCGCATTGTGTCCACCTTGATAGCGAACTACCCATTGCGCTTTGTCTGTCAGCAGGTCTACAACCTTACCTTTACCTTCGTCACCCCATTGAGTGCCAAGAATTACTACGTTTTTTCCCATCAGAATCACATTTCTCTAGCGAATTGAGAGAGGATTTTAGCAAACATTAATCCTGTATTTCAATATCTTTAATAAACAAATCGCAGCAGTATTTATTACGGGTACAAAAAAGGGCGGTAAACCGCCCTTTTAAAATTATGGGTAATAAATATTAACCTTTAGTATTCATGTACTTAAAGAAGTCAGAATCAGGACTTAAAACCATAACATCATCTTTATCAGAAAAACTCTTCTCATAAGCTTTCATGCTGCGCAGGAAGGCAAAAAACTCTGCATCCTGAGCATATGAGTCTGCAAATATTTTCGAAGACTCAGCATCACCGGCACCACGGACCTCTGAAGATTTTTTATTTGCTGTCGCCAGCATAATCGAAATCTTACGGTCGATATTAGCGCGGATCACCTCTGATTTTTCCTGACCTTGAGAACGGTGCTCTTTAGCCACGGCTAATCGTTCAGCACGCATACGCTTGTAGATACTGCTGCTGACTTCATCAGGCAGATTTATTTTCTTGATACGTACATCAACAACTTGAATCCCCAGCTCTGATGAACGAGCCATACGCTTAAGTGCAGTTTCCATTACTTCACCGCGTTTACCAGAAACAATATCTTTAATCGTATGCGAACCAATTTCACTACGCAGTCCGTTATTGATTTTACGTTTAAGTAACGCTTCAGCCTGCATCTTATTACCACCGGTTGCCAGGTAATAAACAGCCAGGTCATCAATCTGCCATTTAACATAGGAGTCGATAATTAAATCTTTTTTCTCCGATGTTACAAAACGGTCAGCCTGATCATCAAGTGTCTGGATACGTGTATCCATAATTCGAACAGAATCAATAAACGGTACTTTAAAATGTAAGCCGGGAGGGTAGGCAACAGGCACACCTTCGCTGTCACGTTTTACCTTGCTGAACTGCATTACGATACCGTTATGCCCTTCAGTAACAACAAATGCACTGCTCATAAAGATCAGAGCCAGCGCGATAGGTATTATTAGGAATCTTTTCATTAGTAATCTCTCCCTGTACGGCTGCTGTTACGAGAGAATCGGTCACTGCCGGATAAACGTTCATCATTATCTGCTTTCTCATCAGCTCGAGAGCGTGTTTCAATCTCAGAAACAGCGTTACTCTGAGTCGAGTTCTGCTTGCTCATTAATTTATCCAGAGGCAGGAAGGTTAAATTACCGCCGGCCTTATTATCAATTAATACCTTAGAGCTGTTATTCAGCACAGACTCCATGGTTTCAAGATAAAGACGCTGACGCGTAACTTCCGGGCTAGCTTTATATTCAGGTAATAATTTATTAAAGCGGGCAACTTCACCCTGTGCTTTTAGGATAATACCTTCTTTATAAGCCTGTGCCTGCTGTTCAATACGCTTCACCTGACCACGAGCAATAGGTTCTCTTTCCCGCTCATAAGCTTCAGCTTCCCGTACAAAACGCTCTTCATCTTCCTGTGCGGCTATCGCATCATCAAAGGCGTCTTTTACCTCTTCAGGCGGACGTGTCTGCTGTAAGTTGACATCGACAATTTCGATCCCCAGATCATAAGGTTCGATGATTTTATCCAGCATTTCCCAGGTTTGCTGACGTACTGTTTCACGACCCGTTGTTAATGCGTCATCCATGGTTGAATGACCAATAACAAAACGTAATGAGCTGTCAAGTGCCTGCAGCAGACTGTCATCAGCATTGGTTACACTAAACAGATATTTTTCAGGGGCAATTATTCGATACTGTACTTCCATCGCCACATTAACAATGTTTTCATCTTCGGTAAGCATGAAACCAGTTGTCGGCATGGTACGGAACGCTTCGACGTTAATCGGGATTATCTGATCGATAAATTTAGGGTTCCAGTGCAGTCCGGGTTCAACCTGGGAATTGTAAGCTCCAAAACGCAGTACTACGCCGCGGTCTGACTCTTTTATTGTATACCAGCCGCTGACAAACCAGACAATAGCAAGCACAGCAAATACAGTGATCACGGCAAATTTACCACCGCTGCTGTTACTGCCGCCGCCGTTACCTGAAGATGGTTTTTTACCAAATAAACCACCAAATAAATCTGCTAGTTTCTGGAAAACAACATCTAAATCAGGTGGTCCCTGATCGTTCTTTTTATCATTGTTTTTCCACGGGTCTTGATCTTTTTTATCATCTTTTCCCGGTTCGTTCCAAGCCATATTTAGCTCCCGATTAAGTAATACAAACAAATTGTTAACTGCAATGTAGCAATGTTCACTGTAATAATAAAGGGAACATGACATATTATGTAGGCAGCATGTTAATTAATGTTAACGATATACTCTTCTATTGAGGCACCCTGCTGTTTTATCAAGCGTAACCAGTCAATATTATTCAAACGAATATCCAGCACACAATCACCATTTTCCGCATAAGATTCATTTTCGATACAGTCCAGCTGGTAAAACAGTGCGCGTAATTTCCCCTGTGCAGGGGGAATCGCCAGGCGCAGAGAACGAATCTGTCCTTTTAAAAGCTCAGTTAATGCTTCAAACAACAGATTAACACCTGTCCCGCTTTGTGCAGATAACCAGACTCGCACCGGTTTGCCCTGATCATCGTAATCAATATGCGGCTGTATATCTTCAAGGACATCAATCTTATTCATCACCATCAATTGAGGCACTTCGCCGGCATCAATTTCTGCCAGTACGTTTTCAACGGCGTTGATATTATCGTGGTAACATTCATCAGCACAGTCAACAACATGAAGCAGCAGCGTCGCCTCGCGCGTTTCCTGCAGCGTCGCTTTAAAGGCGGCCACTAAATCATGCGGCAGGTGACGAATAAAACCAACGGTATCTGCTAAAATACAGTTGCCGACATCTTCAACATCAATTTTACGCAGTGTCGGATCCAGCGTTGCAAATAACTGATCGGCAGCATAAACATCTGCATCGGTAATCTGATTAAACAGGGTCGATTTACCGGCATTGGTATAACCCACTAATGAAATAGTCGGTACTTCGTTACGCTGCCGTGAACGACGCCCCTGTTCCCGCTGTTTTTCTACTTTTGCTAAACGAGATTTAATAGTGCTGATACGTGCCCGTAATAAGCGCCGGTCAGTTTCTAACTGTGTTTCACCCGGACCACGTAAACCTATCCCGCCTTTCTGACGCTCCAAATGCGTCCAGCCGCGAATCAGGCGTGTTGAAAGATGACGCAGCTGCGCGAGCTCAACCTGTAATTTACCTTCATAGGTACGTGCACGCTGAGCAAATATATCCAGAATCAGAGCAGTCCGGTCTAATACTAAACATTCACATAACGCCTCTAAGTTCCGCTGCTGTGCCGGACTTAAAGCATGATTAAATATAACCACATCAGCCTGCAGAGTCTGCACGGTATCTGCAATTTCCTGCGCTTTACCGGTACCGACGAAATAACGCGCATGTGGTGATTTTCGCGGACCTGTGACGGTATCAAGTGCATTAACACCAGCTGAACTAACCAGTAACTTTAGTTCATCAAGGTCTTCTTTGTTATCTTCATCAGAAAAAGAGATATGAACTAATACAGCCTGTTCACCGGCTTCGTAACGATCAAACAAATAAAGCTCCAATTAAGAAGGAAATAAGGGAAGAGTTGTTAATCCTAACATAACCATGCAGAGGATTAGATAAAAAAATGGCCTGCACAAAGGCAGACCAAAATAAATAATCAAAAACCTGAAAACAGGCTAATCATGTGTTTCAACATGCGGAATAGCAGGTACGGACCGCGCAGGAACAACTGTCGAAATTGCATGTTTGTAAACCATCTGGCTTACGGTATTTTTTAACAGAATAACAAACTGATCAAACGATTCAATCTGCCCCTGCAGTTTAATGCCGTTTACTAAATAAATAGCCACTGGAATTCGTTCTTTCCGCAGCGTATTTAAAAACGGATCTTGTAATGATTGTCCTTTAGCCATCATTGTTCCTTATTATTGTTATTAGTTATTTTAAAGCTAAACCAGTATAAACAATGGTTAAATAAAAACCGATTTCAATACTCAAAATTTTGATCCATAACACTTTCTAGACAAGTAACTGTATTTACAGCTTACAGCAAATACGACCAAAGCAGGATAATCATCTCAAAATTTGGTTAACAAGACCTTTTCAGCCAAGCAGATAGCAGTTATAAAACCGCTTTAATCAGATCAAAATTCTGTTCACAGCCGCTTTCCAGCCAAGTTACATCTTTCCAGCCGCGAAGCCCAATTTCTTTAATAAAGAGCTTTGCCGCAAGGCAAACGGCTTGGCTGTGTTATAAAACCGCTTTAATCAAATCAAAATTCTGTTCACAGCCGCTTTCCAGCCAAGTTACATCTTTCCAGCCGCGAAGCCAAGTCATCTGCCTTTTAGCCAGCTGCCGGGTTGCAACAACACCGCGAAAAACCATCTCATCATAATCCATACTGCCGTCTAAATATTCCCACATCTGACGGTAACCAACACAGCGCATGGAAGGAAGATCCAGATGCAGATCACCTCGATCGTGCAGTGCCTGCACTTCCTGTTCAAAACCGCCCTGCAGCATCAGCTGAAAGCGGCGTTCAATACGCTCATGAAGAACACTTTTTTCAGCCGGTGCGATAGCAAACTGCCTTACATCATAGGGAATAGGCTCGCTTTTCACCTGCGTTAATTCTGTCATGCTTTTACCGGAAATACGGTAAACCTCAAGCGCACGTGATAAACGCTGCGGATCGTTAACATGAATGCGCTTTGCGGAAACCGGATCTATCTCTTTTAATAGATCATGCATGACCTGCCAGCCCTGCTCTGCGGCTTGTTTTTCGATTTCAGCACGAATCTTAGGATCTGCACTAGGCAGAGGAGATAATCCATCCACCAGTGCTTTGTAATAAAGCATGGTGCCGCCTACTAATAACGGTGTATTGCCTCGCTCAGTTATCTCCTGCATCAAACGCAGTGCATCATCTCGAAAATCTCCGGCAGAATAAGACTCAAGCGGATCAATAATATCCACTAAAGCATGCGGCGCGAGTGCCTGCTCCTGTTCTGTCGGTTTTGCGGTACCGATATCCATGCCTTTATATATTAACGCAGAATCTACACTGATAATTTCACAACTGCATTCCTGTGCAAGTCGAATCGCTAAATCGGTTTTCCCTGAGGCGGTAGGACCCATTAAAAAAATAGCCGTCGCTTGTTTAGTCATCTGAAAAACCTTGTACTAATAATGATAAATCGGGTTCGTGAAAGAGAATGTCCTGATACAAACTCATATTCTCGGAAAAAAGAGACAGTAATAAATCTAACTGTGACAAAGCTGTCTTTTCTGTCCACTGGCTGCTTTCAAGCTGATAATTCTGCTGTGTCTTTACTAAAAAAGCACAAAAATCATTTACCTGAGACTCATTCATAACCTTATCTAAGGTCGTTAAATAGGTTAATAGATCTGGTAATATTTTAGCAACTGGTGCCTGGCGAAGTAATGCAGGAACTTTACTGATAATCAGCCTGCCGCCCTGGACTTTAAAAGCAAAACCTAAACGGCTGAACAGCTGCTGAAAGTCATCACAGATTTGTAATAAAGGCGTTTCAAGCTGCACACGTACCGGCAGTAATAAAGGCTGTGAAATGACTTCACCGTTTAACCAGGCATCAAACAACTGAAACTGTTTAACCACTGCTTCGGCCTGCTTTAGAGACAACACCAGCAGCGGTGAAGCGGCCTGTATCACCTGCTGAGCAGGATTTACTTTAAGCAGTAAATACTCATTTTTAATTAAGCATAATGCCTGTGCAAAATCTGCACTTGCCGATATTTGAGACGCGGCCTGAGGCATCGGATTAACCGCTAAAGGTGATGTGCTTAAATGCGCTTCAGCAACAAAGTCACAATAAGCGTTTACCTGAGCTTCATCAAGCTGCGGTTTTGTATAAGCAGAACTGTAACCCGAAGAAGAGGGAGCTGCCGAGCTTGGAGCTGCCGAGCTTGGAGCTGCCGCTTTGTAACCTTCCTCTGCAGCCGCACTTTCGGGGAGTTCCGGAGGCTGATAAAAATGCTCAGCGGCTTTAGTTTGAAGACCGCCGGTATCATCCTGATTCAGTAGAGGTCCTTCATTTAAAGTACTGCTTAGGGTGCTGACAATAAAATCATGTACCCAGCGTGCTTCATGAAAACGCACTTCATGCTTCGAAGGATGGACATTAACATCAACCTGCTCAGGATTACATTCAATATATATAACGTACCCGGGGAATTTCCCCTGCGGCAGCGAATAAGCATACACCTGTTTTATCGCATGATTAATAAGCTTGTCGCGGATCATACGGCCGTTGATATAACAATACTGTACATCACTCAAAACTCTTGGCGATAACCGGTCTGAAATCCAGCCGGAAATTTTCAGTTCATTATCACAGCTTTGAAAGTGCAGCGCACCTTTAACAAAATTTTCACTGCAGATAGATGCGAGGCGTTTTTCCTGCTGAATTTGTGTCTGCGCAGCCCGGTACTGACGGATTATTTTACCGTTATGTTTTAAAACAAAAGAGATCTCAAAACGACTTAAAGCAATGCGTCGGATCAGTTCATCGATATGCTGGAACTCTGTTTTTTCTGTTTTTAAAAAACGGCGGCGCGCCGGTGTATTAAAAAACAGATCCAAAACTTCTACCGTTGTGCCCTGCGGATGGGCGGCGGGCTGGATATCCACTTTCATATCACGCCCTTCGGCAACCGCCTGCCATGCCTGTTCCTGATCTGCAGGTTTAGAAGTAAAAGTAAGTCTCGAAACTGAACTGACACTGGCTAATGCTTCACCGCGAAAACCTAAACTTACAATCGCTTCCAGATCATCTAAATGACTTATTTTACTGGTTGCATGACGGCTCAAAGCTAAAGTTAACTGCTCTTTACAGACACCTTTACCGTTATCTTTAATACGAATGCACTTCGCACCGCCCTTTTCAATCTCGATTTCAATACGTGTTGCGCCTGCATCTAGGCTGTTTTCAACCAGCTCTTTAACAACAGATGCAGGGCGTTCAACCACTTCTCCGGCCGCTATCTGGTTAGCGAGCCGGGCAGGTAAAATTTGAATAGGCATTAGATGAAATTATCCAAAAAATGATTAAGTAACAGGGATAGTTAAAACTTGTCCAATCGCCAGCGAATTTGAACTTAGTTTATTGCTGATTTTAATAGCACTAGTGGTTGTACCATAGCGTTTAGCGATCACAGAAAGAGATTCGCCGCTGCGCACTTTATGTCTGGTCGGCTGGCGGCCTGAGGCTGGGATTTTAATTTTCTGGCCGATACGCAGCGAGGTCGAAGACAGCTTATTATAATTTTTCAACACACTACTGCTTGTTCCGTAACGGCTGGCAATCACCGACAATGACTCGCCGCTTTTAACAAGGTGTACTTTAGGCTGCTGCTTTTTGACAGCTGCATAACCCGCTCCGGGAATCTTTATTTTCTGACCGATACGCAGCGAAGTCGAAGACAGATTATTATAGCTTTTTAGTTCACGGGTGCTTTTACCGTAACGTTTGGCAATCACAGAAAGTGATTCACCGCTTCTAACCTTATGAACCTGCGGCTTACTTTGAACTGCCTGCTTAGCAGCACTACCGCCCGGAATACGGATCTTCTGACCGATACGCAGCGAGGTCGAGCGCAGCTTATTATAGTTTTTTAATTCACTGGTAGTTTTACCGTAACGTTTAGCAATCACAGAAAGTGATTCACCGCTTCTGACCTTATGAACCTGCGGCTTACTTTGACTACTCTGTTTAGCGATTGAGTTATCGCCCGGGATACGGATCTTCTGACCGATGCGCAGCGAAGTCGAGCGCAGCTTATTATAGCTTTTCAGTTCACTGGTACTGCTTCCGTATTTTGAGGCGATAAGCGATAAAGACTCACCGCTTCTTACCTTATGTACAAGCGGCTTATTAACCACAACCTTGGAAGGTGCTTGAGCACTCTGCGCAGTGGAGCTCATGCCGGGTATTTTTATTTTCTGGCCGATACGCAGCGAAGTCGAGCGCAGCTTATTATAGCTTTTCAGTTCACTGGTACTGCTGCCGTATTTTGAGGCGATAAGCGATAAAGACTCACCGCTTTTTACCTTATGTACAAACGGCTTATTAACCACAGCCTTTGGAGCAGCTTGTGCCGTCTGCACTGCTGGGCCCGTGCCGGGTATTTTTATTTTCTGGCCGATCGCCAGAGAAGTAGAACGCAGCTTATTATAGCTTTTCAGTTCACGACTGCTGCTGCCGTATTTGGCAGCAATCACAGATAAAGATTCTCCGCTTTTGACCTTATGTACAAGCGGTTTATTAACCACAGCCTTAGGAGCGGCTTGTGCCGTCTGCACTGCAGGGCCCGTGCCGGGTATTTTAATTTTCTGGCCGATCGCCAGAGAGGTAGAACGCAGCTTATTATAGCTTTTCAGTTCACTGCTGCTGCTGTCGTATTTTGCAGCAATAACCGATAAAGATTCGCCGCTTCTCACCCGATGAACACGCTCAGGCTGATAAGCTGTAGACGGAGAGCCAGCCAGCTGCGTGGTAACAACATAGCCGCCCGGAATCTTGATTTTCTGACCGATCGCCAGAGAAGTGCTGCGCAGATTGTTAAACGATTTTAATGCACCTGCGCTGCTGTTATATTTAGCGGCGATCACCGACAGTGACTCCCCCCTTTTAACTTTATGAGTTCGTGCCTCCTGTTTAACCGCTGTTGCCTGACGGGCCGGCTCATGCTTAACCACCAGCTGATAGTCTGGCGGAATATCCAGGACTTGGCCGGTACGCAGAGAGTTTGATCTAAGGTTATTATATTCTTTTAACTGCTTAGAGCTCACGCTGTAACGCTGCGCTAAAATTGATAAGGATTCACCACTGCGTACGGTATGTTTAATAGCACGTTTTTTCTGAGCAAACAGAGTATCGTGCAGCGGTGAGCGGGTAAAATGTTTATAAATACCTTTAAATACCGCATTCGCAATTTTGTTCTGATGCTCGGCCTGATTTAACAGGCGCTCTTCGCTGCGGTTGGTAATAAATCCAGCTTCCACCAGTATTGAAGGGATATCCGGCGATTTTAAAACAGCCAGGCTGGCATGAACGGGTTTTTTCTTATGCAGCTTAGTGACCTGCTTTAACTCCTTAACAACCAGATCTCCCACTTTATAACCGACATCCATAGATTTATCCATGGACATATCCAGCACCATTTTCTGAAAATAGGGCATATTGCTGGAGTCCTGCATCATATCCCCGGTACCGCCGATCAGCTCGGAACGGGCCTCATGGTTCTCCATCCAGCGCCCCTGCTCAGTGGTTGCCCGACGTTTGGATAATACCCACACGGATGCGCCGCGCGGCTGACTAGAGGTAAAACCATCGGCATGGATTGAAACCAGAAAGTCTGCTTTACCTTTTCGGGCAATACTGGACCGCTTGTTGAGATTAACAAAATAATCGCCGGTACGAATCAAAAATGCGCTCATACCTTTCTGGGCGTTTATTTTCTTCTGCAGACGCTTGGCGATCTGCAGGGTAATTTTTTTCTCGTAGGTATATTTCCCCAGTGCGCCGGGATCATCTCCACCGTGTCCGGCATCAATGGCAACAATGACATCCCGCCCGGCGGGAGTTGAACTGACTTGCGGCTTAGCGGCAGGTTTGCTCAGCCTGCCATGCGGAAGATCCACCACTAAACGGTGCCCGTAGGGTTTTGCAGGAGGCAGAGAGAATATTTTAGCTTTGCTGGCTTTATTTAAATCGACCACTAAACGGTAGGTACCCGTTTTACCGCTGGCACTTTCCCGCAGCCCTTTAACTAAAGGACCATCATTCACTATTTTCTTTAAATTAACTTTTGATGAGGTTGATTTAAGATCAATAACCAGGCGGTCAGGATGTTTTAAATAATGGGTTTCATAACTGGGTTTGCTGCTGAGATCTAATACAACACGCGTATTATCCGGTGAAGGCCATGCGCGTACTCCTTTTAACTGATTGCTCTGGGCAGCTAGAGCAAGCGAAAAAAGTCCGGATACACACAAAACACATACAAATAGCGAACGGATAAACAGTCGTGTTGTTAATTTCATAATTTATTTAAAACTCGTAAACCAGCTTCCGTATTTGCCTGAAGCTCAATAACCCGCTGTTCCCCCGCATAAGAGAGAGTCAGATCAATATCTGGAGGAGGTAATACGCCCTCTCCGCGCTCAGGCCATTCAACTAAACAATGGCTGGTATCAGAAAAATAATCGCGAATCCCCATGAATTCTAATTCTTCAGGATCGCCCAGTCGATACAAATCAAAATGATAAACCTGCCAGTCTGCCAGTTCATAGGGCTCTACCAAAGTATAAGTCGGGCTTTTCACATTACCTTTATGTCCTAATCCCTGGATAAAACCACGTGTTAACGTCGTTTTCCCTGCCCCTAAATCCCCATGCAGATAGATACAAACAGGTGATTCACAGGCGCCGCTTAAACGGCTGCCGAAAGCAACGGTCTGCTCGGCATCAGCTAACTTTTCTTTAAACAAATCAAACATTATGGATTTACTAATTTCCTAATATACGGGAACAGATCACTGGCTAACAAACCGCGTTCATCCCGCCCGGCCGCTAAGTCTGCAGCTGAACCATGAATCATTACGGCAAGTACGGCCGCGTGCAGCGGATCTACCCCTTGTGCTAATAAGCCTCCAATAATACCAGAAAGCACGTCCCCCATGCCACCACTTGCCATACCCGGATTGCCGACATTTGCCACATAGGTTTGCTTTCCGTCACAAATTAACGTGCCGGCCCCCTTTAAAATCACAATTCCACCAAAACTACGTTGTAAGCTGCGCACCGCAGTAAACCGGTCATTTTCAACTTTAGTAATAGAACATCCCAGTAAACGGGCGGCTTCTCCCGGATGCGGCGTTAATATCCAGCTGTCTTTCCAGGCGGCTTTACTAGCCAGCAAATTCAGCCCGTCTGCATCAATCACGGCGGCTAAATCACTGGCCAGGACAAAATCAAACAAGTTTTCTGCCCACTCGTCTTTACCCAGTCCCGGACCAATCACCAGATTAGTTGCCCAGTCGCGGATGCTGCTGTCATTCATTTTATCCAGATAAAAAGCTTCAACCATCAGCTCCGGACGCCCGGCAGTCACCGCTGACTGATTTTCAGCCCGTGTTAATACTTTAACTAATCCAGAGCCGCTGCGTAAAGCGGCCTCGCCGGCCAGACGAACCGCTCCCGGCATGCCGATATTACCGCCTAACACTAATGTTCGGCCAAAAAAACCTTTGTGACTGATACGGCTGCGTTTCACTAACAGAGCACTGAAATCATCATATAACACACGTGAGACAGTGCTTTCACATAATGATTCAAACTCTTTAGTAATGCCCAGACCGGAAAAATAGATTTGTCCGCAGTGCTCAGGTGCACAACCGCTAAATAACCCCTGCTTCAATCCCACAAAGCTGACCGTTGCATCCGCCTTAACTGCAACATCACTAACCGCACCACTGTCAGCATTTAAACCAGAGGGGATATCAACACTTAAAACCGCCTTGCCGCTCTGATTTATTTTATAAATCAGACGTTGATATTCAGCACGTACCGGCCCCTGCAGGCCGGTTCCTAACAATGCATCAACAATCACATCGGCGCCTTCAAAATCTGCCTGCTCAATGCCGTCAATAGTGCCTTGAGCAATAGACCATGCCTTTCCCGCCCTAGCAGCATCGCCTGTTAAATCATCAGGCTTTCCTATCTGACAAAGCTGTACATCTAATCCCGCATTTCTGGCTGCAGCGGCAAAAATATAACCGTCACCGCCGTTATTACCTTTACCCGCTAAAACTAATACCCGCTGTGCATCTGCAAAGCGCTGTTTAAATACCTGCCAGCAAGCCTGTCCGGCACGTTTCATTAAAGAATATAAAGTAGTTCCTGCGAGCTCGGCGGCCTGCCCCTCAAAATCCTGGATCTGCTGCGCACGATATAAAGAATGTGGTAAACTGCTCTTAGTTTTTATCTGATTAGAAAGCATTGTTTTATCCTATTGAGAGTTCAAATGACAAGTCCTGCAAATTCAGCAAAAAGTCCAGCTGTTACAACCAATACAAAAATTGAGCAGCTTGATTTATCAGCACTCTCTGAAAATATCAAACTGTGGGGAAAAGCTCTAGGTTTTCAGGAAGTGGGCATCACAGATATAGCTCTAAAGCAGCATGAAAGCAAATTACAGCAGTGGTTAGATAACAGCTATCACGGTGAAATGGATTATATGGAAAAGCACGGTATGAAACGGGCTCGTCCAGATGAACTGCACCCCGGCACGTTACGGGTGATTTCGGTGCGCATGGATTATCTGCCGGACAATGCTCAGTTTGCACGTACTTTAAAAAATAAAAATAACGCCTATATCAGCCGTTATGCACTTGGCCGTGATTACCACAAAGTCCTGCGCAAAAAACTTAAACAGTTAGGACAGAAAATTGAGCAGCAGGTCGGCAGCCTCGGCTACCGCCCCTTTGTTGACAGCGCACCGGTATTAGAGCGGCCACTGGCTGAGAAAGCCGGGCTCGGCTGGGTAGGTAAACACTCACTGTTAATTGATGCTAAAGCGGGCTCCTGGTTTTTTATCGGCGAGTTAATGGTGAATTTACCGCTGCCCGTTGATAAACCGGTGGAAAACAGATGCGGACAGTGCGTTGCCTGTTTAAAGATTTGTCCAACTAACGCGATTGTTGCCCCTTATATTGTTGACGGACGGCGCTGCATCTCCTACCTCACCATTGAACTGCAGGGGCCTATCCCGGTTGAGTTTAGAAAAGCGATCGGCAGCCGCATATACGGCTGCGATGACTGTCAGTTAATCTGCCCGTGGAACCGTTTTGCAGATACGACTCAGGAGGCTGATTACCAGGTGCGTCATCAGCTCCACAAACAGCCTTTATTAGAACTTTTTAACTGGAGTGAAACTGAATTTTTAACTAATACCGAAGGTTCACCTATCCGCCGTATCGGTTATCAGCGCTGGTTACGTAATATTGCAGTTGCTTTAGGTAATGCTCCGACAAGTGAAGCGGTTGTTGACGCCTTAAACAATAAACTGCTAAGCAGCGGCTCCGAGCTGTTAAATGAACATATTCAATGGGCATTAAAGCAGCATAAAGAGCAGATTCCGGTTATTAATGAGCGCCTTAACCAGCGTTTAATTAAAGCAGTGGAAAAAGGTCTGCCAAGAGATGCGTAGTCAAAAAAACAAATATCCGACAGCGGTTTAATCAGCAGGAAATAAAACGATTTAATTACTCCTATAGTGCGCCTGCAGCTTGACATAAAGGCCTTTGTCGAAAAAACTTAAAGTATCTGATAAGTATCTGCCAACCGCAGTCTGGAGGTTTTATGATCGCCGTACTTTTTCGCTGGGAAATTAAACCGGGATGTGAGCAGTCTTTTAAAGAAGGCTGGTCTGAGATTATTCACCGCAACATTGAAAAATATGGAGCGCTTGGAGCTCGTTTACATAAAACACATGACAATCAATGGTTATCTTACAGTCAATGGATTAGTGAAGAGCATTTTATTCGTTCTCGTAATCTGCAGGACAGGCACGAAGAGGCGCGGGCTAAAATGATAAGCGCCATCAGTAAAGCTTATGAGCCGATAGTCATGGTGCCTATGATTGATCATTTAATAGCGAGCGAGACTACACAACCGCAGCTGCTGCCGTAATCTCCTCTTGGTTAACACAGCAGCCCGCAATCGCTGTTTTTTATATAGCCAAGCTGCTTGAAAATACAGATTCAAGCGGCTTGGGTATAATAGTTACAGACCTGCCTGGTTATTTCGATTATCCTTAGGCCTTCTATCCATACTCCAGCAACAGGAAAACCTATGACTCAGCAGTTAGACGAGCAGCAGATAAAAAAAATTCAGAAATATGATGCCCAGCAGCGTTACTTTTACCTGCTTAAAGAAGTCGTTAAAAATTCACAAATCTGGCTGTTAGTTGATGAGCATGGCTGTGTCATGCTTAATACTGAAGATGAAGACTGTGTACCAGTCTGGCCTAACCAGGAATTTGCGGAGGCCTGGGCAACTGAAGAGTGGTCTCACTGTAAAGCAGAAGCTATTTCATTACAGAAATGGTTTGACCGCTGGACACACGGTTTAGAAGAAGATGAACTGGCGTTAGTGGTATTCCCGGATCAGAACAGTGAAGGATTAATTTTCTTCCCCGATGAATTTGATTTTGAACTACGCCAGCAGGTGAAAAAAAGTCGAGCTAAAAAATAAACGGCAAAACAAAAATTAATGTGCCGCATCATGCCGGCACATCAATAATAACAATTTCACAGTCTGTTACCGCCTGCACGGTTAATAAATCAGTTTCCGTCACTTCTGCACCGTCTCCCCGATTAAGAAAAGCACTGTTATTATCAGCTGTAATATTAAACCGCCCCTTCGACGCCAAAACATAAGCCTGACTGGTAATTTTCTGTGTTATTACGGTGCCCTGTTTTAAATTACCGCCGAAAATCCGCGCCTGCTGATAAATAAACAGAGCTGCATCTTTATCCTGTGCAAACCCGGAAACCAGCAAAGGCAGTCTCTGCGTAACAGCAGCGGCGGGAAATTTTTTACTTTGCCATCGCGGCTGCACATTAAGCTTATCCGTTTCAATCCAGATTTGATAAAGAGCTAACGGCTGGCTGCTTAAATTATATTCTGAGTGGGTAATACCGGATCCTGCACTCATTACCTGAATTTCACCCGTTTTAGTCAGCCCTTTATTACCTTCACTATCTTCATGAGACACACTGCCGCTGCGGATATAACTGATAATTTCCATATTTTTATGCGGATGCGGATCAAAGCCGTAACCGGCAGCGACAATATCATCATTAATAACACGCAGTTTACCAAACCCCATACGCTGCTGATTGTAATAAGCGGCAAAACTAAAATGGTAACGAGTCTGCAGCCAGCCGTAATTCTCACTACCAAGATCCTCAAAAGGAATATGTTTAATCAAAATACAAACCTCTCTTTCTATAAAAGTTCACGCACCATAGCCAGCCGTAATTATCAGCGCCGAGATCCTCAAAAGGAATATGTTTAATCAAAATACAATCCTCTGTTTTATAAATGATCACGCAGATGTGCTGTTTCAAAATCCAGGTCAGGCCCTAAGGGGACAATACCCGTCGGGTTGATCATGGTATGGCTGTTATAATAATGCGTTTTGATATGCTCAAAATTAACCGTTTCTTTAATACCCGGCACCTGATACAGCTCACGCAGATAACCACTGATATGTTTAAATTCACTAAGCTTTTGACGGTTGCACTTAAAATGGCCGTGATAAACCGCATCAAAACGTATTAAACTAGTAAACAAACGCCAGTCCGCTTCAGTTATTTTTTTACCGGTTAAGTACCTGTGTGTAGTTAAGCGCTCTTCTAACCAGTCCAGTGAAAAAAACAGTGCTGTATAAGCTTTTTCATAGGACTCTTGATTTGTTGCAAAACCAACTCGATAAACACCATTATTAATATCATTATAAATACGCTCATTAACGGCATCGATTTCTGGACGTAAATCCTGCGGATAATAATCGTCATAGTTTCCAGTCAGCTCATTAAAAGCGCTGTTAAAAATACGGATAATCTCGCTTGATTCATTATTAACGATAGTCTGGGTCTTTTTGTCCCATAAAACAGGAACCGTAACACGCCCCTGATAGTTCTTATCCGCTTTTAAATACACTTCAAACAGGTGCTTTAACTGGTAGAGATCTTCTCCTTGCTTCGAGAAAGTCCATCCTTTATCAAGCATCTGCGGTTCAACCACAGAGACTGATATAATATCCTGCAGCTGTTTTAACTTTCTAAAAATAAGAGTGCGGTGCGCCCATGGACAGGCAAGAGAGACATATAAATGATAACGGCCTGCTTCAGGTTTATGTCTACTATCGGAGTTATTACTGATCAGCGAGCGAAACTGGCTTTCCTGACGAATGAATTCACCGTCACTGTTGTCTGTGTCATACCATTGATCAACCCATTTACCTTTAACTACTAATCCCATTTTCCGCTCCTAATCACCTTTTAACTGATGCATTAATTATAGGAATTGCTTTCGTTTTAAATAAGGGTTTTAATTCGCTTTATTTGGTCAGAATATTTGAACAATTAAGGGGAGATTTATGAGTCCAATCACACTGGAAGCTTTAGTGGTGTTAGATGCGATCGATAAGCGCGGCAGTTATGCAGCGGCCGCGGAACAGCTCAATAAAGTCCCTTCGGCACTCTCTTATATAATCCAAAAATTAGAAGAGCAGCTTGCTGTTACCATCTTTCAAAAGCAGGGAAGGCGCGCCGTCTTAACGCCGGCAGGAAAAAACCTGCTGAATGAAGGACGCCTGATTCTTGAAGCGACGGAACGCCTTGCAGAAAAAACCCGGACAATTGCTAACGGCTGGGAACCAAAGCTCAATATCGCTATCAGCTCAATATTAAAAACCCCGGAAATATTTAATGTTTTCAGCGCTTTTTTACAGGACCACCCGACTGTCGAAATGGATATTCGCGAAGAGATATTAAACGGCGCATGGGAATCACTGGCTGATGATAAAATAGATCTGATTATCGGTGCATCTGAACCTATCCCTAAGCAGAAAGGCATACAGACCGTTGCATTATGTACTTTTGATCCGGTTTTTGTGGTCAGCCCTGATCATGCTCTCGCCAGACAGAAGCAGCCGTTAAGTATTGAACAGGTCAGTAAGTACCGCACCGTTGTTGCACACGATACCGCATCACAGTGGGTGCCGTTAACACATGCCGTATTCGCACAGGAACACTTCTTTTATGTGCCCAGTATTGAATATAAAATTAATGCCCAGCTGGCTGGTATCGGCTGCGGATTTCTACCGAGAAACCGCATTAAGCAGTATTTAGATTCCGGGGAATTAGTTGAATTAACATTAGATATACCAAGGAAACCGGTGCAGTTACACCTGGCCTGGAAACTGGTTAATCGAGGCAAAGCACTCAAAGCGGTTAAAGAGATGCTCTTAGAAAAAAAAGAACTGCTTGAATATTAAAGATGTTTCATATCGAACAGCTGATTTTGAGTGTGTTATTATCTGACTTTTATCATTTCAGGAGAAATTAAAGCAGTGAAATTACCTATTGTTCAACAGCAGAGCAGACCTTGGGTAAATGGATTTTTTAGCAGTTCAGGGGAATTAAAACTACTGCTAGCCTGCATAGCTCTTATGGTTATGTCTGCAGCACCTTCAGCCCAGGCGCATCCTCACTCCTGGGTAGATACCAAAACGGTTATTCAGGGCTCTGACTCACATATAAGCGGCTTTCATATGAGCTGGACATTTGATGCAATGACCTCGATGTATATGCTTGACGGTGAAGATTTATCCCCGGAGAATAAAACAGAAACACTGCAGAAACTGGCCGATTCCGTACTTGAAAATATGTACAATGAGCATTATTTCACTTACTTCTATGATGGTGAAAAATCGGTTAAATATAAAACAGCGCAGAATGCCCGGTTAACACAGGACAAAGCAAAACTGATTTTAAGTTTTGATCTGCCTCTTTCCAGACCGCAGCCGTTAACCACCGACTCTTTACGCTTATTAATCTTTGAACCAAGTTATTACATTGATATGTCCTGGAAAAAAAGCTCTGATCTGCAGCTGTCAGAGGCTTTGGCCCAGTCCTGTTCATTTGACTTAATTGCACCAAACCCGACAGCAGAACAGATGAGCTACGCACTTTCCCTTCCCGCAGATGCTGACCCGGACAATGAGCTTGGGCAGTTATTCACTCAGACAGTTAAACTCGTATGTCAGGATAAAAATGCACACTAATAAATTTTTCAGCTTTAATAAACTAGGCCTGTTAATTTTTCCGGCTCTGTTTTTCTGGGGCGCCTACAGCCTCTGGCAGCTTTGGCCGTCGCTGGTCATTTCCAGTATCAGATGGCAGGGAGAAATCAATAACCAGCTTAGCGAACTCTTATATTTAGCCAAAGAGAATCTCTTTGAAGCAGGTTTTTCCTTAGCCGCACTGAGTTTTATCTATGGAATACTGCATTCAGCGGGCCCCGGCCACGGAAAGATAATAGTAACCACTTACCTGGCAACTCACCCGACAAAAGTAAAAGTCAGCCTGCTCCTTTCTGCCTTAGCCTCGCTGATGCAGGCCGTTGTGGCCGTTCTTTTAGTTTCAGTTCTACTGCTTGTTTATCAATCATCTATGCGTGAAATAAATCATAAAGCAGAGTTATTAATCAGCTTTAGTTTTATCGCCCTGATTCTTCTGGGCCTGTTTATCAGTTACCGGGCGCTAAAACAGATACTCTTGTTTAACAAAAACTCAAAAAGCCCGGGTGATAGACAAACAGTAACTGTCAGCACCCTCAAAGCAATAAAACCAGAAGATAAAGTAAGTGTTCACCAACCAGGTAAGACCGGTTATATAAAAGCGATAAGCACTAAAGAGCAGGACAGCTGCGGATGCGGCCATAAACACCTGGCAGCTCCTTCGAAGATAAATCAGGCGTCTTCATTAAGGGAATATGCTGCGGTTATTTTTAGTATCGGTATTCGCCCCTGTACAGGAGCTATTATGGTGCTGCTCTTTGCCAATATGCTGGATATCTACTGGCTGGGCATTATCAGCGCCTTTATAATGGCAGTAGGAACAGCAATAACTATCTCCAGCATTGCCCTGTTAACCATTTCAGGAAAACATCTGATCCGCCGTTACCTGCGCTCGCATACAGCAGCCTTTAAACTATCCTTGTTTAGTCTGCTGCTGCAGTTAAGCGGCGGCAGCGCACTTTTTCTGCTTGGTTTATTATTAATTAATTCACAGACACTCTCACTGTCCCCGGTATTATAAGAGTGCAATAGGAATAAAATATGTTATCCATTTTTGATATTTACAAAATCGGTATTGGTCCTTCAAGCTCTCACACCAGCGGACCTATGACTGCCGGTTATAAATTTGCTTCACTGCTTGAACAGAATCTGCCGCAGGTTAAAAGCATCACAGTAGATCTGTATGGTTCTTTATCATTAACCGGAAAAGGCCACCATACCGACCGGGCGGTGATGCTGGGGTTATTAGGCTTTAAACCTGAAACAATCAAAACCAGCAGCGCAAAAGAACTGCTTAATAAAATTACCAGCAGCGCACAGCTGGCTGTTTTAAATAAACATGTTATTCACTTCAATCCTGATACTGCGATTGTCTTTCATAAAGAAAGTCTGGCTCTGCATGAAAACGGCATGACCATCAGCGCCTTTGATAAAGATAATAAGCGCCTGGCCTTTGAAACCTATTATTCCACTGGCGGCGGTTTTATCAATACAGAAGCGGAATTAAAAAACAGCAGCACACAAACGGATACCGCTGTTCCTTTCCCGTTTAATTCCGCTGAGACCATGCTGAATTTCGCCGAGCAGCAGGGGTTAAGCATTGGTGCTTTAGTACAAAAGAATGAGCTGGCTTTTTGTGATGCTGAAACATTAGATGAAAAAACAGCACAGATCTGGAAAGTGATGTATTTATGCATTGAACGCGGCCTAGAAACTGAAGGTATTCTGGAAGGCGGCTTAAAGGTTGTCAGACGCGCACCGGCATTATTAAAAACTCTGGAGTCTAACCAGGCAGTTGACAGCGATCCGATGACCATTCTTGACTGGGTTAATCTTTATGCCTTTGCCGTCAGTGAAGAGAATGCGGCCGGCGGTCAGGTGGTTACTTCACCAACTAACGGTGCTGCCGGTGTTATTCCGGCTGTACTGATGTATTACAATAAATTCATTCGTGAATTAGATACCAAACAGCTTAAAGACTTTTTAGCCGTCTCGGCAGCCATCGGCATGCTCTACAAAATGAATGCTTCTATTTCCGGGGCTGAAGTCGGCTGTCAGGGAGAAATAGGTGTTTCTTCCTCTATGGCGGCGGCCGGATTAACCGCCATCCGCGGCGGCAGCAATGAGCAGATCTGTATTGCAGCCGAAATAGCCATGGAGCATTCCCTGGGTATGACCTGTGATCCGATCGGCGGTTTAGTGCAGATCCCCTGCATTGAACGTAATGCAATGGGCGCAATGAAAGCCATTAATGCTTCACGCATGGCCTTAAAGAGAAACAGTAAGTCACTTATTTCATTAGATAAAGTGATTGATACTATGTATCAGACAGGCAAAGATATGAATAAAAAATATCGTGAGACATCTCTGGGCGGGCTGGCAGTTATTCATATTGCACCGCCCTGTGAATAGCTTGTAAAAAGCCAAAAGGTCACGGAAATCAAACCGTGACCAGTTGCTAATGACTAGTCGTTAATAGCAATTAATTCAACATCAAAAATCAGCAGTGATCCTGCAGGAATTTTACCAACACCACGATTTCCGTAAGCTAAATTACTTGGAATATAGAAACGGAACTTATCACCGGCATTCATCAGCTGCACACCTTCAGTCCAGCCGGGAATAACCTGGTTCAGGCCGAATGAGATAGATTTACCGCGCTCGACCGAGCTGTCAAATACAGTACCGTCAATTAAGGTACCGTGATAATGCACTTCCACACTGCTTTTAGCTGTTGGATTCTGCGTGCCTTCACCTTTAGTTAAGACTTCATACTGCAGACCTGACTCTGTACTTTTTACACCTTCTTTGTGCGCATTCTGCTCAAGAAATTCAACACCAATCTCAATATTCTGCGGTGCATTTTTACTGCTGCTGAAACGCTGAAAAATAAAAAACAGACCAACTAAAACAAAAGCGATAATTATTAACTTTGCCACGATGCAGACCTTTTAAAGAATTAAAAAACTGACTTTACTAAATTTACACAGTTAGGGAAATGCTTAATTTGCTTAAGAAAACGGGAAAGGTCCGGTGCTAGGGGCTGATTAACCTGCACAGGCAGGCTAATCACAAAAAATACGGTCCTGAAAATCAGTCTACTTTGTAAGAGTCAAAAAGGTAACCGTCAAAATCCTTAGAATCAACATCGGAAAGTGAAAACAGTACATCTTTAACATTTTCCATATGCTGCCACATGGCCTGTTTTGCCTGCGCCGGATCTTTTTTCTGCAGAGCGGAAAGGATCTTGGCATGATCTTCAAGAAACTGTTTTCTATAGTTGTCAGTATGAATATGGGTATGCAGCTGCGCCCACATTTTACTGGCAGCGCGGCGTTTCCAGATATTCTTCACCACTTCTACCAGATAGTTATTCTGCGTTGATTCTGCAATCAGAACATGAAACTCAGTATCATAATCATATTCTGCATTGCCCGCTTCGATTGCTTTTCTTTCATTCTCAAGAACATGCTTCATGCGCACAATCTGCGCCCGGGTAACATGGATGGCGGCAAATTCAGCAATATTACTCTCCAGCAGCTGTCTAGCCTGAAGCATTTCAAAGATCCCCAGATCCTCGGCTTCATGAGCAGAGCTTTCACTCGACGGATCCTGTGAAATATCATCGGGAAGCGCTGTGACATAAACCCCGGATCCTTTACGAACTTCAACTAAGCCCTGCAGCTCCAGCATAATAATCGCGTCACGAATAGCGGTTCTGCTGACAGCAAAGGATTCAGCAATGTCCCGTTCAGTGGGCAGGCGGTCACCAATTTTATACTTTTTAGTTTTAAGCTGCTTAATGAGCTCATTACCAAGAGCAACATATCTTCGTTGAATTCTTTCCATAATATTTCTTATTAGATAGCAAAACAGATTAAAGCCGATAATAACAAAATGCTAACTGATTAACCAACTCCACGCTATCGCTTTGATATTAATCACGAATAATTAACGCTAAAGCAGAGCCTTAGTACAATCAGGATAAGTAAATGGTGAGTTTGCTATAAACACAGAAAAGATTAAATATAAAAAGCAGATTGGTGACGACTTGAGCAATGCACCGCAGGTCTTTCTGGAACTGCTCAAGAGAATAATTAGTTAAGCTGAGAAAATCTGTAGATTAGTAAAAAAACAGGTCACCCGTAAACCTTACAGGTGACCTGAAATTTACTAAATAAGCTGTGAAACCAGCAGGAAACCGCCAAAGGTGAAACTTGCCAGCAGCGCCGCTCGTCCACCGGCTACCTGGTAATGCGAGCCCTCTTCTAATAGATCTTTAAACTTATTAGAGCGTACCTTTAATACCATTGCCATAGGTACAAAAACAGCCAGGAAAACTAAGATAATCCCCGCATAAGCCAATACGCCGATAAACTGATCTTTAGCTAATAACGCCCCCATTAACGGCAGCATAAAAGTAATCACAAAGGTTACTGACTTGTTTTTATTAAACAGATCCCGGTTCTGATCAAACAGAGACATCGCCACGCCAAGAAAAGAAGTCAGCAGAGCCAGCCCGGTAAATAACGATAAAACAGGTCCGATATTTTCGTAACGCTGGCTTAACACACTGATCAGCTCTGACACGTTAGAAAATTTCACTAACTGCTCAACGGGTAAATTACCAACAACCGCATATAACCACAGCAGATAACAGAACAAAGGAATAGTTGCTCCGATTACTACCATATTTCTCAGCTGCTTATGAGTTGCTTCGCTGTTGTATTTAACCACAGACGGCACAACCACCATAAAACCAAAACTGGTAAATAAAACAGCACTGTTTTTTATCAGATCTACCTTACTGTCGTTACTTACCAGCGAAAAGTTCTCAGATGATATATTTGGAAGCAGGTAAATCAGAGTAATCGTCAATACAATCAGCATCACAAAAAACAGTACCCGGTTAAGTTTATCAACCGCAGCCGTACCCTGAGCAACAAAAACCCCGGTAATACAGGTAAACAGAATCTGACTCTGGAGCAGGTTCAGCTCAAGGCCGTAATTTCCTAAGACCTGACGCAGCAGATCACCGGCACTTACTATATAAGCGATCATTAAACAGGTTACCAGGCAGTATAACAAGCCGTTGGTCAGCAGCTGCCCCTGTTTGCCTAAGGTTTTACGGGCGATACTGTTCATGCCGATACCGCCGCCGGATTTTATGGTCGCTTCAAGCAGCAGCAGTGCCGCATAGGTAGTACCAAGCCAGATAAGGAGCATTAATACTGTTCCCCAAAGCAGTCCGAACTGCGCTAATACCATAGGAATTGCCAGCATGCCGGCACCTAATGCAGTCCCTGCAATAAGCAAAGTTCCGCCTGTTAATTTTAAATTCAAAATATCTGCCTTATCGGTTGTTTTAGCGCGCGGACGAGAAAGTCATTCCTTATGACAGAACTCCAGCCCGCAGCTGTATCGCTGCTAAATGCAGCATGTAAAAATCATATTAAACCGGCCTTATGCCGCTTAACCAAGGTGTTTTGCTGAGGCTTAAATTTTCCTGCTTCAGCCGCTTGAGATTATTCAGGAGCGATATCATAAAACAGCACAGCGCACTTTGGTATTACTGATTTCACTAAAATAAAATCATTTTCACAAAAACATTGAAAATAAAGAGATACATAAATGAAAAAATAATCAGCCGTAAGTACAGGCAGCAGGTCAGCGGCGTCCTTTTAAATAATCCAGCCTTAGCGGTTCTGGAAATTTTTCAATCGCATAGCGAAGCATGGTACGGGGCATCTCTGCATAGAACTTATCAAGAAAGTGCATTTCCACAGTCAAATCGCGATTACCAATTTCCCGCAGCATCCAGCCTAGCGCTTTATGCATTAAATCATGCGGGTGATTTAATAAATGCTCCGCTAACTGCAGGGTCAGCTGAAAACGCCCTGCTTTGATAAATGCAAAACTGCTCATTACCGCGATACGCTGAAACCACAGGTTATCACTGTCGGCAAGCTTCCATATTTGCTCTGTTTCTTTATCCAGTAACCAGGTGCCTAATAAATAATGCGCAGAACTGTCAACCAGATCCCAGTTATTGACCCCTTCAAGCTACTATTATGTGATCTACTGTTATAATACAAGCACGTAAATCCACGAGGGCCGCAACAATGAATCACACCACCGCATACATCTACAGCCGCATTAGCTCAAAACACCAGACCACTGGCCACGGATTAGACAGACAGCAAGAGCTCGCGCTGGAATACGCCAACCGGTTAAACTTCAACATATCGACTGAAACATTTAATGACATAGCAAGTGGTTATCACGGAAAACAAATGGCCGGTAAATTAGGGCTATTAATTGAAGCAGTAAATACAGGACGTATACAGCCACCTGCTGTATTAATCGTTGAATCACTTGACCGCCTGGGACGTGAACACGAAGTAGAAGCACTATCAAGACTGCTTGATCTTATAAATGCAGGTATAGACGTTCACGAAGTTTCAACTGAAACCGTCTATAACAAAGCTCGACCTGAATTACTTCACTTAGCATTGGCAGTCATGTCGAGAGCTCACAACGAATCAAAGCTAAAGAGTCAGCGAAGCCGTGACGCACTGGACCGCGTATTCCATAAAGCAGAGCGGAAAGAGGGCATTATATCACGCAATGTTCCCAGTTGGATAATCATTAACACTGACACTACCACACCAGCTACAGCATTCAGCCTGAACAAAACATTCGCTTCAACTATTCAATACATATTCAACCTATATCTATCTGGTATGGGCTCCAATCGCATCGCACAGAAGCTACACGAAGAACAACACGAACTAGTGCTATCAAAGCCACACCAAGCTAAGCGCATGAAACAAACGTGGACGGACAGTCGAGTCCTTAACATACTCCAAGCAGAAGCAGTGACAGGCACGTTCACCAGTAAATCCGCATCACGCCAGCACATCATAATAAATGACTACTACCCACAAGTTATATCAATCGAGCAGTTCAACCAAGCTCAAGCAATACGGACTAACAAGAAGCGCACTAATGCTCAAGCCAGCAACAATGGAACAGTTAAGAATATACTGTCAGGGCTTATTCGATGCGAATGCGGAATGAAATGGCAGTATAACAAATCAGCATGGACTACTAAGCAAGGTAAGCAAATCAGAGAATACTTAAGATGTGGAAGCTACAAAGCAAGCCCAAATTGTGGCAGTCAATCACTACAGCTAAGACAGCTAGAGCACCTTATCCTCACGTGGTTCAGCTCAATCAATCTTAATAACACTGTATCTAACACTAATGAACACAGGGCGAAGTTACAACAGCTAGAACAGCAGGCTGAGAACTTACTTGACTTAGTAATGATGGGTGATGCACGTGCCAATACACGTTATCAAGCTTTAATGAATGACATCAATGAAACTACGTCACTTATAGCAAATGAGACAGAGCAACAAACTGTTATACGTAATGCAGAGTCCTTTAACGTATTCGATGTGCTTGACGTGAAAAACAATGAACTAAGGCGCAAAGTTCAAATACTGCTAGTAGCTACTGTGAATCGTATTACTATTAAAGTCGAAGGTAAGGACGTGACTCTACGTATCTACATGAACAACCACCAGCTAAGTGATGACGGTTTTGCTCAACAATTCAAAGGTGTAGTAAATGACATGGCAAAAGCACATCAAACGCATTGTATGCCACGTGTTGCAATTGGCTAACAAAATTATGGAGTGAGATTCAGTGTCGCCTTTAGAATGGCGTATAGGGGGAATGAGCTAACTTGCTGTGGGTTAAATAACTGTAACCTTAATAATAAAAATAAAAAACAAGGAAGTATTATGCCTATTGAAATAACAGCAGTTCTAGCTACTGTTGGATTGGGCGCTGTAGGCTGGCTGGTTATGCGTATGCTAAATGGATACGATAATCGAATTAAATCAGTTGAACAGGCGTCGAACAACCATATATCTAAACAACTAGTTGATGATGACCGTTGGAAACGACAAGAAGTTACTAACATCAAAGTTGAGAACATACAGCAGAAACAAGCTGTAATTGAGAATCGTGTTGATACTCACGATGACAACATAATGGAACTTAAGGAACAGCTAAAATCTATGGATGGAAAGCTTGATCAACTACTAACACGTTTGTAATCAATAGCACCTTAACTGGTGCTTTTTTGTGGTTTTCTCCTCCAATTATAAAGTTTGCATCAAAAAAACACACAAACCATGATCTAAGGCACTGTCAAATACAAACCATTTTGCTATAAAACATCTTTATTATGTGAACTACATATTCATTAGTAAGTATCACCTAATAGGCTATTAACTTTTATTAAAAAGGAATAATCATGGCAACACTAGATATGAAAGGCCCATTTGCTTTAAATGATGCCACAATCGATAAAATAATCTTAAAAGAGTCTGCTGGTAATTACGCATTAGGTCAAACAAATGACAAAGATGTATTTATAGTTTCCTATGTAGGTCGTTCCGATTCTGACGTAAAACAACGCCTTAAACATTGGGCTAAAAATTCCAAACGACCTATGTTTAAATATTCTTATGCTACATCACCAAAAACCGCATTCGAAAAAGAGTGTAAAAACTATCACGACTTTGATGAACCAGCAGATAATGATATTCACCCAGACAAACCTGATAATAGTAGTTGGTCCTGTCCTGTTTGCAGTTGTTAATGAGTTCAATTCAAATCTTAAACTATGAAATTTAAATGAGGATCTACAAGATATTCTGGTATCCCTAAATTTCAATCATCTTTCTACAAACATAATAATGGCTGTTTTCTTTGTTTTTCCTGCCACTAATAATCGTTGTATAGGTTGTTTTAAAAACAGGATTACATTGCTTCATGGCCATATCTTTTACTGTGTATCAACAAGCATATAATCTAATATGCTATTCGGCACTAAGGCGAATTAATATGACTGTATACTGTGTATCATATGACTTGAATAAAACAGGCCAAAACTATAATGGGCTTTACAAAGAACTAGAGAAATCATCAGGCTATTGGCATTATTTGGATTCAACTTGGTTGATAGCCACTTCTGAAACCGCTACTCAATTATTTGCTCGTTTAAAAGCATATGTTGATGATAATGACTCAATGCTAGTTATCAGAGTAACGACAGAACATAGTGGCTGGTTACCTAAGAAAGCATGGGATTGGATTAATAATAACGTTTAATGCTTAACGAAAGCATTTAAGCGGGTTATACAGAATAAGGATTTGATGTCTTAAACCTTATACTTTTGTATGTGGCAAACTCCACATAATAAGTGCCTATAGTATTAATTCCTAATTTTGATTCATTTTTGGGTGCCATATGGCACCATCCCCTCCACACACGTAAAAATAAAATCAAACACCTACAACAACCATGATCTAACACACTGTTTAAAAAGACTAATTTTGTTATAAAACCATCTTAATTAAATGAATTATGTTTGCGTGTTAATAAACTACGTAAATAATTGGAAGGTAATAATGTTTGATGATTTTGATTTTAGTTTATTAGACGATCCTGATTTTAAAGAAGATTCGGTTCGAGAAGAGTTAATATTACCGATTATCAAGGCACTCGGTTATTATTCTAATGGTGATAATAAGATCGTAAGAAGCAAATCTTTGATGCACCCGTATGTAGCCATAGGTTCTAAACAACGAAAAGTTTCAATTATTCCTGATTACATGTTCCTCTCAGAGGGAATGCCATATTGGATTCTAGATGCAAAGTCACCAACTGAAGAAATAATGAAAAGTAAGCATGTAGAACAGGCCTATAGTTACGCAATACATCCGGAAGTCAGAGCTAAGTATTATGCACTATGTAACGGTCGAGAGTTTTCTCTATATAGCATTGATAAATTTAAACCAATATTGAACTTTTCACTTGAAAATATTGGAGAGTATTGGGAATTTTTATACCGCCTGCTCAACCCAAAATTAAAAGCTAATGATGAAATAATGGAGTATCACCCTGATTACGGTATCCATATGCTAAAGCTTGGCGTCACAAAAGGATTTAAATATATTGGGCTAGCTGTAAATATTAATTGCATATCTAAAATTGAAGATGGGCTATATACAACAACGACGGTTATTCCTGGTGATACAGAGTTTATCGTATCAATTGATTTCAATGAAGAACAGTTAGAAGTATTGCTTTCAATGCAACCAAAACATCTTGCTGAAATCGTTAGAAGCGGATTGAAAAGACAACCTTATTATATTTTCTTAAAAAATGACGACTTAAAGTTTGGTGTTAGTGCTTCACTTTCTAATAAAATTCAAGAAAATGCAGAAGAACAATACGTGTCCTTTGTCGCAGATGAATTCATGGAGTATTGTGGATTAACTGAATCTAAGCCCTAACAAGTGCGTCACGTGAGAATTTTATTCACTGATGGTTATCATCAAAGCGATCTTAAAATCCACATACACAAACATTGCAGTGAAAAGAAAACTAAATGCAAAATAATATTAACCAGTTTAACGAAGTGGCCGCAACTATATTCGCGTATCTTCATGATCATTTCCCTAAGCCCGTAGGCATGAAAATGCATGAATTAGTTGGTGGAGAAATAAATTCAGACGAAATGTCTATGTGTCCCAAAACAGACTTTGCTAAAGATGTAGTAAATTGGTTAACTGACGAAGGTTACATTAAGTCGAGTGGCGGGAATTTTGCACTTTACAGTCAGTGTGTTTTAACATCTAAAGGTTTAGATGCATTAAATTCTACTCCTGATAGCCTTGGTGGAAAAGCAACCACTATTTCAAAAATTAAAGATGGCTTAGCAACAGGTTCTAGCGAGGTGATTAAGGCAGCTATTGGAGCAACTGTTAAGTCTATTGTTAGCCACGCACTCTAACAACAGCTATTGTCGGACAAATTGTCCGCTACGCTTCAAATTTGCACAAAACACAGCATTATATTTTAAGGGGAGGTTTAGTTATGACATTAACTATTGGTGAATTAAAGAAAATGATTAAGGACTACGATAATGATATTGAAATTTCATTTAGTGGTTTAGATTTCTATCGTTTAAAAATGAGAGGCGATAAACTGGTTCAAGTCGAATTCAATCAAGGTGTTTATAAGAGTCGAGAAACAGGGGAAATTATTGTAGAAAATAACGATTGATTTAGAGGATATAATCATCGGTAAAGAAAAACGGAAAATGGAAGAAACATGTGGTCGCAAAGCTCAAGACCCTTCCCGTTTTAAATATTTATATAAAGATCAGAGATAAACGTCGGTGCTTGTCCAACAATAGGATTAAGTCATGGTTCGCGTTGCTCGCACGAACTATCCTTAATTAGTGGTAGTAAATATTTATGCAGATGTATTTTTTTCACTCAAGTTTGCGACTACATCAACTAACCTAGATGATGATATAGCAGCTTCTTCACCTAAATTTTGCCCATTCATCGAGTTTCTTATTTCATTACTTAACATATTTTCCACATAATCAAGATATGAATGAATTGAACCTCTTTTTAGATATTGTTCTGTTCCAATTATCTCTTTAGATAACTCATCAATTGCTGGCGTAATTCTCATGTCTTTATACCAAACCTCTAATTCACAAGAATTGTGATAAATTAGCACTCCATACCAAACAAACCTCGAACATAATGATTTATAAAGAATATAAAGTCTAAATACTTTTTCATCTAAAAATGGAAGCAAAGATTGTGCTTTCATACATTCAGAATTCGAATAAAATATGCTTTGAGCATCATCAAAATCCTTACATATTCGTTCTTTATCTTGAACTCCTTTCGTCGCTTCTATTGGATTATCAATTTTTATAATATCAAGCATGTATAAAGGGCTTGGTATTAACACTCGAATTTCAATAATATATTTCCATAATTGCTCATTTGCCGAAATTCTATTTTTCACATATTCACTATGGGCAGACATATAAGCTGAATATGCAAATTTATGTGATTCAATAGCTTCATTTTTTCTGTTTTTAAATAATTCAAGCTCTTGGTTCATTATAGAAACAGTCTCTTGAACTTTTAGGTTTTGCTGATACTTTATTTCAGACAATTCCTTTAATGAGTTATTATTTTCATTACTCAATAGTCTTTTAGCCCAAAGGTTACCGAGCCAAGCGCTTAAGGCCAAAACCAAAGAGACGCCCCCTCCAAAAGACAGTAAAACACTACTTATAAAATCCATAAACCCTCGTAGAACGGTTATTTACTTAACGAGGCTGTAGAATTTCTCCATTTTCAGAAAAAACATACTTTTTCGTTTTTTTATTATCATTTAAAAACAACAACTTAAAATTTGTTGATTTTCATAAATTTACAAAAAGTGAGTTATTCTACAGCCTCAACGCCTAGTTAACTGCCGCGTAGGCTGGCGATGTTTTTGCTGCTTTTGTTTTTAGCAAAAACTGCGGCAACTGTATCGAGTCCAAGTGCTGCAGCTTGTTATGCATTCTTTACTAACCATTCAAATTCAAATGAAATATTCAATGCATCTAGCGCTTTTTTGCAAGCATCTTCAGTTGTCTCTTCGGTATAAATAAAACGCTCTTTCTCATTGCATAAGCGATTAATTAAATAATAAAATATTGCAAAACTTTCAGTATTTGTTTGAAGAGCCGCCTTATTGGCAACGAAATCATTCATTTCTTTTTTTTCCGAGATAATTGCAAGTCTTTCATTAATTCCTTGAGAAATGAGTTTTAGAGCTCTTACTGCTTTACGTTGATCTCTTGTTAGTTCTAAAAAAGATTTTTCAGTTAAAGAACCTATAGTAAGAAACTCAATTTTTGACGGTAAACTAACAGGAAAAAAATCGCTTGGATCTTTAATTCGATTTAACTCCACATTCCATACTTTTTTGTAAACATTAAAATATTTCAATGTATATTGTGGTAGGTCTTTAAGTAAATCCTCAAGTTCAGTATAAAAGCAGTTAATAATATGCTTGGATTCTGACTTAGACTTTCGAGATTCAATATACGGAGCAAGCCATGCCCCTATCAGCACTCCCAAAATAGGAGTTACATATTTTAACCATTCTCCAGACACCATACCTCCTTTTGTATGCAACGCCCCTGTTAAGGCGCTGAATATTGTTGGCTAAACTTGAGCGCAGCGAAAATAGCCAACTGTATTCTGTCGCACTTTAACGGCTTGTTAGCTGGCTTGAACACAAGACAATTCTTCATGATTAATAAATGGGGTGACTTCACCACTCAATGCTCTTTCTTGAGAAAAATTGGAGCCAATACCGTCGGTTAATTGCTCAATTGTATATTCTTCTAGGGCTTCAACTTCATATGCAGAGAGCAACCTAGACAGACGATATTCAATAGAGCCAATCAATGAGCTAGAAGAAGTGTCATAAGAGAATGATAAGATGCCACCGGAAACATGCTCAGCAAAATTCTCTGTTTCCTCTCCATCATATAGATAGTCGGAAAACTCCTCATCTTCGTAGCTTAATCCATTTAGCGATTCCAAGGTTACCATGTCACTTTTTAAATCAAGTGATCCATCATCATTTTCTTCAGCACTGGCTACAAGTGCTGGACCTGTAAATCTTATTGTTGGCATTTGATCTCCTTCGCGATGAACTCTTAGCCAGCTAAGACGGACTAATTCTGTGCTTACACAAGAAATACGCCCATAAATTATCTTTTATAAAGGTGAACGCTACATATTTTAACATTGTTTATCAAACATTTACATTTTAAATAGGATTTAGCTATTATAGAAAGACAGAACAGAGGCGGTTCTGTTGCACGAATTATTAGTCATTTCAGATTGCAGAAAGTCCGTCAGGGTCAGCCGTCCATAGCATGACTGGTGTTTAAAACATTATGTTTTTTGCTTATGCAGAATATT
The DNA here is from genome assembly GCF_000428725.1 of Psychromonas aquimarina ATCC BAA-1526. Taxonomy (GTDB): domain Bacteria; phylum Pseudomonadota; class Gammaproteobacteria; order Enterobacterales; family Psychromonadaceae; genus Psychromonas; species Psychromonas aquimarina. Next base: position 60,059 of record NZ_AUAM01000026.1, read on the forward strand.
GCTGACTCAAAAACCTTAGTGAGATTTAATCTAACGTAGGGGAAATCAACACCTATACGTTAGATTAAAAATGCCACGTGCTAGTTGTCTGTTAAACAGATTGTTAGCTGATTTTCTCTGCTTGTCTTACATCGCAATCATACAAAGGAAATACAAAAGACTCATCTATTTCTGGTAGGCTAACTCGCTTTTTAACCGTGAATGATAAAGTTAGGTATTCATAGAATCCCCATTTTAACTGTGGGTTCCAATACTCTGCAATTAAGCTTTCAACACTTTGCTTGTCTTGAAGTCTTTTTTCTACTTTATGTGTTAATACGAAAGGTGCTTTGTGTTCACATTCCGGCTCTACTTCATATAGATTGATTTCGCTGATTTCAACTCCATTTTTCATTAAAAAATACACAGCAAACTCAGCATCATCGGCAAGAAACAAAGCCTTTTCTCTTCCTGGAGCGTTTAACGGCTTTAACTTATCCATTTCTTTAGATGCGTTTTTGTAGAAAGAATTATTTCGTGTTGATTTTACTTTTTTTCCTATTGGTAGCTCATCTTTTGTTGCGTGATAATATTTCATTTTTTCTCATTTCAGCTAGCGCTTTGCTAAGCGACGTAAAACAGTTGGCTATAATATTGAGAAACGAACGACAGCCAACTGTTAGGCGTTCGTTTAAACGATTTATTAGTTAGAATTTTTCAAATTTAAGAACTGTTGAAAAAGATTTTGTCATTGGATCTATAAACGATTCAATTTCTTCTTCGAGAGCAATCATTTTATTTTTGACGACATCAACATTATCACTACTCAAATTCTTTCTCTCAAATGCAACTAATTCCCTGTTCAAGCGTTTCCATTTATAGGCTAAACTACGAGCTTGAGTAACATCATTGAGAACTTTATCTGGTAACAAAAATCGAGCTTCGTTACATGACGTTTCAAAAGCAAAAAATAGCTTTTCATTAACCTTTTCATCACACAGCATGTTTTCGAAAATTGTAACTATTGAATGATAAATACCAAACCTTTTATCGTAGAGTTCCAATCTGATTTTTGTTTTGTTCACAACATATTGTTGCCGAGCAATGTATAGCCCAGCGACTGCGATCAATGTGATAAGAAATTTGGAAATTTGTAGCCACTCTTCCATTGAAACCTCAAATTCTAACGCCTTAAGCGGTGAATAATTGTTGGCTATAGTCGTAGAGCGAAGCGAAACGTAGCCAACTATTTTTGTATCGTTTAAAGTTCTTGTTAGATTTATAGCCCGCAAGAACGAATAGAGCGTAAGGATAGAATTTTATTTCTAATCTGTGCAGCATCCAAAAAATAATTGTCACCTGTTTTAATAATAAAATTTTCCTCCCATTCATCTAGCTGAGATTCTAAATTATCACTATGAGCCGATAATTGAATAAGAATGAACTTTATATCTCTTGGAATCTGAATCTCCGCTTCATCTCTAGCTTTATATTCAGACTCATTACTTTCATGGTAATTAACATTTTCACCTTTAGCGCCTGGCTTACACCACGCATCATAAATGCTCAGTTTTTCCAATGCCTTACCAATTAGCTCGAGCTCTCGTTGATTCAGAATACTATTTTTTTGAAAGTTTTTAACAGCCATAGCTATTTCATTTGCTTTAAATACAGCGACTGCAGATGCAATAGTTGCAATAGCAGCAAGAAGTGGAGCAAATAAATTTATTGTTTCATGCACAATGTAACCTTTCCCTATATATAGTTTTAATTGTAAATGTATTACCGAAGATAAAACCAACACCTTTTAGACGGACTAATTCCATGCTTCCACAAGAAACATATTCATCAAAAAAATAATAACAAAAACAAATCCTACATTTATTCTCTATTTTTATCAAACACTTATATTTTTAATGGGCTTTATCTATTGTAGAAGTCGGAAAAGTTCCATATTTGCGGTAAAAACACGAAATACGGCCCGCACAGCATGCACAAACATTGTTTTTTTGAGTAAGCAGTGAATAGCTGTAACAACATCACTTATCGTTGTTAAAGTAATATGTTACGTTTGGATTATTTCTTTAAAAAAGACAATCAATAACTATAAAGCAACGTATCACAAGGAATAAGACATATGCATATTCCGGCCTAACGTGAACGATCATTCCAGCGCAACGTGAACACCAATTCTGGTTTAACGTGAACAGTGATTCCGGTATTATGCAATTCGCTCTTATCTTTGATTTATATGGACATTAAATGGCAAAACCACTAACTGAGACGGAAATACTTAAAGCTATTAAAGCAATTGATCCGACAGCAGGTAGGCTAGCAGAAATGCTAGTTACAACTATAAAAGTTAGTATAAACAAGCAGATTATGATTGAGGTAAGGCTACGACAGGATGCTGAACAAAAACGACAGGACGAGATAAAGCGAGAATGCGACGAACGAGCACTACGAAAAAAACATAAACTACCAGACACGCCACCTGAGTTTAAAAAAGTAACGAAGCTCCCTCGAAGCAGATGTAAGCCTCTAATAGGAAAACCTCGGCAAAAGCTCAATTACGAAGTTAAAGAGCGTAAAATCACCGTGTTCAAATCAAACAGTCTAAAGTTAGCATTCATCTCAACCAATATAGCTTATTACACTGAAGCATATGAAGATGTGATAGCACGTGTGCAAGTCGATTTAGCTAAGCGAATTAAAATTCAACCGTTGCTTAAAGCTTCCGACCTTAGAATGGAAATAATGAGTAATGCTATACCTGTCGAAAAGCTAAACAACGAGAAACGTTATGCATTTGACAAGCTAGTAAATGACGGTTGGAAAATGCTAGGCAACAGACCCAAATTAAACCGTCCGTAGCTTATGTATATTACTCAGTAAAAAACGCCCTTACACAAAAGTGATAAAAGTGATAAAGGCGATAGAAGTGATTTAAATATTTAAGGTTCTGTTTGTTGTTATAAAAACTTATAAGCAGGCAATAACGCTTGTTTGACTGATTGAAGAATCAATCAAAACAACTAACTAAAGGTAACAATATGAATTCTTACACACACAATGAACTACCAGCTAACTTACAAAAAGACATCGAAGCTTACTTTCAAGATAAGATGCTTGTCCGTGTAAACGTAAAGTTACTTGCCCTTACTACAGCTAAAGAAGAAGCAGAAGAAGAGGTAATATCTAGTTCAGCGGATTACTACGACAGCTATATTGATGATCGCAATGAAATTACAGAGCAGCTAGATACCTTCACGTATATCAAAAAATATGTTCTAGGCGATAGCGTGACGGGTAAGCGTTATTACTTAGAGTCTAAATTAGGACCTTTTGAAGAAGAGCTAGAACGCTTGAACAAGTATCTAGAAGAAGAGCTTGAATACAACGATTATGAAAAAGTAGTTAGTGGTGAACTTGAATACGACGAAGACCATGCATATTACGATGAATTGAATGAGCGCAATGAAAGCATGAAGACTATCGAACTTATTCAATACGCAGTAAACGCATGTAATAACTAGAGGTAACAACATAAAACTAGAATACTAAGGCACCACCGGTAACTGTATAAAAAAGCAACACCCGGCGTTCTAACACTTACCCCTACGCTTCGCTCGTCCCTTCCTTTTGTAGACAGGTCGCTGAGCGTAGCGAGGAAGGACGTCTACCGAAGGAGACGAGTTTGTTGAAGACAAACAAAATAAGTCTTTTCAAATGTTTTTCATTGCCCTTAATGTGTTTTTCAAATCAATTATTGTAAAGAAGCGAAAGCAAAAAATGTAATGAGCAGTTGTGTTTTCCTTACAAAGGAAACGCAAAGCGCATGCAATAAACTCTCTTATTTTATATCTTTATAAGACATGCGACAGCGGAGCAGGGCTTACAACGAAGTGAAACGAGTGACGTTTTTCATTTATGTTTATGTGTAATTATTTTATGTTACTTTTAAGGAGAACAGAGCACAACTTTTACCAAAACATTTTAAACACCAGCACTGTTTCACAGCAGCTCTTGCTTAAAAAACACACAAAACTACCGATTCAACTCATTTTGCAACCACTAAACACCTGTATTTGTGCAAAATTTTCTGACATTTCTTATGCTCACCCTACCTTTTGTGCAAAAAATTTTGGTAAATTTACGCTTGTTACACGCGGTTTGTTTAATAAATTACTAAATACAGTTAAGCAAGACAAAATAAATTTAACTTACCAGCTGTAACACGCTAGGAATCATAACAATGCTAAACGCACAAAAATCAAAAATCACCTGTTTCATCAACGAAGCTACACACGACAAACCATTTCAAGCTAGCGGTCATTATTCACACTTCATACAAGCAGGAGATGAAGTTGAGGAACAAAAACTTTACTTTCAATCAACTAAAAACAAATACAGCGTGTTGAAATCAAACGGTGTAAAAGACGAGTTACACGCATCATTTATGGAGCGCTTCAACTATCTTGAAAAATACTTCAAAAACACCAGCGTAACCCTGCACGCAGTAAACTTGAAAGAGCAATATGAAGACCGTGGCAAAATGCCAAAGAAAAATGATTACTATACAACTAAACGATACGCTCGCCGCGCTAACTCAGCCGCTATCATCGCTTTTGATACTAAAGTTGTCTTTATAGAAGTTCACAGTGGAATTATTGTTCAACAGTTTTTCGGAGATCAGATTGAACATGTAAAAAAACAAAAATCTTTCCGGGAAAACTGTGCTGATATGCAAGTTGATATTCCAGCCCTGAATGGTTCAGAAGTTGTTAACTTCCACGGAAACACTAAAGTCAACTTAGACATAAAAAGCAAAATCAGTATGGACTTACAAGCAGGTGACAGCGTAAAAACAATTACCAGCCGCTACAACGTTGGTGTCAACACTGTTTATGATATTCGTCGTGATCATAATATTACTGCAAGCCCTAAAGATCGCCGTAATGCAAAAATCAAACAGCTACTTCAATCAGGTATATCAGTAACCAATATTGCTAAGAAGCTGGAACTATCACGTGGCACAGTAAATTCTCAGAAAAATATACTAAAAGCCACAGGTGAACTGTAGCCCCTCCTGCATTACAAAAGAAGTAAAAGCCTCCACACTTCTTACTAACAAAAAATAGAACCACAGCGATCCGCGCAGTCACTACTCAAATTTACGAACTCACACACTCTTCATACCAGAAGTATGTAAGGAACACGTCAAACACGAAACAAGGAAGTCAAATAATGAACCAATCAACACTAGAAAAAATACATGCGCTAAAAGCAACACGCATTCAAGCTGAAACAGAAGCTACCCCGCTACTCACATCAGGCTTTAGTATAGATTTAGCACCTTATTGGGAACAGCTAGATCAGCTTACAAAAACATCTGTTGATATATGGAACAAGAAGCCTGGCGGTCAACGTCAAGTAACGAACCAATACAACACTAACTTCACCGGACACGCGGCTGAACTAACAGCATTTGCGTATTACCAGCAACATTACACTAACGTAGAAGCACCAGATCTTACAGCTTATTTGAACAACACCGAAGAAACATCAGATTTTGATATCTTAGCTGATGACCTAAAGATACAAGTAAAAGGCATTTCACTATTACTCAGCGGGAAGTATCAAGTAACACCATATAACGTGCATGAATATATCAATAACAGCACCGATGAAATCATGTTCTGTTACGTAGATAAAATAAATCAAAAAGGCTACGTCTACGGTAGAACCACACCTCAAGCTATGCTTCAAGACAACAACCGCGCAGACAACGATCAAGGTAAATCATGTTTCTCTGGTGAACGTGTTTTACTGAACTAATTCAATAGCTTCGTTGCTCCTTTAAATACTAAAAAGGAGCACATATGAAACCAAAACAACTAAAAGAGAAAGAGCTTAATGCACTACGTGTTGAGCTTTTAACTAAACAGAAAAACAAGTGCCCTATCTGTAAGCGTAAACATAAAACATCAGATAGAACTTGGCATGTAGATCATGCCCACCAAGGCGAACCTCACGAACACAGAGTAAGAGCAATACTATGCCCTGCATGCAATACAACGAGCGGCGCTGTTTGGAAAAAACTTATAAGAGCAGGCTTAGTCAAGGAACTAGGCGCAGATGGCTGTATAGCGTGGTTATCAAGCCTATCTGCGCACTTTTCTAGAGATTACAGCGATATGCCTTGGCACCCGAACCGAATACAAGATGAATCAAAACGCTTCAATAAGTCAACTAAAGCAGAGCAGCTAAAAATGCTAGCCGACCCACCAGCAAAAGCAACTAAAGCAGAGCTAGTGAAGCAATACAAAAAACAACTACGAAAAACATAACCAAAAACAATCAGGAGACTGCACATGATTTTTATTAACGTTAATGAATCTGATTGGGATGAATACCTTATCAGTTCGTTTGGTGTTGATTTATTACACGAAGCACTGGAGGACTAATGAAAGCCCCCTTCAGTATCTGCTCGTTCTCTGCGTGCAGGAGTATCGCTACAAAAAACAGCCGATGTAAAAAGCACCAACGAGAGCAAACAAAAGAGATAAGCAGGTCATCAACGACGAGCAATAACAACATCTACAACTCAAGTAAGTGGCGCAACCTAAGAACACGAAAAGCACACTTGAACCCACTCTGTGAAGAATGCCTTACTTATAACGTAATCAGGCCATTAGATGTAATTGACCATATTCAGGAAATAGAAGATTACCCTGAACTTGCTTACACATACAGTAATCTCAAATCGCTCTGTCATTCATGTCATAACAACAAAACAGCTAAAGCAAAAACTGCTCGAACTAAAACAGTCACAGCTAGTGATATGTTCAAACAAATTCAAGGAAGAAAATAATGTTCATACCAGACCACATCGACGGATGCTTCTTCAAGCACGAAAACAAACCTTACCAATTTCATCATAATGAAGGTGAAATATCATTTGAGTTTTATGGTAAAGGTGAACCGGCTGAAGATGAAGCTCTGTTGCTAACGCTTATAAAACTAAGCGAACAAGCTATCAAATAATAATGAGGTGAACTTGAGATGAGTATCTCGATTAACGCATATCATAGAAATAAGCGAGCGTGACATAATCAGCTTTTAATGCCCAAGAAACACTGACTGCAAACACCATTTCCACTGTATCCTGCCTTTCTACAATAAATAGTTCCTATTGAAAACATAAACGTTTGATAAACATACACTGGAAATGTAAACTTCATTACTGTTATGATTTTTTGATTAAAACCTCCTTATGGAAATACGGAAATTTTCCGCCTAATAAAATGTTAAATTTCATTGAGGCTTCAGTGTGAATAATTTAGAAAATGATGTAATTGAGTATTTCAAGAAATTCTCTGTTGAAGCTCAGAAAATAAAAGAGTCTGATGAAAAAACTCCTGATTTCCTAATACAACAGGAAGAAACGATACTTATCGAACTGAAAGAAAAAAGTGATGAGGAAGCATTACATAAAGCTCAAGAAGAAGAGTTAGCTAATGGTGAAGTTTTTGAGCACATAAATACGACAGGCTATAGAAATAGAATTTCTGGTGTTATTGGTCATGGAATAAAGCAACTTAAAGCTCAGAAAGAAAACACTAATAGCGACTATTGTTTACTTTTTATAATAGCTAATGGCGTTGCTCAAGGTAATCAATCTGAACAAATAATTTCAACATTATACGGCAGAAAGCACGTAATCGATTATGACGCGCAAACAAGCGAAGCTTCAAGTTGTTATTACGCATACCATAGTGAGTTCTTTAAGCATAAAGATGTTATTGATGGTGTTTTTTTGATTACTAGCAAAAATGTAGTTTTATTGGTAAATGACAAATCCCCTAATTATGCTGATTTTAAAGTCTCTCAGTTCATTTCAAAATTTGTAGATAAAATCGGGATATTTGATCTAGTTGAGCTAGAGGCAACTAGTAGCATCATGGTCGCAGACTGTAATATACCTCGAAGTGACCAAGAGGCAGTTAAGCGATATGTATTTGAAAAATACTCTATAGACAGAGGAATGATGTTGGATTTCCCTCATTTCACATTTCAAGCAAGGGTAGATGGAGTTGAAATTTAATCGGCTAGCCGGAGGTATCTAGCCTCCAGCCCTCACACCACCCTGCATGCGGCTCCGCACAAAGCGGTTTATTTAGAACGCATAACTCAAGCTAGCAGGCCATTAAATAAAGAGCTCATCCGTTATTATCAGAGCCATGATTTTACTTATAGACAAGGTAAGGCTAGTAACACTCCATCATATCTATGGCGCAATTTATAAAGGAGCGGACATGGCAGACAAACTGGAACCTGGAACACCTGAATTTGAAGAATGGGTAAGCAAGAGAGCTGAAGAAAGAGCAAAAAAACTGTTCTCTGAAGAAATGCCTCCAGAATTAGCAGAGTTAGAAAAAGGTCTAATTGCAGGTCCAAAAGATATCACTGATGTAATGCCTGAAAAATCAATACCTGAAGATGTTGCTATAGAAAAGAGTGAAAAGAATTCACATTTAAAGTTAATTAAATAGTATGTTTTTCAACCTAGCTAGCAAATCAAGCAGACGCATTACGGCTGTAACATTTTTTGCCCGCAAAAACAGCGCTAACCTATACGTAAGTGTAGGCTACGTTATATTTTAAGAGGTTTTAATGCCAGATATTTATGTTCGTGATTATGATTGGATGCAGAGTAAAGATCGAAATATAGATGATAATACCCTTTGTGATTTCATTGAGATTTTAGAATATCAATCTGAACGCTCTCGCCTATTTGAGGAAGTCGGAATAGAAGATCATGGTGCTCATGAAGAAGCATTATATGTTTATTTACTGGATGCTTTAAAAGTTCCCCCCGAGGGACATAAAAAGCAATTTACAGGTGAGCACGAAGCTTTTGATAAAGTGTGTTCATTTAGTCGTATGTGGTTTGATGATCAGTTTTATGGTGAATACTTATTGAATAATGACCCTCTTGATAGATCGCCAATGGACATTATTAATTTATTTCGGAATGAAGTCGAAAATAATTTAAAGCGTCACTATAAGTAAATTAACAAGGAGAAAATACGGCTGGCTATCTCACTCCGTTTATATTCTAGCCAGCCAATTTTGTCTGTTATTAAGGCATTAACTAAAACCGGTCTTACCTCCCATGCATGCAACTCCACATATAACACTCATTTAAAACGCACAACTTAAGCCAATAAAAACAACTATAACGCCTTCTAAACTACGATCCCCCCGATAAATTATGAATATCCCAGCCTAATGTGAAAAATATTCCAGTTTCCAGGTGAACATATTTATCTTCACTTCTGATCGCAGTGTATTCCATGTTTCCACCGCAAATACGGAATGATTCAGCCTTTCTACAAAACTTAAACCCTATTTAAAATGTAAGTGTTTGATAAGTAGCACCAAAACATGTAAGGTTTATTTTTTACAATTAATTGTTCAGTATAACTCTTGTGAAAACATGGAATTATTCGGCCTAAAAATATCAAGTTTCTCCGGAGAATAAATGAATAAACAACAAGACCAAATGAAATGGGTTTTATTTTGGGTGTTTCTAATTTTATTTACTATGATGGTGCTTGGAACTCTTGCAATGGTTTTTCTAGGATTTGGCTCGCCCACTGAGAGCGAAAGGGAAATAATGGTTAAAGGCCTAATTGGTGAGGTCGCCGCGTGCATTGTTGCCCTTTTTTATTCTATTTTTGGTTTAAAAGGGAATACTAACGACAATTCAAAAATTCAAGAATTAGAAGACAAAACTGATCAAATATTATTAGCTTTAGAGTCATATGAAAAAATTGAAAAGCATATACCATCTAAGCCCCCAGAGCTATCAAGCACCTCTGAAATCACAGAACAGTCAAATACCGTAGTTAAAAAAGAAGCAAATAATCAAATTACTTTAAATGATTTTGAAAGTAAGATAAAAAAATTAAAAGATGCGCCTCCTTTCCCTCTTACTGTATACGAATTAGATCCATTACCTGAGGATATAAGAAACAACCTTAAAAGCACGAAGCCATTTGATTTGAAGCATCGTAAAGAAATATATAATGGAATGAAAATTCAATGGAAAGCTCTACTCGCAACAGTCTCTGAAATTAAGGATAACAAGCTTCAAGTAACCGCTGACGTATCGGACTCTATGTTAAATATAGTGTTCGAAATTGAGAATAGAACAAGCAATAAATTCAAGCTTGTTGAACAAAATGAGCCATTTTGGGTCTGTGGTGAAATAAAAAAAGCAAGCAGTTACGAGATTGAATTAGTTGATGTTCAAATACAGTTTCAGGAGCAAGCCTAATAGAGAACTTGAGGCTAGATACCTCCAGTTCTCCTGTATGTGATTGAGTTGCACTTTACATCGCAACCAACTTATTCATCGCTTAATGAAGCGTTAAATTATCTAGGATCAATATGTTACAGATTCATCTAAACCACCTAGGCACGATAAATGTAGATTCGTTACCTAATCAATGCCCCGTTTGTAAAAGTAAAGTTTCTGCTATTCAAACTTCAGTTCATTCTAAAACACAAAGCAACTGTGTTGAGATTGCATATCAGTGTCCAAACGAAGAATGTTTAAGTTTGTTTATTGCTCGTTATGAAAAACTTCAACCTACACCAAATACCATAAATGGTTTTTTCACTTTAATTAAATGTGTTCCAAATAATCTTGATAAACCGGATATTGTAGAAGAGGTTGCTGAATTATCTCCTCAATTTTGTGAGATATTTACCGAATCATATCAGGCAGAAAAATTAGGTATGGAACAAATTTGCGGAATCGGCTATCGCAAAGCCTTAGAGTTTTTAATTAAAGATTTTTGTATTTCTGAACACCCAACTGAAGAAACTAAAATTAAAGGAAAAGCATTAGCTAAATGCATTAATGATTATATTGATGATATACGAATTAAGCAGTGTTCAACGCGAGCAGCTTGGCTAGGAAATGATGAAGCTCATTATGTTAGAAAATGGTCTGACAAAGATATCCATGATTTAAAAATATTAATTAAGCTATGTGTGCTATGGATTCAAAGCCATTTACTAACAGTATCTTACACATCATCAATGGCAAGAACTTAACAATTAATTCACCTTGACTAAAACATGAAACTTCTGTTTAAGGAAATATAGATTAATGCCTACATCAAATTTTGCAAGGAATGCTCTTTTAAATTCTAAGCGTCGATATGATTGCACTTTTGATCAGTCACTTACGCCCCTAAAACGAAATTTGATGTTTGTATCTGTATTATCTTTTGCTGCTTTAAATGTTTCACCTAAGAATGGCGAATACAATGTAAATCTAGGAGTTATCTCTGGAGTCATTGACAGACCTGAATTGATCTTTTGTGGTTTATTAGCTGTTTGTCTATACCATGTTTGCTTTTTTTGGATTAAATGTAGACATACAATAATTAATTCAATTAATTACCATAAAGTAGAAGAATTTTTCATGTATGAACTTTCCGCTTCACATGCGTTTCATGAATACAATAAATTAGTCAGATTGCATTTAAATACTAACGTAAACATGGCAGTTGGATCATTTAATCGAAGTCCTAAAAATCCAAGAGAAAATGACAACTGGAAAGTAAGATCTCAAATTCAATTTGAACACATAAAATCTTATCCTGAGTTGCTCTCTGCTTTAAACGAAAATAAACACTTTGAAATTAATGAAAATAGAGGCTTTGCAGAAATAGATTTTACGTATAAAGCCACTAACGATGATTATAAATTTTTAAATATCCATAGAGATCATTTTTGGTTAACTAAAAAAAGTGAATTCATAGAGCATGTTCTTCCATTAATTCTAGGGTATTCTGCTGTGATATTTTTAACATACAAAATTACTACTTTAGTTCTGGTTATCCCATAAGAAGAAAGCCAGACAACAAGCAATTGATAAAAAACAAAAGAATGTAAAATTCATTTCTATTGTAATTTTTAAATGGGCGTATTTCTTGTTGAAACACGGAAGTTTTCCTTCTAATAATATGTTAAATTTATAAGAGGTATCATGATAAATTCAATCAATCCTAAACACCCATATGTTGGTAAACAACATGCTAAAGTTGAGTATTTAGAATCAGTTAAACTATTGATTGATACTCTCAGCTTACATTTAACTAAATCAGAAATTCGAGATATACCTAAAAAACTTCAAATAACCAAATCTTCTATAAATGAAGCTCAATATCTACAAGCTGCATGTGAATTAACAGTATGCTTGTATTTTGCTGATAAATATGGGGGTAACTTTATCTATGAAGATAAAGTTAACCCCCCTAAAGATGTAGATTGTTCATTTATTGATAATAACTCAAAATATAATATTGAAGTAAAGTGTGCTGATTTTTCGGTAGTAGATAACGTAAAAAATGACGATTGCTTTAAAATGTCAGCTCTTGGAAGAATGCCCGAATACCGAGGTGTGGTGTCCAATTTACAAGAAATTTTTAATGATTCAGGTAAGCAATTAAAAACATATAAACATCTTGATAATCGCATGAAAGACTTTCTTATATCAGCTCATGGTAAATTTTCGGATGAAAATTATGGTGATGTAGTTAATGTGCTTTTAGTTTGTTGTGATGATGCTATGGATATGACTAAATGGACAAGCTATTTAACTGGATTGCAAGGACTATTCACAAAGGACTCATTTCATAGCCAAGTGTCATTTAATAAAGTTGATGTAGTTATACTCTCAAATTTATATCACAGGCATGCTAAATACCAAGAAAAAGAAAACATCACTAATAATTGGGATTTTGCTTCATCTTTTAATATTCTGTTTTGTAATCCTGGGCGAAAATCAAACAAGAAAAAGGCTATTGAACATCTATATGACATTATTCCGAATTTTAGTAAAGAAGTTATGAACTACCCTGCAGCATATGAGTTGGAAGCCTTAAAATTAGCAACATTTGTTAATAAAGAGCTTAAAGCTAAAAATCAGCATTACTTTAATTAGCGTAAAGATAAATTCAACAAGGCATTTAAACGGAACGAAAACAGTGGATTAGAGTTCAATTTCCTCCTATTTATAACCCACTTAATCGACGTTTCTAAAGGAAAACTATGTCTAGTGATATTGAAAGATTAAAAGCATTTCATCATGTTGAATCATTTTTAGATGAGGAGACTAGATTATTATTAAAAAAGAAACTGAATCTTGAAAATTCAAATTTAGAAAGTCGATTGCCGGGTTTAAAGGTTGAAGATGAATTTGCACTAATATTACACTTTTTCAATAACTGTAAACACATTATCTCTATTGATGAAACAACTTCAGTATTAACCGATGAATCATATCAAAGTGACTTTATTATTCATTTTAAAAATGATGAAAAAATAATGGTAGAAGTAAAAAGTAGTAAAGATAATAAATTTAAAATATCTAAAAATAACCTAGAAAAAAGAAGAGCATTTTCTAATGACTTAGGATATGAATTGTATTTTGCATTACAACTTTATGGCTACTGGATGCTATTCCATAATGATTATTTAATTGAAAATAATTATAGAATCGAACTTATTAAAGATATGAATAATTCAATTTTCTTAACAAAGTTAGATGCCACAATATATATAATCCCTAAGGGAGTTAAAGTTGAAAGTATATATAGTTTGGAAGAAAATGGAGAACTAGGAATTACCCACGCAGAATATGGTGAGCTAATTTCGATTAAATTATTTTATCAAGATACATTGCTTTTTGAAGTCTCTTTGGATAATAAAGAGTATTTGCCAGTATGTATACTTTTTGAGTTATGGCATGACATGCTATTAGAGAATATCAAGCTTGAAAAGCTTGACGAACTAACAGTTAAATCTATATATGAAACAAGTAATGAACTTATGACATTAGATTTTAAGTATTTCTTATCTTCAATAGATCATATGGTTAACGTCTATGATAGAAGACACGAATCATCATCATTCTTAAAGTTATTAGCATCTAATATTGATGCTTCGCTCAATAAAGAAAGGCTAGAAATATTGTTTAATGTATTAATTAAATTAGGTATTCCTATTCGTTCGGGTATGTATGCATCTGATAACATGATAAAATTTAACTCGTAAATGCTTTTCTCTAAAGCTAATATAAAAAAGTAATAATGTTGGAAGTTTAAAACTGAACGCGATCATATAATCGGGTAGCCAGAGGTATCTAGCCTCCAGCCCCCTGCATGTGGCTCCGCACAATACGGTTCATTTAGAACGCAGCAAAAAAAACTGTAATGCCCTCTAACCACGCTAGAGGGGGGCTATCTTAAACGTCTGAGATCACCTGAACTACAGCGCCACTTCTTTACAATTTACGCGTCTTGAATTTTTGTAACTTTTTCCCCTGCCCTATCCCCACCAGCAACAATCCAATTAACTCCGCATAAATAGCTTACAAACAGCCCTTCTACCTACAAAAACAATAAAGGAGGCGTATAAAATGGCTGAACCAGCTAAAACAACCAACTTATCAAGTCTTGAAAACGCACCAAAATCACTGGATAAAAACAAAGAAATTAGGGGTTTCTATAAGGAAATCATGCAGCACTGTGAGCAGAATAAAACTGTAACCGCCGCTGATGCTATTACAGTAAAACTAGCAGCTGATGCTTTATGGATTTACCAAGAATGCTTTCTTGCCATGTTCAATCCTGAGCTAGGACACGCTGACGTCATCACAACAACTATTGGTGATAAAGGACAAACCAGACGTGTTATTAAAGAAATGGATCCCATTGACTGGACACACAACCTAGTTTCTTAAGTGATCAACCCATGACGTGGTTTAATAGATTCACACACCCCAGTTAAGACATCATAATGAACTTAACGGGAGAAATAGAATGACAACACGTAAAAAATATTCGAAA
>NZ_AUAM01000027.1 GCF_000428725.1 Psychromonas aquimarina ATCC BAA-1526
GTTAGCCATTATTGACCCATTCAACGCTATATATATCCGAATTTTCGTGTAAGAATTTATCGAATATATCTTTAAGTTGAATTGCATTTTCAATATTTTTATTACGACCTAAAATGCGCTCAAAGAAACTCTGCTCGGCTTTTATAGCAATGCTATAAGCATTATTTTCAACAAAGCCACACGAAACTTCAACAGCAGAAGCGTAAGGCTCCGAAAAGAAGAGCTGACATCCCCAGTCTTCACCTAAATAATCAGCACTCAATTCACTAGGAAGCCTTTTACAAAGCCATTTAGCTAAGTTGATAGCCTTACCTGTTTGCTCATTTTCCAACGAATAGTCACTGAATATATTGGTTTCGAAATATACTTGATGTTCCATAAGTACACCTGATGGCTAACGCCCGCGTTAAACGGCGCTGAAGGCTGGCTTTGTTTTTGCGGGCTTTCTCTTTGCAAAAATAATGACCAGCCGTAATGCGTCCGATTAAACGATTTGTTAGTTGATTGCTTACTTGAAACAAACAACCAACGCTAATTTAAGTTCGGCGCGTATTCAGAAGTGAAGTGCGTTTGCACCCACCGCCACGACACACTAAACCGATGAATTTGAGCCTTTTATAAAGCTCAAATTGATAAACTCTAAACAACTCAAAAGGCGAAAACACACCGGTTCAAAACGCCTGACCTTTGAGTTTAAAACCACACCAAGTAACCTAAATTTCTTTTAGATTCGTGGGGGCAACTAACGCCGCGTTAAGCGGACTAAAATAGTGGGTTAAAATGTGTAGCGAAGCGAAACGTAACCCACTGTTTTAGTTCCGTTTAAATGCCTTGTTAGCTGTATTTAAGGTAAACTCCACTTCTTGATACATGTTATATGTTTGGCTCTAAAGTAATATCAAAATCACGAAATAGCTCTGCAATTACTGGATCATTCGGAATGGGTAGTGTTCCAGCCGAAATTACAGCATTTCTAGCAGAAGCACATACTTTTACATCACCACGATTAGGCTTAACTCTCAAGACAAGACCATCTACCGAAACTCGAATAGCCAGCGTGCATGTCTTACCTTTCATAGAAGGATCTATTCGCCAATTTCGACCTATTTTTTTTTGAATTAAGTCTTGGTAAAAGTTTATTTCAGAAAGCTGTTTCGAATTTTGTGCATTGGAAAGCTCGCTATCAAACGCCCTTTCCATCTGATTATCAAGTTCAGCTTGGTGTAAATACTCTTTTTCTGTGACAGATTTATCTACCTTATTGTTTAAACTACAGCCATAACTGCCCGTTAATATAAGTGCAATAAATACAGGTTTAAATATATTTTGTATTTTCATATTTATTTCTTTGATTTTAATAATAAAGTTAACCAGACAAATACGTCTAGTGCCGTGAGAGCGTAATAGCAATTTCTGTTTTTACTTAAAAGTAAATTTCCGATATCTAGATGCATCAATATACCTGACAGCTAACATCTTATTAGACGGAAAACTTCCGTGTTTCCACAAGAAAGGCGCCCATCAAAAATTTATAATAAAAACAAAGCTTACATTTCTTAATGCTGTTTATCAAACACTTATATTTTGTAATAGGATTTATCTATTGTAGAAAGGCGGAAAAGTTCCGTATTTACGGTGGAAACACGGAACATGACCTACACTGTATACGCAAACAGTGTTTTTTTTAGATTGGAAAAATAATATGCCGCCACCATTTTTAAATTCGGTTACTGAAATGATGAGATTAAAACGCTATGCAAAACGGACCATTGAAAATTATATTTACTGGATAAAAGCGTTTATCAATTTTCATCATCAGCAGCACCCGATAAAATGTAACAGCACAGAAGTTGAGCAGTTGTTATCCTACCTTGCCAATAAACGCGGCGTCGCACCAAACACTCAGGCATTAGCACTGAATGCTCCGGTCTTTTTATATAAAGAGAGTTCCCGTCAAATCAGCTAAGTAGGGCTCCAGAACCTGATCACCTTAGACATCATCATATCAATGAGACAAGTTTGCAGAAAAGCATTAGAAGTACAACTAAAAGAGTGCAGATTTTTAAAAATGTAACCTGTCATACTTTGCGGCACTCTTTTGCTACGCATCTGCTGCAGCGCAGATATCAGAACCGTACAGGAGCAGCTTGGGCATAATGATATTCGTACCACTCAAATTTACACACACGTTCTGCAGGCAGGCGCTAATTGTGTACGCAGCCCGCTCTCTGATTTATAAAACGTCAGATACAAAAAAGCCCCGCAGGCTGCGAGGCTTTGTTCATTAAATTCCAAACTACACAACCTACTCCGGCGAATAACCCAGCAGACTCTGCTCTAAACTCACTCCCTGCAGTTTAAGCTGGTTGACCCGCTGCAGGTATGCTGCGCCTTTAAGCAGGTGCAGTGCAACATCAACGGCTTTGCGCTGACTGTATTCCTGCAGATAAGTGCCCTTCACCCAGCTGTTAAATGCGCCTAAGCTTGGACCGGCCCAGATCTGGTAATCCATTTCACGGCCCTTTTCGCCGATATTTGACCAGCGTGAAGACAGTCCTAAATACCAGCGGAAAATCAGCGCCATTTTACGTTTAGGACTGCTTTGTGCGCGTGCCAGCATTTCCGGATCCCGCTCATGGAAAAAGTCAATAGTACCTGCCCAGACATCATCAAGGTTCTGACGGAAAATCTGTTTCTCGATTTTCTCCCGTTCAGCAGCCGGAATCGCTTCAATTGAATCATAATTCATATACAGGTCATAAAGCTTGTTGGCACGCATGGCAAACATCGAGCCGCGTTTTACTACCTGCAGCTTTACGCCCATTTCAAACATATCGGCAGCGGGTGCCATAGTTACATCGGCCATTTCAACGCCGGCTAATAATTTGCGGGTATGCTCAGAAGCTCCCGCCTCTATACAAGCCTGGTTTACCGAACCAAGCACAATATAAGCTGCGCCCATATTAAAGGCGGCCAAGGCGGCTTCCGGGGTTCCGATACCGCCACCTGCACCAACGCGCAGCGCCGGAGAAAAATTGTACTGCGCCTGGATTTCATCACGCAGAGTAATAATAGTCGGCAGCAGGGTTAAAAACGGACGGTTATCCGTATGACCGCCGGAGTCCGCTTCTGCAGTAATATCATCGGCCATTGGTACACGTTTTGAAAGCTCAGCCTGCAGCGGAGTAATTTTGCCCTGCGCCAGCAGTTTATCAACCAGCTTCTGCGGTGCAGGCTCCATAAAACGGCGGCCTACTTCAGTACGAGATACCTTAGCAATTACCTTATTGCCGATATTAACCGTACCGTCGGCATTTTCCGATAATCCTGCTAAACGGTACCAGACGATATGTTCAGTCAGTCCTAAATAAGCGGAAGCTTCAACGGTATCTACACCGAGTTTTAAGAAACGTTCAACGGCGCCGCGCTCTAATGCTTCTTCAGCAGGTGCGTGGATCAAGTTTACCGCAAAGGGGCCGTTCGGTAATTCCGCCTGAATACGTTTAATTGAATCTTCAATCACATCGGGCACTAAACCGGCAGCACCAAATGAACATAAAAAACCTGCTTTACCTAAAGCGATAACCAGTTCAACGGAAGCAATGCCGTTAGCCATTGCACCGCCGTGATAGGCATATTTAACATTGTGCTGCTGTTTAAATGCGGCATCACCTAAATCTTCAGGATTAAGCGCCTGGGCAAACGCGAGTACTGCCTCAGTTCCTTGTGCGGAAACTTCCTGGCTCAACCCTAAACCGGCACCGTTTTGTGCAAGGTAAACCGGTTTTTTTAAATCCATTAAGCGTTTTCTGATTTCACTGCTTTCGCTGTTAACCGCAGCGGCTTCTACCTGCCACGCCCAGTTGATCTGATTTTTATTGTTAAAACTTAAAGCTGACATATTTTTCCTGAAAATGGCAGGCTAAACCCGCGATTTTTAATTGTTATTCCTTATATGCAGCACTGTTTTCATGCAGTACTGCAGCCGTCGTTTATGCTTCGACGATACTCAATACGATGTTTTTAACTTCGTAGATACGCAGGCCGTCTTTGGATAAGTTAGCATCACCAACTAAACGTACTTCACCAGATTCACGGATGATATCAGTAATATGCACATCTAAGCTCATCTGTTTATTAAGCGGGGTGATCTGACCACGGTATTTCCAGATAACATTAGTCAGCGGCGCTGCAAAGCGCGGATTACTAAACTGCGCGCCTAAATCATTTTTCAATGCATAGGTCTGCAGCAGCTCGATAATCGCTTCCACACCAAGTGACCCCGGCATTACCGGATCCTGATGGAAATGGTAACGGAAGAACCAGTCACTGGCATCAATAGTACGTTCACCATAAATGTAGGCAAGTCCGGCTTTACCGCCGCCTTCAACAACTGACACCGTATCAACAAAGTTCATCTGTCCGCCTGCTAAACGGTAATGCGGTTTAGCATCCGGCGCCTGGAAGAACGGCAGCTGTTTATTAGTTAAATCAAAGCGTTCAATCTGCGCCTCCGGGGTATTGTTATCAACAAACCAGGCATGGGTGATTTTACCGTTATCAATACCTAACTGGTTAGTCAGAGATTCAGCACTAAAGTAACCAAATACCGCATTACCTTTATAGAAGGTTTCACCGTCAACCAGCAGATCAAAAGTAAAGCTTTGAATAATCGCGCCGCCGGCCATACTGGTGCTCAGTAAAACCGATTTATTGACAATAGTTTTACCGCGCAGATCAATTTTCTTAAGCAGTTCACCGCTGCCGTCAAGGTTACGGAAGAACAGATCTTTTTCCGGATATTTAAGCGTGGTGCCCATATAACCGGAGATAAAACCGTTCGGCTGCAGTGCAATTTCCATAATCAGTGAATAAGGCATCCAGTTATCTACGCTGTTTTTAGTAAAGTACCAGGCATCATGCGGTACATAATACTCTGCAATACAGCTGGACGGATTTTTTAGATCCAGGCGTTTACCTTTTACTTCCACCACTTGAGTCACAACCTGCAGATCGCCGCAGGGAGTACGCGGCGGAATGCGTCCCTGATAAACATCAAAGTCAGGGCCGAAACATTTTGAGATATTACCAGTAGCAAACTCAAACATATGCCAGGGAGTAAACGGGACCTGATCAGGAGTGCGGTTCTGCCCGGCCACTAGCGGTGCTTCAAAATGTTTAATCGGCACCACGCCTTTTTCACGATGTGCACTTAAATCTGATTCCACACGCATTAAAGGACGCTGTGCATGCTTAAACGGCTGCACACCGCGTTCATCGGTTATCAGGTTATTTTCAAGCTCATGAATAGCGGCACTGTCGATATCTTCAATATGTTTTTCTAATTCCGTTAATGCACTGTCAACTGAAACACTGGTTGAACCTAATGTCCGCACCACATTATTCGGCAGTGTTACCGGGTAAGGCGAATTCGCATCCTGCTCTTTAATTTCCACACAGAGGTTTTTAAAATCAACAACCACTTTACCGTCGAGTATAATATCAATATTCGCTTTGATAAACGGACGCGGCGACATGCCCATTTCGGTGACTTCCATGCGGTATGTCAGAGTATTAGTCTGCGGAACAACCTGACCGCGGCAGCGAACTGTCTGTGCCTGTCCGGCCATCGGCTGGAAACGCGCATTATTAACTTCACTGTTCATGCCTAACCAGAGCATAAAGAACATCGCCATCTGTCCGCAGCCTTCCGACATTAATGAACCGGCCATCACCTGATCACCTTTAAAGTGACACGGGAAATACCAGTGATCCGGATCCAGATCTTTCTGCCCTTCTAATAAACCCAGTCCCCAGTGGCCGCCGCGTGGATCAATTTTAGTGATACGCTCAATCATCAGGAATTTTTCCGATGAGAATTTCAGTGACGGGTTACGCCCCTGCTGATCATATTCAGGTCCGAAACAGCCGCTAATATCACCGTTAACCAGTTTCATCATATCGTCATAACCATACAGGGTACGGTCATTACTGATCAGCGGTTTAAAATAAGATTTCTGCGCATTAGCAAATTCCGCTTTGTCTTTGTCGTTATGGATAACTCCTTTGCCGTCAGCCAGCTCTTCATCGGTGAAGAAACCGGCACAGCCGTTGCGCATAATCAGTACTTTTTTATCACCAACGTAACAGTCGTAATGGAAGAAGAACAGCAACTGTTCACCGTTTTTCGCGTAGGAGTCGATATGAATTTCATAACGCAGGGTTTCACCGCCGAAGGCCATCTCTTCTAAGAAAGTTAATTCACAGTCAAGCAGACGGTAAACACGCTCACTTTTATTCTGGAAATCAATACCGATAAAGGAGATCAGCATTAAATCACACTGACCGGATTCAACCGATACCGACCAGGGGATCTGACCGTCAATTAAAAACGGCGCATCTACAGGAATATCGTATTCCGTTGCCATATAAGATTTTTTATATTCATTAACCTTAGCATCCAGGTCGGTAACCCGTGTTACCAGCAGGTAATCTGTGGTCGGCAGGCGTACGCGGCGTGCATAGCTGTCGATAATAGAATATTCACTGCCGAATACTTTAGCAATATCACCTTCTGCAAACTCCACTAAATCTGCCGTATCGTAGATCACCTGCTTAGGTTTATTAAAACGCTCAACTAAATTGAGCGGCGGATAAGCGTAACCTGAACTGCCCTTTATTTGAAAACCTGGTGTCTGCAAAGCAGGAGCCGCACTAAGCAATGCATTCGGCGCTGTAGTTAAAGGCGACCCAGCCAGCACCTGCGTCTGCAGCTCAATCAGTTTAGCAATCTGCTGCTCGGCCGCCAAACGGGAGCGGATAAATGCCTGGTGCGTTTTAGTCTGCTGGGCAATCTCTTTAGTGGTTTTACTGATCACACTGTTGTATTCACTGTTTGAACTGTGATTCATAGGGTCTGCACCTCGGCCTGTTTGTACAGGCTGTTGAGTATTGTTAGGTGTAAAAGGTTCGGCAGCGGCAGTTAATAATTCCCGGTTAATGGTTAACGCACTTAAATTATTAGGGTTAGACAGCGCTGTTAACTGTCTGCCGTTAATCTGCTGGCGCACCGCAGTAAATACAGGATTAGCCTGCTCTTTCAGAATTGCCTCTCTGATATCAGTGCCGCCTAAGGTAATGGTTTTAACAAGAGACAGTTTTTTCTTAGTTTCGCTGTAAACGGCGGGTTGATGCTGTGAATTTGTCGACGATAAAATCAGATGCGCACAGCTTAAATCTTTACCTAAGCCGTTAACTGCTATGACAGCAGCTGTTGTGCTCTGATCCAGCTTCAGTGCCGATTTAATAATACTGGCCATGCCCGATGCGTTGAACAGGTGCCCTACCTGGCGTTTAACACTGTCAATCTGCGCATTTGCATAACAGGCCGCAAAAGCGGCTTTCTCTGCCTGATTGTCAGCGCTGAAACCACTGGCAAAAGCTTCCACCGAGTCAACTGATGACGGCTCTACAACGGCTGTCCGGCAGGCTTTAGCTATGCTCTTTTCAATTGCGCCTGCATCCGTTCCCGTGCTGAATACACAGGCATCAATATTGGCGTAAACCTGCTGCGCTTCAACTTCCTTACCTGGTTTAAGCACAAATGCACCCGCGCCTTCGCCTACGATCCATTGCTGTGAATCCAGGAGGTTGGGGCAGTTTGCCGCGTTTTCAGAAACGCTGCCGTAAGATTGGCGTAAGCTGATATTCTCCAGTGAACCGGCTAAATCGACACTGGCGATGATCACAGCTTCAACATCGGATGTCTGGAACAGGTTATCCGCTAACTCTACGCAGCGGTATACCGAATTTTCTTCGCTGGAAACAGTAAATGCCGGCCCTGAGAAATCCCATAATGCCGAGATCCGCGATGCCATAATATTGCCGATAAAGCTGGTATACTGGTTTAACTGTGCCGCTGAAGCGATACTCTCTTTAGCAATTGCGGTTAATTCTTCCTGCTGAGCGGCTGTTAAGTGAATGCCCTGCTGCAGCAGACTTTCTTCAATCTGCGAGCTTAAATTCACCCGTCCGCGGTACTGGTGCAGATCCAGCTCCATGCCCATCGCCACTAATACAGCAACATTACCGCCCTCTTTAAGACCGGCATCTTTAGCCGCATTGTCTGCAACTTTCATCATCATTAGCTGCTGCGGAATGAGACAGTCCTGTTCATTTGGCGGCACTTTGAAACGTAAAAAATCGATATCAAAGCTTTCTACATAGCCGCCTTTCGGCGCTTTGCTTAAACCTAATGTCTGCTTAATTCTCGGATTTAAATCCAGGCCTTTCCAGCGCTTTGGCGGCAGTTCACGAAAAGTCGTCTGATCGCTGTTTAACAGGGTTTTAAATTCGTTTAGGTTTTTCGCGCTGCCGAACAGACAGTCCATGCCGATAATGGATAAAGGCTGTGGCGCTTTTGCCTTGATACTGTTGCTGCTCAGCGGCGTATTACCCGGCTGTAGAACCAGATGAGCATTACTGCCGCCGAAACCAAATACACTGACACCGGCAGTACGGGTTTTCGATTCAGGAACGTTCCATGATACTGACTCCGTCGGCATCTGGGCCGCATCAAAATAACCGTTTTTAGAGCTGATCGGATTTTTTAAACTGATAGTAGCTGGAATTATGCCTTCATTTAATGCCCAGATCGCTTTGGTCATGCCCGGCATACCGGCGGCCGTGAGCAGGTGCCCGAGATTCGATTTAGCCGAGCTCAGCAGCGGTTTACTGTGATACTCACTGAAGAAGGTCTCCATGGAAGTCAGTTCAACCTTGTCGCCTTTCGGCGTGCCCGTTGCATGACATTCAATATAATCAACGTCAGCAGGATTAACCTGCGCATCCTGATAAGCACGCTGATAAGCCAGGACCTGGCCTTTAGAGTTCGGGCTTAATACAAACTCGCCTTTACCGTCATTAGACAGCGAACCGCCTTTAATAACCGCATGGATTTTATCACCGTCACGCAGCGCATCACTGTGGCGTTTTAATACCATCATGCCTGCACCTTCAGCTGCAAACAGTCCCTGCGAGTCTTTATCAAAAGGCGCATGGGTATTGTTAGCCGGGAAGGCCTGAAAAATAGAAAAACCCATATTGACAAACATAGGATCCGCACCGGAAACTGCACCGGCTAACATCATATCAGCCTTGCCGGTATGCAGATAATCACAGGCTAATTTAACACTGTAGCAGGATGATGCACAGGCGGCATCAAGTGACAATGAACTGCCGCCGAGTCCGGCAGCTCTGCTTAACAGTGCCGACGGGTAACCGGCGATTAACGCGTTATCCGGATGAACCTGCTTAGCTTTAGTGAAATTAGCCAGCTGAAAACTGTCTGAAGTTAACTGCTGCAGCGCATTTTCCACCACATGGTGATACAAAGGCAGAAACAGATGGTTAGATGATTTCGTCGGGAAAGACAGATTACCTAAAATCAGTCCGCAGTTATCAAGCTGTTCACTTCCCCAGTAACCGGCATCTTTTAATGCCTGCCGGGTAACATATAAGCCCCATTTATTAAGATCGTCCAGCTGGTTAAGGTAACTTTCCCGTAAGCCGTACTGCACAAACGGGCCGGCATCAAACTCAAAGCCGCGAATATAACCGCCGTACATGCAGTAGAACTTGTCAGTGTCGCCTTTTTTACCGTAATACTTAGCGGGATCCAGACCCATTTCAGCTGCGCTGATCTGTTCTCGGTTATCCTGCTTATCCAGCAGCTGCTGCCAGAACTGCTCCGGCCTGTCTGAGCCGGGAAATAAATTTGCTATACCGACGACTGCAATGTTTTCCATAAATTCTCTCTGTATTTTTTAATCTTTTAGCGGCTGAATAATTGAGCCGTAGAAAAAACTGTCTAAATTGATTTTCACACCAAAACTAAGCAGTTTTGCAGCAGCCCGTGCATAGGTGAGCTGATCATCTGTGCCCTTGGCATTTACCGGCACGCTAAGGTGCTCAACTGCATCTGGATTTTCTTTTAATATTTTATCAGTCCAGCTGCATAGCGAACGCCCCGCCCCCATCTCAATAAATACCGAAACACCTTTAGCGGCCAGGGTATTAATCAGACGCGGAAAATCAACCGGATCACAAAGACATTTAGCGATGCTTACTGCAATCGCCTTTTTATGCTGCGGAATAGGCAGATAACAGGAGCTGGATATCATTTTACTGTTAATACGCTCAGTCACATCCATGCTGTATAGATCCAGCATATTCTGATATTCAGCATGAGCTGGTGCGCTGTGAATCGCATTAGCCATATTCAGCGGCATAGCACGAACGCCCAGACGTTTAATCACTTTTAAACAGTCATCGGGATAACCGCCGATCACTAAGCTGTCCGGGGTATTAATAATGGTGACATAAACCCGCTCCCCGGCGGCAATAGCATCATTGACCTGCGCTAAAGTACCTTTAATGCTGTAGGTTTCCCAGATCTGTTCAAAGGTGCCGTCACTGACATCCGGCAGATCCCATAATTCGCGAATAGCACGCAGCTCACCCGATAAGCGGTGGTTAAAAGTATCAGAAGCAGCTAAACGCGCGCTCATCAACCCCGGCGAGTGCCAGCAGCCTAATGCTGCAAACATGCTGATTTCACCCATGCTGTATCCCGAGGCATAATCTGCATTGACAGCAAAAACCTGCTCGAATATTTTAGTGAATACACAGGCGTAACCAACACCGCATTCGGCAATATTAGCCAGCTCATTACGCAGCGCTAAATCCCGCTGTTTAAGTTGTTTGAAATCTAAAGCAGTTACCGAGCGCGGGTTAAGCAGTTGATCTTTTAAACTGGCGCCGATATTAGCCGCCAGCGCAATCACGCTGGGATAGATTTCCGGAAAGAGATGAAACAGATCCCGGCCTAATCCAATATAGGTTGCGCCGATCCCCGGATATAAAAAGGCGACATTACCACCGCTTTGCGGCTGACTGCTGAAATAACTGCCCTTGGGTGTTTTCCAGTCGCCCTGCTTCGCAAATGCATCAGCTACTCCTTTTAACGCCAGACTTAACTCTTTAGCCAGCTCCTCAGAAGATTCTGCAATCAGCACCACTTTATAAACTGAGTCGGGCTTAGCTGCATATTTCTGATACAAAGACTTAGCTAAGGTTTTTAAATCTGTCTCTAGTGTCAGTTCAGAGAGCTGTTTAAGCAGATCCGCTTTACTGTCAGCGGCAGCAATAAACAGAGACTGTGCAGAGCTGGCGTTAAAACCATTATGATGCACCTGCTGATCACTGTTTTCCTGGGCAATAATATGTGTATAACTGTTTTTATTTACACAGCTAAGGGCGGCATAACGTGGACTGTTATGCGCATTAGGGAAAACCGGCGCAGCCTGATTAAACAGGTAAAACGGTGAATCCATCCAGTTTTCAAGCAGCTCAGACCGCGGTGCAGTCCACTCTTTAACAGCAGGACGATAACGCTGCTGCAGGGCAAATACCGTGTTTATCAGACTTAACAGCTCTGATAACAGACCGTTTTCGCCAAGCACGCTTTTAGCGCAGCTGATTGAAGTATTAAGTGTTTTATCACATCGATAAGCACTAAGCAGCGCCTGCTGTTCAATATCTCTAAGCTCACAGTCAGCTGAAGCGGAAACTTCCACGGTGCTGATATCTGCGCTGTTAACCGCACAGTCGGCAAAGGATCTTTTAATTACATTCTCAGCATCAGATAAAGTACGGCTGCTGACCAGTGAATTAATCGAAGCATAAACATAACTGTTATGAGCAGCGGCAAAGGACTCACTAGCCAGCAGTACACTGCTCACACCGCGGCTTGAACCGTAAGCTTCAAAATCCTGCGCAAAACTGATAGTCGCTTTGTCCTGAGCAAACTCTGCCTGACTATGCGGATGACTAGGCAGATTCGAGGCCTGAATCAGAACCGGCAGATTATGTTCACTGATAATCTGTTCACTAAGCTGCAGCGCATCTGCTAAACAGCAGACACTATGAGTGCTGAAATAACTCTGCGGCAGGCAGATCTGCTTTTTGTCCGTTATCATAATCACAGCGGCATCACTGCAGATAAGCTTATTAACCTGCAGTACACATTCAGCTGACACTCTGCATAAATCAACGCTGCTGTCATGCTGCTGTAGTGAAACAGCAGCATTAAACACTTCACCACGATGCACTTCACCACGATACAAGGCAGCTTCAACCTGATCAATATCAGCTAAACCGTCAAGCTGCACATCAAAACCGATAACCGCTAACTTTGTCTTAATAGACTTAAACTCAGTCATGCTTATCAGCCTGTAAAGCACTGCTCAGCTCAGGACGTTTAAACAGATCATTAAGATTTGCACTGGCAGTCACCTGCGCGCCTGTTACCGCGGCCATGATCTGTTTATCAGCGTTAATCATCTGTACATCGGCAATGACTTTTTTGCCTTTCTGTGCTGTCACTGTCAACTTCAC
Organism: Psychromonas aquimarina ATCC BAA-1526; assembly: GCF_000428725.1. GTDB lineage: Bacteria > Pseudomonadota > Gammaproteobacteria > Enterobacterales > Psychromonadaceae > Psychromonas > Psychromonas aquimarina. Next base: position 12,457 of record NZ_AUAM01000027.1, read on the forward strand.
GTAAAAAGGCTGATCAACTGGAACCTGCGAGTAAACCGTCCAGGCGGCAGTACTGCTCGGCAGACTGCCTAAACCTAACTGTTTACGCACCCAGACCAGCAGCGCCTGATAAACTAAATCGTTGGCAAAAACATTATTTACCTGCACATCAAACTCACCCTGCAGCCCGGTTGCGGAACCGTCAATCAGACAGCTCAGCAGTATACCCTGCTGATCACAGTGATTAACTGCGCTGAATCCCTGCAGACTTGGGCCGTGAAACAGTGTGCCGTTTTCATACAGCTCACAGGCACTTTTCTGTTTCTCAGTGCTCAACGCCGGAAGTTCACCAGAATACAGCGGCAGATCTGCTTTCGTTCTGCTCAGAAGCAGTGTTGCACCGTAATGAAACACCGATCGCTCTGCCGTCTTCTGGCTGCCTACCTTAACTTCAACGCTTAACAGATCTTCACTGTCAGACACTAATTTCAAATCGATAAAATAATCTTCAGCCTGCGCTCCGTCAAAGATAATGCCCTTGAACAGTTTGTAGTTGCGCAGACCGGCACAGCTGTAACCTGTATAGGTTTCAGCTGCCGCCTCCACCATCCATGCAAGTGCACAGACGGTAGGGAAAACCTGATTCTCACCAATCTGGTGATCTGCAATAAAAGGATTGTTAACCGCTAAAAGAGTTTTAGATAAGCGGCTAACTAACGGCTTTTTTACAGCAGTTTCCTTTTTTTTGTCATTCTGCAGTTCGCTTAACGGCGCACTTTCAGGCTCCGGCTCCCCGCCCATATCGTTGCCGACTAGGATCTGCGGGCAGCGGTTGCTGTCAGCCGCTAATTCATTTAATAAAAGCTCAGCACCGGCATCTAAAGGAATAATATACACACCGCGATCGTTAAACATACGTTTAAGCTCCGGTGTTACCATGCCGCCGTCCCAGGGCCCCCAGTTAAAACTCAGTACCTGAGCGCTCGGGTTAAGTGCTTTAAAGCGGTAAGCTGTTTTGTTTAAAATATCATTTGCAATCGAGTAGTCTGACTGTCCCGGGTTTCCGTAAAAACCGGCTGCCGATGAAAACAATACTAAATGCTTAATCTGCTCCTGCTGACAACATGCCAGCATAGATAACAGACCGTCAATTTTAGTGCTGTACACCGCTTCGAAATCAGCCAGTGTTTTCTGTTCAATAAATTTATCAGCTAAAACCCCCGCACCATGGATAAGTCCAGTTACCGGCCCCCACAGATCAGTAATCGGTTCAACTGCGGCCTGTACACCGGCTGCATCTGTCACATCGGCGCTGACGTATTCCGCAATACCGCCGACGGCTGCCACGGCATCTAATGTTGCTTTGATTTCGCGATTAGCCAGAACAGGACGGATAAAGGCAGAAATTCTCACCGGTGTTGGTTTTTCACCACTGGCCAGCAGCGACTGCATAGCCGCTTTTTTCAGCTCAGCCTGATCATCAATTCCTGCGGCCCAGCTCGGCTCGTCACTCTGGTAGCTGGATCGGCCTAACAGAATAAACTTCGACTGATACTGTTTCGCTAAACGGATAATACAGTGTGCAGTTACGCCCTTTGCTCCGCCGCTGACTAGAAATACAGAATCACAATTTATACTGTTACCGGCAGCCAGTGCGTAGCTGTCCGTTTTTTCTGCAGCCAGGGTTAAACGGCCGTTATTATTAAAACCAACTTCAACGGTCTTTGTATCAGCATCATTTAACTCTTCGACAATCAGTTTTGCGACTTTGTCGGCGGCAAACTTAGCCGCTACATCAATCGCGCGGCAGAATACATTCGGCCATTCATGGGCTAATGTTTTCACTAAACCAGTCAGACCAGTCTGCACTAAATCGGAGTTAAGTTCGTTATTGTCTACACCAAAAGCACCGCCCTGTCGGGTTAACACCACAAATGATGACCGGACATCTTTATTGTCAGCACTGCTGTTTTTCCCTAGCCCGGACAGTTTTGCTAATAAAAAGGCCAGCTGTAGACCCTGTTTATAAGCTACTGGATATTCAATACCGCTAACATCACTTTTAGGGTGCAGATAAATAATGCTGCTCCAGATATCCTGCGTTGCTAAAACTGCAGTCAGCTCTTTTTCATCAAGCTCAGCCAGCTCAATAACATTAACTTTTTCAGCAAAAGTTTTTGAACTTACCGTTTTCACCCAGGACGGTTTTAATACCGTAACAGACCAGCCTGACAGAGTTAATTTGTCCGCCAGACGTACACAGCTGCCTTCACCGTCATCAACCAGCAGCAGGTTCTCACCGTTTACATTTGCTTCGATGCTTTTAACAGCATTCAGGTGCTTGATAACAACCGTTGCACTTGGTGCCGGCTGAAAATCAACGGCCGGAAGCTCAGTAATAACTTCAGGCAGTGCTGCCGCGGCCGCAGAACTGTCATCCTGTGTATCAGTCTGTTCATTCATATAAGTAACAATCTGACCTAAGGTACGCAGTTCAGCCAGGGCTTCGGCATTAAGCTCCGGCAGTTGTGGAATTTCATCCTGCACTGCGCCTAATATCTCCACACGTTTAATTGAATCTATGCCCAGATCCGCTTCCATATCCATACTTAGTTCCAGCATCTCTGCCGGGTAACCGGTTTTATCAGCCACTACATCGAGCATCACAGACTGAATTTTTGTTAAATCAAGCTGTACTTTACTGCTGGTCGTAATCGGCACAATTTCAGCAGAAACCAGCGAACTGCTTTCAACCGTTTCATTCATATAAGTAACGATTTCACCCAGAGTGCGCAGCTCAGCCAGTGCTTCTGGATTTAATTCCGGTAAGTCGGTGATTTCATCCTGAACGGCGCCGAGGATCTCCACGCGTTTGATTGAATCAATGCCTAGATCGGCTTCCATATCCATGCTTAGTTCCAGCATTTCCGCCGGGTAACCGGTTTTATCGGCCACCACGTCCATCATCACAATTTCAATCTGCGCTAAATCGATGCTCACAGGTTTTACTATCAGCGGCTCCTGCATTGCCTGAGTGGTAACCACTTCAGCGGCCGGTGCTTTTGACTGCATGTAATTGACTATTTCACCGAGCGTTCTAAGCTCAGCCAGATCTTCCGGGTTCAGTTCCGGCAGGTCGGTGATTTCATCCTGCACTGCGCCGAGGATCTCAACACGCTTGATTGAATCGATACCCAGATCCGCTTCCATATCCATACTCAGTTCGAGCATTTCTGAAGGATAACCAGTTTTATCGGCAACCACCTTAAGCATCACACTTTGAATATTTTCTAAATCCAGCAGTGCACCGGTTGATATATTAATCGGCACTATTTGTGCACTTTGGGCCGGAGCAGCCGGTGCTTTTGACTGCATATAAGTAACAATTTCGCCTAGAGTGCGCAGCTCAGCCAGATCTTCCGGGTTCAGTTCCGGCAGATCAGCAATTTCATCCTGCACCGCGCCGAGAATCTCAACACGTTTAATAGAATCAATACCTAAATCCGCTTCCATATCCATGCTTAGTTCCAGCATTTCTGAGGGATAACCAGTTTTATCGGCAACCACATCCAGCATTACCGTCTGGATTTTATTGACATCCACGGCCGGTACAGCTTGAGTCTGCACAGTCGATACGGCTGGAGCTTTAGACTGCATATAGGTTACGATTTCACCTAAAGTGCGCAGCTCGGCAAGATCTTCCGGATTAAGCTCCGGCAGGTCCTGAACTTCATCCTGCACCGCACCAAGGATTTCAACACGTTTGATAGAATCGATACCTAAATCCGCTTCCATATCCATGCTTAGTTCCAGCATTTCCGACGGGTAACCGGTTTTATCGGCAACCACATCCAGCATTACAGTCTGGATTTTGTTCAGATCAACTACAGCAGCAGGTGCTGCAGTTTGACTAACAGGTGAAGCAGCAGGAGCTTTTGACTGCATATAAGTTACGATCTCACCCAGAGTGCGCAGCTCAGCCAGATCTTCCGGATTCAGTTCCGGCAGGTCACTAATTTCATCCTGCACAGCACCGAGGATTTCAACACGCTTGATGGAATCAATGCCTAAATCTGCTTCCATATCCATGCTTAGTTCCAGCATTTCTGCCGGATAGCCGGTTTTATCAGCCACCACATCCAGCATCACGCTCTGGATTTTATTGACATCCACGGCCGGTGCTGCTTGAGTAACCGGTGCAGTCTGCACAGCTGGTGCTGCAGATACAGTCGGTGCTTTAGACTGCATATAGGTTACAATTTCACCCAGGGTGCGCAGCTCGGCAAGATCTTCAGGATTCAATTCCGGCAGGTCCTGAACTTCATCCTGTACCGCGCCGAGGATTTCAACACGTTTAATTGAATCAATGCCTAAATCCGCTTCCATATCCATGCTTAGTTCGAGCATTTCTGCCGGGTAACCGGTTTTATCAGCTACGACATCCAGCATCACAGTCTGAATTTTATTAACATCAACCACTTCAGGAGCGTGAACCAGTGCTGCTGCAGTCAGCGGCGTTTTAACGGCCTGGCTGCTCACAATAGTCTGATGGGTCTTCTTAAGCTGTTCCTGCATGTTCAGCGGCGCAGCTTTAACAGCCTGCGGTGCGGCGACAGGAGATACACTCTGTACTGGTGCAGGCTGAGCCTGCACAGGAGCTGAGGCAGTAGACTTATGCACCTGATCCGGTAATGCAGACAGCATCTGCTGCATGTTATCGGTCTGGCTGTTCAGGTAAGTTTCATGCACACGTAATGTTTCTGACTGGAAGTCATGGTACATGCTTAATGTTTTTTCCAGGCTCTCCGACAGCTCAGCAGCACCTGCCTGCGCCTGTAAGACATTATCGAAAGTTTTAGCATACTCCTGCGGCCCCTGCATATATTCCTGGTGTACATTTAACAGCTGCTGCTGATGATTTACAAACTGACTGACACTTTGTTCAATTGACTCTGCCAGCTGCGCATTATCAGCGCCGCCTGCAGGAGCAGCATTAGCAAGCGGTGTACCGTCAGCCTGCACGTAAACAATCTTCTCAACTTCTTTTTCAACAATAACTTCTTTGATCACCTCTTTAACAACCACTTTTTCCGGCTGCGGCGGCGCAGTCAGCTGCCAGCCGTCATTTAAGGCATCAGTAAATGCTTGTCTGGTTTTAGGGCTGACATAGGCAGCACCGCTTAACTTCATAGCCAGCGGCGAGCGTTTCGGCGGCGTTGTCGGACGGGCTGCCGCGTTATACGGGTCAATATCATTCAGTGATAAACCTAATACAGCCATTTCCACGGCCGCTAAACGCAGCTGCAGATCGGCTGATTTTTTAGGGCTGCTGTTAAGCGCAATGGTCGTTACGTCGTTTTTATCTTTTAATATATTATCTACTAAACGAGTTAACACATTTTTCGGGCCAAACTCGATAAAGATACGTCCGCCGGCATTATAAAGATTATCAATCTCATCATTAAAATGAACTGACTCTAGGATATGCTTTTTCAGACTGTCTTTAATTTCAGACGGTTTATCTGAATGAACCTGCGCAGTGCCGTTAGCAAAAACCGGAATAAGCGGTGCTTTGAACTCGACACTGTCAATCACATCCGCAAACGGTTTTTGTGCGTGCCCGACTAATTCGGTATGAAATGCCGCTGAAACCGGCAGCGGTACTACCTTATAACCTTTAGCCTGCAGGGCTTCAACAGCAGCTACTACCTGGCTGCTTACACCGGCAATCACTACCTGATTGTTAGAGTTATAGTTAGCAATCGACACGTCTTTAATGTCTTTAATATCATCTGCAACGCCAGAAGGCGAGCCGACAACAGCGGCCATAGTACCGGCATCGAAGTTTTCATCCTGCGGTGCGGCCATTGCCTGTCCGCGGCTGCGTGCTAAAGTCATGTAGTCTTGTTCTGATAAAACACCGCCAGCCCATAATGCAGTTAACTCGCCGAAACTGTGTCCAGCGGTAAAATCGGCACTGAATCCGGCCTGTTTAAAGGTATTGTATAAACCGACACTAAAGGTACCAATTGCAGGCTGTGCATGCTCTGTTAAACGCAGGTTGTTTTCCTGTGCGGCAGCTTTGTCTTTATCAAAGACCGGGATCGGGTAAACAAAGGATGACAGCTGCGCTTTACCGGCAGCGCTGAACTGGCTGTCCATAGCGCTGTTAGCCGCTAAAACAGACGGGAAGTTACAGGCCAGATCCCGGCCCATATTCACGTACTGCGAGCCCTGACCGGAAAACAGTGCAACCACTTTACCGGCTGAATCTAAACCTGATTCACGGTAATAGATGCCAGATGGTCTGCTCCAGGAAGTTTTATCATCACTGCCCAGCTGCTTAATAATCTGCTCAACAGCGGCAAGTGCCTGCTGCGCATTTTTAGCGGCAAAACCGCAGCGCGCAGTTTTTTGATCCGGCGTTTTTAACGGATTTTCAGTGACTAATGCATTAAAAGCAAAAGGCTGCAGATCGACATCAACGGCTAGTTTTTCACGCCAGCTGTTTAAACTCTGCAGCAGTGCCACTTTGTCAGCGGCGCTGATAATAATTGTCTGTGCCACTTCATTTAAACGGTAGGCACCAGAATGCGCAGCTTTATACTCTTCTAAAACAAAGTGGAAGTTTGTGCCGCCGAAACCAAAAGAGCTGATACCGGCACGACGTTTAATACCGTCGGCACGCGGCATCCACGGGCGCGTTTCGTTATTAATATATAAAGGCGTATTTTCAATATCTAAATTAACATTGGGTTTGTCAACATTAATGGTTGCCGGTAAGACTTTATGATGCAGTGCCAGAGCGGCTTTAATTACCCCCGCAGTACCGGCGGCCGCTTTAGTATGGCCGACTTGTGATTTAACCGAGCCCAGCGCAATATGCTGCTTCTGATCGTTGTTTTCACTGAACATCATATTTAGACCGCTGAATTCAGCTGCATCACCGGCTTTAGTGCCCGTACCATGCGCTTCAATCAGCCCGCAGGTAGACGGATCAAATCCAGCATCGGCATAGGCGCGTTTCAGTGCTTTCACCTGCCCCTCTGGACGCGGCGCATAAATTGATTTAAAGCGCCCGTCTGATGAACTGCCGATCCCTTTAATTACAGCATAAATCCGGTCACCGTCACGTTCAGCATCTTCGAGACGCTTCATAGCAATCATACCTACACCTTCACCGATCATCATACCGTTAGAGTGATCATCAAAAGGACGAATATTTTCCCCATCGGTAAATGCAGGCGTTTTAGCAAATGACATATACATAAACGGTGAATTATCACAGCACACGCCGCCGGAAAGCATCATTTCCGAACGGTATTCCAGCAGATCAGAGACAGCCATTTTAATTGCGGCTAATGAACCGGCACAGGCGGCATCAACCACACAGTTTGTACCGCCTAAATCAAAACGGTTAGCAATACGCCCGGCAATGACATTGCCTAACATGCCCGGGAATGAGTTTTCTTCCCAGGGGATATAGGCTTTTTTAAATTTATCGATAATTACAGCACAGTCAGCTTCACTGACACCGGAGGCTTTTAATACTTTTTCTAATACCGGGCCCTGCAGACGTGATGTTAAAGGCGCAATCTGTTTCTGACCACCGCCGACTCCCAGGGTAATCCCGACCTTGTCACGGTCGTAGGCATTTTCATCACTGATACCGGCATCGGCTAATACATCACGGGCAACCACTAATGACATTAACTGAGTAATATCGGTCAGCTCTAAAATATTCGGCGGCAGGCCGAATTCCATCGGATCAAAGTCAATCTCCGGAAGAAAACCACCACGTTTGCAGTAGGTTTTATCAGCGGCTTTTTTGTCACTGGAGTAATAATCATCAATCGCCCAGCGGTCTTCAGGAATATCTTTAATACCGTTGACTGACTCAACAATGTTGTCCCAGAACTGCTCGAGGTTTTTAGTTTCAGCAAATACTGATGCCATACCGACAATGGCAATCGGGCATTCCTGTAAGCGTGAATTTAGTTGTTTTTCTTCGTTCAAAGCATGCTCGCTTATTGTTGAGTTATTTGGTGTCTGCTTGTTTGATTTTTTCTGCTTAGTCATGTGATTACTCCAGTTATGACTTATGTGCATTTTCAGATGTTTTTAATCTGCTAGATTTTTTATCTAACAAGCGAAAACGGCTTAAAAATTCGTTGTAGTTTCTGACCAGCAGGCGGCGGACATGAAACGGCGCTTTTTTCAGAACATATCTGATATAGCGCTGGGCGGCCTGATATTCATCATCGTCGTACAGGTCAACATATATCCAGCAGCTGTCCGGATCATGGGCCATTAAAAGACGCTGCTGTTTAGATTTCTGTTCCTGCTTCTGAGGGGAAAATTCCGGCAGGGGGATTAAATAAACCTGTACTACATCCAGACTGCTTAACTCACAGTTCATGCTTTCCGGTACCTGCTTGCCCCCCTGCTGAGCCAGCTGCTGACGCATCTGATTTAAAAAGTCCGACATACCCTGCGGGCTGATAACCGAATTAAGCACTTCGCAGGATAAATTCTCTTCGACAGCAACCTGCACATAGTTTTCACTGTTCTCACTTTCATCAAAAGAGTCCATATCCGCTAAACGGGAAACACCGTGGCGTTTAAGACAGCGCTGCAGGCCGGCACGCGAGACATTCGCATTGATGAACTGTCTGCACACGGCTAACAATTCATCTAAAGAGAGTTTAAAACGTATGCGCAGCTGCACAACTACATACTGCTGCGCCGGGCTTAAAGTGGTATTTAACTGCCTGGGAATATGCGAAGCGTCATCAGTACTGGCACGCCTGCGCCATTTGCGCACCGTTGACTCAGATACTTTCAACAGGCGTGCTAATACCGCAGTTGCCAGATCTGATTCATGGATAAAAGCACGCATCTCCGGTGTAGTGGTTGCGTTTTTATGTTGTTTGGGCATTTATAAACTACTTAAATTAAGTGAGTAATCTGCTTACGACGTGATTAGAAGCAGTAATATACACAGGTATCACACCCTATACAATCACCCGAAACTTAATTTACACTTTATGTGATAAGAGATGTTTTTTAGGCACAAAAAAACGCCGTGAGACGTTTTAGAATGGTTATTTATGATTAAAATTCAGCATTCATAATCAAACATTGCGAGTTTGTGCCTGACGCAGGCAGCATTATACATTTACAACATTTTATATTCACACACAAGATTACTAAACCGGCTGCATAAGCAGCAGATTGTTATACTGCACCTCTTCTTCAGGAAAAGAGCGCCTTACTTCCTGCCCCTTTTCTCCTAATGAACGATTGTAAAGCTTGTGTACCCGGCAGCAGGTACAGTAGCCTATTTTCTGCGCCATTGTGCCTTGAACTTCTCCACTGCAGAAAGTACCGGCTGCCGCCCAGCAGCTGTGTACAAGCTGCTGTTTAGCGGCAATACATTCACCCAGCTGTGCTGCATTAACACCGCCTTTTTCTCGTCCGCAGTCCATTATCTGCCAGCAGTTTTGTAACTTTTCCTTCATTCATTTTCCCTGTGCGCTGATATAACTCTGTTATAACGCAACGCGCACCACTGCGCAAATAACTCAGAAAAGCTTAACCATGCTCTGATACTAGTTACTCGAGTATAAAGCACGGCAGCCTTTAAATACTGTTCTGCTGTATTTTTTTAAAAGAAAAGTTTAATTTATCAGCTTATGTGCACGTTTTTACACTTCATAGTCCGTCTGCTCTCACAAAGCTGAAATTAGTTTTTACTTGGAAATTAAAACAACTACACTGCGCGCATCAACTTTACAAAAACTGCCTTTATGGCGCTTTTCTTTACCGATTTCAGCAATATCCTCGGGTGAGGTTAACGCGGTATTAACAGCATAATACCACTTTTTTCCTTTTACTTTAGGCAGTTCAAATTCAAGCATATACCAGTACATATTAAACATAATATGCATATCCTGCCCCTCGCGGCGCGCACCTAAGGTCATTGCCAGGGCTAATCCATGGGGATCATGCCAGCCCGGTTTACCGAGCCGGCAGCCGTGCCAGGTTATATCCGCCAGGCCGCGCCGGTTAACTTCTCCGTCGAAAAAACGATCGCGAAACAAACGCGGATGAGATTTGCGAAAAATGATCAGACGCCGCCAGAACTGCAGCATGCTTTTATGTTGTTTCACTAAATCCCAGTCAAACCAGGATATTTCGTTATCCTGACAATAGGCATTGTTGTTGCCCTGCTGTGTCCGGCACACTTCATCACCGGCGGCAAACATCGGCACACCTTTGGAAAGCATCAGAACTGCCGCAAAATTTTTAATCTGGCGCTGTCTCAGTGTTTTGATTTTTTTATCCCTTGTGGGTCCTTCGATACCGCAGTTCTAGCTTCTGTTATGATCAGCACCGTCACGGTTATCTTCACCATTGGCGTGATTATGTTTATGGTTATATGAAACCAGATCATAAAGCGTAAAACCGTCATGCACGGTTATAAAATTGATACTGTTGCTGGGCAGTTCATTCTGATCCTGGTAAATATCAGCACTGCCGGATATTCGTCCTGCCAGCACGCCGAGCATACCGGGTTTTCCACGTACAAATTCACGCACATCATCACGGTAAACTCCGTTCCATTCAGCCCAGCGGTGACCGGGAAAGGAGCCGACTAGATAGCCGCCGCCGGCGTCCCATGCTTCGGCAATTATTTTGCTGTCAGCCAGCGTCTCAGACAGCTCAATACCCCACACCACCGGCGGGTGAGCAACCAGAGTACCGTTTTCATCACGCGCTAAAATCGTGCCCTCGTCAAAACGAAAACCGTCAACATGCATATCAGAAACCCAGTACTCTAAACAGTCAATAATAAACTTTTCACAAATAGGATGATTGCACTTGAAGGTATTGCCGCAGCCGGAATAATCGAAATAGAATTTTTTACTCTGTTCAACTAAAAAATAATAACTGTCATTAGCCAGACCTTTAAATGAATAAACCGGCCCGAGATGATTACCCTCATCGGTATGATTAAATACAACATCAAGGATCACCCCGATACCGGCTTTGTGCAGTGCTTTAACCATATCTCTGAATTCATCAACGGGTCCAGCAGCATGCGGGTTCACACAGTACCCGGAGTGCGGCGCAAAAAAACTGACGGTGCTGTAGCCCCAGTAATTTACTAACTTACGGCCGTTGACATAACGTGCATGGCTGTCGTCAAATTCAAATACCGGAAGCAGCTCAACCGCCGTAATACCCAGTTTCTGTAGATAAGGAATTTTTTCTATCAGCCCGGAATAAGTGCCCGGATGCTTGACGTTAGAGCTGGGCGAGCGGGTAAATCCACCAACGTGCATCTCATAAATAATGCTTTCGTTAAGCGGATGATTAACAGGCCGATCCCCCTGCCAGTCATAATCTGTTAAGGGCACAATACAGCTTCTCATGGAAGTATGCAGATTACTCCCGGGTCGGCAGGCATCTTCGCGGCGCCATAAACTGCGGCTGATACCTTTAGCGTAAGGGTCAATTAATACTTTATGCTTATCAAAAATATGCCCCCTTTGCGGCTGATACGGACCGTCAACACGATAGGCATAATAGCTGCTTTCCGGCAGACCTTTGATAAAGATATGCCAGAAATAAAAGCTGCGGTGGACTAGAGGATCTAAGCGGATAACCTGATCCGGCTGCAGATCATCATGCTGTTTAAACAGCAGCAGTTCAACAAAGAAAACACTTTCATCACAATACAGACAAAAATTAACTCCGCCCTTGTCACGGTCGATGCTCGCACCAATAGGATGGGGTTTACCCGGGTATAATTCATACTTGTCTGCACTTATCATACTATCTGTCCAGCTGAGGCTGCTTATTTTCTGTTTAAATAATAATTAACAAGTGTGCAGTTACTCTTATATCAGCAAGAGCACTTTGCCAACCAGTTTATCTATGCCGCCTTTAGCACTCAAAATACTGTCAGCCAGCATATAAGCAGGTGTTGTCACTACCTTGTGCTTTTCATCAACAATAATATCATTTACAGCACAGCTGACATGAGTTCCCCCAAGAGAATTAATCACCTCGGCAGCTGCCGGATCATTGCCTATGGTACATTGAATATGATCGTATATTTTAGGCAGAAGTACAGGTGCGATACACATATATCCGGCAGGTTTACCCGCATCTCGAAAAGAACTCATCGCATCAGCAAACTGCTCATTGATAGTAAACTCGCTGCCTGCAACGGCAAAATCAGATAAATTCTTGGCAACCCCAAAACCACCCGTCACAATCAGAGCGCCAAATTCACTCTGCTGCAGCTGAGTTAAAGCTTTTACCTTGCCTCTGACGATACGTGCGGATTCTGATAATGTATTTCTTACTTGATCCACCTCCTGTCCGCTAAGGTGATCAATAACATGATAAAGATTAATATCGACAGAGAAACACTGATAGGCAGCTCCCTGCTCTTCAAGCGCTAAAAGTGTTAATACAACTTCGTTAATTTCTGAGCCGTCATATACCCCGCAGCCGGCTAAAATTACTGCTACCTTATTTTTCATTTACAACTTCTCCTATAGTATTTTAATTAATACGCTCCCGCATGTTTTTCAAAGCGCCTGTCTCTTGGATAATTACACATTACATACTTTTAAAATTAGATAGTTATGAGGAAATTCTGTTGAAGGCTGTACAAAAATAATAAATCAAAATGCAGATAAAACATTTATCTTCTAAGCAGGTATCCGACGCTGATTACGAAGGATACCTGTCCGGGAGGATTAGTCTCTACTATGGCGTTCAATATACTGTCTGGCGATGGCCGTCATGCCGGTGCTGCCGCATTCGCAGCTGTAGTCTCGAGGTATATACTTAGCGCCGCAGCGGTGCCCGGAGCACCAGTCTTTCTCACATAAACATTCCACTTTCCCAGATGTTTCAACATTTTCGCCGCAATCAGGGCAGGAAATAGTCTTTGTCATAACATATCCTTCTTTTCATTTTTTTAGTTTTTTAAAATTACTGTTCAGCCTGTAAGCTGAATATTTCTCCGTTTTACAGATGGAACTAAAGCTCCACTGCTTTGTACACAGCAATCGTATCAATTAAATATAACGGCAAATTTGACGCGCTTCTAATTATTTAATATTGATTTGATAAATAAGCGAGGCAGGCGGGTTTTATATCAGGGAGTTAGGGTTTGTACAGAGAAGCAAAACGGTGGAAAACAGACATCCTTGTCAATATTTTTACTTCGGGCAGTTAAGCGGTACAAGCAGCCGCTGCTCTGCAGTTAATGTCGGCATTAACCCGCAGGGTAAATTAATCAGGCATGATTAAAAATGAATGCCGTTATCCAGGGAGGTAATTTTAGCGAGTGACAAGGTTTCAATATCCTGCTTATCGAGCATATCCCGCCCGGCCTGAAATGACTTCTCAAACAATACCCCCACACCGGCAAGCTGGGCACCGGCAAGTTTAATAATATCAAGCGTCCCCTGTACCGCATTGCCGTGTGCTAATACGTCATCGATAAATAACACCCGGTCACCGGCATTAATATGCTGCGCACTGCAGTTTAACTCATAGGTGCTGTTCTTGGTGAAGCTATGCACAGAAGTTGTTAACAGCGGCTCAGTATCTAAAATGCTGCGCTTTTTCTTCATCACAACTAAAGGCACATTCAGCTTTAGCGCGGTTAATGTAGAAACAGCAATACCGCCGCTTTCTATGGTGAGAATTCGACTGATATTACGGGATTTGAAATAAGCGGCCAGCTGTTCAGCACACCAGTCCAGGAGCTCTATATCAACTTGTTTAGTTAAAAAATCACTCGCATCAAGTGCCGTATTATTAACAGATTTACCTTTTTTCTGGATAGTTTGTTGTAATAGATTCATTTTAATTTCCCAAGTTAAGCAAGTGCTAAATAAACAATAAACAAGGCCGCCAGGCAGTATATAAGTGAATGAACTTCTTTACCTTTGCCCTGAACTAACATAACAAAACAGTAACTGATAAAACCCATAGCCATACCGTTAGCCGGTGAGAAGGTAAGCAGGCTGAATACCATAATAAAAAATACCGGTACGGCAGATTCTTTCTTATGCCACTGCACGTTCGCTAAGTTTTTAATCATATAAATACCGATAATAACAAGTGCAGGTGATACGATTGCGGTGGTAAAAATTGAAAAAACCGGGAATAAAAAAGCAGATAGAATAAAAAAAGCAGCGGCAGTTAATGCGCTGATACCGGTTTTTGCCCCTAATGATGAAGCCACTGCAGATTCTGAATATGCGGTAATTGAGGTAGTTCCTAACAGCGTACCGATAATTGTACCGCCGGAATCAGCAACAAGCGCGGACTTTGCGTTCGGCACTTTACCGTCTTTATCAATAATTCCCGCATCTTTACCAACCCCGACGATAGTGCTTAGTCCGTCAAAGAAATCTACGATAAAAAAGATAATAACCAGAAAGATCAGATCACTTAGTTTAGGAATGCTCATATGCGAAAACTCAAAAACAGCGCCGAATGTCGGCGCTAAACTTGGCGGCATGGAAACAAGCTGTCCGGGCAGAGTAATCAGGCTGCTGCCGATAAACAGATCACTTAAAAGACTTAGAGAAATGGCCGCCAGAAAAGAGATAACCGTCGCTAATTTTATATCGCGTACCATACAACCGATAGCGATAAAGACACTGATTAAGGCAATAAATACCTTAGGATCATAAACATTACCCAGGCTGACTAAAATAACCGGATCACTGACAATAATGCCGGCATTTTTCAAGCCGAGAAAGGAAACAAAAAGCCCTAAGCCGACAGAGATACCCAGTTTAAGATCTTCAGGAATCGCTTCAATAATCAGCTTTCTGGCCGGTGTTAAACTCAGAATCAGATAGATACAGCCCGACAAAAAAATAGCAAACAGTGCTTCGTGCCAGAGCAGAGATATACCCCCGCCGAGCAGTATTGCTTTAAAGAAACCGTTCATTGACATACCCGGCGCTAACATTATCGGATACTTGGCAAATGCCCCCATAATAAATGTCGCCAGTGCGGCCGATACTGCAGTAGCTGTAAAGATTGAGCCTCTATCGATACCGTCAATACTGCCGAGAATAGCCGGATTAACGGCTAGGATATAACTCATCGCTAAAAAGGTTATCATCCCCGCATACATTTCATTTTTTACAGTGGCGCCGCGCTCAGAGAGCAGGAAGTACTTGTCCATTAAAAACCCATATATAGTTTGTTTAAGAGACAATATTTCGAAGTATAAAACTTGGTTAGGAAAATTAGGCAGGCAAAACAGACAAGTAATTAACCTGTTCCATTGTAGTTCTGAAATTTACGGTATCAGAGTAGAGACTTATGGCCCATATCGCCAAGATTATACAACGTTACATTGTGTGACGGGCATCATAATAACACGCTGTAAATTGTCAATTATTTTTAAGCCGTGAAAATCGTCAAGGGAAAATGTCCTTTTCTCTGCAGTTCAAAGAGTCAACGGCTCCCAAGGCTTCAGAGAATATCAACGCTGTTTCTGCAGGCCACATCAATATAACCTACTTTACCCATCCTGCTTTTAATACGTTTAAAAAAACAGCTGTTATTCTGCAGTTTCAGATCAAATATCAGACGGTACAACTTCTGACTGTAACAAAGCATAATCCACAGCCTCAACAATTGAAGCCGCATGAATATGCTCCAGGCTGATTTTATTTTCATCACCCGGCTGGTATTTTCCCGTATGAACTAAACAGCCCTGCAGTCCGGCCTGCACTGCCCCTTCAACATCACCGTAGATATCATCACCGATCATTAAGACCTGATCCGCCTGCAGATCTGTTGAAGCAAGTACCTGTAGAAAAAAATCAGCGCTGGGTTTTCCTAATATCACCGCCCGGGTTGATGCGGCATATTCAATCGCTTTAATAAACGGACCGGCATCCATTAACAGCTGCTCATCTAATTTAAAATAACGGTTACAGCCGATACCCAGCAAAGGAGCCCCCTGCTGACATAACTGAAAAGCGCGGTTTAATTTGTCATAACAAAAGTCCTGCTCGGCATCACCGATAATAACTGCATTAGGATTACTCTGAATAAGATCTGAAAATTCACTTTGAATGTTTTGATGGATCAGGCAGAAAGGACGCAGTTTTTTTTCCTGCAGCCAGGCATGAGCTGCAACAGGCGCTGTAAACAGTTCAGCATCCGGCAGTACAAAACCCAGCGCTTTTAAATCTGTTAAAATCTGCTTACATGTTAACCGCGAAGTATTGGTAACAAAGCGCAGCTGCAGGCCGCTTTGCCGCGCTTTGGCAAGCGCATCTGCAGCCCCGGGTATCGCTTTAGTTCCCGTATACAGCACACCGCTTAAATCGATAAAAAGGCCTTTTATCATAACCGTAGTTCCTCTTACAAGCCTGTTTACAGTATAGAAGCAAATATATACCCGTTATCATTCAATATGCAAAAATCAGCAAGTCGAGAGGTGGGCAGCTTCTAGGCGTGAAGGTGAAGATCTAACGGGTTAAATCGAGACTTCACAACAATGAAGATGTTTGCCTCTCGGCTTGCCCCGTGGGTCACACGCTCGAAAACCAATACTGCGTTACAGTATTCGATAAGGGCCAGCCATTTAAGGATTAAAGTCTTTATTTTAATCCTACCGATAGAGGATTAACGCAGTTAATCTCTCGAAAGGTCATCATGCTACGCCTTGTCTTGGTATCCGAGCGGGTGACCGATAAATGCACTTTGATTGGTAACGGGTATACAAGTTAAGAGGACTTAGAAATGCACAGTTTGATGACTGACTGCCTGTTTATACTTCTTCGATACATACAGCAGCCATCTGGACAGTTCCGGCTGCCATAACCACAAAATAATTGCCAGCATGACCAGAAAGTCTGATAAAGGGCCTTCGACAAGCAGCCCGACAAAAGATAATAATGCGATAGCAACTCGAGTATTATTGTGCAGCTGCTGATATTTAGATCCATTTTTCATAACTCCCCCCTTTATACCAGTACGTATAAATACCCGGGCAGCTGTATTGATTAAAATAATTTGCAAGCAGTATTTCCCGGATGGATATTCTCACTAAACGGACTGATATTAATAAGCTTCCTATATAACTATATCGGCCGGAAACAGGTATAAATAAGCCTATCCTATAGAGTAATTCGATTTAAACAGCTTTATTTTATAACCAGTATTTCTAAACAGGAAATAAGGGATCTTAATAACAATTACTGCTCACTGTCGTAGCCGCCAAGCAGCATTGATTCGAACATCTGCTGATACTTTCCAGATTCTTTAAGCATTTTCAGCCCCTGGTTAAAATCAGCCTGAATCTGCTGACGCTTTGGCAGCGGCAGTTTCTTAGATATCATTAAATGGTAATTTGACTCATAGATTACATTGGGATGGTTAGTGATCATTTGTGCTTTGGAACGGGGGTAGGATTTATTTAAAATTGTGTAACCAACAACCATTTCCACAATCACTAAATCGACCCGGTCAAGAAGCAGTTTTTTGAAATTCTGCAGATCACTGTTCACCGTTTCTGTGTTCAGTACTTTTTCTTTTATCGCTTTATCAAACACCTCTCCATAGGAATAACCGTTTACTATACCTATGCTGTATCTACTTAAATCCTCAATAGAGGACCAGTCAAAGACAAAATCATTTTTATAAAAAAAGACTTTCTTCTGAGTCATCATAGGTTCTGAAAAAAGAAAGGACTGCTCTCTTTCGACACTTTTTATCCAACACAGGCTGACATCGGCTTCAGCATTTTCCGTCACGCTTAAGGCTCGATTCCAGGGGTAATATTTAAACTGCGTTTGATAGCCGGCCAGCTTGAAAGCCTCTGTAGTAACATGTCCGCAAAAACCGCCATGTTTTAAATTTTGACCCGATAACGGCGGCCATTCACCGCTGGCAACTTTGATAATAGTTTCTGTACGGGCGGAAGCTGCAAGCAGCATAAGCAGTACGAAAAAAAGAATTCTTCTCATAATATCTACTCTGAGCTTAAGGGATTTATCATAATTGTAACTGCTAACAGTATAGATGCTCTTTGCTGATAAAAAAGAGAGTTAACTGCACAGATACCCAGCTACTGTTCGCTGTCATAGCCGCCAAGCAGCATAGAGTCGAACATCTCCTGATATCTGCCGGAATCTTTGAGCATTTTCAGCCCTTTATTAAAGTCAGCCTGTATTCTCTGACGCTCACTCTGCGCCAGCTTCCTGGATATCATTAAATGATAATCTGATTCATAGATCGGGTTCGGATGGTTGGTAATCATCTGCGCTTTAGAGGGGGCAAATGACTCATTCAATATGGTGTATCCCACCACCATTTCCACCATAATTAAATCAACACGATCCAGCATAAGTTTTTTAACATTCTGATGATCACTGGTCACCGTTTCTGTATATAGTGTTTTATCTTTTATTGCCTGATCAAACACCTGTCCGTAGGAATAACCGTTCACTATACCTATGCTGTAACCTTTTAAATCAGCAATTGAAGACCAGTCGAAAACTAAATCGTTTTTATAAAAAAACACTTTCTTCTGAGTCATCATAGGGGCAGAAAAAATGAACGATTTTTCTCTTTCAGCACTTTTTATCCAGCACAGACTAACATCAGAATCGGCATTTGCAGTTACACTTAAAGCACGCTTCCAGGGGTAATATTTGATCTGCGTTTGATAGCCGGCCAGCTTAAAAGCCTCTGTAGTAACATGGCCGCAAAAACCGCCATGTTTTAAATTTTTACCTGAAAACGGCGGCCATTCGCCGCTGGCAACTTTGATAAAAGCTTTGGCATCTGCGGTCACGGCAAGCAGCATAAGCAGTAGCAAAAAAACTATTCTTCTCATAATATTTTCTCTGAGCTTAAGAGTTTCAGCAAAGGACTGACAGATAAAAGTATAGACGCTCTTTATTGTTCGAGAGCGTTTCAGCCTGATGATAAACATACATTTCTAACTCAACAGAGAAAGTAGTAATCAGCCTTGATAAGCAAAGGTCTCAGATCATCATATCAATATGCTGGACACGGCCAGTGCTGCCGTTTTCCCGGGTAAATTCAGCACTTTTCTGCGCCATCCCTAATAACTGTCCCTGCTCATTCCGGTACTCGCGAACATCCTGCACCGCCTGCAGTGAAATAGAAGATATACCAACATCAGCAGCCGCCAGCAGCTCCCCGCCGGGGCGCCAGACTTTCAGCTGCGCATATACACTGTCCCTGCTGTCAATGACCTGATCCGCATTGTCATCAAACTTTGCCAGATCCACAAAACCGTTACCGCTTTGCGGGCCGAACAACTCCGAGCCGTCATCAATTCTAGAGTTAGCATTTTTATCTAATGCAAGAAATGCCGAGCCGGCGGCCAGTTTAGGCACCCAGTCTTTATCTCCGTCAGCATCAAGATCAAAGTGAAATTTCGCATTGTCCAGATCCGCAAACTCACGACCGAGGTTGATTACCAGAGGATCGGTCAGCTGCAGTTCAGAGGTTTCATTCATCTGCAGTTCACGGCGCGACATATTCACATTAAGCTCTGCCGTTATTTCAAAATCAAGCGCAGCAGACTGCCCCTCCAGAGACTCAACCTGACCATGTACGGTTAATGTCGACAAACGGCTTGACTGCACTGCAGATACACGGCTCTCTGGTTTAGACCGGTGTTCAGACAATTCGATACTTTTACCTGTCATATGCTCTATCAGCAGCTTCATTACCAGCAGCTCTGCCTGTAAAGTAATCTCCGACGGATAGTCAGCAATACTTTCTGTTTCTGCAGCAGAGGTCAGCGCCTGTGGCTCGAGCTGAAATGTCAGGTCGGTAAGGGACTGCACGTTTAAGGCTAAGGTTGAAACATCCATAACAAACTCCTCCTCCTCACGCTATCGGCCGGCAGGTAAGCGGATTTAAGATTAAATTGTTATAAGAATTGAATTGAAATAACCAAAATCCAAAACTGATTATGCACCCGCAAAAACAAAAGAAAAGGGTTTATAAAATATACATAAACAAATGCTTGATTATTCTACATAACCGGTTAAGATTCAAAGCGTAACTCATTGACTGGAAGTTCATTCAACAGGTTATCCATCATTATTTTAGATTTATTGCTGTTAAACAAAGGAGGCAACATGATTCATTTATATCTTTTTAACACGTTGCATTCTTGTACTGCTGACTTTACGGCCTGCACCCTGTGCGCTGTTAAGACATTAGATAAGCAATAGATCCGTACCCTAAAACAACTTCGGGCCGCGGATAGAAAGCGGCTCATTAAGTGAACAACTCTTTTTGTAATAAACTGCTTTTTATCTGCGTCCCTCTTTAAACCCAAAAGAGGAGAGATCTTATGTCTCAATCAATCTACCTGAAACTAGCGACACTGCTGATCAAAATTGATATCTATACTGAATCACAACGGATCCGCAGCGGTTACCGCAGAGTCAAATTCCAGCCCTTTTATGCCAGTGCGCATATGTTGAAAGATATCGGCCTGGATAATCAAGGTTATGCGCTGCAGACAACTTATCCGAACAAGGATCGAGCGGCTAGAACAGTACGTCATCTAAGACGACTGCAGCAGATTAAGATCCCCACGTAAAACCAGCGCTGTACCTGGACAAAAGGTATAGCGCTATAACCTAAGCAGAAAAGGCAGTCTGCTGTAACTTATTTCCGTTACAGCAGACTGCCTTTTATTATTGAACAGCACAGATTTTCCAACTCCACAATACAGTTATACCAATCAGAATAAGTATCTGATCTTTTATGCTGGTTAAAATCAATCCTATCTTCGTTATTAATTTCGTAATTAGAATCACTAGTTACATCAATTAATGCCTTGCTAGTATTGATTTTTCCTACGCCTAAAACTGGCCATTTACTTAATCAGTTTGGTATTAGCGGCTCAAAACCTGTTTTAAATACAGATAATAAAACAGCATTGACCTTATGTTGACATACAATAAGTTCTGCTGTTAAAAAATTCCTTACAGCTATTTCATACTTTCAAAAAAACATCATCAATCACTTATAAAATAAGGGTTAACATCAAAAACAACATTGACTAAAGCAAAATATCTAGTGTATAAATCGCCTTTGACAGCACAAAAACATCACAACAACACCACCTATTGGATAGGCGCATTTGTGAGTTCAAAAAAGGATAAGCAAAATACCATGAATACTCATTACGACCTTTTATCTCGAACACTTCACTGGATTATGGCAATAGTAATAATATATGCGTCATTTGCAGGTTACGCTATGCATTTAGTCATAGATTCCCACCCTGCAGTATTCCATTTTTTATCGATAGTTAATATGTCGCTGGCAACAGCAGCCAGCGGACTTTTTATTCTTCGTTATATATGGAAATTTTTTCGTCAACCGATAGAGAGTTCAGAGCTGAGCAATACTACTCAGCATAAAATCGCTAAGCTGGTTCACTCGCTACTGTATTTTCTGATGTTCATTGTATTAATCAGCGGATTCTTAATGGTAAAACATGAATATTCTTTCTTCTGGCTGTTTCCAGTCGATAATATAATCACTAACCCTGCTGTTAATGAGTTCTTCTTTATGGTGCATAGATTCGGCTGTGCATTTCTTTCACTCGTTGTTTTGATGCATGCAGGTGCGGCTCTGCATCATCACTTCATAAAGAAGAATAATACTATGCACCGAATGGTTGGTCCGTCAATCGCTTACATTCAATCAAAACAATAACTTTATATATTTAAAATCGGCGCACATGAATTTAAAGGCGCGCCGATTTTTGCTTTTTATCTGCGCTTAGCTGTCAGCCAGTCTTTAACCTCCTGGTAGGTTCCCTTAAACTGTATTCTCTCGGCCTTTTTATCAAGCTGGAAGCGATACATAGGATCGTAATAATCATTAAGAACCTGGGTTATCCAGTTAAGGTGTCCCTGTGTACTGCCGGTTGTTTTCTGCTGTTTTAATGCCTCTTCCAGAACGACATTAAGAGTGTTGAATTTCTCTAATCCTAAACGCTTGCGGATACCATAAATACCGCGATGCAGGTATTCATCATAGGCCTGCCAGCCCGCCTCTTCACCTAGAGCACGGATAAACTTCTCAGTCATAGAAGTGCAGTATTCAAAACGCAGCCTCTCCAGACGAACCTCAAAGGGATCATCAACCACCACCATAGGTGAAGTTTTCATACTGCTGAACAGCGGCAGCGGTACATGAACTGTACCGATTGACTGAGATTCATCTTCGATAACCAGTGAGCTGCTGTGCTCAAATATTCTTAGAATATCAACCGCAAGCTGATTCTCATAACTTATCTGTTTCGGCTGCGGGGTCACCTGTTTACCAAAACTTGAACCACGGTGATTAGCCCGGCCTTCAATATCCAGCCCGTTATCCAGCTCTTGAATAAGCAGAGTTTTACCGCATCCGGTATTACCGCCGACAATTATCAGCGGCTGCTCGCAGGCCTGTTCAATTACTTCAATAAGATAACGACGCAGTGCTTTGTAACCGCCCGGTACAATATTAATATCAGTACCCTTGTCTTTAAGAAACTGAGTAGATAAGCGCGATCTTAAGCCGCCTCTGAAACAATAAAGCCAGGCGCCGGGGTTGGTCTGTTTAAATTCAGCCCAGGCATTGATTCTATTTTGTATATCATGCTCAACCAGCTGATGACCGAGCACAATCGCCGCCTCCTGGCCGCTGTTTTTATAACAAGTCCCCACCAGCTGGCGTTCACGATCCGTCATTAGCGGTAAATTAACACTGCCGGGAAAAGCGCCCTGAAGAAACTCAACCGGAGCGCGCAGGTCAATAAACGGCGTATCAGATAATAATAACGAACGAAATAACTGTTGATCTGTCTGATTCATTGTTAGACCACTGAAATAATCGGCTGCTGAGGTGCGGCCGGATGCATAGTACCAATCTGATGCAGGCTTACCGAATGCCGCTCAGCCGTTTCCATCAGCTGTGCCGCCTTATCCGGCGCCACCGAAATAAGCAGGCCGCCCGATGTCTGCGGATCACATAATATAGTTTTCTGCATATCACTAAGCGGGCTCACTTTATGTCCGTAACTGTCAAAGTTGCGGTGCGAACCGCCGGGCACGCAGCCCTGCTCCACATAATCGCTCACAGCTTCTAAGATCGGTACAGCGGAAAAGTCGATTGAAGCACACAAACCGCTGCCTTCACAAATCTCCGAAAGGTGGCCCAATAAACCAAAGCCGGTAACATCGGTCATGGCACTGACACCGTCCCCCTGCTCATCTAATCCGGCAAATTCAGCGCCGACTTTATTCAGCAGGCACATAGTATCGCGCGCCAGGTTTTTGTGCTGCGCTTTTAACAGGCCTTTTTTCTCTGCCGTTGTTAAAATGCCGATGCCCAGAGGTTTAGATAAAAACAGTAAATCTCCCTCTTTAGCCTGACTATTCTGCTTCACTTTACTGGTCGGTACTATGCCGGTGACAGCCAGGCCAAAAATCGGCTCAGGCGCATCAATACTGTGTCCGCCGGCCAGAGATATGCCCGCTTCACTGCAGACGGCGCGACCGCCGTCAATCACTTTAGCGGCAATGGAAGCGTCAAGCTTATTAACCGGCCAGCCGAGAATCGCGATTGCCATAATAGGTTTACCGCCCATGGCATAAATATCGCTGATTGCATTAGTTGCGGCTATACGACCGAAATCAAAGGCATCATCAACGATAGGCATAAAAAAATCAGTGGTACTGATAACAGAGGTACCGTTACCCAGATCATAAACGGCCGCATCATCCTTATTTTCATTACCCACCAGCAGATTCGGATCTTGAAACTTAGGAAGTGCAGACTGCAGCATTGCATCTAATACTTTTGGAGAAATTTTACAGCCGCATCCAGCACCGTGGCTGTACTGAGTTAAACGTATATCACTTGATTCATGATCTGTTGGCATTTTTGTACCTTTATCGAATTATTGAGACCTGATTGTACTCAACTGCGGGGCTGTTACAAAGTTCAATGCACTATTTATGCTGAAAAACAGCCGCAGCCTTGTCTCTGCCTGTAGATTATCTAACTTAACGGTACAAAAAATAGTCTTATACAGGGCTAAACAGATGTAAATTCACCTTTGAAATCAAAACAGATTGCAATAAATATCGATTGCGCCATAGTAACGGAAAATTATTTATATATGTCGGAGATCAGGTAACAATGAGCCAGATAAATCTACTTTTATTATGCGGCGGCGGCGGTGATGAACATGCTATATCACTGCTGTCAGCAAATTTTTTTGAAACGTCTCTTGCTAAGCTTGCTGATATTAATGTATTACGCGTTGAACTGGACAGTAATGGACAATACCGCACCCAGGAGGGAGATGAATGCGAACTCACTAACAGCAGACAGATCCGTTTTGCAGATAAAGAGCCGTGGCCTGTTGATTACGTTATTCCCTGTATTCATGGTTATCCAGGTGAGACTGGAGATATTCAATCCTATTTAGAGCTGATTAATCTGCCCTATTTCGGTTGTAATTCCGAAGCAAGCCGTAACTGTTTCAACAAAGTTACCGCCAAGATGTGGTTCAGCGCACTGGATATTCCCAACACACCTTACCTTTTTCTTAATGATTATAATGAGCAGGCGCTTGCACAGGCAGAGTCGGCATTAAAGGAGTGGGGTTCGGTATTTATTAAAGCGGCCTCGCAGGGTTCTTCAGTGGGCTGCTATCGTGTTGACTCTCTGGAGCAGCTGAGCAGTTCACTGCAGGAAGCTTTTACTTACTCGCCTTATGTCGTGGTAGAAAAAACCATTAATGCCCGTGAACTCGAAGTTGCTGTATATGAGTTAAACGGTGAGATTATCGCGACTAAACCCGGAGAAATCATCTGCGCGGATAATACCTTTTATACCTTCGATGAAAAATACGCATCAAACAGTCAGGCTGAAACAAAAATTGAAGCCGAAATCAGCTTAGAGATCTGTCAGCAGATCCAGGCCTATGCGGTAAAAGTATTTAAAGGCATGAAATTAAGCCACCTGTCGCGTATCGATTTCTTCTTAACGCCGGACAATGAAATACTGCTCAATGAAATTAATACATTTCCGGGCTTAACTCCGATTTCTATGTTCCCTAAAATGCTCCAGCATCATGGCGATAACTTCTCCGAGTTTCTATACAGCAGTATCAAAGGGCAGCTGGTTTAATCTGCTTTAACAGCCGCGCAGTAAAGTTTACTGCGCATCACCCCCCGGATACTCCAGCTGCCATTTCTGATATATTTTTTTAAGTTCACCGGAGTTATGCAGTCTTTCGATTCCCTCATCCCATAAGCGGCTTAATCTTAAGCCCTTCGCGGAAGATGAAAAACCAGGATAACAGCTGATAACCTGCAGCGGCTGAAACTTGTACTGCTGCATTTTGATCCTGCTGCTTTTGTTTAGCTCAAACTCAATATTAATCTTAAAACCGAGAAAAAAGTCCGCCCTGTTTTTCTGCAGCAGCGTAAGTGATCTTGCGCGGCTGTCGGTCTTGATAAGTTTTGCATTAATACTCTGCACAAAGGGTAATATGCTTATCTCTTTATTCACAGTAACGGTGTGCTTATCAAGCGATGTAACTCCCTGCCAGTTATTGATAACCTGCGGATCAAAAAGCACTCCTATACTCTCCTGCGCCCAGGCATATTTCGGTTTTATAAAGCCGCTGACCGGACTGCACAGGGAAAACAGATCCATGCGCCCTTGTCGAACAAAATTAATTCCGCGCTTATAGGGTAGAAATCTATGCACCAGTTCAAACTGCGGCTCAGGGTAAACAGCTTTTAATAAATCAAAATAGGCCCCGCGTTTATTCTCCTGACTCACTTTCGGCCAGATTTCACTTGTCCAGGTTATTACTGTCTGCGGTGCAGCCGAAGCCGCGATCGGCAGGCTGTGTATCAGCAGCACAATACCGGGTAATGTTTGCTTTAATCTTTTAGAAGCCATTTTCTATCTGTAATCTCTGCGCTTATTCTACTATGAACTGTTTCTGCGTGCCCGCAGGAATGTAAACAAGTTGTTAATTTACCATGCAAGACATCATTAGCATTGTGCAGCAGTCGCATATTTAATATTTAGCAGTAACAAATCAATATAATGTTATCAATCACAGAGTCTAGAAACCGCGTTAAGAACAGCCGGCAGCGGCCTCCATCGGACGCCTGCGTTTATGTACATCCTGCCATACAAGCGGTGCAACAATGATAAACAGAGCAATATTTGATAAAGGTAATGCCAGCCACACTCCGCTGACACCTAACCATTGCGGTAAGAAATAGAGAAAAGGCAGCTGAATCAGCATATTACTAACGGATATAGTCAGCGCTTTTACCCCTTTGCCGACCGCCATAAAATATACGGACGCTAAAACAATAAAACCATCAAGGCACATAGCAAACAGATGCAGGCGGATCCCTGTGATTGTCTCGTTTGTTAAAGCTGCATTGCTTTTATTAAACAAGCTGATTAAAACATCAGGGAAAAGGTTAAGCACTAACAGCCAGACTAATCCGGATGCCACCACAACCTTAACGGCCAGCAGCACTATTCTCTTTATATTTTGATACTGCTCAGCACCGTGATAATAACTAACCGGGGGCTGCATACCTTCGGCTAAACCTTCCGCCAGCAGGTAATAGAGGGTCATTAAATATCCTACAATAGCAAAAGCCCCAACGGTTAAGGGCGTACCATAGTGCATAAACAGACGGTTATGCAGAGCAACAATAAAACTGGTATATAAATACATAACTAAACATGAAGCGCCCAGAGTAATGATCCGCCATATTAGCTTAGGGTTGAATTTTAACCCGCCGCGTCTAACTCTTAATGCAGAACGTGATGAACAGAAATATATTAAAGCA
Organism: Psychromonas aquimarina ATCC BAA-1526; assembly: GCF_000428725.1. Lineage (GTDB taxonomy): Bacteria > Pseudomonadota > Gammaproteobacteria > Enterobacterales > Psychromonadaceae > Psychromonas > Psychromonas aquimarina. The sequence continues at coordinate 39,393 of NZ_AUAM01000027.1, forward strand.
CCGATGCACACAATCAGCTGTGCAGCGACTGTGGCTGCAGCGGCTCCCTGCAGCTGCCAGTCCAGCACTCCGATAAACAGGTAATCTAAAACGATATTAATGACGGCACCAGATACCAGTAAGCCCGTGGCAATATTCGGACTCTGGTCATTGCGGATAAGCATAGGTAAAGAGGAAGCGCCGATAGTGATCAGCGAATACTGGGCAAGAACGGTTACATACTGTAATCCAAGTTCGAAAGTGATATCCACGGCTCCCTGCACCTGCAGTAAACTAGCGCCGAAAAGTGACAATACAGTATAAGAAATAATACCAAGCAGAAACATCAGTATAAATGCCGCCGTCAACGCCTGAGAGCCGCTGTTATTATCCCCCTGACCGCGTTTAATTGAAATTAAAGTACCGCCGCCCATTCCAACCATCAAACCTAAGCCGCTGACTACAAATACAATCGGCCAGGCCATGTTAATAGCAGCCAGGCCTTGATAACCAACATAATGACCGACAAAAATACCGTCAATAATCTGATAAAGGCCGTTAACCAGCATAGCGGCAACCGACGGGACCGCATAGCGCCAGAATAAGCGCGTAATTGCCTTATCGGATGTAGTGAGTGTTTTGTTGTTTTGTGCTGCGATGATTTCCACATTCAACCCTTTCTATAAATTAGAGTGATGCTATTATCCTTTAAAACCAGATTGATAAAAGTTAGTATCCATCCGATATTCAGATAGATAAACAAAGTGACGCAGCTTAGGAGAAAATATGAACTGGACACTGGATCAGTTAGAGGCGTTTGTAACTTCAGTAAAACAAGGCTCTTTTTCAGCGGCAGCACGACAGCTGGGTAAAGCCCAGTCACGTGTCAGCACCGCGGTTGCAAATTTAGAAGCAGATCTGGGTTTTGTTTTATTTGACCGCAGTGCAAAGCTGCCGCAGTTAACAGCGGCCGGTGAAGATATGTTTATTGAGGCACAAGCAGTTTTAGGACAATGCCGGCGTCTGCAGTCACGTGCATTAACTGTATCAAGCGGTGAGGAAATTTCTTTTACTGTCGCTATGGATGAGGCGGTGCCGATCGCGGCCTTTGAAGAGTTTTTTCAACAGACTGCTGTAAACTTTCCTCTGTTAAAAATGACCATTATCAACGGCTCTCAGGAAGATATACCACTGTGGGTAGATCAGAAAAAGGCTGATTTAGGCATTTTATTTCACTTAAAAACCCTGCCTGATACTCTAGAGTTTATGCCGATTGGTCAGTTCAGCCATTCACTGATCGTCTCACCCGCCCATGCTTTAGCAGCAGTTAATGAACCGACACCTGAACAGCTCAACCACTATCGTCAACTAGTGATCTGCGACCGCACCGGCGTCACACAGGCAAAAGCGATCTCTTCTAACCACTGGCATATCGACAGTTACTACTACATAACTGCCCTGGTGATCCGCGGTCTCGGCTGGGCACTGGTACCCGAGCACATAGCCAATGAGCAGTGGTACAGCGAGCAGTTAACCAAGCTGTCGACTAAAAATATTACTGATTCATTACTGGTAGAAATGGGAGTGGTAAAACGTTTAGATCAGGGATTTGGGCCGGTAATGAACTGGATGCTGTCGGAAATAGAAGATATATTCAATTAATCAACAGCCGCTAACCATAGAGTCTTTTAAAATCATCAACTTGTACAGATAAATGATTAATCTTTGCAGATCTGCAGTTTTTATTTCTTTACCTTGCAAGAACAATTCAGTGATGTAAGCTTGACGGCAAATTTAAGAAGCCAGCTGTAAAGTGAGAAAATATAATGGATTGTACAAGTTGTAATGTCGGCTCCCTAGAGCCAAGTTTTATCGAAGGTCAGTTTCGTGCTCATACCTGCACATCATGTAAGGGCAACTGGATTTTAATTGAAGATTACGTTTCCTGGAAAGAAAGAAATCCTGAATATCAGTTTTCTGAACAATGCTCTTTTCAAGAGGACGGCACTGACAGTAAAAAAGCGTTATTATGCCCGTCGACGGGAACAATAATGCGCAAATTCAAAATTTCATCCGCTACTGAACACCGCATTGACTACAGTGCCAATGCCGGCGGTCTATGGCTTGATGCAGGAGAATGGGAGCTGCTGAAAAAAGAGGGGCTGGCAGGCTCCCTGAACTCGGTTATTTCTCAGCACTGGCAGAATAAAATCAGAGAGCAGAGTGCCAAGGATAATTTTGCCGATATTTATCTGGAAAAATTCGGAGCAGAAAACTACACAAAAATTAAAGAGTTTCGTCAATGGCTGGACAAACAGGAACAAAAAGCAGATCTAAGAGCCTATATTCTAGCTGAAGACCCCTACTCTGCAGAAAAATAATCAGCAGTAAAACTATACCCGTTCCCATACTCTGTGTGGGAACTAGTGAAAGCTCCGTTACAATATTAAAACAATCCTGATTACCGGGGCAGATATTTTAAGGCAATCTCATAAAACTGAGTTTCTCTTATTACACGCAGAGTATCCCATATCTGCTGTGCCAGCTGCGGATGCTTATGCACAAAGCCATGCGATAACATTAAATAATAGGGTTTAACCGCGACAACAGGAGTTACCTTTACTACCTGCTGATAGTCCTCAGGGTATGCTTGTAATATCGCATCCCCCGTCACCTCCTGTACAACTATCCCTGCGACCCGTCTGCGCACCAGCATTTCAAAAGTCATTCTAGTGCTCAATGATTTTTTTACAGCGATCCCTTTATTCTCTAAATCCCCGACAATTGAATAACCTAAAGGGGCTGCAATCTTCGAATTTTTTAAATTTGTAAAATTCTGCCCGTCCCAGCTTAGTGACGAATCTTTTAAAGTATACAGTGAGTAAGCAATGGTAATTGTTCGACGAGATGTATCTAACGGGCCGCTATGAGTGCCGTCGCTGGTAGGATACCAGCCCGCTTGTAAACGTTCAGCTTTATAACTCGCATTAAAAATACCGTCTACGGAGTTCGCACCAAGCTCCTTTAAACAGCGGGGCCAAGGGCGGCGAAGCAGTTTAATTTCTAATCCGGGAATTAATTGCTCAAGCATCTGTATCATTTCCACGGTGATGCCGGGTTCAAGCTTAGGAACAGAATCGTTATTTCCCATATAATAAGGAGGCTGCGCTTTATTTTCATAGGCGATAGTCAGCTGCACGGCTTCGACATGAAAAAACACACAACATAAATACAAAACAGCTGTTCGTAACAACATTGTGCCGGCCCTTAATTGATACTTCATAAAATTAAGAATTGGCCAATAAATGAATATGATCAAGCATTAAAACTGCACCGATAGAGGTATTTGTACTACAGCTGTTAAATAACACCAACTATTGTTCCTTTTCTGCCATATGGACGCAGCTGTGCTCTGCAGTCAAAATCAAACTTAACCACAAGAAAACAGCTGCGCATATTGAATCTTAAACCGCGTATAGAAAAACACCCAGTTTATAAAACATAAACTGGGTGTTTGTTACCTTACTAAGATCATCTTTATTATTCATGATGCGATTTAATAATCACATCAATAAAAAAGTACATCATATAAGCAAAAATAACACCAGTAATACTAAGTATGCTAATAGAAACATAATCCATAATAAACTCCTGTTTTCTGTACGCAGAAAGAATAATGAATAATTACAGCTTAAATAACTTATCCGCTTAAAGTAGAAGATATCTTCAATTAACGGACTGATTAACAGCAATTATTACAAGTTAAGCGGGTGTGAAATACACCTCTCATCACAAATTGTTCAATTACTTAAATTAATTACCTAACATTACCGTCTACACATAAGCAGCTTCACATCTGTTTTGATAGAAATAATTATCTCTGCCTGATTAGACTGCACCAGTTCGGTATAAAGCTATAATAAACACGAAATTTAAATCACTCACCAAGAATGGGCAACATACAAATTTTGTCATAAATCAGTCATATTCCTGCATTAACATCATGATTGTGAACACTATTAATCAATAAGGAATATTTATGAGAAATATTAAAGCAGTCCCCAAAACGGCGGTTGCGATCATTTTATGCCTGGCCAGTTCCCTTGCCTTTGCTCAATCCCCAGTTAAAAATGTAATCTTAATGATCGGTGACGGCATGGGGCCGGGGCAGATCGGTCTGCTGGAAGAGTATGCACGTAAAGCACCACACTCAATCTATAACGGCCGGGATACCGCAATTAAAACACTGATTGATAACGGCGTATTAGGCATGTCGCTGCACAGCCCTGCTGATGCACTAGTCGTGGACTCTGCCTGCTCTGCTTCACACTTAGCTTCTGGCGTAGATGCACCGTCAGAGGCAGTCGGCATTGATATTGACGGTAATCACGTGGAAAGCGTTTTAGAGACAGCCAAAAAACAGGGTAAATCTACCGGCCTGGTTTCCGATACACGTCTGACACATGCAACGCCGGCTGCTTTTGCCTCGCACCAGCCGCATCGTTCACTCGAAGGTAAAATTGCCGAAGATATGCTGGCCAACCGTGTTGATGTTATGTTATCCGGCGGACTGCGTTACTGGATCCCCAAATCAGTCAATGCTAAGGGGGAACTCTACCAGCAGCTGCTTGAGCAGACCGGCGGCAGGATAAAAATCAAATCAAAACGTAAAGATGAAAAAAATCTGCTGACAGAAGCACAGAGCGCAGGTTATTCAGTTGTTCATACCCGTCAGACATTAGCCGCATCCGAAAGCACAAAACTACTCGGTTTATTTGCCTATTCCGGCATGCAGGACGGTATAACTTACAGCAGTACTAAACATTCAGCTTCGCGTACTATGCCGAGCTTAAAAGAGATGACGGCTAAAGCACTTGATGTACTGGCAGAAAATCCCAAGGGTTTCTTTTTAATGGTTGAAGGCGGTCAAATTGACTGGGCCGGACATGATAATGATGCGGGTACCATGCTCCATGAAATGCTTAAATTTGATGAAACAGTGCAGTATGTTTATGACTGGATAAAAGAGCGTAACGACACTTTATTAGTGGTCACAGCCGACCATGAAACCGGCGGTTTTGGTTTTAGTTATTCACGTGCAAATACGCCGAAGGCTGAAAAACGCAGCGGCACCGCTTTTAAAAATCAAGACTACAAACCAAATTTTAACTTCGGCTCTATTGATGTTCTAGATAAGCTCTATGCACAGAAGAAAAGCTTTGCCGATATTATGGCGGCATTTGCTGAAACAGATAAATCCCCGCAGTCATTACAGGCACTGGTTAATGCTAATAGCGAGTTTAAAATTAGCAGGACACAAGCTGCAGATATTTTAGCTAATGAAGAAAACCACTATCATGATCCTGAACATTCTTACCTTAAAGCCAAAACTTTTCCTAAAGTTAATGATTTTAAAGCCTTTTACGTTTACGGCGAAGAAATCCGCAAAGATTTAATCGGCCGGGCACTCAGTGAACAGCAGAATATTGTCTGGTCAACCGGCACCCATACCGATACACCGGTAGCGGTCATCGCTTATGGATCAGAAAATATCACATCGGCTTTTTCAAGCCTGTCCCACCATACCGATATCGGTAAGTTACTTATTAAGGCTGTAAAAACTAAAGAGTAGTTACCTCGTTATTCCCACTCTCTGCGCTGTTTCTTGCTCACAAGTCTTCAATAGACAGCGCTCTGCACGGCAGTGAATTAAAAACAGAGTCCATTACTCATTGTGCTTGTTCCAGCAAGGCAGATGCCGAAAAGTTGTACTTTATTATATTCGGATTAAGTACCTTGCTGAATTTTCTGAAATCAATTTTATCCCACTGCTGCGAAGCAAACTTCTGCAGATATTGATCAATATTTTTAGAATCGAGCGGATCAAAAATCTTCATGTCGAGGACAGCGCCCTCTTCAACAAAATCCTTGCCGTTATGATAATCATAAAGCAGTACCAGGACCCAGCCGCCGGTCATAAAGTGCCCCCCCATACTTATGCTGAGTTTATTCTCCTTGATCGCCTGCAATGCTTCAGGGTCCCAATTCACCCCTCCGACAAATACCTCTTTTCCAGGCGATTTTCCTAATTTCACTAATGCATTCAACGAACCTAAAGCAATAGGATCATTGGCAGCCCAGATAACACTCAATTCAGGGTATCGGGCAAAAATCGCGATTGTTTTGTGGTAGGCTTTTTCTTTTGACCAGTGCGCAACAAGAAGTTGTTTTAATTCTACATTAGGGTATTCAGAGACTGCTGCTTTTAATCCTTTATTGCGTAGTACTGCAGCCGGTGTTACAAAATCACCGGCATAACCAAGAATATGCAGTTTTCCATCACTGGCTGTTTTGTCTGACTGCAGAGCTTTGTCAATAAGTGTTTTAGCTACTTGATAACCAGCATAATAATTATCAGGCACAAGTGAGCCAATCCAGTTTGCATGCTTCCCTCTGGGAACTCCCATTTTTTCAATCTCTTCGCTCTTTGTGAGAGCGTTCAACATCATAAATGTTTTGATACCTGCCGCCATTGCGATTTCTAATTGAGCTGTACCGCGATTTTTCTCATTAACTATGATTAAGTAGTCAGGCTTTTGCTCTCTGCTCTTAACTTTTTCCATCAGCCTGTCAAGATTAAGATGATTTCTTTCCGCATAGAGCACTTCAAGATCAATATCCAGATCATTTGCGGCCGCCTTCATAAAAGCACTGACATTATACCAAAAACTGCCTGTCTGATTATTTTCGACAGAAACGCCGGGGTTAATAAAAGTAACTTTCATAGATGCGCCAGATGAAATGACAGACGGCAATAAAAAACAACATAAAATCAGGAAATAATGTTTATTTTTCATCACCTTCCTCCTTTTGTACTTAACGCGTTTCCCTGCGTAGGAATGTATACCCAAATCACTTGAAGATGCAGATTCAAGCGGCTTGGGTATATACCTCTATGACTGATGCAGCTGAGTCTCACTGCTCATTTTGCAGATCTCGTGTTCTAATTGAGCGTTACGCTTGGAGTCTCATCATCACTATAACCAGGAATAGAAAAAGACAGCACTCTATTTTCTGCATCCCAGCTAAGACTTGCTCCTGTATAAGCCGGATTAATATCCACTTTAAGATCCTCAATGTAACTTTCAATCTCTGCAGTACTAAGCGCCTTTGAGTAAATATCATTTTTAATATTTACCAGAGAGATTTTTGCATCGATATGGTCGCTTCTAGATAAAGGTTTAGAGTTCAACGGCATAGCAATATCCACAAGGATAGAGCCAAGGGGATCCTGAAAATATTCCCACCACGATCTTTGTGCTTCGCTGCGTTTTTTATTCATCTGTTTACGCTCAGCAAAACTCATCCCCTCTTGTTTTAGATTGTACTGCCATACATTCTCGTAGGACATATTCTCCAGCCTGTTACGTTTTAAATAAAATTTATAAAGCAGCTGCTCAAGAATCCCAGGCTCGCCTGAAGAATATAAATTTTCAATATCTAACGAAGTCGACAATGCTGAAAACTCACCTATATAGGCATTTTGCAGCGTCCTTTCTGCATCACTTAAATTAGCAATGGAGTTAAACGGCGCATTATCTGTTTTTAAGTCCAGCAGGGCAGAGTACGTTTTCAGATCCGTATCCAGAAATACCACAGCAATCATTTTATCAAGCAGGCTTGCCGACTGCGCCATCATCAATCGAGAAAATGTAATATTTCTGTGCAGGCGCTTAAGTGCCGTGCTTTTATCTGCATAACTATATTCATAAATAATGGAAAGGTTATTAAGTTTTTTTACCGCAATTAATGCTCTATAGCGGATAAACGGCCCGTTAATATCGGGCTTCAAACTGTAACTGTACTGTTCAATGGTGATTAATTTCCTGAAGCGTTCCAGTAAAATATGATTAGCGCTGAGCAGCCCCTTATAGCGGGATTCATTTTTTGATAACCATAGCGTCGGGCTCTGCTCAAATAATTCCGAAAAAGACATTTCCGATAATTGTGTGGATATCTTGAGAGGAGGATTTGTCCAGTAGTCATTTTGTTCGGGCAGCTGATAATCAGAGCTGCGGGGTCCCTGCAAACGTGTGTTTTCTTCATGGACGAGTGATGCGCCCTGCACTAACATATCTTTCCCCTCTTCCACATTAAACCCGACAACAGCATTAAAACGGTTTAACTGCTCAGGAATGACAGGCGGGTTATTAGCTTGATGCAGCCAGTTTTTTACACCCTCCGTATATTCTTCATCGGGAATAAAAGCCGGAATAATGATAATGACTACCAGGAATAAAAAGATAAAAGCAACAACTTTAAAAACCGTATTCATTTTTACACTACTCCCCCGCCGTAACTGTTTTTAGCCTCTTCTTTGGTATAAGCCTAATTAAACAATGTGTCTACTTTTCGCAGGGTAATTAGCAGATTAAAAATTGGAAAGACGAATCTTTTCAAACAACCAGAGAGCATAAACTGGAACAGCAGTTTGAACCTCTTGGAAGACTAAGAGATGAATTTTACGAATTGGTGTATCAGGTTGAATTTATAGGAAGTTTAAGGGAAACAGGCGGCATTTCTGGTCCCGTTTCCCTCGGCCGTAAAACGAGGGCCTTAGGCCCCCTTTACAGCTAATTAGTATGCAGCTGGATCTGCAACCTTCTCGCTCACTTCTAAAGTATTAAGTAAGCTGGTTAACAGGCTTGAAGCACCAAAACGGTAATGATCGGCATCAATCCAGTCTTGACCCAGAATTTCGGCAGCCATATCAAGGAATGCTTTAGCATCTTCTGCGCTGCGTACGCCGCCCGCTGGTTTGAAACCTACGCGCTGGGCAACACCCATATCTTTTATTACATTAAGCATGATTGCAGCAGCTTCTGGTGTTGCATTAACTGGTACTTTACCCGTAGAAGTTTTGATGAAATCTGCGCCGGCTTCAATACAGATTTCGCTGGCACGTTTAATTAAGCGCTCTTCTTTCAGCTCGCCGGTCTCGATGATCACTTTAAGTAATACTTCACCACAGGCTTCTTTACACTGTTTAACCAGTTCAAAACCCAGCTGCTCATCACCAGCAATAAGTGTGCGGTAAGGGAAAACAACATCCACTTCGTCAGCGCCGTAAGCAACAGCAGCTTTTGTTTCAGCTACCGCAATTTCAATGTCACTGTTGCCGTGCGGGAAGTTAGTTACTGTCGCAATTTTGATTTCCGGTGTGCCCTGCTCTTTTAGAGTCTTACGTGCAATAGGAATGAAACGCGGGTAGATACAGATTGCAGCAGTATTACCAACAGCTGTTTTAGCATCATGGCACAATGCGATTACATTTTGATCTGTATCGTTTTCGTTAAGCGTAGTCAGGTCAATCAGGCTAATTGCTTTTAGTGCAGATGCTTTTAAATCACTCATGAATCATATCTCCAAAGAGGCGTTTAGTCTGCTCTGGTGTCAGCCAAATACAGATAAACGCCGAAATTATTAAAATAACAGTAGGCTTGCATTTTTCAGAGGAAAGAATCTTTTGTCCGTCTGGCCCGCCTGCGATGTGAAGTTATAATAGATAATTTAAGTCAGCTGTCCCATAGTCTTTTAGTTGAAACAGCTTTTCCATAGAGAAAACGTTATGAATTTACACTGCAGCTTAGAAAGCAGCGCGCAGTTAAAACCGCGCCCACTTGGCTAATGCTTTGTCCCAGTATGGCGGATTTCCAATGCTGTCTTTCAGGAAGTGAATAACCGTTCTGACTCTAGCCGGCAGATGCTTATTGCGCGGATAGACTGCATAAGCCGGCATTTTTTGATTGGCACGCCAGTCTGGTAAAAGCTGCACCAGCTTACCCGTCTCCAGTTCGTCGGTAAGCAGATAACTTGCCAGATAACCTATGCCTTTACCGGCCACCAGCGCATCTCTCACCCCTTCGGCCAGGTTGACACGGTAGTTGCCCGATACACTGATGCTGAACTCTTCATCTCCTCGAGCAAAGGACCAGTGATTGCAGCTGCGGCTCTTGCTGTGATAAGTCACACAATTGTGCCGGGTCAGTTCATCCGGATGCTGCGGAGTGCCGTTAAGCTGCAGGTATTCAGGGGAAGCGAGCAGCAGGAAGCGGGTATCGGCTATACGCTGAGCCACATAACCTTCGCTGATATCTTCATAGGTAGTGAACCACAGGTCAATCTCCTCCGCCAGCATATCAACTTTATGATCAAACAGGCTGACATCTATGGTCAGCAGCGGGTATTTTTTCTGCAGTTTATCTAAGGCAGGAATAATATGCAGTGTGGCGAAAGAACGCGACAAGGCCAGGCGAATATGACCGGAAATTTCATCCCGGGTATCTGTCACCAGCGTATCAGCCTCCTGAATAAGGGAGACGATCTGCGCGCAGTATTCCGCATAACGTCTGCCCTCTTCTGTCAGACTGCGGTTACGGGTACTGCGGTTGATCAGCTGAACCCCCAGATCTTCTTCCAGGCTGTTAAGCTGCTTACTCACATGGGAGACGGAAACTTTAAGCATCTCTGCCGCCTTAGTCAGGCTGTCGCTGGTAGCTAAAGCATTAAAAAATACCATTTGATAGGCTTTATGCTGTAAAAACTCTTTCATTATAACTGCCTGTGTTCACACTAAAAAAAGCGTAGTTAACTAGATTATGGACAGGGATGCAACTTCTTAGCAAACAAATTATTAAACAGATAAAACAAACGCAGGCGGGGATATTTATTAGCGGATCTGCAGTTCACGGCAGTCAGCTGGCAATAGCGTAATTGGCCCTGTTATATTTTTATCGAGTCAGCAGCCTGTTGATTTGTTTTACTACCTTGTCACGCGCATTTTGTTTTTTAAATACTGCTGGTACGTGCAGCAGAAAATTGGCCCATTTATAATTTTCCGTTTTCCGCAGTTTCGATGCAATGTAGTCTCGTAAATCGATACTTGATTCACGGTTGAACGCCCAGAGCGTTTCACCTTTGTAATTAATAGAATAATAAGCATCATCAGGCCATTGTAAAATATAGCGTTCTCTCGCCTGACAGTGAGCGCAGCAGAATGCGCCTAGATCTGTGCCGTGACTTCTGATCAGGTACTTAGAGTGTTTCCAATTTTCAGATTGATAGCCTTCAGGCAGATCACTTATAGCGGATGTTGAACCTCCATGTAGATTTGCATAATAGACAGCGCCGTGCCGTTTATGACCGCATGAATCTTTAAACATGTAATAGTCAAACAGCTCACTTTGTTCGAAAAACTGCACATCCTTTTTTAGAGTGATTTTTACTACTTCGGCAAATTCGAATACAGCATGCCCGCCGCAGGACGGGCAGCTAATGTCTACCTTATGGGGCATTGGATTCCAATCGTATCTTCCAGTCAATTCAACCTCACCTGCTTAGCCTCATCAGGCATTAAAAACCAATCCGTTCAAGAACTGTTTTTCCCTGTCCGATTTTTTTCCTGGTAAAATTTAAGGGCCCAGTTAATGGTAAAATACAGAATGCCGCCGACAAGGGCGCTGTACAAGCATACTTTGTGTAAAGCTTGAACTGAGATTAACCCCAGGAACTGGTTATCTGCACTAAATGGATAAAACGGCTCAACATCCGAATGCATAATGCTGTCAAGTAACACATGACTGAATGTACCGATAAACGCGGAGAGAAAAGACACCCGCCATAGAATTTCTAACCGCTGCTTTTTGTTGACGGCAAGGATAAATAAGCCGATTTCAGATAAATACTTTCCAGTCAGGGCAGAAAAAACAGCAAGCAGCAGCGCACCGATATATGTATGCGAAAAACCATGCAGGTGCCCCTCCCCGGTAAGCATTACCAGCAAAGGTTGAATATCCATCACTATCTGCGCCCAGCCGAATACCATTAAACTGAAACTGCCCTGAAGCAGTGATTTAACAACTATTCCCGGGCCCATATGAAACGGGGTAAACGGCATGTGTTCTCCATATAATAAATACGATAAGAGGCAAATATAGCAGCGCTAAACAAAACTCAAACAAAGTGAAAACTTGTCCTCTCTACTGCTTTTATTAAGCTCTTTTTACTATTGAGTTAGCCCCTGGATCCCAGCACCAGAGATTACCGGGTTTTAGATGAACACCACCAGACCAGCGCTCCAGAGGTGAAATATCAAGCCAGTTCATTTTACCTGCTAATACTTTCAAACCAGCAGAAGTGATGCTCAACTCCAGCTCTTTGCCGGCAGGCAGTGTTAGTTCTTTTCCTTGAGAAAGAGTTATTAAAGGCGGACTAGATTCTAATAATTCATGGAGAACTTCCCAGAAGCCGGCATCGCCTAAAAATATTCGTTCTTCCAGCTTTTGAGTGCAGGAAAATAGAGTTTCCGGGTGCTTTTTACCATCCGAGAGTACTTTTAGAGCTTGTTCAGCAGTTCTAGATAATCCGCTTGAACAGCTTGGATACTCCTGCAGCATCCTGATAACAGCCCCCTGCAGAAACGGCAGCACTAAAGTATCCGTATTTAACAGCCCGTACCATTTTTCAGGGGAAAGGCAGCCTAAATACTGTTCAGTACAGATTATTGAAAGCTCAATTTCTTCACTGATATTTTGCTGAAACCAGTCCAGTATCTGTATCAGCTGCTGCTGATCATAAAGATCATGTTCAAACCATAAAATGACTTTGTTGTATTCTCTGAAGGCGCTAAGTTCATTATCTCTTTGTATAAAACTTTCGCTAATTTCATCAGCCGTTCCCCAGCCGCGATCAGTAATGAACTGTGCCCGTACTCTTGACAGCTCCGGCAGCGGTAAATTATCTGGTACTGGCCCTTCATGAAGCACATCGCGCCAAGGCAGGAATATACCGGGGATACCTGCCTTTTTCATAATCTCAACAGCACAGTCACCGTTGCTGATATTTAGAATACTTTTCATAAATTTTCCAGGAGGCAATGCAGCGAAACATAATCAACTGTTACGTGTCCGGTTAATTGCCTATAAACAACACTTCTCACAGACTTTAGACAGTTTGCGGCACCTTGTTATCCCTGTACTTTTAACTGTGCTATTACAAATAATGAGTCAGATTCTTCAAACTCCTGATAGTCCATGGTCGATAATATTTCAAAATGCTCAGATATAATCTCTATAAGCTGTTCTTTACGATAATAAGTAAAAAGCAAACCTTCCATTTCCTGACTTTCATCTCCGATCCAAAAGGAATGAGCAATAATTCCATTAGTCGATAAAGCCTTCTTTTGCTGTAAGAGCGATAACGCCAGCTCATCTTGCGTTAAATGATGAAGCACCTTATTTGAATATATACAGTCGAATTGCTCTCTGACATCAATATCTGCCGCATCAAGCTTTAAAAATGAAATAGCTGGAAATTTATTTTTACAGCGTCTTAAAAATTCATCGGATAGATCTGAACCAGTGACTTGATAATGTTCATTTAAAAATGGAATATCAAAACCAGGGCCGGAGCCAAGTTCAAGGATAGTTTTTCCATCATTCAGGTGTTTCTTTAACGATTGATAGATATTACTACCCTCATAGTCTTTACACATCTCTATATATTTTTCTACGTTCTCAGAGTCATTATAGAAACTCATTAGATTTCCTCTGTCGACTTGGCATATGCGCGGATATTAGTTGACGATAAACAGCTTGCTGTAATTTGTCTGCTTGAAATTTCTTTTATGTGTTATTTATCTCGTTAATGTTAATTTTATTGGTTTCAATAACACTGTTTTTCAGACCTTCAAAAAACAGTGTAAGTGTAAACACTCAAGTACAGGAACTTATATTTTACTGCACCAAAGTGATTTGATTATTTTCAATTTTTAATTCTGCGAGTTTTTCTAATAAGAGCTCAATATTTTTTTTACCTGAACCTTCATTTGCCAGTCTTAGTCTTTCTACACCAGAAAAAGCATCACCAACTGTTGCAGTGTGAGGAGCAACAACAGCTTCATCCAAAACAACAACTCCACTTAGTGTCTCTGTGAGAGTATATTGAACTTTGGTTGTTACCGTCATATCAAATCCAAAACTTGGTTGATCTATCTCGACCATTTTCACTGCTAAACTATATTTACCATCATCAGAAAAAAGCCCTTGTTTTAGAAGGCTTTGTTTAATTGCTCCAGAAAATGCCTCATCACTTATTTCAGATGTCCATACAGGATTCGTTTCTTCACCACCAGAAACCGATGATAACGCTAAATTATTTTGCACCTCAGCTGGATAGACCTTTTGTTCTCCCTGATATACCATATTTTGTAATTGTGCCCCTGATGCACATCCTGCTAAATATAAACATGTTGCGATTGCTAATGTGCTTTTGATAACTTTCATTTTCATTCCTTTGTGAGTTTAAAATATTGCTCCCACTAAAATAGGGAGTCTGTTGGTTAAAAATATCAAGGCTGTGAAATTACTCATTTTCAGGCTGATTATTTAATAACGAAACGCACGTTAATTTATATTTGATTGATGTTCAACAGATAGTTATGTTTTTAATAACCAACTGATTAAATTGAGCGATAAGTCTATTTATTGAGGTGTATACAAAATGGTAATTGAGTTTTTGGCGCCATTTAAAGTTCACTGTAGACTTTTTAGTTTCTCAATATTGTCAACAGATCCTCCATTAGTTAATTCCGGTTAAGTGGATAAGAATAGTGTCATAAACAACAGTGCATAGATTGGTGTTTTTTTGCGGGCTTTTTGTTTTTAACAGAAACGATGACCGTCGTTAAGCGTCCTCCTGCTATATTAACAATAACTGAAATCACTCGTTATTTAACTACTTGCTCACCCAGCGACAAAAACCTTTCACCATCAGACCTTTATCTCTGTTTAGCAATACAGCGCACCAGGTGTTTCTCCAGCTCAACTAGGAATAATACCGAGGAAGAGACCAGCAGAATACGCAGCCAGACATAAAAACCAATTGCAGTTGTGCCGAATAAAGTCTGCATTGGTGCAAGATAAGTAAAGCCAAGCTGAAATATAAGCAGCACAACAATAGCTGTCAGCACATAACGGCTGCCTGTTAATCCCGCCCAGTTAAGTACCGAGTCTGAAATATAACGAGAATTGAATAAATAAAAAATTTCAAACATAACCAGTGTATTCACCGCGACGGTTCGTGCGTACTCTACACTAGCCCCCTGCTCCATCTCCCATATAAAAAGCCCGAATGTGCCGCTCATCATAACCACGGCGACAAATACAACCCGCCAGATTAAATGAGTTGTAAGCATAGGTTCATTGGCATCACGCGGCGGACGCTGCATTACATTCTTTTCAGGCGGCTCAAATGCCAGCGACAAAGCTAAGGTAACAGCCGTGATCATGTTCACCCAGAGTATCTGTACAGGTGTTAAGGGCAGCTGGTGAAAACCAAATAAAATAGCAGCCAGAATAGTCAAAGCTTCACCGCCATTGGTCGGCAGGATAAATAAGACGGCCTTTTTAATATTATCGTATACCGTACGCCCCTCCTCTACTGCATGTGTAATTGATGCGAAATTATCATCGGCCAGTACCATTTCAGCGGCTTCCTTGGCGGCATCCGTACCATTATGCCCCATGGCAGTACCCACATCGGCACGCTTCAAAGCCGGAGCATCGTTTACTCCGTCACCGGTCATTGCCACAATCAAGTCCTGCTCCTGCAGCAGTTTTACTAAGCGCAGTTTATGTCCGGGGTTTACCCGGGCATACACATCAACATCCTGCACCCGCTTCCTCAGCTCATCCTCGCTCATTTGTTCAAGTTCCTGCCCGGTAAGTACATCATCGGCATTCACCAGCTTAAGCTGACAGGCAATGGCGCGTGCTGTACCGCCATGATCACCGGTGATCATTTTCACCCGGATGCCGGCCCCGGCACAGACCTGCACCGCTTTAACGGCTTCTTCGCGAGGCGGATCGATCAAACCGAACATGCCCAGCATAATCAGATTATTTTCAACATCACTGAACTTGAGCTCCACCTGTTCATAGCTTACCGGCTTAAGGGCTATCGCTAATACCCTCTGCCCCTGCTGTGCCATCTCCTCAATACGGCTCAACCAGTAACTGCTCTGCAGAGGCCGATCGCCGTCAACGGTTCTCTGCTGAGCACACATTTGCAAAACATGTTCAGGAGCTCCTTTAAGAAAAATAAAGGCATCACCAGTGTGCCTGTGATGCAGCGTTGCCATAAAACGGTGTTCAGACTCAAAAGGTATCAGATCAGTACGCGGGTATAATTTACCCTCAGATTCAACATCCAGTCCGGCCTTTAAACCAGCTATTAACAACGCTCCCTCCATCGGATCACCATTTACAAGCCATTCTGTGCCGCTTTGTTCCAGCGATGCATCATTGCACAGCACCGCAGCCCGCACGACTTCCAGCAGAAGGTTTTTCTCAGCTGCCGGCACATCTCTGTCTGCCGGAGAAATTACCCCGTGGGGATCGTACCCCGTGCCGCCGAGTTCAAACTGGCTGTAGGCGGTGGCAATGGTACGCACGGTCATTTCATTACGAGTCAGAGTACCGGTCTTATCTGAGCAGATAACCGTTACAGCCCCCAGCGTCTCAACTGCAGGCAGTCTGCGGATAATGGCATTTCGCCGGGCCATCTGCTGTACACCAATAGCAAGCGTAATAGTCATAATGGCAGGTAATCCTTCGGGAATTGCAGCTACCGCCAGACTTACCGCAGCAAGAAACATTTCCGCAGCGGCATAATTTCTAACCTGCGAGCCGAAAACAAAAGTAATGACAGCAAGCCCCACAATGGCAGCAGTAAGCCAGCGCCCGAACTGAGCCAGTTGACGCAGCAGCGGCGTTGTCACAGAGTGCACTTCCGCGACCAGTGTGCTGATGCGGCCGATCTCGGTTTGTGCCCCGGTCTCAACCACTACTCCCATACCCTGGCCATGGGTAACAAGGGTGCCGGAAAAAGCAATGCAGCGGCGGTCGCCGATCACAGACTCCCGGGCGGCGGGCTCAATATTCTTTTCCACCGCCATCGACTCGCCGGTGAGCATCGACTCCTGAATCTGCAGTCCCTTAGCCCGGAATAAACGCAGGTCTGCCGGCACCTTGTCACCTGACTGCAGCAGTACAATATCACCAGGTACAAGATCTTCTGCCGGGATCGTTGTCTGCCGGCTCTCACGCATAACAACGGCATTTAAAGAAAGCATCTGCCGTATTGCTTTCAAAGCGTTTTCCGCTTTGCCTTCCTGCAGGAATCCAATCAAGGCGTTAAGCACAACCACAGCCAGAATCACGCTGGCATCAAGCCAGTGTCCGAGCATCATAGTCACTAAACTGGCGGCCAGAAGTGAATAGATAAGCACGTTATGAAACTGACATAAAAAACGAATTAATACACTGTGAGTCTTCGGATCGGGCAGCCGATTCGCCCCGTGTTTAACAAGTCTGCTGGAAACCTCTTCTTTAGACAGGCCGTCAGAAGTTGTAACAAGTATATCTAAAACATGTTCAGCACTTTTTATATGCCAGTTTTCTGATCTCGACAGCGCTTCTTGTGAAGCATTGCCCGGCTTTTTCTGTGATTTATATAACTCCCGGGTAACAACAATCACTAGAACTACCGACACCAGCAGCACAGCCGGCACAATCAGCTGTTCACTGCGCAGCACATCAAATCCCCACGTAAGAAAGTCATTCATCTGAATACCTTTTTCTTGAAACACGTTCGATTCTAAAGTGTATAACAGTATATTAGACTGCATATTTAGTTATACGCAAACGCAGTCTAAACAAGGGATGAAATGAATTAAAAGCTAATTCGACGATCTGTTTTTTAAAAATTCAATATATGTATGCCTCAAAGTTTTGTACCTGAGAAGCTAGTGCCTGCAGTTTTGCTTTTTCCACTGAGCACCTGGTTATGCGTGCTGCACAACTAGCGTCCAAACATACGACTAAGCGTACCGTCTTTATCAATTATTTCATGTTTCAAAGCACCGGCCACATGCAGAATAAAAACGACGATTATGATATTAACTGCCTGCACATGTACAAAATGCGCGACACCAGATAACCATCCAATTTTCTCACCAGCAGCCAGCACCTGAATAGCAAATACCTCAGTGGCTCTGCCGCCGCCGATATTCAGCATCAGACCTGAAGCCGGCATTACGATAGTAGCTGCTAGCAGCAGGTAGTGAACAGACTTTGAAAGAACAGACTGCCATTTAGACATTTCAGAGACACTTGATATCGCCCCTTCTTTTATACGCCAAAACAGCCTCAAAACTGCAGCAGTTAAAACAATAAAACCCAGAGACTTGTGTACAGCGAACAATTCAAACTTTTCAGGGCCTTTCGGCAGTTCTCCTAAATAAAGGCCTAAAGCAAAAACAGCAATAAATAATAACCCCGTCAGCCAATGAAAAAGTATGGTGGGTTTTGATAAACTTTTACTCATAATGAAATAAACCTATAGTATTAATTTTGTTTCTAGTATACCCAAATAGAACAAAGTCTTCGACTGACAGGTGTGTAAAGATTGTAAATTAAGCGGGCAGTTCTACTATGCAGCAAACTGCAGATAGAACTTTATCTGAGCAAGTTTCATCTCAAAGGCAGGCAGCTAAATATTCAGGATTTATAAAATGAAAAAACCTGTGAAGCTCAACTGCACAGGTTTATATTCAGCCAGGCTGTAAAACCTTTAGTTTAACGTACTGCTGAAGCGGCTAGGATTGTTTTGTTATTATCGTCATTGCTAGAAAACATTAGTGTTCTTTGCACTGGGAATTGACCTTCACGAATATCATTAAGTTTGTAAAGTGCTGGCTCAGAACTTTCAAAAATTGAGTATGTAAATCCCCCTTTATTAGACAAGCTAGCAGTGCGCAGCATCTGTTCAGTTTTTTCACCTGAAAGGTTTAACTGGGTCATATCAATTTCAAAATTAGCGTTTGTTGTTCTAAAGCTATATACCTTGTCGCTTGTGTTGAAATAGATATGATCACCGTCAGCACTGCTGTTTACCTGCTCAACAACAGAGTCAAATTTCTTTACTTCATCTTTATTCTTAATGTAATGATATGATTTTTCTTTAGTATCAATATTTAAAAGATCACCATTTTTCAGCAGGTAAAATGTGCCGTCATCTGTTTGCAGCGTATATGCAATATTAAAATTGTCATATGAAATCCCATCATTATATATTGGACTTAGTTCAATAGTATTACTTTCTCCGTTTGTATCAATAGTAGTTGCAATAATATTGCTGTTACTGAGATTATCAGTAATGTTTGTTAGATGACTCCCTCCTAACGGTACAGGTAGGAAATCCCCTTCTAAAAGTGCAGCTTCCTCACCGCTTGCCACATTTAAAACTACAGTTTTATCATCTATATTCTTCAGCGCCAGTAGTAATCCATTGTAACTTACATGCCGACTTTTCATGCTCTTAACGTAATCATTGTTTGGCAGTAACTCTTTTAAAACAACTGTTTGGTTTTTAGCTGATGGTAAGTCAAACGAGAAGATTTTTTTCAGCCCTTGCTCTTCAATGATAAATAATGGTGCATCGGTACTGTTATGCGTAGAGCGAGCATCAATTACCTGCATATCAGCATTAATAATAGTTTCTGCTGTAATGCTGCTGTCTAATGGCCAGGTAACCCCATCAGCATTGCTAATATACTGTTTATTAGTGTATGTAAGAGAGCAGGATTGATTTTTTATTTCCAGTTCAGCCTGAACTACATTTAACATATATAAGCCATTACCCAATGCAATACTTAGATTTATTTTCGACAGCTCATCTGCACCGACCTTACAGATTTCAGGAAGCTTAGCGATACTTCCTTGTTCATTTCTATAGCTAAGAGTGTTGTGTGCAGTTTTTAAATTCTCTGCCTCGATTAAAAACATCGAAAGTGGTACTTCTTGTTCATCATTAGCAAACGAAGAAAAATCAGCAGCCAAAGCAACTTCGCCTGTACGAAACAGATCTGTATTTTTCAATGATACTGAAATATTTTGATCTTCAACTTTTGGTGTTGGAGGTTTAGGAGGTGTTGGATTGTCATTGTTTGAACTGCCGCAACCCACAAGTAGTGAAGAGATAGCTATTGCAGATAATAGTTTTTTCATTGTTGCTCCAAATAATAATAGGTTTAATGTCAAATTGGTGGTTTAATGTTATACCACACAACCAATCACAGCAAGCATTTTTGCTGGCGAGTTGTATTGATTTGGTTATTAATAATGAAGGGCTTAATTAGACCGCATAACCACCTGAGTTGTAATTGGTTGATTTAAGATGATTTTTGTATCTTCATTGCTGTAATAAGTATAATCAATAATTGATTTATTTATTTGTCACAATATCCACCTCGCTGTAAATAACGCATGTTTAATGTCAATCATTATTTGTAGGGCGAAAAGCCCCTGATAAGCTTCACAGTGACCTGATATTCTGCTTTATAAACAAAACAGGCGTAGTTACGACGTATAGAAAAAATGACTGAAGGCATAAGATCGATATTCCGCCCTCAACGCTTATTCTATGGATATGACCTGAGGGATATAGCACAGAGTTTATTGCAGACTCAGAACAAAAAATACGTTGATTCTTCCTATACTCTATAGTGATTTGGTTATATCAAAATCCAGCAGGGAGTGCGCTATGGGTAAATTAGTGTTTGTGTTTATCACCCTTATCATATCCGGGCTGCAGCCCCTTGCAGCATTACCCGCGGGCGATTCCGAGAAATATGCCCGATCCAGAGAGAATATGGTGCAAAACCAGCTCAGCAAACGCGGCATTGCCGACAAGAAGGTGCTAACGGTAATGAAAGAGATCCCCAGACATCTGTTTGTCCCGGGCGGACTGTCTTTCAGAGCATACGCGGATTCTCCCCTGCCTATCGGCGAAGGGCAGACCATATCACAGCCTTATATTGTTGCCCTGATGACTGAGCTGCTCGAACTCACCGGCAGCGAACGTGTGCTCGAAATCGGGACCGGCTCCGGATACCAGGCTGCGGTGCTTTCCAAAATGGCAGAAGAGGTGATCAGCATAGAGATCAAGGAAAAGCTCTGCTCCAAGGCCGGCAGGCTTCTAGACTCTCTAGGTTATGCTAATGTCGAAACCCGCTGCGGTGACGGCTATTTCGGCTGGAATAAAGGGGCGCCCTACGATGCCATTATGATCACCGCCGCCGTAGACCATATCCCTCCGCCCCTTTTAGCGCAGCTTAAAGACGGCGGGCGGCTGGTTCTTCCTCTGGGAAATCCCTTCAGCTATCAGAACCTTGTGCTGGTTACTAAAAAGGGCGATGACTATACTGTCTGGCAGATCTCCGGTGTGCTCTTTGTTCCCATGACCGGACACGCACTGCAGGCAGCCGGGAAAAAGCCATGATCCTCCCGGCAGTTTTCCTGGTATCCCTCTCTTCTCTTGCCTTTGAGGTACTTCTGGCAAGGATCTTCTCAATCAGTCAGTGGAATCATCTCTCCTTTATGGTGATCAGCATTGCGCTTTTCGGCTTTGCCGCCAGCGGTACCCTGCTGAGCATTCTCGATTCAAGAAAAAAGAACTGGAAAAAGCGCTTTGCAGAAGGGAAAGCGACATCGGTTTTGGTGCTTCTCTACAGCTGTTCTACGCTTATCTCCTTTATAATTCTAAGCAGGCTTCCCCTTGATTATTTCAGGCTTTCACTGGAATCGATCCAGGCATTTTACCTTTTTATCAGCTATACGCTTCTAGCCATTCCGTTTTTTTTCGCAGGTTTTATTGTACTGGCAGCTTATGTACAGCAGCCGCAGAACACAGGTTTAATCTACTTTGCCAGCATGGCGGGTTCCGCTCTGGGAACAATTCTGCCCGCCCTGTTACTGCCTTTTATCGGGGAAGGAAAACTGGTCGTGATCGTGGCGATAATCCCCCTTTGTTATCTATCTGCAGCCGCTATTATAAAGAGTAAAAAAAATATCGGCCCCCGCTTTCCGGCCCGGAATTGGTTTTTCCCCCTTACAAGTCTTTGCACTATGCTGCTGGCTGCAGTCCTGCTCCTCACTCCATGGGGAAATGCACAGGTGGCTGTCACCCCTTCACCGTATAAATCACTGAGCCAGCTTGTGCAGTTTCCCCATTCAACAGTAAGCTCGTCGGTAAGCAGCATAAGCGGCAGAATAGAAACCGTAAACAGCCCCTATATCCGTTACGCACCAGGCCTCAGCCTCAAATACAGCGGCAGCCTTCCCGTGCAGAAATCCATTTTCCGGGATGGAGACGAGCAGCTGGTTCTCTATGGAGCAGGCGGAAATCCAAAGGCGTTCGGCTTTGCACTGTTCACCCTGCCGGTGGCAGGTTATGATATTGTAACAAAACCGCAAAACGCACTTCTTATCCTAAGAGGCGGAGGAACCAGTATACCTGCAGCACTTGCTGCCGGAGTCCCGGAGCTGAGTGTTATTCATGAGAGCCCAAGTATAGCCCGAGCCATAGGGGAGCATTACAGCCTGCACACAACATCCGAAAATCCGCGAATATTTCTCAGGCACTCGCAAAAAAAATACGACATCATCCACCTGGAAAACTGGGGAACATCCCTGCCCGGATCAGCAGCACTTAGTCAGGAGTATCTTTTCACCGTACAGGCCTTCGACAAGTATCTGGATCACCTTTCTGAAAAGGGTGTGATCATTATTTCGCGCAAACTGCTTCTTCCTCCCTCCGACTCACTCCGCCTTTTTTCCACGGCGCTGCAGGCCCTGCAGGAACGCGGCAAAAAAAATCCGCAGCATCATCTTATTCTATTAAGAAACTGGGGTATTTTCACACTGATCGTCAGCAAAAATCCTATTGAAAATAGAGAAATCCCGATCAACTTTGCTGAGAAGCTGAATTTTGACATTGTTTATATCCGGAATATGCAGGCTTCTCTTGCTAACCGCTTCAATATTTTCAAACTGCCCCACCATTACCTTGCTGTCGAGCAGCTGATCCGGCATTACAGTGAAAAAAGAGATAAACAGTTTTTCGAGGATTATCTTCTAGATGCCGCACCGCAGGATGACCATAGACCGTTTCCCGGGCGCTTTATCAAATGGGACAGGCTGGGGGATCTGTACCAGAGCATGGGAAGCAGGCCCTATTCGATGCTTCTTTCCGGCGAAGTTGTCGTTGCCGTGGTTTTTTTAGAAGCGCTGGCTGTCGCGGCTCTGCTGTTACTTCTGCCCAGACTCCTTGCCAAGGGGAGAAAAAAGAAGGTTCCTTTAGCGCAGAAGCTCTATTTCTTTTCCATCGGAGCGGGATTTATGTTCGTGGAAATCTATTTTATCAAGGCCTATATCCTGATCTTCAGCAGCCCGGTGGTAAGCTTTACCCTTGTCCTGGCCGGTATCCTGCTTTCTTCCGGAATCGGCGGGTGGTGCTCTCAGAAAATGGGCAGAAATGCAGTACTCTATTCTCTTACGGCCCTATGTCCGATACTGCTTGGGATTGTTATCTTTATGGATCTGCTTGTCGATTACCTTTTAGGATTACCAGCACTTCTTCGCTATCTATTTGCCCTTCTTATACTTCTTCCGCCGGGTATTTTAATGGGTGTTCCCTTCGCTCTTGGGATGCGCAGTCTGCTTACAACACCTCTGCAGCGGGCCTATGCCTGGGCAATGAACGGCTGCGCCTCGGTTCTCACCTCCATTGCAGCTGCAGGGCTCGCCCTGCATTCCGGCATCCCGCCCATTATGCTTTGCGCAGCGGCATTTTACTTATTAGCGGCAGTTTGTTCAAAAAGTGCAGCATCCGGTAAAGAGTAAAAATATGATCCTGTATAAACATCAGCTGAACCGGCCTGACTGCAATTTTCGTAGAGTGCGGGACATTCTGCGCACATGTCCGCCTTCCCAGTAATATTTACAACAACAGGGACAGTAAAGAAAATCATTATTATGTTTAAGCACGTTATCAGGAAGCGCAAGTCGACACTGCTTAGCAGAGGGGATTTCAAGTTCACTATTACACTTTTGACAACGAGAAAAGGGACGGTAAAACCAGTTCAGCTCTATTAATAGGCTCAGCTCCTGCAAATTAGCGTCCAGACCGTTTGATAATAAAAGAAGCGTAAACGGCCGAGCCTCTTTGCACTCTGGAATAGCCCTGTCTCTCGTAATAAGCCAGCGTTCGCCATGGTTGGCCATTGCAATCACTGTGCTGTCACTGTCTCCCCTATGCGGCAGTAAGGTGTCGTATCCCGCAGCGCGCAGCCACTGTCCCGCGCCCTGAAGCATCTCGTCGCAGACAAAACGAAGAGGTGCTACAGAACAAAACGGTCCGCTGTAAATACGATCTATCATGAGCCCCCTTGCTTCGCGTTTTTTATTCTATCCTTCTGACGTATCTGCGGCGAGGTTTAATCCGCTGTTCATAACAGCAATAGACTTGTCAAAGCCGTGCCGCCTCATTATCTGGATTTATGTACTTTAAAGTCTAGTATCTACTAAGGGCTTTTCAATCGTGAATGCCGGCAGATAGAAAGGCAGAGTACGGAGAATGTATAAAACGACTGCACTTTTAAAAACACCACAAAACGCAGCCTGAATCATGTTTCAGTGCCTGCAGTTTCCCTTGTAAAACCAGAGGCATGCTATACTCACCTTGTTATTTAGTGTTTTTTGAGGGGGTATATATGGCCATTGCAATCACACTGAAAGAGTATTTTGAAAATGAAGATGTTCACTATGACACAATTAAACACCGCAGAGCTAAGACATTATTAGATTCATCGCGTTCAGCTCATCTGCCCGCAGGAAAAGTTGCTAAAGCCGTGGTACTGCAGAGCGAAGACGGCGATTACCTGATGGCGTCTCTGCCGGCAAACAGCCGCGTTTCCTTAACCGAGGTTAACGACTTTACTGGAAAACAGTACCATTTGGTCAGTGAAGAAAAACTACTGGAATTATTTCCCGACTGTTCGCAGGGAGCCGTTCCGGCAATGGGGACTCCATATAATATGAGCATGCTGATCGATGAGAGTTTATTAGCATCCGACTCAGTCTATATTGAGTCAGGAGATCATGAGAGCCTGCTCAAATTGAGTCATCAGGAATACAGCAGCCTGATCGAGAATATGGCACACAGCAGTATTCAAGGCGCAAATATCGGTTCCCCGAGGATCTGGAGTAGAACAGGCAGAAACTGGCAGATATAAATTTCAGGCATTTATGCCTGAAGCACCTGAAAATGTAGATTTATAATTATTCTAAGGCGCCTTTTACTGCAAGGCGCTTTATTCCAAAGCACCTTCGCAGGAACTGCTGAGTAAGACTCTTGCGCCAGGAATACCTGTAAAGCAGAGTGAAAAACTGCAGACACCTTTACAGCTGACAATTAAAACAGTTCGACTCTTAAACGCCCTGCTGTATTTCGCAGCTGAATCATTTTTACCATGAACAAATGACCACGCCTGAACATATGGCGCGACATATTCTGCCACATTACCAGTTTTGCGAGAGCTATCACAAACAAACAGTGATAATTCAATATCATGCGTGAAACCCATCACAGTGCAAATGTTACACTCTGTTACACTTGCTCCCGTTAAATAACCTTTATTAAAAAGCGTTACTTAGTGTTATTAAAATTTATTCTGTATTTAACAGTTAAGCTTTTTCGATGCTCAAATAAACGGGCTCATACTAATAGTTAATATTAATGGATCTCAAAAAATGAAATTTCTAAAAACGGCAGCAGCGGCTGCGATCTCGATTGCGTTATTAGCAGGATGTAATGACGAAACTACAGTCAACAACCCAGTTGCTCCAGTTGTTCCAGTTGACCCTGTCGTTCCAGTTGACCCTGTTGTTCCGGTTACCCCGACTGAACCAACCAGTGTCCGTTTCGGTACTTATAACCTCTCTTTCGATCGTACAACCTTCGAAGCGCTTGTTGCTGAGATGCAGATCACTGCTCCAGAGCAGGAAGCTTTGATGACTAAATGGTTTGCCGGAACCCTGACAGAAGAAGAGCTAAAAGTTGCAGAGAAAGTGATTCAAATTCGTAATGTCGCAGCAGTTATTCAAACAAAGCGCCCTGCAGTATTGATGATGGGCGAGTTTAACAATGACGGCCTTGGTGAAAACCAGGATGCCATCAAAGGCTTTCGTTTAAACTATCTCGCCGTACCGCAAAATGGTCTAGGTACAACTTCTGCAGAGAAGAAAATGCTGGAACCGATCCAGTTCCCGTTTGTGGAAAACTTCTCGACTAATACCGGTTTACTCAGTGAATTCGATCTAGATAGAAACGGCACTATCGCTCTGCCGGGCGATGCATGGGGCTTTGGTTTCTACCACGGCCAGTACGCGTTTGGTTTATTATCTCAGTACCCGATAGACACTGCTAATGTCCGTACTTTCCAAAACTTTAAATGGAAAGATATGCCGGGCGAAACTAACCCGACAATCACTAACTGTGACGATGAAAAATATACCATCCCTGAAGGCATGAAATGTGGAGACGAGTGGTATACAGCTGAAGCCTGGGCCCAGAAACCGCTGTCTTCTAAAAACCATGTTGACGCACCTATCCTTATCCCGACAGAAGCTGGTGAAAAGGTTGTTCATTTACTACTTTCACACCCGACACCACCGGTTTTTGATACAGTCACAGAGAACAACAAAATGTTGAACCGTGCAGAAATCGACTTCTGGAACGATTATGTAGCAAATGCTGACTACATCTACGATGATACCGGCGTAAAAGGCGGTCTAGCACTGGATGCTTCGTTCGTGATTATGGGGGATCTTAATGCCGATCCTGAAAATGGTGACGGTTTCCTTGATTCAATTCAAAACCTAATGAGCCATGAACGTGTGAATGTAGTTGCAACAGGCGGCATCTACGCACCAAACAGCTTCGGTTCAACTGAATGTGTTGCACTAGGTGACTGCGGCGACACTACTTATCCGGACCGTATCACCAGCACATTTGGTCTTCGAGTTGATCATGCCGTTCCTTCAAGCGATCTTAATATCACAGGTTCCGGCGTATTCTGGCCGGCAACCTTTGAGGAAGGCCGTTTATTGATGAACGATGAACGTGTTGGAAAATATGGTAACGGTAAAGATATCTCTTCTGATCACCGTCTAGTCTGGATTGACACAGAGATTTAATACAATAACTCATATCTAATAACGAAAAAACCGCCTTCATCGGCGGTTTTTAATTATTAAGTAATACTGCTTTCGGCTCGACGGTTCGCATAGTTAGACCTCCCGTTTTCACTCCGTTTTTTACAAGCAGGCAGAGCCGTCCCAAGGTCATAAACCAGGCGGCACATTTTTGGAAAGCCACAGTCCCGGCAATTACGCAAAAAACAGCGTCAGCTATCTCAATCTCTGCAGTATTGTTCCAGCACCTTTTTTGACAAACACTTCAGCATATGCACCGTTCAGCAGTGTCATATTCGGCGGTAAATGACCAATATCAACGTCATAAACAACAGGAATATCCAGATCCTTTGTGACTTCAATAAAAACCTCTTCACAACTAACGGCTTTACCACAGTTATCCGTAACCGCATTCCTGCCAAATAAAAGGCCATTTAAGCGATCAAATACACCTTTATACTTTAAACTTTGTAAAGCTCGCTTAAGTACAGTTGGAGACATTTCAGCATTTTCAAGATATAGAATTACGCCGTCATTTGAAAATTTGTCATGCAGTATTTCTATATCAAAATACTCAGTCCCAATTAGATGCGTCATTGTGTCAAAGCAGCCGCCGATAAGCCGTCCACTAAAGTTTACGTCATCGTGCTTTGTAACTACTTTCCAAGCCGTAGCCTCTGTTTTATTCAGCGTATAGTCAGGGTCATCAGCAAATAAGCTTCCGTCTAGTTGATAGGACTCAGATGACTGCTGAATAAACTGCGAACCTTCATTTTGCCCCAGCCAATGCAGCGTTTTTGAGATTAGCAGATCTGATTCATCAGGATGAAGATCCATTAAATTTGATGAATGCACGGTAGACCAGCCAAGCTTGCTCATCAGAGCAACAGAAACTGTGCTCACGTCGGAAAACCCGAAGACCCATTTAGGTTTAACAGCTTTTAACCGTTCATAATCAAGCAGCGGCAGTATATCCATTGCAAATTCACCTCCCCAAGGGGGAGCAACGGCAGCAATGCTGTCATCACATAAGAAATTCATTAACTCTTGAGCCCGCAGCTGTGCAGATGAACTCACATGTTTTACATTTTCACGTAAACAGCTGCCCTCAACAACCTCAAAACCTGAGTTTTTCAAATTAGCTAACACTATGTCTAAGCGTTTATGAAGCGCCTCTGGGACACCTGAAGAAAATGCTGTAACAGCAATTCGACTGCCTTTTACTAAAGGACTCGGATATTTCATGTTACTCCTTACAACTTACGATGCTGTTAATTACTTCCAGCTGAATTCGCCGTTATATGTAGTGCAGTTAGAAACTGATATGGACGCATCGTCAATATAGATCTGCTGCTTAGCTGATACTGGATAAGTTAAATATGCTGAACACTCCGCACTTTGCCCAGTGCCTACAACAACCTTTGTGCCCGGTTTAAGCGTACAGTTGACTAATTTATCTAGCGGTGACCACTGGTAACATATTTCATAGTCAGCCCGGTATTCCGCAATTTCACCAGAGGGCTTCTGAAATGCCCACCACTTACCAAATTTACTATTGGGGTTAGTACTGTTCCAGGCTCGGTAGATGGTAATTTGTATACCTTTTTTACTTGCATAAACCTGGCCCTGGCACAACTTGCCCTTATCGGGACGGCCTAATGCCTCGCTTAAAAGCTGCGCATCTTCTATAGACTCAAACTTATCTGCAAAACTCTCAGGAAGATTAGAACTGCCTGAACATAACTGCTCAGCACCAGTGCTCTGCTGTTCTTTCTCAAGCGGATGACTCGCGCATCCATAAACAGTGATGACTAATAGGCTGACTAATATGTTTTTCATTGAAAACTCCCTGATGAATGTTGATTTATTGAGGCATAACATTATGTATCAACAGCTGAAGGGATTCCCGCGCCCTTCAGATCCGCTGCAGCCAATTTGCGATAACAGCTATCGTTTGCTCCCCCCCTGCAGCCAGTCTTTGACAGCAGCCTGCACTTCAGGACCAACCACCACGCCCATATGTGTGACCCCCGGCAGCAGCGAGACCTGGACGGCAGTGTATTGCGACATCACAGGTTCAAACTGTTCAGCAAAAAAGGCATCGTCTTCCGTACCGGCGACAACCAGCAGCGGCTGCGTGACGGCGCTAAGATCTTTTTTATAGTTCCGAGGGGCGTAAGCCGTGTTGAGTCGATGAGAATAGAACAGGGTTTCTGTTCCGTCACGCGCTTGTTCGGGCATATTGAAGGTAATGGCCGTCAGAAAATCCCAGTAGTGAATACCCATCATATTGAGCATGCTCAACCCGGCAATTCGACCAGTGTAGGCATGTGCCCAGCCGCCCGAGTCAGGACGCATCGTAGGGGCATTATATTTAAGGAAAGGCGCAAGCAGCAGATAAGCGTCGGCCTGCTGAGCGTACCGGCTTCCCGCAAAGCGTATAACCAGGCCGCCGCCGGATGAATGACCGCCGATTATCAACTTGGCGCCTGGACGCTGTTGTCGAATACTGATAATAAGATCCGCCAGATCATCTTCCAACTGGTTGATGTAGTCCACATCGCCTCGTCGTTCGGGCATCGGTCCATGTCCCCGTAAATCCGGCGTATAGACCTCAGCCAGCCCTTCAGAACTGATAAACTCGGCTAAAGGCAGGAAATAGCGGCTATGCCAGCCAGAGCCGTGTACCAGGATGAGCACCGTATCCGATTGAGCCGGATAGTGCCGATACGACATGTTTTTGCCGTCTCTCGCCGCGAAGCTGTGCAGTTTCGGCAAACTTGTATAATCGAAGAATAATTCATTGAAGGCCAGACCGCCCTTCTCCGGACGGGTCTTCTTTCCTTTACCAAAAATAATAAGCATAGCGGCAATAGTGAATTGAATCACCACAGAGATGAGCAGAAAGTTAAGAATCTTTAAGAAAATTTCCATTCATTTTTCCCTCAATGATCGATATATTTTACCCGGTTTACGGGACTTTCTTCAATAAAGAGTGTCCGCTGTGAGCCTGCCAGGCACAGTAGACTTCAAAGTAAAAATGCCGAGTGCAAAACAGCACCTTGATTTACCAACAGAGTTCATAGAAAGACTCTTTATCTCTAAGAGTTAACATTGAAAAGCTGTCTATAATTAAATCGGCTGAAGCTAATTCTGATTTTTTGTGGCTGGTTAAAAGCGCAATAGTAAAACATCCAGCGTCTTTTGCTGATTTAACGCCTGCAGGAGAGTCTTCAAACGCTATACAGTTCTGTGCTTCTAAACCTAATTTTTGAGCGGCTAATACAAAGGGCTCTGGATGAGGCTTACCGTAAGCTACATCTTCTGCGCATACCATTACCTCCGGGAGTTTAAAACCTGAAGCAAGCAGACTAGTTTGTGCAACTTTTCTTGGCCCGCTCGTTGCTATAGCCCATGACTGTTGCGGGATGCTTTTAACAAAATTCAATGCGCCTTGAATCTCAGTTGCAGACTTCATAGCATCAACCGCAATACCTTTAACAGTATTTTCTTCTTTTATATTTGCATATTTCGGATCAAGCAATGTAAGCGTTTCAATTATCTTACGGCCATGAACATGGGGAAATACTTCAGAGAAATTGATATCTTTCTGTGACGACCATCTCTTCCAAATATTATTGATAACCAAACTTGTATCTACGAGAGTCGCATCAACGTCAAATATAAACCCTTTACTGGTTACTTTACTCATCTAATCTATTCCTTAATACTGCCTGCAAAACTTGAAACTCGTACACTAGCAGAACACACGCCAAGTACGAACATCATCGTTGATGTCCTTGTCTGAATTTTACTTATAGCTATCAAGATCTATTTCGTATTCTTTTAATACCGCTTGAGTCTGCAGCCTTTTTTGCCCCGCCGAAACCGCCATCACTTTTGCTACAACTTCTGATATTTCACCTTTAACCACATTTTCTTTTTTTGCCTGACGCAAATAGTAATTAGTACAAGGTTTACAGTTCATTGCGACAGCAGCCGCTAAGCCAACAAGAACTTCTGTTTTTGAATCTAAGAATTCATTCTCATGGGTAGAGTCATAAAACTCCCCGTACTTTTCCTGCTGTGCTTTAGTAAGCATAAATACATCCTTGTTTCGCAGATAGCGTAAATTTTATGGGCAAATTCTAGCGCCATTTTAAGTTACAAATTAGAGGTGTTTATAATCGCGAAGCGATAACCAGCTGTAATTTGTCTGCTTGAAAATTCTTATATGGATACATTGTACAAATTTACGGGTTTTAGTTATTCAGGTACAACTACACTGCCGGCTTCGAAAAGAAAACGAATGGAATCGCTAAAGGTCCCGCAATTAATGAAACCAACACCCAAAATAGGATTTTAGCTTTACGATGTTTCGCTACGAAATAACACAAAATAATACTGATCAAATTTACAATTATTAAGACTGCCATTTACATTTCCATTCGATTAATTGGTAATTAAGACTTAAATTTAGTCTCCGATACAGCTATTTCTTAGGTGCATGTTTAGATGTAACAATGAAAGTTCAGCTTGTTGCCGTCTAAATCTCTGAAATAACCAACATAAAAGTTATTCCCTTTCAGGTATGGCCCACCTTCGCCGGCAGCACCAAGCGCTAGTGCTTTAGCATGTAATTTATCTACGGCTTCTTTGCTGGGTGCAGACAAAGCAACCATTACGCCATTTCCCACAGTGGCATCATTTTCATCGAATGGCTTAGTCACGGTAAATAAAGGCTTTCCTTCACCAAAACTCCACGCACTCAATCGATCAGCATCAAATGCTTTAGAAGCCCCCATTTCATTAAAAATACTATCGTAAAATGATGCGGCTCTTTCTAAATCATTTGTTCCTATGGTGATATAACCTATCATATCTTTCCTCTTCTCTGGTGCTCGACAAACACATAACAGCTTATATACGTCACAGTGACACAATTACCCTGCTGTATACCTTATTCACTCAAAATATCACAATAACCAAAAAACCAAATCAATTCAATGAATTATAAATATATATAAGAGAATCGTGATTCGACAAATTTCTCACTCAAAATATATGCATGCTTTTTAAACACACCTAATATTTTCTTCTGCAAAAGGAGATAGGAAATGAGGCATGGATTCGCGTTTTGCCTTTTGCTTTGAATGGCAAAACGCAAGCCCCTGTAGCCCTCTTATAGCAGTATGTGCTTTTGCTTATATGCTGTGAGCGGCTATGCTTATATAGTTAATGCATTCAATTATTAAGTCATTCGTTATCGCATTGATTTAAATGGGTTTTCGATTGTTTAACATTCATTGTAGTACCTTATGAACTGGTGCTGTTTAAACTAACGCTTGCAGCATTTTCCAGCAAAACTTCTGTCAGCTACACAGCTCGTACAGCGTATGATTTGGAGAGTTTGAAATGAGAGTTTTCTACCACTACATGGTCATAACCGCAATGACATTGCTCTACGCCAGCTCATCAACTGCTGCAGACTTACGCGCTTATGTGAATCAATACTTCCAGGGAAAAGCCTTAGAGTATGGTTTCGGCAGCGGCACATCATCAAACAACCCTCGGGTAGTGGCAGTTACCCATTATTGTACTTCAGGTTACTACTACAGCATTGGCCAGTCTTGTCGACCCAACATAATTGCGAGAGGTTATCAATGCAGTCCATATCGAGATGACGGGAACTGGTCTTTAAAAGTCCAGGGGCAGCAGGCGACGTTATTTTGGACGTCAACTACTTACGGCCCAGGTAATTTTCCTATTTACGTGCGTAATGATGGTGTTTTTGTCGACCCTAGAGGAAACGCTTTCATATATGCTGGTGAAGCTCAGTGTTACTAGAAACACCGCCCGTACCGGCAAGAGAGAGAAAATGTGTTCACTGTCCGCAATGCCAGGGAGAAATGCAGCTGTATTTACTGCGTATCGGTACGCGTCTTATCATCAACGGCAAGACGCTCTAAAACAGGGTAATCGTCCGGCAAACAGCACATTCACCTGCCTCGCGTAGTTCATTACAGTATCTCCAAACTCATTATTGGAGATACACATGCAGGAAAAAACACGTCAGAAGTGGACCGCACTTATTGAACAGCAGCAGGCAAGCGGGTTATCCGTGGTGGAATTCTGCAATAATAATCAATTAAGCCCAAAATCATTCTACAGCCGGAGAAAGATACTCACACAAGGTAATGCCGAACCATCATTTATTAAAGTGAATACTACCAAACCACCCGCTCAAGCAAGTTCACTGCAGCTTTGCATTGGCCAGGCAAGCCTGCAGATACCGGGGGACGTTAACCCACAGTGGTTAGGTA
>NZ_AUAM01000028.1 GCF_000428725.1 Psychromonas aquimarina ATCC BAA-1526
AAAACACCGAACGTTTCCACGTTCAGTGCTTTATATACCATCAAGGTACCCGTTAAGATATAAGCCTAAAATTGCTTAACCGAACGGCATTGTGCGGTTAAGCAGGCTTTTTTATTTAGTCGCTAAGAAAAATTAAGCTTCTTCTTCAGCTTCTTCTACTGCTGGCGCATCAACTACGTCAACGTAGTCTTTACCGTAGTAAGAAGCAAGCAACACTTCTTTCAGCTCAGAGATAAGCGGGTAACGCGGGTTTGCACCAGTACACTGGTCATCAAACGCCTGTTCAGCCAGGTCATCAAGAGCCGCCAGGAAGTCAGCTTCATTAACACCAGCCGCTTGAATTGAAAGCGGGATGTTCAGCTCAGTTTTAAGTTCGTCTAACCAAGTCAGCAGTGCGTTGATTTTATCTTCAGTGTTACCTTCGTAGAAACCAAGGTGAACAGCAATTTCTGCGTAACGAGCACGTGCTTTAGGACGATCGTACTGAGAGAACGTACCCTGCTTAGTTGGTTTATTAGTTGCATTGAAACGAATAGTATTCGTTAGTAGTAATGCATTTGCTAAACCGTGTGGAATGTGGAATTCATTACCGATTTTGTGAGCCATTGAGTGACACACACCTAGGAATGAGTTCGCAAACGCGATACCAGCGATAGTTGCTGCATTGTGAACTTTCTCACGAGCAACTGCATCGTTTTTACCGTTGTGGTAAGAACTTGGCAGGTATTCTTTTAACAGTTTAAGAGCTTGAAGCGCCTGACCGTCAGAGTATTCGTTAGCAAGCATTGAAACGTAAGCTTCAATAGCGTGAGTAACTGCATCGTAACCACCGAATGCACAAAGTGATTTCGGCATATCCATTACTAGGTTTGCATCAACAACAGCCATGTTCGGTGTTAGTTCGTAATCTGCAAGCGGGTATTTCTTACCAGTTTTGTCGTCAGTAACAACGGCAAATGGTGTTACTTCAGAACCAGTACCTGAAGTAGTTGTAATACATACTAATTCAGCTTTAACGCCCATTTTAGGGAATTTGTAGATACGTTTACGGATATCCATAAAGCGCATTGCTAAGTCTTCGAAATCAGTTGCAGGGTGTTCGTATAGAACCCACATGATTTTCGCAGCATCCATTGGTGAACCACCACCAACAGCAAGAATTACGTCAGGGTTGAATGCGTTACAAGCAGCCGCGCCTTTCTGGATAATAGAAAGAGTCGGATCCGCTTCAACTTCATGGAATACTTCAACCATCATTCCTTTGCTTTCAAGGATTGAACGTAACTCGTCAATGTAACCGTTAGCAAACAGGAAACCATCCGTTACGATCATTGCACGCTGTTTGCCTTCTAAATCAGTCATTGCGATTGGTAATGAACCACGACGGAAGTAGATTGATTTTGGTAGTTTATGCCATAACATATTTTCAGCTCGCTTCGCAATTGTTTTAGTGTTGATCAGGTGTTGTGGACCTACGTTTTCTGAAACAGCGTTACCACTGTGTGTACCACAGCCTAACGTTAATGAAGGTGCGAAACCAAAGTTATAGATATCACCAATACCACCGTGTGATGTTGGCGAGTTAATTACGATACGACATGCTTTCATTGCAAGACCAAACGCATCAACACGCTCAGAGTTTGCGTCCTGGTCTGTGTATAGTGCTGCTGTGTGACCAACACCACCAATATCTAGAACAATTTGCGCTTGACGAACAGCATCTTCGTAGTTTTTCGCTTTAAACAGACCAAGAGTAGGAGATAGTTTTTCATGTGCGAACATGTTCTCTTCTTTTACTTCAAGACCTTCACCAACTAGTACTTTAGTTGAAGTTGGTACTTTAACGCCTGCAAGTTCTGCAATTGTAAATGCAGACTGACCTACGATTTTAGCGTTAAGCGCGCCGTCGATAAACATAGTGTCAGCAACTTTTTTAGTATCAGCTGCGTTCAGCATAAAGCCGCCGTACTCTTCAAGACGTGCTTTAAATTCATCATATTTAGATTCAACAACAATTGCAGCCTGCTCAGAAGCACAGATCATACCGTTATCGAATGTTTTTGACATTAGAATTGAAGATACAGCACGTTTGATATCAGCACTTTCATCGATAACAACAGGTGTGTTACCCGCGCCAACACCGATTGCAGGGTTACCTGAAGAGTATGCTGCTTTAACCATGCCTGGGCCGCCGGTTGCAAGGATGATTGCAGTGTCGTCGTGCTTCATGATTGTATTGGTAAGTTCAAGAGAAGGGATGTCAATCCAGCCGATAATATCTTTTGGTGCGCCGGCTTCAATCGCCGCGTCTAAAACGATTTTAGCTGCGTAGTTTGTACACTCTTTAGCACGTGGATGCGGTGCAACAATACAACCGTTACCCGTTTTAAGCGCCATTAGCGTCTTAAAAATTGCAGTAGATGTCGGGTTAGTTGTTGGTACGATTGCACAGATGATACCCATAGGCTCTGCAAGTGTAACCGTATTTAAAGATTCATTGCGTGATAACTCACCAACAGTTTTTGTGTCTGCAAAACTGTTGTAAATGAACTCAGAAGCAAAGTGATTTTTAATTACTTTATCTTCTGTGATGCCCATGCCTGTTTCTTTTACAGCCATTTTCGCAAGTTCGATACGGTGAGTTGACACTTTAAGTGCTGCAACACGGAAGATTTCATCAACTTTTTCCTGTGAAAAGGTTGCGTACTCTGCTTGAGCGACTTTAACGCGCGCAATCAGAGCTTCTAAATCAGCAACTGTGCTTACTGTCATATATTTCTCCAAAGATTTATAAAATTAAAAAGTTAAAAATGTTTTAATAAAACTAAGTCTTCTTTGCGAAAACTTATCTTAGTAAAAAACTTTCACATTGATTATAGAAATTTGCATTTTTGACGTATTGATCGAGATCATATGTAAGTAAGTTACAAAAAGAGTGCAAATATCCAAGCTGGTGCAAATTATTGCCCCGCATGCTGCAGCAAATGTGGTGTTTTATAACGTGAAAGCTGCTGTATTTCAAGTGCTCTTAAGTAAATGCTGCAAAATTGTAATTTTATTACATCTTTCCGCTTTGTTGTTATGCAGTTTGACCAAAAAAGTCTTTGCGTACAGGCGGAAGCGGTAATAAGCTCACTGCTTATTTTAATCATAAGGTGAAATTTTTATGTCCAATGTTTCGGCTTCCGGCCGCTCTGTATTAATTTTTGCCGCCATTGTTATCTCCCTGGCCGGGATAAAAATCGCAGCTCCGATTGTGGTGCCGTTTCTGCTGTCTCTGTTTGTGGCTATTATCTGTAATCCGGCAATTAACTTTTTAGCTGAACGCAGGGTGCCGCGCGGCATTGCTATTACCATTGTGATTGTGCTGATCTTTTCACTGTTTATTGTCTTAGGCGGTATTATCGGCAGCTCAGTCAATGAATTTAGACAGGCAATACCTGCTTATGAAGAAAAGTTATCCAGTGAGATCAGCTGGGTACTGGTATGGATGAGCCAGTACAATATTTCGCTTTCTTTAACGGAAATACGTGAGTACTTTGATCCTGCTAAAGTGATGACCTTAGTAACCACAACCTTAAGCGGATTCAGCAGTGTGTTAGGCAATGTATTCCTATTGTTACTGACTGTGGTATTTATGCTTTCAGAGGGGCAGGGATTTGCTAAAAAGCTACATGCTGCATTTGATGATTCAGTACGTAAAGAAAAAAGTTTAGATCATTTCTTAAAATCAGTTAATCAGTATATGGCGATAAAAACGATTATCAGCCTGGCGACAGGTTTAATTATCGGCTCTGTTTTATGGCTGATGGGAGTTGATTTCTATATATTGTGGGCGCTGCTGGCTTTTTTACTCAACTATATTCCTAATATAGGTTCAATCATTGCTGCTGTTCCCGCGGTTATTTTAACTTTTTTACAATTAGGGGTGGGATCTGCAGCTGTTGTGATTGCTCTGTTTGTCAGCGTTAATATGGTGATGGGCAGTATTATTGAGCCTAAATTCATGGGACGCAGTTTAGGGCTGTCAACATTAGTGGTGTTTTTATCATTAATCTTCTGGGGCTGGTTATTAGGTATGGTCGGTATGTTATTATCGGTTCCCTTAACTATGATTTTTAAAATCGCTTTGGAAAATAGCGATGACGGGCGCTGGTTTGCAGTTTTATTGAGCTCGGATCATGAGATAGACGAATTACAGACAATTACTCAACAAGATAAGTAAAGATGAAAATATTAGAACATATCAACTGGCAGCAGGTAAGCAGTAAACAGGAAAATGAACTGCAGCGGTTATTTCACGGACGGGGTTTTTGTTTTCCGGAATACACTTTTATTAATATTGACTGGTTATCTCCGGTGCTGTTAATTATTTTGTATAAAGAAGTGGAATCTGACTGGTTGGAAGAATTAAGTAACGAGTTACTTAAAAAGATGACTGACAGCGGTTTTGACGTTAAAAGTGTCCAGGTTCAGTACCGATGCCGCGATTTTGCACCGACAGAAGTGCTTTTTGGCGAGTCTATTACGGATCTGATCGCTGCTGAAAATAAGCTTAAGTACAAAATTAATTTAGGTAAGAACCAAAACTACGGTATTTTCTTAGATATGAAAAACGGCCGTACCTGGCTCCAGGAAAACAGCCGCGGAAAACGTGTATTGAATCTGTTCTCATATACCTGTGCATTTTCCAATGCTGCAGTTGCCGGAGGAGCGGAGCAGGTTATCAACCTTGATATGAGTAAGTCAGCACTTGCTGTTGGTCGAGACAACCACAGGATAAACGGGCATGAGCTGGATAAGATAAAGTATCTAGGACATGATCTGTTTAAGTCCTGGGGTAAGGTTAAGCGTCTTGGGCCCTACGATATTGTTATTGCAGATCCGCCTTCACTGCAGAAAGGCAGCGTGAATATCAAACGTGATTACCCTAAAATCATTCGCCGCTTACCGGAGTTGTTAAATAAAGGCGGTCTGGCTTTATTATGTTTAAATTCGCCGGATCTGGATTTTCAGTTTTTAACAGATACGATTGAAAGCGAGTGCCCCCAGGCAAAAATCATTAAAAAGATCACTCCTCCTGACGAGTTTAAGAATATAAACCCGGATCACGGCTTAAAGTGTCTTCTGATTGAACTGTAAGCATATTTATAGCCAAGCCATTTGAAGATACAGGAATCTTCAAGTGGTTTGGCTATAACTGTAAACCTGTGATTAATTCATCGTTTTACAGAACTCATTTACACCCCTTTAATTTTTGTTTTAAAACAAGTTTTGCGCAATAACTTGTAGCTCGAAAGTAATATTTGCGACTAAACCACACTTTTATCACGGAATTAATCCTAAGTTGTTCTACCTTTAGCCTGTTATTTATATTTCTTATATATATCACAATTACATCTGCGCCTTCGCGACGGCTGAATTTGTGTTTAACAGGAGTGTTAGAATGGATGCTTACAGTGCAGTTAGGATGAAAATAGGGCGTTTATTAAGTCTCTTTTTTATATTCAGCAGTTTTTTCCTGGTGTTGTCAGGTAATGTCAATGCAGCCCCTAAGCCGCATATCTTAAAACCCTTTGCTTCATTAAGTAAAGAGAGCCAGGAGTGTGCTGCCTGCCATAAAGAGAAAAATCCAAGTATTTATGCGCAGTGGGGACGCTCCAAACATTACGGTGCGAATGTCGGCTGTTTTGAATGCCACAGTGCTGACAAAGGTGATAAAGACGCCATTACCCATGAAGGTCAGTTGATTTCTGTGATAGTTTCACCAACCGACTGTGCACAGTGCCATAGCGCTGAGGTGGATGAATTCACTAAAAGTCACCATGCTAAAGCCGGTCAGATTATGGGGTCACTGGACAATATGTTAGCAGAAGTTGTTGAAGGTGCGCTGACCTTCCATGGTGAGTCTCCTGCTGCTGTAAACGGCTGCTGGCAGTGTCACGGCAGTGAGGTAAAAGTACTGCCTAACGGTGATTTAGATCCGACCACCTGGCCGAATACCGGTATCGGCCGTATTAACCCTGACGGTTCATTAGGCGCCTGTACTGCCTGTCATCAGCGTCATGAATTTTCAGTTGAGCAGGCCCGCCGCCCTGAAGCATGCGGTAAGTGTCATCTAGGACCGGATCATCCGCAGAAAGAGGTTTATGAAGAGTCTAAACACGGTATTAACTTCTATGCCAATGTGGATCGTATGAACCTTGATTCAGCAAAATGGATCCCGGGTGAAGATTATGATGCGGCTCCTACCTGTGCGACCTGTCATATGTCGGCAACACGCGAGCTGGCATTGACCCATGATGTTGGTGATCGTATCAGCTGGACATTACGTCCTGCTATTTCTGAAAAAATCGATGCTAAATCACTGGCCGCCGGAAAAGAAGTTAAGAGCTGGGAAGCACGCCGTGCGGATATGCAGAATGTCTGTGAGTCCTGCCACTCTAAATCGATGATTGACAGCTTTTATCAGCAGTTTGACTCACTGGTTAACTTGTATAACGATAAATTTGCAAGGCCAGGTGCGGGGCTGATGAAATTCCTGAAAGAGAATGAGTTAATCACGGCACAGCCTTTTGATGAAAAAATAGAGTGGACCTGGTTCTACCTCTGGCATCACGAAGGCCGTCGGGCTCGTCATGGTGCTGCTATGCAGGCACCCGATTATACGCAGTGGCATGGTATGTACGAAGTAGCGGAACGTTTCTATATGGAGCTTATTCCTGAGTTTGAAGAGATTTTACATAAAGCTGAAGTCGCCGGTAAAAAAGAGCAGGCCGAAGCAGGGCGTAAAATGCTGGAAGAAGTTTTATCGCGCCCTGAGCATGCCTGGTTTACCGGTAAGGAGCCGGAAGAGGTGAAAGCCGCGCGTAAGAAAGCGCAGAAAGAGTTCCAGCGCCGTTACTTACAATAGTAACTAGTCCAGCCGCTTACGGGTAAGGTAAGCGGCTTTTTGCTGCGGAACTGAAAGGAGTCAGATTTATGCCTAAAGATGCATTAAATCGTAAACAGAAGTTGTGGCGCTTGTTAAAAAAGCCCTGGTTATTAGGTTTACCTGTTGGTCTTTTTGTTTTAGCTGCTTTTATGCTTGTCGGCGCGGGCAGCTTCCAGGTAATGATGAAAGTCACTAATGCTAATGAATTTTGTTACAGCTGTCATATTGGTATGGATACCATTGTTGAAGAGTATCAGGCATCTGTACATTTTCAGAAAACCGAAAATGGAGAGGTGCGTGCGGGCTGCGCCGACTGCCATGTACCTAGGGAATTTGTCGATAAGCTGATTGTTAAAACCAAAGCGACAGCTGATATCTGGTATATGATCACCGGCAAAATTAATATGCATAATTTTGAAGACGAACGTCCGAGAATGGCGGAGCATGTCTGGAATGATATGGTTGCTAATGATTCTAGAAACTGCCGTTACTGTCATGAAGAATCCTCGCTGTTATCGGAGGAACGCCCGCAGCGGGCCAGACTCAACCATAAGCGCTTAAACAGTCATGGTGATACCTGTATCGACTGTCATTATGGAATTGCCCATAAGCGCCCGGAGAAGGCCTATACTGCCGAGAAAAAAGATTAGCAGTTAACTGCGTCGTATATAAAAAAGCCCCGCTCTGGTTAACCAGGCGGGGCTTTTTAAGTTCTGCTAAATACTAAGCTTAAGCTTCAGCAGCCGCTTTTTCATCAGCCTGAGTAGCCTGAATTGCGGTTAATGCGATTGTGTAGACAATGTCGTCAACCAGTGCACCACGAGATAAGTCGTTAACCGGTTTACGCATACCCTGAAGCATTGGACCGATACTGATCAGATCCGCACTACGCTGTACCGCTTTGTAAGTTGTATTACCTGTATTTAAGTCAGGGAAGATAAATACAGTCGCTTTACCGGCAACAGGGCTGTTAGGCGCTTTGCTTTGGGCAACATTCTCCATCACAGCCGCATCATATTGAAGCGGGCCGTCAATTAGAAGATCCGGGCGGCGTTCCTGAGCGATTTTAGTTGCTTCACGTACTTTTTCAACATCGCTGCCGGCACCAGAAGTACCCGTTGAGTAGCTGATCATAGCAACTTTCGGATCGATACCGAATGCGATTGCTGAATCTGCTGACTGAATAGCGATATCTGCAAGCTGCTCGGCTGTCGGATCCGGGTTGATTGCACAGTCACCGTAAACTAATACCTGATCAGGAAGAAGCATAAAGAAGATAGAAGATACCAGGCTTGCATCCGGTGCCGTTTTAACTAACTGCAGCGGCGGACGAATAGTGTTTGCTGTGGTATGAACGGCACCTGATACAAGACCGGAAACTTCATTTTCAGCCAGCATCATGGTACCCAGTACAACCGTATCCTGCAGCTGCTCGCGGGCAACAACTTCAGTAAGACCTTTGGCTTTACGCAGTTCAACCATAGGTGCAACGTAATTATCAATAACATCAACCGGGTTGATAATTTCAACATCATCGGTCAGTTCAATTCCCTGCTGTGTTGCGATGCGGTGAATCTCTTCCGGGTTACCTAATAAAACCGGTTTTGCAATACCGCGCTGTGCACAGATAAGGGCCGCCTGAATGGTACGGGGCTCTTCACCTTCAGGCAGTACGATGCGCTGGCTGGTTTTACGTGCAAGCTCTGTTAAGTGGTAACGGAATGCCGGCGGCGACAGACGGCGTGTTAATGAAGAATCTTCAGTCAGCGTATTTAACCAGTGTTTGTCGATATGGCTGGCAATATATTCCTGTACTTTTTCGATACGCTCAATATCATCAACTGGAATTTCCATATTGAAGTTCTGCAGGCGCTGCGCTGTCTGCCAGGTATTGCTCTTGATTAATAAAATCGGTAAACCTGACTCCATGGCACGGCTGCACAGTTTCATTACTTCTTCTTCCGGCGGGTAGTCACCAGTCAGCAGTAAACAGCCGATTTTCATGCCGTTCATTACAGCTAAACATGCTGCGATAATCACGTCACTACGGTCACCTGAAGTTACCAGCATTGAACCCGCTTTAAAGTGCTCAACCATATTTGGAATTGAACGGGCACAGAAAGTAACACTGTGTAAACGACGGTTATCAAGATCACCTTCATTTAAGATTTGTGCTTCCAGGTGAGTTGCCAGATCTTTTACACGCGGCGCAATCAGATCTGCGCTCCATGGAATACAGCCCAGGATCGGCAGCGGGCTTTTGCTGAACATTTGCAGTACTTCCAGGTTGTTATTAATAACACCATCTGGAATATCAAACATTTCCGTTAAATCAGGGCGTGATTTATCATTTTCATCGACCGGCGCGCCGACTTTGTTAATGATGCAGCCGGCAATACGTTTGTTCTTTTTACCGCCGAAAGAAGAGACAGCAATTTCCATGCGTTCTTTTAACTGCTGTGAAGAGTCGTTGCTTGGATGGGTAACAAATACCATTTCAGCGCCTAATGCTTTGGCGATGCTGTAGTTGATTTCATTAGCAAACTGATGCTTGTCTGTTGGTACTAGGCCTTCAACAATAATTACATCACTTTCTTTGGTGCCTTCACGAAAACGTTCAACGATATTTTCTAACAGATCAGAAGTTCTGCCTGAAGAGATAAGGTTTTCTGCGTATTTTATTGAAAACGGTTCAGGCGGATTTAACGATGAACCGTTACGCAGAGTTGTGGTTGAACGCTCTGGTCCGGTATCACCTGGACGAGGCTGAGCAATCGGTTTGAAGAAGTTAACTGCAACGCCTTGACGCTCCATTGCACGGACCATTCCAAGACTGACAGAAGTAACACCGACACCGGAACCGATGGGAATCAGCATAATTGTACGAGACATGACTATTCCTTTTATGGATAGAATTTAGAGAAAACAGGGCAGTATCAACTGCCCTGTTTGTTATTAATATGGTTTAAGCAGAAACAAGTTCAGCTGAATCCTGAGCAATTACCCACTCTTCATTAGTCGGGATAACCATTGCAACAGGAGAATTATCGGCAGTAATGATACCCTGCTCGCCTAATCTTGCCGCTTTATTTTTCTGTGCATCAACCTGGTAACCGAAAACAGTTAATAGATCTAATACTTTGCCGCGGATAAGGTTTGAGTTTTCACCGATACCGCCGGTAAATACAATAGCGTCAATACGCCCTAGCGGTACTGCGTAAGAAGCAATATATTTAGCTAAACGGTAACAGAACATATCCATTGCCAGCATCGCACCATGATGGCCGTTAGCATAGTTTTCTTCGATATCACGACAGTCACTAGAAACGCCTGAAATACCCAGCAGGCCGCTTTGTTTCTGGAGCATGTCCATTACACCTTCAAGGCTGTAGCCGCCTCGTGTTACTAAGTGTTCGATAATGCTTGGATCGATATCACCGCAGCGCGTGCCCATCACTAAACCTTCAAGCGGCGTCATGCCCATGCTGGTATCAACACTTTTACCGTTTTTAACTGCTGTAATTGATGCGCCGTTACCCAGATGAGCTGTAATGACATTTGTTTCTTCAACAGGTTTGTTAAGTACTTTTGCCGCTTCCTGGCTGACAAACAGGTGGCTTGTGCCGTGCATACCGTAACGACGAATGCCTTTTTCTTTATAAAGGTTGTACGGTAATGCATACATAAACGCTTCTGCAGGCATGCTCTGGTGGAAAGCGGTATCAAATACAGCTACCTGCGGCAGAGAAGGGAAAGCCTGCTGCGCAACTTTGATACCTAAAATATGTGCCGGGTTGTGAAGCGGTGCTAAAGATGCACACTCTTCAATACCTTCCAGTACATCTTCATTGATGATAACTGATTTTGTAAACTTCTCTCCGCCGTGTACGATGCGGTGACCAATAGCAACTAACTGCTCTGCTAATCCTTGTTCTTTTTTAATGATATCTTCAACAATGTAGGTAATTGCAGCTGAATGTGCGCTGTTTGCCGGCAGGTTAAAGGTTTCTTTTTTACCCGCAATCTTCCATTTAATGCGTGCGTCGGGAAGGTTAAAGCATTCTGCTAAACCGCTGATTATTTCATCGCCGTTATCGGCATTAATAACAGCAAACTTAAGAGAAGAACTACCACAATTAAGGACAAGAACTAGTTTATTGCTCATGAAAAATTCCACTAAGTAAATTAAGATAATAGTCATCAGTTTATAACTGATGAAAACGCTATCATGTGTACAAATCCGCCGTGATTTTATGCTCTTGAGCGGGTGATTTGCTTCACATAATTTTTACTGAAGTCTACGCTTATGTAATAAAATGACAATCAACAATCGGGGTAAAAATTATTTAAAATCAAATTTTTTATTAACAATTCTGCAAACTCTTGCTAGTGTTAATTTACAGCCGTTATTTATTGTTCTCTGGAGGGCTATTGAATTTATTTACAGATGTCGTTAAACAAGGCGACCATTACCTGAAAACATGGCCTAAACAGCCGACATTAAACTGCTTATTTATTGACAGCAAAGTGGTGTATTACACTCAGCTGCTGATCAAAACAGTACCTGCTTTTGTAA
This sequence comes from Psychromonas aquimarina ATCC BAA-1526, assembly GCF_000428725.1. Lineage (GTDB taxonomy): Bacteria > Pseudomonadota > Gammaproteobacteria > Enterobacterales > Psychromonadaceae > Psychromonas > Psychromonas aquimarina. The sequence continues at coordinate 11,511 of NZ_AUAM01000028.1, forward strand.
TGCTGGTAGTCGGATTGAATATTTTGTTTCCATCTTTATTTGTCTGGCCGATAACTGTGACCTTTGTCCTGTTTTTGCTGGGCCTGCCTATTCAGGGTTTATACTGGTTAGGTAAACGTTCGCAGGAATTATTACCGAGCAAATTGTTACCCTGGTATATCGCCATACAAAGCGAACTGAGCGGTAAACGTTGTGAGCTGGAGGAGATGTTAAGCAGGCCTTCTTATTTAGATCTGGCCAGGCTGTTAAGAAATGCTTTTAAAATCGGCGGAGATAATTTTCTACAAAATCACGAGCTGATTTAACAAGAGTATATGACTGTTTCTCAGGGGAATTTAATAAGAAAAATTAGACGCTGTTTTCCGCATTTTCTGTGTTTTTAATTTCAGGTTTTTCTGTTTATTAAATCTACAGATGAAAATGCGGAGTTATATTAATGTAAAAGTAATTAGCGTGTAATTCCTATTATTTTTTTTACTAAATCCGGCTATAAAACCAGACTTAACTTTTTTGTTTTTCCTGCTCTACATTATTTTTTCTGGTAAATCTCGATATTAAAATCACACTCGATTGACCAGTTTTTTTCAGCTAACAGCTCCTGCATTTTCTGCTCGTTAAACTTCCATGAAAACGGTGTCATATTAATCAAATTTTTAACTGTTTCTGGATCATCCGTCTGCAGCGGGTAATTAAGATTGATCTGCTCTACTTTAATAAAGCCTGAAGGTGCTGAATTCTCTATCGCATGTTCATTTACCTGCTGGTAAATCTTTTCGCGCAGCTGCTGCAGATGGCGCGGGGCAGGGGTTACGGTTATCAGATACCCCTCTGCTTTGATTAAGCGCTGCAGTTCACTGTTAAGCGAAGGTGCATAAATTCGAATCAGGGCATCTACACTATTATCCGGCAGCGGTACATCATAGGCGCTGGCGACACAGAAATTGATGCTTTTATAACGTTTAGCCGCATAGCGTACTGCTACTTTGGAAATATCTAAACCGTTAATAACAAACTGCTCCGGAAGCTGCTTCGCTAAAAGCGCAGTGTAATAACCTTCACCGCAGCCTAAATCAAGGATCTGTGCCTGCTCTTTATCCTGGAGACAGGCACAAACTAACTCACTGACTTTTTCAGCAAGCGGTAAATATCCGTCACTATTTAAAAAAGCACGCCTTGCCTGCATCATCTCTTTATTATCGCCGGGATTTTTTGAGTTTTTAGCATTTACGGGTAACAGGTTCAGGTAACCTTCTTTAGCAATATCAAAATGATGATTGTTAGTGCAGATTTGCGTATTGTTGGTTTTTGAGAAAGCAGTCCGGCAAAGCGGGCAGATAAAAGGGGTCATAATGAGGCTCAGTTAAGGCAGGTAAAAACTTACCTGCCGGAGAAATCAGTAAATGACGTTGTCATTGTATTGTAAAAGAATGTTTTTAATAATTTCCATGGTATCGCGTGATGGAGGATGCACACCGTCTAAAGGATAAATCTCGCCCATCGCTGTCCATTTATGTTTACCCAGTTCATGGTAAGGCAGCATTTCAATCTTTTCGATATTCTTCATCGGTTCAATAAATTTACCCAGTGTATGTGCGTCTTCCTCACAATCGGTATAACCGGGAACAACCACGTAACGCAGGTAAACCGGCTGATTCTGCTCTGCTAAATATTTAGCAAAATCAAGCGTGTATTTATTACTTACATGAGTCAGATCGATATGCTTTTCATTATCCATCTGCTTGATATCTAATAAAACTAAGTCTGCTACATCTAGGACACTTTTGGTTGTGTCATCAATGCGGCGTACAAAACCGTTGGTGTCTAGACAAGTATGTATACCTTCTAAACGGCAGGCTTCAAACATTGCTCTGACAAATTCCGGCTGAAGCATAGCTTCGCCGCCGGAGATGGTAACACCGCCGCCTGACGCATTCATGAAGTGACGATACTGCAGAAGTTCTGCCATTAATTCGTCGACACTCATATCTTTGCCGCCTTCGATATCCCAAGTATCACGGTTATGACAGTATTTACAGCGCATCAGGCAGCCCTGTAGAAAAATGATAAAACGAATACCTGGACCATCGACGGTACCGCAGGTTTCAACTGAATGAACGTGTCCAATTACTGACATCAAAAACCCCTAAGAAATTGATTATTTCATTTATTTCTAGATGAAAAACAAATGAAATAAGCACTTTATTATAGATAAAAATAAAGGCTTCATCCGCAAAGATGAAACCTTTTTTGATTATAACAGGCAAACTCAAAAGTTTACCTGAATAATTTTATTTTTATAACGTCGCTGTGAACGTACGTGCGATAACGTCGTTTTTCTGTTCTTGAGTAAGCGAGTTAAAACGAACTGCGTAACCAGATACACGGATAGTTAACTGAGGGTATTTCTCAGGGTTTTCCATTGCATCTAATAACATTTCACGGTTCATTACGTTTACGTTTAAGTGCTGACCACCTTCAATTTCAGGTGTGTGCTTAAAGTAACCGTCCATTAGACCCGCTAAGTTAGCTTTCTGTGCGTCATCTGTTTTGCCTAGTGCATTCGGTACGATAGAGAAAGTATAAGAGATACCATCTTGTGCGTATGAGAACGGTAGTTTAGAAACAGATGTTAATGATGCAACTGCACCTTTTTCATCACGTCCGTGCATCGGGTTTGCGCCTGGTGCAAAAGGAGTACCAGCACGACGGCCGTCAGGAGTGTTACCAGTTTTCTTACCGTATACAACGTTAGATGTAATAGTAAGGATAGACTGTGTAGCACGTGCGTTACGGTACATTTTACGAGACTGAATTTTCTTCATGAAGCTTTCAACAAGTTCACAAGCGATATCATCAACACGAGGGTCATTGTTACCAAATTTAGGGTAATCACCTTCGATTTCGAAATCAGTTGCGATGCCGTCTTCGTCACGAACTGGTTTAACAGTTGCGTATTTGATTGCCGCTAGTGAGTCAGCTGCAATTGAAAGACCTGCGATACCACATGCCATTGTACGAGATACGTCACGGTCATGAAGAGCCATTAGAGACGCTTCGTAGCTGTATTTGTCGTGCATGTAATGGATACAGTTAAGTGCAGTCACATACTGCTCAGCTAACCAGTCCATGAAGTGATCAAGGTTTGAGTAAACTTCGTCGTAGCTTAATGTTTCAGCTGTAATTGCAGGGATAGTCTTAGGACCAACCTGTGCTTTAGACTTCTCATCTACACCGCCGTTGATTGCGTAAAGAAGAGTTTTAGCAAGGTTTGCACGCGCGCCGAAGAACTGCATCTGCTTACCAACAATCATTGGTGATACACAACAAGCGATAGCGTAGTCATCGTTTTCGAAGTCGTTACGCATCAGATCATCATTTTCATACTGGATAGATGAAGTATCGATAGATACTTTTGCACAGTATTTTTTGAAGTTGATCGGTAGCTCTTCAGACCATAATACAGTGATGTTCGGCTCTGGAGAAGGACCCATAGTGTATTGTGTATGTAGGAAACGGAAGCTGTTTTTAGTAACAAGCGTACGACCGTCAACACCCATACCACCGATAGACTCAGTTGCCCAGATAGGGTCACCAGAGAACAGATCATCATATTCAGGTGTACGCAGGAAACGCACCATACGCAGCTTCATTACCAGGTGATCGATAAGCTCTTGTGCGTCTGTCTCAGTGATAACACCAGCTTGTAAGTCTTTCTCGATGAAGATATCAAGGAAAGAAGCTGTACGGCCAAATGACATTGCCGCACCGTTTTGAGATTTGATTGCAGCCAGGTAACCAAAGTAAGTCCACTGGATAGCTTCTTTAGCGCTTGTTGCAGGACCTGAGATATCAGAACCGTATTTAGCAGCCATCTCTTTCATTTGACCTAGAGCACGGTACTGTTCGAAGATCTCTTCACGCAGTTTCATTGTGTCTTCTAATGAAGAACCAGCAACTAATTCAGCTTCTAAGCTTTTGTGTTGAGAAGCTTTCTCTGCCATTAGGAAATCGATACCGTAAAGTGCAACACGACGGTAATCACCAATGATACGACCACGGCCGTATGCATCAGGTAAACCTGTTAATACACCTGATTTACGACATTTAAGGATGTCGCCTGTGTAAACATCGAAAACACCCTGGTTATGTGTTTTACGGTATTCAGAGTAAGTTTTACGAATATCGGCGTCTAATTCTTTACCATAAACTTTACAAGAACCATCGATCATACGAATACCGCCGTTAGGGATAATCGCACGTTTCAGCGGTGCTTCAGTCTGTAAACCAACAATTGTTTCCAGATCCTGGCTGATGTAACCAGCGTCATGAGAAGTAATTGTAGAAACAACATCCGTATCAAAATCAACAGGAGCGTGTGTGCTGTTTTCCTGTTTGATACCAACCATCACTTTTTCCCAAAGCGTGTCAGTTGCTGGAGTTGCATCGGCTAGGAAGCTTTCATCACCTTCAAACGGCGTGTAGTTTTTTTGGATGAAGTCACGAACATTAACTTCAGTTTTCCAAGTATCACCAGCAAAGCCGTCCCATGCTGATAAAAAGTCTTCGTTAAGTTTAGTCATAAAGATTTACCTTTATAGTTAGAGATTAAAAATTAAATGTACTTATAAATTTATTTTGTTTTTTTGTGCCGGACGCAGATAGATCATCCAGTGCATCAAACCAACAATTACACCGCCGCCGATAATATTACCTATAGTAACGGGAATTAAGTTGTTAAGTATAAAATTCATGGTCGTTATGTCTGCAAATTCACTGGCGTTACGACCGACTGCAAGCCAAAACTCCGGCGGCGCGTAATGGTGAATAAGAATCCCTGTCGGTACCATAAACATATTTGCGATACAGTGTTCAAAACCAGAAGAGACAAACATCGCCACCGGCAGAAGAACCGCAAACATTTTATCCGTTATAGTACGCGCACCAAAAGCCATCCAGATTGCTAGACAGACCATTATGTTGCATAAAATACCAAGTGCGACAGCTTCTGTAAATGAATGATGCAGTTTATGTTGAGCTGTTTGTAATGCGGTTAATCCCCATTGTCCATTGTCTGCGTTATATAAACCAGCAAAGAATATAAGGAATACTAAAAAAGTTGCGCCGACATAGTTGCCAAAGTAGACAACCGCCCAGTTTTTAAGCATTTGTGCGGTGGTGATTCGATGGCTGGCTTTGGCAATAAGGGTAAGTGTATTACTGGTAAACAACTCGCCGCCGACAACAACAACTAATAAAAGGCCTAGGCTGAATGCAATGCCGCCGATGAAGTTTTTAATGCCCCATGCAAGATCCTGGCTGCCGGTAGTAACTGTGATATAAAATACAAAAGCGAGGCTGATAAACATGCCGGCAGTAACAGCAAGATAAAAAGCGGACAGGAAGGCCTTGGTTGCTTTGCTGTAAGCCACATTATCGGCTTTTTCGGTGATTTGATGAGGAAGTAATTCATCAATTTTATTTTCTGCTCGCATCGATATTTGATCCTGCTTATTGAGTGCGGATTGAGTCTAACAAATGGATTCTGCAATAAATTTGACATAAGTCAATTTTCACAAAAAACCTGTAATTTTATTACAGATTTATTTTTTTATTCCTTTGTGGAGCTGTTTTTTTAACCGATCCTGCAGTTTTTTGTTCATATTTGTTGTTTTTTTTCTAAATTCAGTATTTGACACTCATATCTATGTGGTGAAAAAACAAGGTTTATAAAGCTGCCGCAGATCTTATTTTAACTTCTTTTCAATAGTGATAAATAACGCTTATTATATTCGTGGTTTATAATTTAATTAGATGTACACTTAAAGTATAAGTTTCTTTTATTAACAATGAATTATCGTTTAATCGTGTAAATCATCTATGGGAGTAAGTTTATGAATGTTCAAATAATGGTCACAGTTAGCGGCTCAAATCAAACTGACTTAGTAAAAGTATTATCAGAAAAAACCCATGCTTTAGATGGTAAATGGTTAAACAGTCGAATCAGCCATATAGATGATTATTTTGCCGGACTTATTAAAATCGAAATTAAAGCGGAGAATGTTGCAACGCTGCTTAGTGAATTCAAAGCCTTAGATATTCATGTTGAGGCTGTTGAGCAGGGCAGCGTTTCACAGACTAAATCAACGCACTTAAACTTAAGTATTGATGCCAAAGACCGCCCAGGTCTGGTTAGTCAGATTTCACAGGTGCTTAGTGAAAACAGTATTAAAGTTGAAGATATGCAGTGCCATCGTTTAGGTCTGCCTGATATCGGCGGTACGGTATTTACCAGTCAGTTTAAGATAGCAGTTTCCGACAGCTTCAATAAGGATCAGCTGATTAATTCTCTGCAGGAGATAGATACTGATTTAGTTATTGATTTACGTGCTCAAGCCTAAATATATTCGGGAATAGTAAAAATAAAAGGCCGACTAGTCTGCGCTAGTCGGCCTTTTTGCGCTTTAATCTCTGACAAATAAAAAAGGCGCCTTGAGAGGCGCCTTTATCATATTCTTACTTTGCGAACCGTTATAGAAGCGCTGGAATACCGTATTTACCTTCAAACATACCAACTGCAAGCATAGCGATGAAACAGATAACTAATACTGTACCAGGGATGATGATTTTATCTAAAAACGAAAGTTTAGTAGCACGTTCTTTATCACCAATCAGGCCGTTGTTATCAAGCAGCATAGTTAATGCCCAGGCAAGTACCGGGTTAAATACCGCTGCTGAGAAGATACAGATACCGGCAGACTGTGAGTCTTTAGTATTTTTAATCATCTGCATACCTGCTTCAAGTAATGGTAAGAATACACCAACAAGCAGAGCAACACGCATTACAGGAGGCCATACCGCAACATCCATAGGGAAACCTAAGATTGCAATAATGATACATAAAGAACCAAGCAGGATTGCACCGCCTGGAATCGGGCGTTTAGCGATTGCCGCCGGAATCATGTAAGTACCCCAAGATGACGTGATGTTACCACCGCCAACAGCAGTACCAACGATTTGACGAATTGAACAGGTTGTCATTGTATCATCAACATCCATTAACACTTTATCAGTGTTTCTCGGGTAGTTTAATTCCTGGAAGATACGGTGACCTAGGAAGTCTGGCGACCACATTGCTACTGCTAAGATTGCAAACGGCAGTGATGCAATGAAGTGCTCTAGGTTTGGTAAACCAAGCATCCAGCCTTCAGTTGTACTTCCCCACCAGTAAACAGGGTTAAGGTTAGGAAGCCCCATTTGAGTTTCAAAAGTTAAGTCAAAACCAGCACCTGCAGCAAGAGCAATCAGTAAACCGGTAATTGCACATGCCGGAATTGCTAACCAGCGTTTATTGATACGTGCAAGGAATGCGTAAAGAATAACGTTAACAGCAAGCACAACCAGGCCGACATAACCCATGCTTCCAGCAGCAACATCAGCAGATTCTAAACCTTTAGACCAGCTCTGAATCATTCCAATCTGACTGAATGCACCGGTGAAACCTAAGAATACTAATAAACCGCCGGCAACACCTTCACTGGTTAAGTTAACCAGTTTCGAACCGCCTTTAAAGTAACTAAGTAATAGACCAAATACACCTAATAATAGTGCCAGTGCAAGAGGGTGAGCACCAGCCAGTGCAATTGCACCGATTAATGGAATCATTGGACCGTGGTTACCCGCTAAGTTAGCGCGCGGGTTAAGAAAACCTGATGCGATAACACAGAAAAGCAGTGCCGGGATAAGCATCTCTACACGAGAAACTTCGATAGCAAACTCTTTACCAAGAGTAATATGCGGCCAGGCTTCGGTCAGCCCGTCAGCCCATGACATCATAACCGCAGAGTACATTGCGATAATACCGATAGTACCGGCGATTGCAGGAACAAGATCTTCCCATTCAAATCGGAAATCACGACCAGGAAGGTTTAAACCCCAACGGCGTGGTTTCATAATCTGCAGTTCATGGTCTAAGTAGTCTGAACGAGTCGCAAATTCACTTGCGGGCTTATGCAGTTCGCTATAACTCTTAGTTTGTTTTTCATCCGACATAATCGGGTACTCCCTCACGGTTAGAGTGTTTTAATTTTAAAAGAATTAGGTAATAGGATTTAACTGGTAAATGAAGCGGTAATATATAAAACGACCAGCTATTTCCAATTTTATTGGTCGCGTAGCTTAACGAATACGTTTTAAATCAGGTTGATCTGGATCAGGATAGTAACGATGCTGAAATTAAATAACTAAAAAGTAATGGTTGAAATGTGATCTGTGATGTAAAAAAAAGCCTTAAAGCTACTTTGTTGATCGTATTTCGATCAACAAAGTTAAAATCTGAGCATTTTCGGTGCTGCTGCAGAGCCTCAAATAAGCTGATTTACAGTAATAACTCGATCTCCTGGAGAATTTGTAAACACCACTGCTCGATACGCTCATCACTAAGCTCATATTGAGAGTCTTCATCAAGTGCCAGACCCATAAACTGTGTGCCGTCTGCAGTTAATGCTTTAGATGCGCTGAACTGGTAGCCTTCTGTCGGCCAGTAACCGATAAACTGCGGGGCCTGCGGAGATAACTGTTGATGGAGCATACCCACTGCGTCAATAAACCATTCTCCATAACCTTCCTGATCACCTAAGCCGTATAAAGCGATTATCTTGCCTTCCGCATTAACTGACTCAAGTTCATCCCAGATTGCTCCCCAGTCTTCCTGCAGTTCGCCGTAATCCCATGTGGAAATACCGAGAATAAGAATATCATAATCATTTATCTTGCTAAGCGGCTCGGTTTTTATGTTAAATACATCCACTAGATCTGCACCTATGCAGGCTTGAATTTTTTCAGCCGCGATTTCTGTATAACAAGTGCTGGAACCGTAAAATAAACCAATTTTCATAATTAAAACCTTAGCAGGAAAGAAGAGGAGAGTTTAATGGAAGAATTAACCATTGACCAATTTTTAGATTCATTATGGCTAGAGCGGGGATTATCAAAAAATACGCTGGATTCTTATCGTCATGATCTGCGTCTGGTTGAAGATTTCCTGCATAATAACGGCCGGACATTAACTAATGCCGATTTTTCGGATTTAAGTGATTATTTCAGTTTTAGATTAAACTGTGACAAAGAATATAAGAACAGTTCAACCGCCCGTTTGATGAGTGCCTTACGCCGTTATTACCAGTATTTATGCAGAGAGAAAATCAGACAAGATGATCCCAGCGCAAAACTGCAAAGTCCTAAAACCATTAAACCACTGCCGAAATCGTTATCCGAGTCTGAAGTTGACGGTTTGTTATCAGCTCCGGAACTTAGTGATGTGGTGCAGTTTCGTGATAAGGCTATGTTAGAGCTTTTATATGCAACGGGGCTGCGTGTTACAGAACTAGTTGGTTTAACCATGGAGGAGATAAATCTGCAGCAGGGGGTGGTGCGTATTACCGGTAAAGGTAACAAAACACGCCTGGTTCCTTTAGGTGAAGAAGCGGTTTACTGGGTTGAACGCTACCTTGAAGAGGCGCGGGCAGAGCTGCTGAAAGGGCAGAGCAGTGATATTTTATTCCCCAGCCGCCGTGCAAAAGTAATGGTGCGGCAGACATTCTGGCATCGTATTAAATTTTATGCGCAGGTCTGCGGGATAGATAAGGAAGCATTATCTCCCCATGTATTGCGTCATGCTTTTGCCACACATTTATTAAATTATGGTGCAGACTTAAGGGTAGTGCAGATGTTATTAGGCCATAGTGATCTATCTACAACGCAGATATACACCCATATTGCGCAGGACAGGTTAAAGGATCTGCACCAGGAGCATCACCCGAGAGCGTAGCTGCTTATTAAATTATGTTATGAAGTAAAAATCTAAGAGTAGTGCAGATGTTATTAGGTCATAGTGATCTTTCTACAACGCAGATATACACCCATATTGCGCAGGACAGGTTAAAAGACCAGCATCAGGAACATCATCCGAGAGCGTAACTACTGCTTATTAAATTATGTTATGGAGTAAAAATCTAAGAGTAGTGCAGATGTTATTAGGGCATAGTGATCTGTCTACAACGCAGATATACACCCATATTGCGCAGGACAGATTAAAAGATCTGCATCAGGAGCATCACCCGAGAGCGTAGCCGCAGACAATTGTTACAAAATTTAAACATTCACAATTAAGGCTGTTCTGGGCATAATCACTGTTATATTATTTTTTCCCTGATTTTATGACCAACTTGAGGTTTTTATGCGGACTATTTTTTCAAAAACAGGTGTGGCCTGCTTATTTGTATTAACCAGCTTCTCTTCTTTTACATCTGCGGCTGAATCTATTTCAAAAGAGATCTCAGAAAAGATCCAGGCAAAAATGCAGATGCTTAACATTCCAGTAAGCTCTGTCAGTAAATCTACTGTTGACGGTTTATATGAAGTGACTGCCGGTGGAGAGGTTTATTATATTAGTGAGAATATGAAGTATCTGGTGCACGGTAATATTTATGATTTAGATAATCAGATGCATAATTTGACGGAGCAGAAGCGCTCTAAACTGAGCAGAGATAGAATATCAGCCAACCTCAGTAAGTTACAGGCTTTTGAGAAAGACATGATTGTTTATAAAGCAGAAGATGAAAAACATGTCATTACTGTCTTTACCGATACCAGCTGCGGCTACTGTCGTAAGCTGCATGAACAGATTGAAGATTATAATAAGTTAGGTATTACTGTTCGCTATCTGGCTTTTCCACGGAGCGGCCCTAACACTGCTACCTATAATACAATGGTTTCAATCTGGTGTGCGGATGATCCTGTTGCTGCCATGAATCTTGCTAAAAGCGGTAAACAGCCGGAATATAAAACTTGTAAAAATACGGTTAAGGAACAGTATGAGTTAGGTCAGTTTTTCGGCGTTAGGGGCACTCCGGCGATTATTTTAGAAGACGGCTCGCTTAAACCTGGGTATTTACCGGCAAATCGATTAATTCAGGTGTTAGAACAAAAATAATAGCGGACACTTTATACACCCATTCTACTTCGAGCCAGCCTCTTTAGTTTCTGGTTTTTGCATCTTGAGGTAGGTTGGGTATAAACTGCACCGATATTTCTCTATCGTGCAGTTTATACCAATTGCATACGTATTTTTTTTACCGGAGCAATGGTTTTATTTATGACCCCAATTCAAGTAAAAACTAGAATCCCAGTTGATTGTGGTTTTCTTAATCTTTCCTGCTCACCGCTGTTAAAGCAGCTTTATGCTAATCGCGGTATCAATAGTGCGCTCGAGCTGGACAACAGCACCAAAAACTTGTTAGCCGCCAGTCAGTTAAAGGGCATTACGGCCGCCTGTGAACTGCTCTATCAGGCGTTATTATCCTCGCAGAAAATAATTGTTGTCGGAGACTTCGATGCCGATGGTGCAACAAGTACTGCATTGAGTATTTTAGCGCTGCGAGCATTAGGTTTTAGTAATATTGACTACCTTATCCCCAACCGCTTTGATTACGGCTACGGCTTAAGTCCCGAAATAGTTGATTTAGCAATAGGGAAAGGCGCGCAGCTGCTGATGACCGTTGATAATGGTATTTCCAGTATTTCCGGTGTTAAATATGCAAAAGATAAAGGCCTGCAGGTCTTAGTGACAGACCACCACCTGCCTGGTGAAGAGCTGCCCGATGCCGATGCCATTGTTAATCCTAATCAATGTGGTTGTGATTTCCCTAGTAAAAACCTTGCCGGTGTCGGTGTGGCCTTTTATATCATGCTGGCGCTGCGTTCATTTATGAACAGCAAAGGTTATTTTGAAAATATTAAAGCGCCTAATCTTGCATCTTTGTTAGATATTGTTGCTTTAGGTACAGTTGCCGATGTGGTTACTTTGGATTCTAATAACCGTACCTTAGTACAGCAGGGATTAGCCCGTATTCGTGCCGGCGTATGCCGTCCCGGGATTAGTGCTTTAATTAATGTTGCTAAACGAAATCAGGCGCAGCTTGTCGCTTCTGATCTAGGTTTTTCACTGGGGCCAAGGTTAAATGCCGCCGGGCGCTTAGACGAAATGAGTTACGGGGTTGAGCTGCTGCTGTGTGAAAATCCAGAACGGGCGAATATTATTGCTAACGAACTTGATGCACTGAATCAGTCCCGCCGTGAAATTGAACAGGGCATGCAGGATGAAGCGTTAAAAACACTGGCGGACTTAACTGTAGATGAAAAAAATATTCCCTATGCTATCTGTCTGTTTGAAGCTGACTGGCATCAAGGTGTGATCGGCCTGGTTGCTTCGCGGATTAAAGAGTCTTATTACCGGCCGACTTTTGCGTTTGCTAAAGCTGCTAATGGGGAAATAAAAGCTTCCGGACGCTCTATTCCCGGTGTGCATCTGCGCGATATGCTGGGTCTGGTTGATAAAAAAATTCCCAATGTAATTTTAAAATTCGGCGGTCACGCAATGGCAGCCGGTCTTTCTCTGAAAGAGCAGGATTTTAAACTGTTTGAGAAAACATTAAATGAGGTTTTAAATGAACAGCTTGACTCAGAACTGTTAAACAATGTTATTTTGTCAGACGGACAGTTAAGTTCAACTCAGTTTAGTCTGGAGCAGGCGTTGGAGCTGCGGGATGCCGGTCCATGGGGGCAGGGGTTCCCTGCTCCACTGTTTGACGGTTCATTTAAGCTGTTACAGCAGCGTCTGGTTGGCGCTAAGCATCTAAAAATGACGCTGGAAATTGACGGTACTGTAATTGATGCAATTGCTTTTAATGTTGATCTTGATTTTTGGCCTAATCCATTGGTAAAAAAGGTTTATTGCGCCTACCGTTTAGATATTAATGAGTTCAGAGGAAACCGCAGCGTACAGATAATAGTGGAGTTGTTACAACCCGAAAACCCTTAACCGTAAACAAGTCGATTTATTAAAGACAAGGAAAATTTTTTGCGATTACTCTTTTTGTTATTTTTGATTGCGTTTTCTGTGCAGCTTACGGCCTCGGAAAAAACGCTCTATGCGCAGGAGTCAGATAGTTATATCACGGAACAAAGTGAACTTGTTTTTAGTGAACAGGAGTTGCGCTGGATGGAAGATAATCCGACTGTCACTGTGATTGGTGCTCCTGCCTGGTTTCCCTATGAAGGTTTTGATGAAGAGGGGCAGTTTGTGGGTATTGTGGCTGAAGTTCTGAAACTGATTTCAGAAAAATCAGGGTTAAAGTTTGAAGTCACTAATACAAACAGCTGGAGTAATACCATACAGCTCGGCAAAGTGCAGAAAGCTGATATTATCTCAGGCAGCACTTCTAACCCGCAGATTGAAAAGCAGTACCGCGCAACTTACAGCACCATTGAAAATCCGGTGGTGATGATTGCTCGTGGAGATATTCATCATATTACTGACTTAAATGCAGCCAAAGATCTGCGTATCGCAGTGATGGGACAAAGCGGCTACGGGCAGGAGATTATTGCTAATTATCCGGATATTGATTTTGTTAAAGTTGACTCTATTAATGAAGCACTGCTGGGCGTTGCAGATGATAACTATGATGTGGTTTTATTAAGTATGGCGGAAGCCAGTTACCAGATGGCGCAGTTAGGCCTTTATGAACTGCGTGTTGTTGGTATTACCGATATCCATATGCAGTTAACCCTGTTTGTTAACCGTGACAAACCGGTATTATGGAACATTATCAATAAAGTTAAAAAAAGTGAAACAACCCAGGAACGCCATCAGATATTATCTAAGTGGGTACAGTATAAATATATAGACCGCTCTTCACCCGGGCGTATGCGTGTCTCACTATTTCTTATTGCTGTGATTATGGTTTTTCTTTTGTATCGCCATAGTTTATTAAAGAAACACAGCAGGCAGCTGAAAGCTCTGTCGCAGACGGATAAATTAACCGGCTGTTGTAACCGCCTCTACCTGGATCAGGTTTTACGCCTTAAAATTGCACAAAGTCAGCGTTATAAAACCAGATGCAGCCTGATTCTTATTGATATAGACCACTTTAAGCTGATTAATGATAATTTGGGTTATCTGCAGGGAGATAAGGTATTAGCTGCGCTTAGCGGTTTATTAAGCAGTAGACTGCAGAGCGGTGATGTCTTAGGCCGCTGGGGGGGCGGGCAGTTTTTAATAGTCTGTCCGGAAACCAGCCTGAATGAAGCTTCGAGGCAGGCAGAAGAGATAAGAGCTGCGGTTAACCGCTTTGCCTTTTCAGGAGGAGGGGAACAGACGGCCAGCTTTGGTGTTGTTCAGTTTAATGATAATGAATCAGTTGAAAAATGCCTGAGCCGTGCTGATGATGCTCTGCATTCAGCCCAAAAAAACGGCTTTAATCAAGTACATGCTTCTTAAGCTTATAAACTCGCTATTAAGGGATAATACTCCCCTTAATAGCTGTCGTTTTATACTGCACCGTCAAAATCAAGCTGGCGCCAGGCTTCATAAACAAAGACTGATACTGCATTAGACAGGTTCATGGAGCGGCTTTCAGCCTTCATTGGAATGCGCAGCTTTTGTTCAAGCGGCAGTGCATCTAAAATTTCAGCCGGTAAACCACGGGTTTCCGGACCGAACAGTAAAATATCTCCCGACTGAAAAGCCGCGTTACTGTGAAATGTTGTGGTTTTTGTGGTGCAGGCAAAAATTCTTTTTCCGGCAGTCGCGTTTAAAAATGCCTGGTAATTCTTGTGACGGTGAACATGGGTCATTTCATGATAATCAAGTCCGGCTCTACGTACTTTTTTATCATCCAGGTCGAACCCCAGCGGTTCAATTAAATGTAATACGCAGCCCGTATTCGCACACAAACGGATAATATTACCTGTGTTCGGCGGAATTTCAGGTTCAAACAGAGCGACTTCAATCATCTTATTTACTTCTTATATTATGAAAAACGGGGGAATTGTAAATGCATACATACCTGCTTATCAATATTTTCCGCCCAAATTTTACCGCCGTGTTTAAGCATGGCGTTTTCTGCAATACTCAAACCTAAACCGACCCCGCCCGTTTCTCTGTCTCTGGATTCATTGAGGCGATAAAAAGGACGAAAAATATTAGTCAGTTCACTCTCCGGGATTAATTCGCCGTCATTTTTAATGGTTAAAGTAATTGTTGACGGAGTCACTGCAATATAGACGCTGATTGTCTGCCGGGCATATTTAATCGCATTACGGATAATGTTCTCTATTGCCCGGTAGGCAAGCTCCGGGTAAATATTGATTGTTGTGGATGTTAATTCCGGGTAGGTAAAGGTTTTTGCATACTCATCTGCTTCAAATTTAGCATCCAGTAATAAATCTCCTAAAAACTCATTTAATGCAATGTCCTCTTTTCTGTCGTGAGTTAACTGAATGCGCGAAAGGTTGAGCATTTCTGCAATCATCAGCTCGATTCTTTGTGTTTCAAGCTCGATCCGCTGCAGTTCCTTACTGTCTCCTGCGTGTTTTTTATTGATTGCAAGTGCAAGGCCCAGGCGGGTCAGGGGAGAGCGCAGTTCATGGGAAATGTCACTGAGCAGCCGCTGCTGGTTATTAAGCATATTTTTTAAGGAAAGCACCATCAGCTGCATGGAGCTGGCCAGCTGCGTAATTTCATCACTGTTTTTTATCTCAGGAAACTGTGTATCGAGGTCTCCTTGAGCAACCTGATTGGCAACATCTTTTAACTGACGCAGCGGATGGGTTAAGTGCCATGATAAAAATGCACACAGCGGAGTGCTCACCGACAGGGCTGTGATAAGCAGCAGCAGCGGATTATCAATCAGCCACTCAATTAAGGCCAGTGACTCTTTCCTGTTCGGGGTTGAGACGTAGAGAAAAAGAGACTGCTGTTTATATTTGATAAGCGCAGGGCCTAAATAGGTTCTACTTTTATTTACTTTTTTTAAGGGGATTTGCGCTTCATTACTGTCAAGAATAAACTGACGTATTTTTCTTGGAGCACGATCATTAATTAAACGGCCGGACGCATCAGTGAAAAAAATACTGCGGGATCCTCTTCTAGGATCTGAATTTATTAATTGTACTGCGTTGGCTTCCGGATGGCGCTCGATATACCGCTGAATACGGTGTTTTTCTTTATTTAAGATGATAGAGTCAATTTTTGTAAGCGGCTGCAGCTGGCGACCGTCAAGCTTGGGTAATAAAATTAATGCGGTTGTCAGGAGCAGTATTAATAACCAGAAGGCTAGAAATATTTTGATAAAAAGTGAATTTAATGAAGTCAGCCGCACAGTAAGATCCCGTTATAAAAGATCTTACTATAGCAGTAAATCAGGCGCCGGCTAAACAGCTAAAGGCGCCTAACTGTAGAAGTTAATATTTACTAACTTGCTTCCTGCGTCAGCGTTTCACCTTCCAGCCACATGTAACCGCGTCCTCGGAAGTTTTTAACACGGGTCTGACCGTCAAGTCTAGCGGGTAGTTTGCGGCGCAGGTTGCTTAAATGCATATCAATACTGCGGTCAAAAGGCTGCAGTTTTTTACCTAGAACCTGCTCGCTAAGCTCTGCCTTTGAGAACAGCTCTCCAGGGTTATGCAGGAATTTTTCCAGCAGCAGCAGTTCTGTACCGGTTAATTCAATAGTAAAGTCCTGGCAGATCGCCTGCTGTTGAGCAGGGAACAGTTCGATATCTAAATGTGATATCTTGCTGTGAACTTCTGCGCTTTTATGCTGTGTACGGCGTAAAATAGCACGAATACGGGCAAGCAGTTCGCGTTCGCTGAATGGTTTTGCCAGATAATCATCTGCACCCATTTCAAGCCCTAACACTTTATCAATTTCATCGCCTTTGGCGGTGAGCATTAATACTGGAATTTCACTTTTTTGCCGTAATAACTTTAACATTTCAAAACCGTTCATGCGGGGCATCATGACATCAAGCAAAATCAGATCATAGCTGCCTGTAAGTGCTTTCTGCAGACCGCTTTCACCATCAAAAGCAGTGTCGATATTGAAGTTTTCAAGAGATAAAAATTCGGCAAGTAAAGAAACAAGTTCTTTATCATCATCAATTAAGAGTAGATTTTT
The DNA here is from genome assembly GCF_000428725.1 of Psychromonas aquimarina ATCC BAA-1526. GTDB lineage: Bacteria > Pseudomonadota > Gammaproteobacteria > Enterobacterales > Psychromonadaceae > Psychromonas > Psychromonas aquimarina. The sequence goes on from NZ_AUAM01000028.1 coordinate 28,525, forward strand.
CATATTGTGACCTTAAAAAATACCTCTGTATAAGGGTAAGTCACTTATAAAGAGGTTAAAGTAAAATTAAATTCATCTCTAATTCAAATCCATTCGTAGTAAAGAGTTAAGTTGTAAGCGTAATGCATATTTTATTGATGTGGGTATTAAACAACATTTTAAGCCATTTGTAATAATATTTACACTTCTTTACACAACATTACCCATGCTTTACGTTGGGCTGCATGTGCTGTTTTATACTTGTATAAATGACTAATTATAGTCAAATACATTTCTGACAGGAGAATATTATGAACTCATTATTAAAAAAAGTGCTGCTGGCAAGTGTGATTATTCCTCTTACTTTTTCTACGGCTTATGCCAAGTCAGGGGGCAAGGGAGGTCACCACGGTATGCCGTTTAAGGGAATGCTTAAACAAGTAGATCTGACTCCTGAGCAGCAGGCTGATATAAAAATTATTATGCAGAATTACCGCAGTGATAAAAAAATGCAGAGCAATAATAGAGGAACTTTTCATGAACGTCAGATGGCAATAATGAAAGCCTCTGACTTTGATGAAGCGCAGGCGGGCGCTTTAATTGATGACAAAAATGCACTTAGAAAAGAGGCGCAGCTGAAGAGAATGCAGATGACCTTTGATATTTATCATTCTTTGACCCCGGAGCAGCAGGGGAAAATGGATCTTCTCTTTGAACAGCATCAACAGAAAATGCAGGAGAAAATAGATAAACGTGCTCAGCAGAAGAATAAATAATCCCAACTGGTGTAAGTAATTAAACAAGTTATAATAATGCCTTCATAAAGCGACATATTGAAGGTATTTTTTGCACAACAATCTCACCAAAGAAGAGTATGGACGATTAGTTAAGTTTGCAGGGCGGGCTGCCATAGCTGCGGCTTCTTTATTAATTGTCGTCAAATTGACTGCCTGGATAATGACCGGCTCTGCAAGTATTTTAGCTGCATTAACTGATTCGTTAATGGATGTTATGACTTCGATCATCAACCTGTTTGCCATTAAAATTGCACTGCAGCCGGCCGATGATAATCATCGCTTTGGTCATGGTAAAGCAGAAAGTCTGGCTGGTTTGGCGCAGGCCGCATTTATTTCCGGTTCTTCAGTATTACTTATGTTTAATGGTATTTCCTCGTTAGTTAACGATAATCAGATCGTCGCTTCTAATGTGGGGATCGCGGTGATGATTTTCTCGGTAATCGTGACTTTTGCGCTGGTTTCATTTCAGTCTTATATTGTGAAAAAAACCGGAAGCATGGCGATAAAGGCTGATTCATTACACTATCGAACTGATATTGCCCTGAACGGTGCCGTGCTCCTGGCATTAGTTTTAGCCGGCATGGGCTGGCACTGGGCAGATGGACTTTTTGCTATTGCGGTCAGTTTATATATCCTGCATGGTGCCTGGGAAATAGGCACGCAGTCTATTGATGCCTTAATGGATAAGCAGCTGCCGAAAGCAGAAGAAGAGCAAATTATTAAAATGGCCTATCATATACCGGGCGTGCTCGGGGTGCATGATCTGCGTACTCGCCAGTCGGGTAATACCAAGTTTATTCAGCTGCATTTAGAGCTTGATGACGACCAGAGTTTATTTGATGCACATAGCAAGGCGGATAAGTTAGAGGCTGCCCTGGAAGGAATATTCCCGCATGCGGATATTCTTATTCATCTGGATCCTCTTTCTGTTGTTCCGCTAGAAAAACAGAATGAAAAACTACAATTTGAAACAAAGCCAGTTAACTTCAGTAAGGATACTTAATAATGGAAGCGGTTCAGCAGCAGCTATGGGAAAAAATCAGGGAAGAAGCGCGCAGTTTTTCTGCGAATGAACCTGTTTTAGCAAGCTTTTTTCATTCAACAATTTTAAATCATCACAGCTTAAAAACAGGATTAAGTTATCAGCTGGCAAACCGTTTAGACAGCCATACTATGCCTGCAATTCTGATGCGTGAAGTTATTGATGAGGCCTTCGATAAATCTCCGCAGATTATTAATGCCGCTATGGCAGATATTATCGCCGTACAGGATCGAGATCCTGCTGTTGAAGATTATTCCACTCCGCTGCTGTATTTAAAAGGTTTTCATGCTCTGCAGGTGCATCGTGTTGCAAACTGGTTATGGAAAGAAAAACGTATTCCTTTAGCCCTGTATTTACAAAACCGCGGCTCAGAACTGTTTGGTGTTGATGTTCACCCTGCTGCGTCCATTGGTCAGGGTATTATGTTTGACCATGCTACCGGTGTTGTTGTCGGTGAAACGGCTGTGATTGAAGATAATGTATCATTACTGCAGGGAGTTACTTTAGGCGGTACAGGTAAAGCCTGCGGCGATCGTCATCCGAAAGTCCGCCAGGGGGTGATGATTGGAGCCGGGGCGAAAGTATTAGGCAATATTGAAATCGGTATCGGCGCAAAAATTGGTGCGGGCAGCGTTGTTTTAGATGCTGTTCCAGCTCATACAACGGTTGCCGGAGTACCTGCTAAAATTGTCGGCCGCCCGTCCTGCGAGATGCCGTCACTTTCGATGGAGCAGGATCTGTAAAAAGGCTTTACCTATATCTGACGAGTATATTTGTTTGTAAATTTTCCAGCTTAGCTGCATAAGGCCTGCTTTCCCATATAGCGGGCCTTATACAGCCAGAAGTGCTGTTAACTCGGCTGATTAACTTTAGAAGGCAGTATGAGCTCTGTAATTTCTCGATAATTTTATAATATTACTGACAAATCAAAAACAATGGTTGAATAAGCAGACTGTAATGCTTATTCTCACAGAATTAAACGAACATTAACCATGTCAAATGACATGCATTCTTTTTAGGGGCGAGTGATGACATTAGATCTATTAGAAAAATTAGAAAGCAAAATTCAGAATGCGGTTGATACAATTGCATTACTGCAGATGGAAGTTGAAGAATTAAAAGAAGATAAACGAAGCCTGGCGGAAAAGAACGGTTTATTACAGGCTGAAAATATCAAGCTGAGCGAAGAGCACCAGCAGTGGCAGTCTCGTTTAAGCGCGTTAGTTGGTAAAATCGAACAAGCCGAAGAAACTGTATAAGTTATTTGTGCCGTACCGTTAAAAAGCTGTTAGTTTTTCAAATACAAAAAAGCCCGCTTAACAGCAGTTAAGCGGGCTTTTTAATGTTCGTTAATAATACCAAATCCATTTTTCCTACGCCTAAATAGATTATTTAATTAGTGGAATTGGTATAAGCATTTATTGTACTTCTAACTCTTCTGTTTCTTCATTGTCATCGCTGTCGTCAGTCTCTAAAGGCTCTGGCGAAATAATGATGCCTGTGCTGTCGGCATAAAGAATATCTTCAGGCAGGAAAGTCACACCGGCAAAGTTAACCGGAGCATTTGTTTCTCCAATATCAGAATCCTCTGCTCCAACCGGAATAGCTGTAATTGCCTGAATACCGATATCTAACTCTTCAAGAATATCAACTTCCCGCACGCAGCCGTTTACAACAATACCTTCCCAGTCGTTTTCAACGGCAAGCTCTGCAATATGTGCGTTAATTAATGCGCGGCGTAATGAGCCTCCGCCGTCAATAAGCAGTACTTTACCTGCACCGTTCTCTTCCAGGGCTTTGTAAATCAGCCCTACAGACTCAAAACACTTAATGGTGACAACTTCACCGGCAAAAGAACTACGACCACCAAAGTTTGTTAATAGAGGTTCAACAACATCAACGGTGTCGGCATAAATATCGCAAAGAAGAGAAGTATTATATTGCATTATCAGGCTCGCCTATGATTAGAAAGGTAGTAGTACCTAAGCTACTTGAATATATGAACGATCCAAGTGATTGATAATAAGTATAAACCTAACTTGTTCTTTTACAATCTTGTTTTTATGGTCAAAAACACAGTTTTCTACTTTGCTTGATGAAAATCAATAGCTGTCCCGGACCGCTGTGCGGGCAGGGACAGATCTGCAGAATGTTTTTGTTCAATCCAGCTCAGTAAAAAATGAACGTTGAAAGGACTTTTCACAGTAATGGCACTTCAGTTTTAAGACGGATTTGTTATTAACGTAGAAACGAGTTTTTACCGGTTCATTATGGCTTATACAGTTGCTGTTCGGACAGGCTAATACGCCGATAAATGAGGACGGCAGCTGCACCGGAAACTTATTGACTACTTTAAAGTCTTTTATCTGATTTATTGTGGCATTCGGCGCGAACAGTGCCAGCTGGTTGGCCTGCTCGTCACTGATAAAGGTGTTCTCCACTTTAATCAGATCTTTACTCTTGCCGTTGTGTGTCGACAAATTAAGGCCGATTGTTATTTTTTCATTAGTCTGAGTAAATTTGAAAAACTTCAGTATCTTAACTCCCTGCTGAGCAGGAATATGATCAATTACTGAGCCGTGTTGAATCGCTTCAACTTGTAATTTTTTCTGCATCATTGTCTTTAAACCTCTAGTTGAAACTGGTTTGTTAACAGTAAGGCAAGTAATGCCTGTCGTGCATAAACACCGTTTTGCGCCTGCTGAAAATAATAAGCATAGGGCGTGTCGTCTACATTATTATGAATTTCATCAATACGCGGCAGCGGGTGCAGTACTTTTAAATTATTACGCACATTAGTGAGCATTTGTGCATTTAATAAAAATGCCGATTTTATATGCTGATATTCAGTTTCATCAAAGCGTTCTTTCTGCACGCGGGTCATATACAGAATATCCAGTGAATCAACAACTTCTTCTATGCTTGCGTGCACCGAGTAGTTAATACCTTTATCCGTCAGTTCTTCCAGAATGTAGTCCGGCATCGCTAGTGCGTCGGGCGCAATAAAATAGAAGTTACAGTTGAACAGTGACAGTGCCTGCGCGAGTGAATGTACCGTTCTTCCATATTTAAGATCCCCGACAAAAGCAATGTTAAGCTTGTCTAAGGTATCCTGCGTTTCATAAATGGTAAATAAGTCTAACAAAGTCTGTGTCGGATGCTGATTCGCACCGTCACCGCCGTTAATTACCGGAATCTCAGTAAACTCAGATGCCAGACGTGCGGCACCTTCCTGCGGATGACGCATGAAAAATGCGTCTGCATAAGAGGAGATCACTTTAACAGAGTCTGCCAGTGTTTCGCCCTTTTGTGCTAATGAGGTATTACCGCCGCTGTCAAAACCGATTATGCTGCCGCCTAGGCGCTGCACCGCGGTTTCAAAGGAAAGGCGGGTACGTGTAGATGCCTCAAAAAAGCAGCTGGCGATAACTTTATTTTTTAACAGTTCAGGCTGCGGAGTTTGTTTTAAGGAATGGGCTGTTTGCAGAATAAGTTCAAGATCTGTGCGGGATAGATCGGCGATTGAGATAATATTTTTTTGGTATAGCGGATTATTCATAGTTTCAGACTCACGGTGAACAAATGGCGATAGAAAAATTATACCACCGCCTGTGAATGAATTCTGCTCTAAGTTCAGTATTTTACAATACTGTTACGGAAAATTTTCTGAATAAAAAACAGGAATAGATGCGCTGATTATGGTGTTTTTCCCGTGCGCGATAAAACTTAAATAAATAATTAATTTCCACTAGGAAAATTGGGTTTACAGAGAATTGGCGTTATGATGGAATTTCTGCTGTTATTGGAACTTTTGTTATGACCCGCTATTTTCTTTATTTTATTGTTTTTCTTCTGCCCTTTAATTTGTCTGCTGAGCAATGGTCTACTTTGCATTCATTATTACCTAAAGGTACGCAGCTTTCATATATTGTTACTGATCCGCTTAAAAAACGTGTCATAACACAATCTCAGCAGGAAACATTACGTACTCCTGCCAGTATGCAGAAACTCCTGACTGCGGCCGCCGCGAAACTTTATCTTGGCGATGAGTTTCGTTATCAGACTACGATTGAGGGGCAGAAAAGCAGGATAAGCAGACGCAGTTATCAGGGCGATATTACCTTTCGTTTTGTTGGTGATCCGACCCTCTTAAGAACAGATATATATAATATGCTTAACTCTTTAAAGCGCTTGAATATCAGAGAGATTAATGGTGATCTACTCCTTAATGATAGGCATTTTAATGGTTATCAGTGGAGTAATGGTCAAGCCTGGAATGATTTAGGGGTCTGTTATACCGCCCCTTCGAGCGCTATAGTTATTAATAAAAACTGTGTCTTAGGTAATTTAAGTTTATCTAAAGCAGATGCTGAAAAAGCCACCCTGTATATTCCAAGTTATGAGCCGGTCGATATCAGCAGTGATGTCTCTGTCGTCACTGCCCGGCAGCGGGAAGAGCAGTTCTGCGATCTTGAGGTGACGCGTAACAGTCAGAACCGTTATCACCTGTGGGGATGCATGGTACCCCGTAATCGTCCCTTCGCTTTAGCCTTTGCGGTTAATGATCCTTTTGAGTATGCGCAGCGGATAATTAGTGATGAATTACAAAAAGCGGGTATAAAAATCACCGGTCAGGTGAAACTGGATAATTCGAATAAAAAGGGCGCCGGGGAGCAGGTTCTAGTTAGCCGTCATTCACCTCCTCTAAGCGAAATGCTGCGGACAATGATGAAGGAGTCTGATAACTTAATTGCGGACAGTCTGTTTAAAACATTAGGTGCGGTGTACTTTAATACGGCGGGTAATTTTCGTAACGGCGGGCAGGCGCTTAAACTGATACTGAATGACCATGGTATTGACTTAGAAAATGCTTATTTAGCCGACGGCTCTGGTTTATCCCGTCATAATTTAATGAGTGCAGAACTGTTTATGTCTGTGCTTAATTATGTGTATTTAAACGATAATAAATTGAATTTGTTATCTACTTTCTCGGTAGCCGGGATAGACGGAACACTGCAGTATCATCCCGCCCTGCGCGGGGATCTGTTTAAAAGAAAAGTTATTGCTAAAACGGGATCAATGAAAGGTGTAACTAATTTATTAGGTATAGTGAAAAGCCCTCAGGGAGATCGGCTTTTTGTGTTAATTTTAAACGGTTATAATCCGAAGCAGACTGCCGTTAAAGCTAAAAAAGAGCCTAAATATGACTTTGAACAGGCATTCTTCGGCGCTCTGATGGATTCTGCCTCAACAGTAAAATGATCTGCGGGCATAAAAAATGCCGTTCATATTAATGAACGGCATTTTTACCAAAAGATTGTTCTCTAGGAACGATTAACTTTCTGATTTATCTTCTTTTTTACCCTGACCGGCCCAGCCTGGCTTGCCTTTCGCTTTAACATTGCGATGGCGCTGTTTGCCCATATCTTCTTTTTTCTTCTGGCGTCTGGCTTTCTGCTGTTTTTTTAATTCTTCAGCACGCTCTTTACCTTTTTTATTTACCGGCTTTTTAGGTTTACGCTGACTGAGCTGTGCTTCTTTGTGTTTTGGACGTAATCCTTTGATCACACGGCGTTTTATTATCTGGTCGGTATAACGTTCTACTTTTGCAAGAATATCGATATCATGTGCTTCAATTAATGAAACCGCTGTCCCTTTTTTACCGCCGCGTGCTGTTCGGCCAATACGGTGAACGTATATATCAGCGCTGCGGGGCATATCGTAGTTAATTACATGAGTAATATCCGGCACATCAATACCACGAGCCGCCACATCGGTAGCGATAAGAATATTGATATGACCAGTTCTGAACTGTGTTAATGCCTGATTACGTTTCTCCTGATCCATCTCGCCGCGTAAATAATTACAAGGGATCTGCAGTTCAGCCAGCTGTGCAACTAACTCGGCTAGACGGTCTCGTGTTTTAACAAAAACAATCACTTTCTGCTGCTGTTCTTCTTCTTTTGCTTCCTGCTGCAGAATCGCCGCTAACAGCTGCAGTTTATGTTCCGGGCTGTCAGCAAGGTGAACCCATTGAATAATTTTTCCACTTTCACGACGTGAAACTTCGGCGGTCAGTTGTACCGGACTGTTTAATACATCACGTGAGAATTCACGTAAACCTTTACCTTCCAGCGTCGCTGAAAACAGGGATGTATGTTTACGCCAGCGTGTTTCACCTGCAATACGATCCATTTCCGCAATGAAGCCCATATCCAGCATGCGGTCGGCTTCATCAAGAACCAGGCACTCTACTTCGCGGCAGTCAAATGCTTCAGAATCGATATATTCCATTAAGCGGCCGGGTGTTGCGATCACGATATCAACATTATCTGTGATTACCCGCTCCTGTTCTTCATAGGAAACACCGCCGATAATACTGCCGACAACAAGATCTGTGCCTTCAACAAGCTGCTGTGCAACACCGCCGACCTGTACTGCTAATTCGCGTGTTGGTGTTAATACTAATATACGTGCAGAACCGCCTTTACGGCGCGGGAAGTCAATTAAACGCTGTACTGCAGGCAGCAGGAACGCCAGTGTTTTACCGGTTCCTGTCGGTGCGCTGGCCATAATATCCTGCTCGTCCATTGCTGGTGGAATCGCTAAGGTTTGAATGCTTGTCGGGCGTTTGTGGCCCATTTTAGCAATGGCGTTTAATAAATGTTGGTCGAGCTCAAGCGCTTCAAAAGACATGCTGGTTTCCAATATTACAAAGACAAAACAGACATTATAAACCAATAGTGATAAAAATTGATCTCAATAATTACTCTGTCGTGGTTTTAATGGAAGATTTATTGGGTTAAATGTAGGAAAAGGGGAAGATGAGTTATCACCTATTGTTATCCGGCTGCAATAGGTGAATTAGTTTTAGTAAATATCTTTATAGCGTTCGTTAACCGCTATAATCTGGCTTTTGTGCTTACGGAATGCTTCCACGACAAGCGGATCAAAATGTAAACCTTCCTGGTCATCAATAAACTGCAGTACTTCTTCCATCGGCCAGGCTTTTTTATAGCACCTGTCATGGGCCAGTGCGTCAAAAACATCGGCCAGTGAGGCAATACGGCCTACTAAGTCGATTTCTTCGCCCTTCAGACCGCTCGGGTAACCTGTTCCATCCCATTTTTCATGATGCTGCAGGCTTATTATGGCCGCATATTTCAAGATATCCTGACCTGAATAACGGACTAACTCATAACCAATCTCAACATGGGACTGCATTATTTTCCATTCTTCAGGGGTAAGCGCACCAGGTTTATGCAGAATATTGTCCGGTATACCTATTTTACCGAGGTCATGCAGCGGCGAAGCCGATTTTATTTTTTCTGACTCGGCAACTGAGTAACCCAGTTCAAGAGCTAAAATACGGGTTATTTCTGCGACACGACGGATATGGTTACCTGTTTCTTTTGACTTGTGCTCGATTGCCTCGCCTAACAGGTATACGATCTCCCGTTGTCCTTCTTCAAGTTCGTGGCGCAGCTCTTCGTTATCAAAAGATGTTTTAGTATTGGAGGCAAACAGTTCCAGTAAAGAGATATCCTGCTCGGAAAGCGGTAAAAAACCTTCAAAGTAAAAAATGATGCAGCTGTCGGAGCTGCTCTGCATATTCATAACAAATGCACTGGTCGTGTAAATATGACGTTGTTCAGCAATACTCTGAGCAATTAATAATGAAACATGGTCTGGTAATTTATCAATATCATCAAGATCGGTAAGGTGCGCAAAATCACCGCGTGATTCGATCAGGTGGAAAACTGTCGGGTTGCAGTAAATACCAATAGAAGAGAGGGTATAAGCTGGTGTATTGGAACACTGCTCAACTAATTTGGAAAGGTAGTTAATAGTTTCACCAACAAGCGCTTCATAGGTGATTGCATCCAGCAGAGCCGATGAGGACTCTACAACTAACTCAAGCCCTTTTTTATTTTTCTGCAGGCTGACAATATTCTGATAAGAACGTAATGTGCTGCACATCAGTGTATCGAGCTTGATACCGCTTAATTCTGTTTTATTTTTATAGTCTGAAATCTCATACTCTCGGATTATTTTCCGTTCCGGCGCCTGACCAGGCTGTCCTGTACGCAGTACTAAACGAGTCGCTTTATTATTCAGTTCATTGCGGATGGTTTCGATAAGCCGTAAACCTGCATCATCTGTTTCCATCACCACATCAATTAATGCAACTGCAATATCATTATGTTCCAGAAAAAGCTGTTCGGCCTCATAGGCTGAATAAGCACTTAAAAAATGAAGCGGGGTGTCTTCCCATTCGAAGTTTGAAAGAACCAGTTTGGTGACCGCATGAACTTCTTCATCATCATCAACGATCATCACTTTCCAGGGGGAAAGATGTAATGAAAATTGATCATCAAGGGCAGTAATATCTTCGTCTATAAAAAGAAGATCATCATCATTCATAAAAAGGTCTCAGAAAAGCTTAATAAATAGGCATTTAAATCAAACATTATACAGCCTGGAAAAAGAGCCCGTATTGCAACGGGTAACTGATTTATTATGGGCTTATTTTTAACATGTTATAGGGTTATTTGTCTTGTTTTCTTGTACTTTGTGATTCGTTTCACGTCATAAATCTGTAGATTTAGGACTCTGCTTGAATTTTAGACTGTTTAAAATTAACTGCCAGATTATTATTGCTCTATCTGCTGTAAGGTAACAGCGTATTTAAAATTAACTTATTAAGCCGGGCGGTCAGTATTAAGTTTAATCAATTCACACCAGGAAATCATTGCTCAGAAAACAAAATCTCAATAAAATCCCGGTTTACTGCTGTAAAAACAGCTGAATATTAGCGTATTTCACACTGCTGCTGCACAACTTTAAAGATGCCGGACTACCGCTGAGCAGACTGTTTTCAAGGCAGTAATAATGGTTTGCCTGTTTTGTGCTGTGTTGATTAGGTTATTTTTTATTATCAGGTCTTAAGTCGAAGTTATGTGGATATTTTCTAAAATTAATCATCAGTTCACCATACTGATGTACTCAATCTCGTATTTTACACGTTTACCGATCCCCGCATTTATTCAGTTTGATAATAAGCAGTTCCATAAAGCGACTGCTTATTTTCCGGTTATTGGAGGACTGAGTGCTTTACTGATGGCGCTTAGTTTTTATCTTTTCCAGCTTATTTTTAATATTGAAATCAGCTTAATACTGGTTTTAGCAGCGGCTGTGCTGTTAACCGGGGCGCTTCATGAAGACGGTTTTGCGGACTGCTGCGATGGTTTTGGCGGCGGTTACAATACCCAGCAGCGTTTGAATATTATGAAAGACAGCTGTATAGGTACTTATGCTGGTATTGGTCTGATATTACTGACCTTGTTGAAAATAGCCGCATTATTGAAACTATCCGAATTAGACGGATTTACTTTATATGCAGGGTTCTTTGCCTCGCAGATTATGAGCCGCGGCTGCACTGTGCTGATTATGCAGAGTTCATTATATGTGCGTGTGCAGAAAGATGGAAAAGCTAAAGGACTGGTCAAAAAACTGCCTTTGTATTATCTGTTTTTTGCCGCTGCGGTGAGTAGTTTCCCATTATTGTTTTTCACACTGTCACAGGCTGTCTTGATAGTCTTTACGCTGTTAATTATTACCCTGCTGTTGAGGTTTTATTTTAATAAAAAACTCGGCGGTTATACAGGAGACTGCCTGGGATTAACGCAGCAGGTGACCGAGGTGACTGTCTATCTGTTAATAGGATCCTGGGTGTTTTAATGCGGACTTTAATTTAATGAAAGCGCCTAAATCACTTAATGTTTACTTAGTCAGGCACACTCAGCCGTTGGTTGAAAGCGGGATCTGTTACGGCCAGCTTGACTGTTCTTTAGCTGATTGTTATCAGCACCACTTGGATAAAATAAGTGATTATTTTAAAGAACGGCCTATATCGCTTATATACAGCAGCCCGCTGCAGCGCTGCTCAAGACTTGCTGCTGACTTAGGTAAAAAACACACTTCGACGGTTAAACCGATATTTTCAGCACAGTTAAAAGAGATAAATTTCGGCGACTGGGAAGGAAAACCTTGGGCAGACATTCCGCAAAGCGAGATAGAGTCCTGGAATTTAAGCCGGCTGCATTACCAGTTTCCCGCTGGAGAAACTCCTTATCAGTTTCATCTGCGTGTTATTAAGGCCTGGAAACAAATTATCACTGATGCTCTTTCAGTTGAACAGAGCATTGTAATTGTTGCCCATGCCGGGGTGATCCGCAGTATTCTTAGTGAATTTCTAGCTATTCCCTTCGAGCAGTCAATTAAATTACAAATTGATATGGCCAGTATCTCTTTGTTGTCTTTTCAAGGTGAAGCTTCAACCTGCCGGTTTATAAATCATTGTAACTATTAACCACCGCTTTATTTGCATCTGAGTTAACAGCTGCAGTTTTATCTGCATTTAATTGTATATTTTTGATACAGATCTCTTGATTAGATTTGTCGTTGATAATTCATTTTTCTTTGCTTGTTAAGTTAACAATCGGTGCGAATTAAGTTCGTGATAGCTATCACCATATCGTATTAGTCTCATTGAAATAGCATTAATGCTGAGTAATATCTCTGTTAACAGAAAAGGTTATTCTGTTTATGAAACGTTGGAGTGGTCCTCAAATGTTTCATGATATCAATAATATATTGATAGGTTTTGTGTTGTAGTTTTTTATATGGATATAGCGTTAGTGACATGGATTTTAGGGAAAAATTAAAACCTGTACTCAAACGTTATGTTTATTTTAAGGAATTATAATATGTTTAAAAAAAGCGCGATTGTACTGGCAATGGTCGCATCTGCTGCGGCGATGTCTACAAATGTTATGGCTGCAGACAATGTCGGCCCTGAATTTGCCGCCGAGGCAAATGCATTTTTTGAAGAATCAACGGTTAGCGGCGCTATCGCATTATGGATGCGTGACCGTACTCGTGGTGATGTAGATGCTAATGGTAATGACACTGCACAAAAACCTAACCTTGACCACGGCTCATTGTACTTAACGGTTAATTTCAACTCGGGTTATATTGCAGATACAGTGGGGGTTGATTTAAACGTATATACAACATTTGATATGTGGCAGAACGCCTCTCCAGATCATGAAATGAATTTCTGGGGGGTGGATAACCCCTATGATAGGAATCCAACAGCTGAAAGCGGCTGCAGCGGTGCATGGGAAAGTGATTGTAACCAGAATGGCGGGCAGATCCAGACCGGCGCTGTTAAGCTGAAATTTGCTGATACAGTAAATGCAAAGCTTGGTTATTTTCAGCCTTCAGTACCGACAGCTATGGGGGTTAACTGGTCTTTTGCCGCTGGAACTTATACTGGTGGTGAAATCGGGGCAAATTTTGGTGATTTAAAACTAGGTGTCGTGGTTGCTGATGAGTACCGTGCACCCTGGTTTAAAGATAGTTATAGTTTCCGCACTGGTACTGGTTCTAGTGCCGAAGATGCTGGTACTGCTTATTCAATCGGCGGGCAGTATGCCTTTAGCGATGCACTGACCTTAGATCTTGCCTATGCAGGATTAAGCGATGGTGATCGTAAAAATGCGCATGCTAAATTAAAATATACAAGCAGTAACGGCTGGTATTTATCTCCGCAAGTTTATGTTGTAGATGATGATAATCAATATGATTCAACCGCTTATCAATTAGCATTTATTTCAGCAAAATCAGTCGGTCAGTATTCGTTCCGTGGTGAAGCAACGTACACTGCTGCAGACTCAACAGAAACTCGAGGTCATGTAGGCAACATGGCTTACCGCTTAACTGAAGTGTATGGAGGATCAAACGGTGCCTATGATATCTGGTGGAATAACCGCTCAGATTTCAACCATGATGGTCAGGCCGCCTTCTTTGGTTCTGTTGCGCGTGATTTCTCAGATCTCGGTGCTCCAGGATTTAGTGCAGGTGTTAACGCGGTTTATGCTTTTGGTGCTAAATCAGACCAGGCTAATATTGATGAGCTCGTTGAGTATTCCGGCAGCATCTTCTTAAATTATGCCTTCCAGACTGGGACTTTAAAAGGTGCTCAGATGGGCATGTACTACACTAACTACGTTAATGATTCGAATGCCGCTAACTGGGACCCATACTCAAATGCTTTCCAGGATGAGACAGATTTAAAAGTTACATTAGTCGTACCCTTTACTATCAAGTAATTTAAATAGTTATGAGTAATTAAAGGCTAAGTGGTAAAAAAACTTAGCCTTTTTATTAAAACAGCCCTAGTGAAAGCTGCTTTACTTGAAATATAAAGAGGTTATAAATGCATAAGGTATGCGTTCTGCTTTTAGCTCTGTTGTTAACTTCATGCTCTGCAAACTATGATAACAGCGGATCACCTAACTGGTTTAAAACAGGTGAAAGATCTGCAGTTTCAGGAGAGCTGCTGGTAAGTGCAGTGAATCTTGCTAAAGAAATGAAACTGGATGCAGTTACTGCTTCGGACTATGAGGAATATTTGCAGGGTTATCAGCAGGGTTTAGATAAGTTTTGTGATGTGAATAATGCCTTTCTGATGGGGGCAAAAGGTCATCGTTACCACGGGCAGTGTGAAGGGCGACGAAATGAGCCTCAATTTAAATATGAATGGGCAAGAGGCCTTGCACAGGTTATTTACCCTAAATAAGCGCGTTAATATATATGTTCAGACATGGATGTTTTTATGATCGGGCTGTATTTAAAACGATTCTCCTTATCTGCGCCTTATTATTAACCTCTGTTTTTTTATGCTGTCCATTCTAACATCTTAAAACAGGTGTTTTTATATTCTCCAGCGTTATACCTTGTGCTCTAAGTTTTTCTCAGTTTCATGCTAAGTAGCTGCTTTGTAAAAATAAATTTGTTATTAACAGCTGTTTGCCTTCAATTCGAATGAAATACCACCTCTTATTTTTAGTTGCTTTATATCTCGTGCGAATTTTCCTCTTCAAGTCGATCAAAAGGTGATTTTATTGTCATTTTCATGCCTTTACTTTGTTGATGTTGTTCACAAAACGCTCGCTTAAATTGATCTGGATCACCGCAAAAAGTCAGGATAAAATCATTGGTCGCTGTAAGTGTTTGTTTTTGCTGTTCTTTTTGTTGTGTTGAATGCATTTGTGATCAACCTCTTTATTTTACCTCTTAGATGATGAATTGAATTGATAATTCGCGCCACGAAGGTAGTATCTGTTTTCAAGCGGGCAGGTTGAAACTTACTTGGGCTGTCAAATTAAGAAGAAGTGGTTAGCTTTTTAATTTAAGAATTTTCATCGTTTACGAGGAAGTGACGATGCAGATTTAGAAATATTTTCACATTAAAATTACGGCTTCATGGACATGGATTTATGGATTATCGAAGCTAAAACGTTATGTTTATTTAAAGGAATATTAATATGTTTAAGAAAACTCTTGTAGCGGCTTCTCTGGCAACTGCAGCAATGGGCGTAAGTGCTTATCAAATCGGTGAAAACAATGACTTTAATGTTGAAGTTTATGGTGTCGCCGCTATCTCGGTTGTAAATTACAATACTACTAATTCAAATGATGTAGACAGTACTGGTTACAATGTTGAAAATGAATCGCGTATTGGTTTCCGTGCCGGTAAGCCGATGACTGACTCAATTGAAGTCTTTATGCAGGTTGAATCTGGTTATGTGGGACATTTAAGCGAAGGCGGTAACGATGAAAATGAAGCCGTAGCGGGCGGGCAGGGAACCTTAGGTTTCCGTGATACCTTTGTCGGTCTTAAAGGTGACTGGGGTAAAGTACGTGTGGGCCGCGTTCTGACTCCTATGTATGAACTGGTTGACTGGCCGTACGCTAACCCTGGTTTAGGTGCTTCCTGGGACTGGGGCGGTGATGTTGCCGCTATCTATGACCGTCACTCTGAATCTATTCGTTATGACTCTCCTGCTTTTGGTGGGTTCACTTTTGCCGCCGCAACAGGCCGCGGTGACTCCAGTGTTAAAGATTCAAACTTCTACGGTGCAAACGCCAAGTATACATTCAATACTGTAACATTAATGGGTGCTGTTGAAACTTCAGAAAACTTTAAAGGAGCTGTGGGTACCGATACATTAGGTTACTTAGTTGGTTTTGAAGCCGGTCTGCCTGGTGGTTTTGGTCTTGCCGGTGCCTACAAAGTAGCTGAAAGCGAAACTGCTGGTGCTAAGCATACACAGGGCTCTTACTCTATTATTGCGCAGTACTGGAACGGTCCGTTAGGTGTTAAAGTTGGTTACACGGCTAACTTAGAATCTGAGCTTGAAAGTGTTAAGCAGGATGATGCCGATTCTATTGCATCAATTCAGGTTATGGGCGTTATCGAAGGTTTTGTACCTTATGTACGTTTAGCTGCTCGTGATACTTATAATGGTAAAAACTCGGGTGATACAGGTAATCCTGATATCGTAACTCGTGTAGGTCTAGAGTACGGTTTCTAAAAAACGTTACTTAAGTCACTGTATAAACAGCGCCGGCACTTGCCGGCGTTGTTCTTATTTGCTCTGAATCGGGCTATTATCAAGCAGCCTCATTTTTTTGTTTTATTCAGGAGAATCCCATGCTAAAAAAAATAATAACTATTATTCTGCTGCCTTTATTAGGTGCTTGTTCAAGTCTTTCTTCTGAAGATGATCTAAGCAATGCAGTGGAGCAGGTTAATATCAAACCCACCTATATTGAAGTTGTTGGGAAAAAACTAATTCCAGATAATATAAGTGATAAAAATCATGGCGTAGTGAAAGCATCGCTGCTGATCACTGCAAATTTTGCCAAAAAAGAGCAGCAGGCGCCTGAATCTCAATTGAAAATGACACTTAGCTATTTTGAAAATTATAAACCCTATGTTTATGCCGTTGTTGACGGCCGTAAAACTAAGATTAAAGAATATACAGTTTCAACATCTACCTGTACCGAGCACTGCACAGCGACTCAGTATTTTACTTTCCCGGTGAAAAATGAAACTTTAATAAAAGCGGCAGAAACGGAGCTGCTGTTTGAGCTTAAGGCAAATAACGGCGGAAAAGTTTTACGCTTCTCTGTTCCCGGCGGTTATTTAAATGCTGTCACTGAGGGCTACAAACAGAATATGGCTCAGCCGGCTGCTGTAGTTAAACAAGACGCAGCTGATCCTGTTCAAATGAGTAAAGATCTGTTTGTCAAAGCTTCTGCAGCGGAGAAAGAGCTGTTCAGCGACTGGGCATTTAAAAACAGAAAAACACTCGGCGCAGAATTAAACAGTGAAAGTAAGGTGTTATCTATGCTGGAATACTGGTATCAGCAGGCCTCGGAATCACAAAGAGCGCAGATATTGACCTGGGTCATCGCACAGTAATTCATTTGTCTTTTAACCTCTTCCTGAACTTCTCGAAGAGGTTTTATCCTTCCTTAACCTGCTCTTATAGTGATTATTTTGTTACTCAAAGATGAACCTAATTGTTTGTAATATATACTGGATTCCCTTCTACTTAGCAGGTTTATTATGTTAAGGTCATGAAATTTATCTATCGTTTTTATTTATTAGTTGTTTTTAAGGAAGAATGAAATGTTACAACGCACCAAACCGTTAAGTGTTTTACTGACACTTATCGCTGTATTATTTTCACCGAATCTGTTCGCCAGTGCTGGTGAATCAATGGATTTAACTTCACATGGAATAGGTTACGCTGCAATTTTATTTTTTGGTATAGCGTACTGCCTGGTAATGCTTGAAGATGTGATCCACTTACGTAAATCTAAACCTGTTCTAGTGGCCGCCGGGCTTATCTGGGCGATGATAGGTTTTTATTACACTCAGCATGGTATGAATCATGATGCTGAAGCAGCTTTCCGTCATAATTTATTAGAATATGCAGAACTATTCTTCTTCCTGCTGGTAGCGATGACTTACATTAATGCCATGGAAGAGCGTCAGCTGTTTGATTCGCTGCGCGCCTGGATGGTCAATAAAGGTTTTACCTTACGCCTTATTTTCTGGCTGACCGGTATTTTAGCTTTCTTTATCTCGCCGATCGCCGATAACCTGACCACCGCATTATTAATGTGTGCAATTGTTATGAAAGTGGGCGGAACTAATCATAAATTTATTGCTATTGCCTGTATTAATATTGTTGTAGCGGCCAATGCCGGCGGTGCATTCAGTCCGTTTGGTGATATCACTACACTGATGGTCTGGCAGAAAGGCATGGTTGAATTTTCTACCTTCTTCCATCTGTTTGTTCCCTCAGCGGTTAACTACTTAGTACCTGCCGTTATTATGAGCTTCTTTATCTCTAAAGAAGTAGCTGCCGGTGACGATGAGGTCGTACATATGAAGCGCGGTGCCAAGCGTATTGTCGCTCTGTTTTTAATGACTATTTCTTGTGCTGTTCTAGGTCATTCATTCTTAGGCATGCCGCCGGTATTAGGCATGATGACCGGCCTGGGATTACTACAGTTCTTCGCTTTCTTCCTGCGTAAAACTCAAAAATCTTATTATGAAAGTGCAGTACACAATGCCTCTGACAGAGTAGAGCATGAGCGTCTGCGTGATTTAGGTGACGGTGCGCCCTTTGATATCTTTAATAAAGTCGCTAAAGCGGAATGGGACACCCTGCTGTTTTTCTACGGAGTGGTATTGTGTGTCGGTGGTTTAGGATTTATCGGTTACCTGGGTATGATTTCAGAAGCCATGTATACCAACTGGGATGCGACTTACGCCAATATAACCGTGGGTGTTTTATCTGCCATTGTAGATAATATTCCGGTGATGTTTGCGGTATTAAGCATGCAGCCGGATATGAGCCTTGGTCAGTGGTTATTAGTTACATTAACTGCAGGTGTCGGCGGCAGTATGCTGTCTATCGGCTCCGCTGCCGGTGTTGCTTTAATGGGTCAGGCGCGCGGTATTTATACCTTTGGTGCACATATCAAATGGGCGCCGGTTATCGCATTGGGTTATGCCGCCAGCATTGTTACCCATCTGTGGATTAATGCCTCATTCTTTTAATTAATCTATTTTTAGCGTTTTTCCCGTTTTTTAAAGCGGGAAAAACGCTGAAAATTCACCAGCTCTCCTGCACAACTTCCTTTTAAATGTACAACTTCAGCTGTTTTTGTAGTCACTATCTGTAGGTTATTGACCCTTATATTGATCTGTAACTTTTACTTTCTTGCAAAATAAGTCTCTGTTTTTTATATTTATATGTGTTCTATTTGATTATTCTTGTGTACAATACGCGCCGTTATACAGCCGTGAAATGCCTTATGACGCACAAAAAACGATTGATTTGTTTAAGTTTTTTAAGGAAACGTTTACAAATTAAAAAGTAAAGTTGATCCAGCTCTAATACTGACTATTCGTTACTTGTTCGATTAAAGAGCTTTTGAGAAAGTGTGCCTACGCAAGGTGAACTGCTCAATCCAAATTTATTATTGTTTCATAAGTTATTTCCGGGTAATGGACTAAACTGAAAATGATATTATCATTGAGGTTGAGTCGGCAGCAGCCTTTCACACTCGACTTATTGTTAACTGCAGTGATGTGCACGCATCTTTGAGTTAAGGTTAAGTTAACTAACATGATGTCTTAATGACTGACTCAATTCATCTAAGGATGGAGTTTTGAATTAAGCCTGACGTTAAATTAAATTAAAATTAAGGAAGATAAAAATGAAAAAAGTACAAAGTGGTTTTACTCTAATCGAACTATTAATCGTAATCGCGATTATCGGTATTCTAGCAGCAGTAGCACTGCCTGCTTATAATAACTACACAAAAGAAGCTAAATTTACACAATTGAAGGTCGCAACTGGAGCTGTAAAGTCTGCTGTTGAAGTTTGTGCTCAAATTGACGGTACTACCGCGACGTGTGCAGCCGCAACCGCTGCTGCTACAGATGCAGGAAGCGACGGACTTTTGGCAAGCGTAGCGTTCACTGCGAGTGCTACTGCTCCCGTAATTAAAGCTTTAACAGATGCTACAGACGGCTTTACAGCGACTGACCATTATACTTTAACTGGTGCGGTAGCTTCATCGGGTAAAATCACATGGACTGAAAGTTGCGTTCCTACAGCAATGTGTGACTAATGACGACAAATCATAATATTAGCGGTCTGGCTTCCAGCCTGGCCGCTCGCGGTTTACTGCCCTTAGATAAACTCCAAAAGATAACTACTGCAGCCGCTAACGAAAACAAAGCGCTGGTCAGTTATCTGGTGGAAAACGATTTCATTTCCAGTGAAGCGTTAGCGCAGTTCTGTGAAGCTGAATATGGTATTCCTCTATTAGATTCTGCGACCCTTAATCTAGATGATATCCCTGATAAGTTTATTAACGAGAAGTTAATAGAGAAGCACCATGCGCTGCCGGTTTATGTGCAGCAGAAAACCCTGTATATCGCTATGTCGGACCCTACCAATGTATCGGCACTGGAAGATTTCGGTTTCAGCTTTTCTATGCATACTGAAGCCCTGCTGGTGGAGGAAAAATACCTTAATAAAGCCATTGAAGAGGTATTAGAAGATGATGTCTCCTCCCTTGGTGAAATGGGCGATATCGATGATATTGAAGTCGATGATACAGATTCCCGTCTTGATGAAAACCAGGGCGGGGTGGATGATGATGCACCGATTGTTAAATATATTAACGGTATTTTGATTGATGCAGTACGTAAAGGCGCATCAGATCTGCATTTTGAACCCTATGAAAAAAAATACCGTATCCGTTTTCGTGTTGACGGTATTCTGCATGAGGTAGCAACGCCGCCGGTTAACCTCGCCAACCGTTTTTCTGCGCGTTTAAAGGTTATGTCTAAATTAGATATTGCTGAGCGTCGTTTACCGCAGGATGGGCGAATCAAGCTTAAAATTTCTAATAAACGTAATGTGGATCTGCGTGTCAGTACCCTGCCCACCATGTGGGGAGAAAAAGTGGTAATGCGTATTCTCGATTCATCAGCGGCCAGTCTGGATATCGACCGTTTAGGTTATTCAGACTCGCAGAAAGCAAAATATATGAATGCACTGGCAAAACCACAGGGCATGATTTTAATCACCGGCCCGACGGGTAGTGGTAAAACCGTTTCTCTTTATACCGGGCTGAATATTCTTAATACCGTTGAGCGTAATATTTCCACTGCCGAAGATCCCGTGGAAATCAATTTAACCGGTATTAACCAGGTGCAGATTAATACCAAAGCGGGTTTAACTTTTGCTTCTGCGCTGCGCTCATTTTTACGTCAGGATCCCGATATTGTAATGGTCGGGGAGATTCGAGATTTAGAAACCGCTGAAATAGGCATTAAAGCCGCGCAGACCGGGCACCTGGTATTATCTACACTGCATACAAATTCAGCTGCGGAAACCTTAACCCGCCTGCTAAATATGGGCGTGCCGGCTTTTAATATCGCTTCATCGGTGACATTGATTATTGCGCAGCGTTTAGCACGGCGTTTATGTGAGCAGTGTAAAACTGCAGAAAATTATGATAATAACGAGTTAAAAAATATCGGCTTTAATGAGACACAAATTGAAGCAGGTATTACACTATATAAACCGGTAGGCTGTGGAAGCTGCACTGACGGATATAAAGGCCGTGTTGGTATCTATGAAGTGATGGAAATGACAGAAAATATTGGGCATATTATTTTAAATAACGGTAATGCCATGGAAATAGCGAAAGTCGCACAGGATGAAGGTATGGACACGCTGCGCCAGTCTGCTCTGCAGCAGGCATTAAACGGCATTACCAGCTTGAATGAAGTTACCCGGGTAACTTAACATTAGACTGCTCTGTTCCTGCTTCCTGAGAGTCTCTGAGGAACAGAATAATTAATCTCCAAGGAATATTTCATGGTTGCAAAGAAAGCAGCAAAAGCACCAGCTATTCATACTTTTAAATGGAAAGGTATTAACCGCAAAGGCGCCAAAGTATCAGGTGAGCTGCAGGGCGAGTCCGTTGCTGAAATTAAAGCGGAACTGCGCAAGCAGGGGGTCAATGTTACCCGCACCCAGAAAAAATCCAAGGGTATGTTCTCCTTTGGTAATAAAATCATCCCCATGGATATTGCCGTTGTTTCCCGGCAGATAGCAACTATGTTAGGTGCGGGTGTACCTTTAGTACAAAGCCTGCAGCTGATTGCTAAAAGTAATGAAAAAGCGCCTTTAAGGGAGCTGATGACATCGATCGGAACGGAAGTTGCGTCCGGTACGCCGCTTTCGCAGACCCTGCGTGGTTATCCTAGATACTTTGATGACCTGTATTGCGATCTGGTTGATGCCGGTGAGCAGTCCGGGGCGTTGGAAACTATATACGACCGCATCTCGATTTATAAAGAAAAATCAGAAGTCTTAAAATCAAAAATTAAAAAAGCGATGTTTTATCCGGCAGCCGTATTAACCGTTGCCGGTGTGGTAACTATGCTGCTGCTGCTTTTTGTTATTCCGCAGTTTAAAGATATTTTTGAAGGTTTTGGCGCTGAACTGCCGGCTTTTACCCTGTTTGTTTTAGGTATTTCAGATGCGGTGCAGAGTTACTGGTATATTATACTCGCTGTCATTGTCATTGCAGTTATGCTGTTTAAAAAAGCGCATCAGAAGTCGCAGAAAGTCAGAGATAATACCGATAAGTTTATTCTTAAAATTCCAGTAATCAGTACCATTTTAGATAAAGCCGCCATTGCACGTTTTGCGCGTACTTTGTCAACTACCTTTGCCGCCGGTATCCCTTTAGTTGACGCGCTTATTTCGGCAGCCGGGGCATCGGGTAATTTTGTGTACCGCAGTGCGATTAATAATATTCGCTCTGAAGTTATGGCCGGTATGCAGATGAATGTGGCCATGAAAACTACTGCAACTTTTCCGGATATGGTTTCGCAGATGGTTATGATAGGCGAAGAGTCAGGTGATCTGGACGGTATGTTAAGTAAAGTGGCGGATATTTATGAACAGCAGGTTGATGATGCTGTGGATGCTTTAACCAGCTTATTAGAGCCGATGATTATGGTGGTGCTTGGCGTGGTAGTCGGCGGCTTAATTGTTGCTATGTACCTGCCGATCTTCCAGTTAGGCAGTGTTGTTGGGTAATAATACTTCCTGACTGTCGCCGGAAAAGCTTAAAATAAAAAGCGATTATCACTTTTGTGCTGATCGCTTTTTTTATATCCAAATGTTTATCTTAACTTTATCTAGATTTTAATCTTCTGTAACAGATCACCTTCATAAAGCGCCTGCTTGATTAATGCAAATGCGGCCACGGTGGAATTGGGATTTAACTGGGCAGCTTCAATTTTCAACTCTTTTTGAAAGTCAGGTAGTGCCTGATGAGTAATACACTGATTAATCGTAGAAAACAGACTGTTTTCAGCCTGGGTTATCTTACCGGCGATAATTATTTTCTGCGGATTTAATAAATTGATTAATATAGCTACGGTTTTTCCTAAATAAACGGCAGCATCTTCAATAATTTTCTGACATAAAGGATCATTAGCCGCGGCCGCTTGGTAAATGCTGTCAATGGAGATATCCTGTGGTTCCAGCTGAGTGAAGCAGCCCTGTCTGATGGCGCTTTCTACCTTCTCAAGAATAACTCGGTCACTGACTTCTGTTTCTAAACAGCCGAAATTGCCGCAGTGACACTGTTTTCCGGCGGGGTTTGCCTGAATGTGGCCGATTTCACCGATATTGAAATTTTGTCCTAACAGCGCTTTACCCTGGATAATTATCCCGGAGCCCACACCGTGATGTATGGTAACTAAAATGGAGTCTGCACAGTTTTTTGTTGCACCGAAGTAGTGTTCAGCAAGTGCAAGGCTGCGTGTATGGTTACCGATAAAGGTCGGCAGATTAAAACGCTGCTCGATAACTTCAACTAAAGGGTAATCTTTAAAGGAATAATGCGGCGTATAAACCACGCGCCCCTGTTTGGGGTTGATTAACCCTGACAGTGTGATGGAAATGGCTGATATCTTGTCTGCGTTATGCAGTTCATTATTAATATAATGATCAATTTCAGAAATCAGCAGCTCAATAAGCTGCTCGCCGTCTTCACCTTGTATATTAACCTGTTTATTTGACAGCTGTTCGCCGGCTAAATTATAGCGGCTTAGGGATAACAGCTTTTGTCCGATTTTTACGGCCAGCACATAAATGGAGGCTGAGTTAGGAGCAAGTGATATTGCACAGCGTCCTCCGGTCGAAGCCTGGCGCGCGGTTTCGGAAATAATACCGCTTTCAAGTAACTGCCGGGTTATTTTGGTGACACTAGCGGGAGCCAGTTTACTGACCTTGGCAATTTTAACGCGTGAAATAGGTGCATATTTTTCAATTACTTTATAAATAGTTGCACTGTTCGCTTGTTTAATATGATCAATGTTTGCAATCACTGAACCTGCTTGCTGATTGTTTTGTACCATCGTTGTTTACCGATCCTTATGTAACAACTGTTTATGTTTTAAAAATCAAGCTGAAATATAATCAAAAGGCAGCTCCCTCACCTCGAAAAAACATAAACAGCTTGTTATCTCACACTCTGCTTCAGGATGCTTTATATACACCATTCACAACAGTACCTGTTACTTTGTAGTCATTAGTAAAAATTGCTAAATTAGCTATTTTTCCCGATTTTATGCTGCCGAGTTTATTGTCAACTGCAATTGCTTTCGCTGGATATAAAGTCGCCATGCGAATCGCTTCTTCAAGCTCAATTCCAACAAACTTAACACTTTGCTCAATTGATTCGATCATAGTAACAGCCGAGCCGCCGAGCGTGCCGTCGGCACCGAAACATTTACCATCTTTGTAATAAACAGTTGTACCGACAAAATCGAATTCATTAATATTAGCGCCTGCCGGAGCTGTTGCATCTGTTACTAAAATTAATTTTTCGCCCATTATTCTTTTAGAAATACGCACATTTTCGTAAGCGACATGGAAACCGTCAACGATTATACCAGCGTAGATATCATTATCATAAACTGCGCCAATTACACCTGCTTCACGGCCGGTCATCGGGGTCATGGCATTAAACAGGTGGGTCGCAAAGCTGGCGCCGTTATCAATAGCGGCCTTTGCCTGAGCATAAGTGGCATTGGTATGTCCGAGCGAGACAACAATACCAGATTCACTGAGCTGTTTAACTACTCCTATGGGGGTATTTTCCGGTGCTAGTGTTACCTGGCTTACAATATCTGCATTTTCACAAATAAGGTCAATCATAGCCGCTTCAGGTTTGCGGATATATTCCGGGCGATGGATGCCTTTTCTTTCAACGTTTAAGTAAGGTCCTTCTAAATGCAGGCCTAATACTTCGTTAGCTGTTTTATTTATGAAAGTGCGTGCCACCTGCAGTGCTCTTTTCATATCTTCATCTGATGAGGTAATAAGAGTCGGCAGATAGCTGGTGCAGCCTGATTTAAGGTTCGCACTCTGCATTACCGTCAATGTTTCCTCGTTTACCGCACTGTTAAACATTACGCCGCCGCAGCCGTTCAGCTGCAGATCAATAAAACCTGGGGTTAGATTTGCACCCTGCAGATCCACTATTTCAATGCTCGAATCCAGCTGGCTGATCGGGCAAATACTTTTGATTTTATCATCTTCTACAATAACAGCATGTTCGATTAAAACTGCATCTGTTGTGTAGACTGTACAATTTGTTAATGCGTACATTACAAACTTCTCCGTTAATATAAAAGGCTCCCCTGACCGCGCTTTCTGATGCTCAGTACTGGAGTTCGGCATATTAATTTAAGCGCCGGACGACAGGGGAAGGTATCAATAACAAATTATTGAGTATTTTTGATCTAATACAGTTTATAAGTTACCGATGTTTTCAGCTTCCAGTTCGGTGAAGTATTTTAATGTTTTTACTTTAAGCTCCATCGTTGAGTCTGCATCACACGCGATTATTGCTTTTGGATGAAGCTGCAGAGCAGAAACCGTCCAAAGGTGATTAACACTGCCTTCAACTGCCGCTTCCAGTGCCTGGGCTTTATTATGACCTGTTACCAGGATTAGGATTTCAGCCGCATCCAGTAAGGTACCGACACCGATTGTTAAGGCTAATTTGGGAACCTGGTTGATATCGTTGCCGAAGAAACGGGAGTTAGCGATACGGGTATCCGGTGTTAATGTTTTAATACGGGTGCGGGAAGCTAATGAAGATGCCGGCTCATTAAATGCGATATGTCCGTCAAGACCAATACCGCCCATAAACAGATCAATTTTTCCGTAACTCTTTATTTTGTCTTCGTAGCGCTGGCATTCGGCTTCTAAATCATCTGCAAGGCCGTCAAGCAGGTTGATATTTTCAGCCTGGATATCAATATGGCTGAAGAAGTTATTATGCATAAAGCTGTGGTAGCTTTCCGGGTGGGTCGGTTCGATACCAACATATTCATCCATATTAAAAGTAACAACATGTTTGAAACTTACTTCACCGGCATTATAAAGTTCTATTAAACGTTTGTAAGTTGCCAGCGGGGTGCCTCCCGTTGGTAAACCCAGAACAAACGGACGCTCTGCTGTTGGTGCAAACTTGTTAATTGCGTTGATAATATAGCGGGCCGACCACAAGCCGACTTTCGATGCATTTTCAAGAGGGATTAGGCGCATTTTTTTCTCCGGTTGTTAAATGGGTTGTTAAGTTAATGCGTAGCGTAAATTAAGTCGGGGCAATATGCCACAAAAATAGTGAAAATAGTGCCCTTATAAGTGACTGTAGTCACAAAATGAGGGGCTTTTATTTGCACCGAGAAATAAAGTCTTTAGAGTCGAGAGTAGATTTGCTGAAGCGTGTTGTGTAAATGGCATAACAGCACATTTCAACAATGATACACTATTTTAAATTATCACATACGCAAACAATTAAAGGAGAGCTAGTTGTGAATATTTTAGGTTATTTTCAAAAGGTAGGTCGAGCCCTGATGGTTCCCGTTGCAGTTTTACCTGCAGCCGCAATTTTAATGGGTATTGGTTACTGGATTGATCCGAACGGCTGGGGTGGTGAGTCACAACTTGCTGCATTCTTAATTAAGGCAGGTGCTGCTGTAATTGATAATATGTCAATCCTATTTGCGGTTGGTGTTGCTTACGGTATGTCTAAAGATAAAGACGGTGCGGCTGCACTTTCAGGTTTAGTTGGTTTCCTAGTGGTAACTACTCTGCTTTCTCCTGGTGCGGTTGCTGGTATCCAGGGGATCCCGGCTTCTGAAGTACCTTTCGCGTTCAACAAAATCAACAACCAGTTCGTGGGTATCTTAGTGGGTATTATCTCTGCTGAGTTATATAACAAATTCTCAGGTGTTGAACTGCATAAGGCATTAGCTTTCTTCTCTGGTCGCCGCCTAGTACCGATTATAGTCTCTGTGGTGATGATTATTGTATCATTTGTGTTGATGGCAATATGGCCGGTAATCTTCTCTGGTCTGCAGTCGTTCGGTGAAACAATTTCTGGTTTAGGTGAAGTAGGTGCCGGTATCTACGCATTCTTTAACCGTTTATTAATTCCTGTTGGTCTTCACCATGCACTTAACTCTGTGTTCTGGTTTGATGTAGCCGGCATTAACGATATTCCTAATTTCCTAAGCGGTCAGACGGGTATTGATGCAGGTACAGCAGTCATTGGTAAAACTGGTATGTACCAGGCTGGTTTCTTCCCGATTATGATGTTTGGTCTTCCTGGTGCTGCATTTGCTATCTACACAGCTGCAAAACCTGAAAATAAAGAGAAAGTGGCATCTATTATGTTAGCTGCTTCGTTATCTTCATTCTTTACCGGTGTGACTGAGCCTCTTGAATTCTCATTTATGTTTGTAGCGCCGCTTCTTTACGTAATCCATGCTGTACTAGCTGGTGTATCAGTATTCTTTGCCGCATCTATGGAATGGATGGCAGGATTTGGTTTCTCTGCAGGTCTGGTGGATTTAGTTCTTTCTTCTAAAAACCCGCTGGCAACTAAATGGTACATGCTGATTGTTCAGGGTATTGCATTCTTCGCAATCTATTACTTCACTTTCCTAGCTGTTATTAAAGGTCTGGATCTTAAGACTCCTGGTCGTGAAGATGAAGAAGAAAATGTATCAAAAGCTAAAACAACAGAAGATGCTGGTGAACTGGCAACTCAATATGTTGCAGCGCTAGGCGGAATCAATAACCTTGAAGTGATTGATGCTTGTATTACTCGTTTACGTCTAACTCTGAAAGACCGCAGCGAAGCTAATGAAGCAGAGCTTAAAGCCTTAGGTGCAATGGGAGTTGTTAAACTGGGTGAAAATAACCTACAGGTTATTATCGGTCCACAGGCAGAAAGTATTGCTAACCGTATGAAAGCTGTTAAGTAAATTTATTTAATAAGCAGATGATTTAATAAGCACTCTTCGGAGTGCTTTTTTTTGATTTATTAAAGGCTCTATTTGAGGATATTGTGCAGCATTCACCATCTGTTTAACTTCTGCATCGCTTCCTGTATTTTTTCCTGTTATTTCCCTTGAGCTTCTGCTTAGAATATACGATGATTGCCCACTATTTTGTGATTTACATTTTTTTAGAGGTAAGCAATGACTCAGGTTGAAACGGCCCCAAGCAATTTCATTCGTAATATTATCGATTCGGATCTTGAAACTGGTAAACACCAGTCGATTCAGACGCGTTTTCCTCCTGAGCCAAACGGTTATTTACATATCGGTCATGCTAAATCTATCTGCCTGAATTTTGGTCTGGCATTAGACTACCCGAATTCTGCCTGCAACCTACGTTTCGATGATACGAATCCGCTTAAAGAAGATGCTGATTATGTGGCTGCAATCGAAGAAGATGTGCGCTGGTTAGGTTTTGAATGGGCCGGTGATATCCATTATTCATCGAATTATTTTGAACAGCTTTATGCTTATGCGGTTGAGTTAATCGAAAATAACAAAGCTTATGTTTGTGAGCTTAATGCAGAACAAACTCGTGAGTACCGCGGTACTTTAACAACAGCCGGTAAAGACAGCCCGTTCCGTGATCGTCCTGCGGCTGAAAGCTTAGATCTGTTTGCCCGTATGCGCGCCGGTGAGTTTGCTGAAGGCGCGATGATGCTGCGTGCAAAAATTGATATGGCATCGCCGAATATGAAAATGCGTGATCCGGTTATTTACCGTATCCGTTTTGCTCATCACCACCAGACGGCTGATGAATGGTGTATCTACCCTATGTATGACTTTACGCACTGTATTTCGGATGCGATTGAAGGTATTACTCACAGCCTATGTACACTTGAATTTGAAGATCACCGCCCTTTATATGACTGGGTATTAGCGAATATCAGTATCGAATGTAAACCGCGTCAGATTGAGTTTTCGCGTTTGAATCTGCAGTACACCTTAACTTCTAAACGTAAATTAAATGCATTAATCGAAGAAAATATTGTGACTGCCTGGAATGATCCGCGTATGCCGACAATTTCCGGTATGCGCCGCCGCGGCTATCCGGCTGCTGCTTTACGTGAATTTTGTAAGCGTATTGGTGTGACAAAACAGGAAAATACGGTTGAGCTTGCTTCCCTGGAAGCTTGTGTGCGTGAAAATCTTGAAGCAAACGGTCCGCGTGCAATGGCGGTATTAGATCCGGTTAAAGTGATTATCACTAACTACGATCAAGCTGCATCCGAACAGTTAACTGCACCTGCTCATCCTAAAGATGAAAGTATGGGCACACGTACACTGCCTTTCTCTCGGGAGCTGTTTATTGATCGTGCTGATTTTAGAGAAGAAGCAAATAAAAAATACAAACGTTTAGTATTAGGTAAAGAAGTGCGTTTACGTAATGCTTATGTGATTAAAGCGGAAGAAGTGATTAAAGATGAAAGCGGTAATATTACTGAAATTCACTGTTCATACGATCCGGAAACTTTAGGTAAAAACCCGAGTGACGGCCGTAAAGTGAAAGGTGTTATTCACTGGGTTGATGCGACATCTAATCAGCCGGCTGAATTCCGCGTGTATGAGCGTTTGTTCCTGGTTGAAAACCCGGCAGCAGCGGAAGATATTCACCAGGTATTGAATCCTGAGTCTTTAGTTGTAAAACAAGGTTTTGTTGAGCTAGGGCTGGTTGATGCACCGGCTGAAAAATCTTACCAGTTTGAGCGGGAAGGTTATTTCTGTGCAGACAGTCAAGATTCAACTGCTGAGGATCTGGTATTTAACCGTACCGTTGCTCTGCGTGATTCCTGGGCTGGTTAACAGCGGCTTTTTATTGGCGGGTAATAAAGTAAAATATTGCCCGTCGGTTATCAGCGCAGCAGCTGCGAGACTTTAACCTTATGTATACCGCTGTCGGCCGCTAACTGCGCCAGTAATAACTCGGCACAGGCTAAAGCATCTGTCAGTGCATTATGCGCCGCATACAGGGGCAGGTTATAACGCTCCCGGCACTTTCCTAAACGTAATTCTCCCTCTTTGATAAAACTCTGGCAGCGTAATAAACGTCTGCGCTCAATATCTAATGAATCCAGTGCAGATAAACGACATTTTTCATTTAAATGCTGGCTTATTGCCTGCTGTAAAAAACTAAGATCCAGAGAAGCATGATGAGCGGCTAATACCTTGCCTGTGGCCTGCTGAATTAACCACTGCAGTGCTTTTTTAATAGAAACAGCCTGTAGCAGGTGTTGATCTAATACTCCATGTACGGCTGCACTCTGGCCGACGCTGCCGTTTATTTTTATCAGTTTATATTGAGCCTGTGCCAGTAAAATCTTTCCTTCTATTACCGGGATCAGGCCTATGCTGATGATCTGATCAAGCTTAGGATTAAGACCGGTCATTTCCAGATCTAAGGCTAACAGGGGGGCCTGTTTGATAGGAAGGTCGATTAACTGAATTTGTGCCTGAAAATAAGCTTTTAATCCTGCATTTTTACTGCGTTTAAACTGCCGGTTCAGAGAGCTTTTAATCAGCCAAGATTTGAACACTTTAAAACTGCCTTAGAAATTTAAGTTTTATTCCAGCCTGAGCTTCATGCACAGCTTTAAAGGCATCCTTGAGCTGATGGCGGGCTAAAGCTGACAGATTTTCCGGCAGCAGATAGTTTGAAAGCGGCTGCGAACGGCTGTATTGATAACCCTGGTTACTCAAACGTTTATGGGCAATAAACTCATAGGCATCAATCAGATTAAGCGCATCTTGTTGGTTTATGAATTTACTTTCTTTTAATAATAATAAACGCTTGTGAGTATTTACTTCTTTAATGCCGGCTGCCAGCGCATAGATGCGTGTTATATCGTTAATTAGTGCTGTGCCTTTATGTTTTAAATCAATTCCTTTTACTTCGCTGCCGTCACGTTCAAGCACAAAGTCTTTAAAAAAGCCAAGCGGTGGTGGCTGCTGCAGTGCATTACCTGTCATGGCGGCTAAAAAAATGTCGTTGTTTTTTGTTTTGTTAACTACCTTATTGTGCAGAGACTCAAAAAGCGAGCTGCAGCCGAAGATACAGCGCATATCAAAAAATATTGCCACGTTAACAAGGGCTGTCGGCTGCGGAGTGTTTATCCATTTAGAAAACTCATTTTCCCATTGTTTTAGGGTTAACTGCCATTTTTTGTTAGTGGCCATTATATCCCCAGGGCAGCTGCTGTAACCGCAGGCATCTAAACCTGTGCATACTGCCTGTGATAGTTTCTGAAAATACAGCAGTGCTTCGCTATCCGGATCATATTCAAGCAGTAAAGCATTGTCCTGATCTGATCCGCCGGCCTGATCCTGTCGAGCCTGTGAACCGAAAGCTAACCAGCAGAACTGCATCGGTGCTTCGCCGATCTCATTTTGAATAATAATAATTAACCTGCGTGTCAGGGCATCGGTTACTGAGGTTAATATTCGTCCTATTTCCTGCGCCTGTGCATCGCTGCTGATTAGGTTCTGCAGCAGCTGAGGAATTTGTTTACTGACTGCGATTAATTCCTCCTGACTGTTCTGACGGCCTATTTGACCTATCAACAGTAAGGGCTGCGAACTCTGGCTGCGCATAATATCGGTACTGGTCAGCATGCCAGTCGGCCTGCCGTCTTCGATAATAGGTAAATGATGGATGCTGTGCTCACTCATCTGCAGCATGGCTTCAAAAATAAGTGCATTTTTATGGGAAGTAACGGGATCTGCTGTCATCACTTGTTTAATTAATGTCTGACTGTCTAACCCTTTTGCTAATACGCGGCTGCGTAAATCGCGATCGGTAATAATGCCGCTAAGTTTATTGCTATCGATGATCAGCAGTGAAGAGACTCGTTTTTCCGACATTAACTCGGCCGCCTGCCGGATGGTTGAAAAACTGTCTATGCTGATTAAATCTGCAGAAATTAATGATGAGATTCTACTGGTATTAATGTTTTTATTATTTATCGCTCCCTGATGGCGTAAACGTTGTGCAAAAGCCTGATTGAAAAAACGATCAAACTGAGAGCTGGCAGCCCGTAACTGATCAAATATTTTAACTGGTAACAGATAGACCAGTGCATCTTCTAAAATACGTACCTTATTAACGACTTTTTCACCCGATAACATACCGCTGAAGCCGAAATACTGGCCGTCGCTGATGCGGTCAATTAACTCTCCCTGTTCGGTGATCACTTCAAAGGCGCCGCTGCGTACGATATAAAGCTGGCGTTCATTAGTGTCTACATCAACAAACTGCTCATTTCTGCTGTAATAAACAACTGACAATGAGATGCAGCACTGACGTAGTGACTGTTCACTTAATCTGTCAAACGGCGGTAACGAGCTTATAAAATCACGCACCGGCTGAAGTTCGCTGGCATCCATAAAGCACCTGTTGTTAATACTAATTAAGTAAAAAAGCGCCGAAGCGCTTTTCAGCTAAATGAAGCCTAGTGATCCCGGGCTTCTCCGGATCCTTTCGGAAAGCGGATGGACTCGACCATATCCTGCACAGATGCAGGCACTGCTGTGGTTATTTTACAAACCGCTATTGCAGCTGCAAAGTTTATCAGCATGCCGAATAAACCAATACCTTCAGGTGAAATTGCAAATAACCAGTTTTCAGGCGTATTAGCACCTGGATTTACAAATTTGAAGTAGATTATATAAGCGGCTGTAAATGTTAAACCAGCGAGCATACCGGCAATGGCTCCCTCCTTATTCATCTTCTTGGAGAAGATACCCATGGTGATTGCCGGAAATAAAGAGGAGGCGGCCAGACCAAATGCAAACGCTACCACGGCTGCCACAAATCCCGGCGGATTGATTCCAAAGTATCCGGCAATAACGATACCCACAGCGGCTGCCGTTCGTGCAAACATCAGCTCTTTTTTATCGGAAATATCAGGCATCAGATTCTTCTTAAGCAGATCATGAGAAACGGATGTTGATATAACTAACAGTAAACCTGCCGAAGTGGAAAGGGCTGCCGCAAGACCGCCGGCGGCTACTAATGCAATAACCCAGGCGGGTAAACTGGCTATCTCAGGTGTTGCTAAGACGATGATATCCCGGTCTATCTTCATCTCATTGTTTTCACCGTTAGTGTAAAACATTTTACCGTCGCCGTTTTTATCATCAAACTCAATTAAGCCGGTTTTTTCCCAGCTGCTGATCCAGCTCGGTGCCTGTGCATATTCAACCCCCTGACCGTCCGGTCCGTTGACCGTTTCAATCATATTTACCCGGGAGAATGCCGCTAACGCCGGAATTGTAGTGTACATAATAGCGATAAAAACTAATGCCCAGCCCGCAGAACTTCGCGCATCTTTTACCCGCGGTACAGTAAAGAAGCGCACTATAACATGCGGCAGACCGGCAGTACCAAACATCAGCGCACCTGTGATAAAGAACACATCAATCATGCTCTTTGAGCCTTCAGTATACTGTGCAAAGCCTAATTGTGCCGATAAGCCGTCTAATTTATCTAATAAAAACACACCGCTATTATTACCGGCCGCATCCACTAATTCAGAACCGAATCCCAGCTGCGGAATGATGTGTCCTGTCATCATCACCGATAGAAAGATCGCCGGTACCATAAAGGCAAAAATTAATACGCAGTATTGAGCAACCTGGGTGTAGGTTATACCTTTCATACCGCCTAAAACGGCATAAAAGAAAACCACCGCCATACCTATATAAACACCGGTATCAACATCCACCTCTAGGAAGCGGGAAAATACAACACCTACACCGCGCATCTGCCCTGCGATATAGGTAAAGCTGATGAAAATAGCGCAGACCACGGCAACTGTACGCGCAGCTTGTGAATAATAACGATCTCCGACAAAATCCGGTACGGTGAATTTACCGAACTTACGCAGGTACGGCGCCATTAACAGGGCGAGTAATACATAGCCGCCTGTCCAGCCCATCAGGTATACCGAGCCGTCATATCCGGTAAAAGAAACGATACCGGCAAGTGATATAAATGATGCCGCTGACATCCAGTCTGCAGCTGTGGCCATACCGTTCATAACAGGAGGTACGCCGCCGCCTGCGACATAAAACTCTTTAGTTGAACCTGCGCGGCTCCACACGGCTATTCCGATATACAGGGCAAAAGTAATGCCGACAATTAAATAAGTTAACGTTTGAACTTCCATAGTTATTCCTTAATCTTCATGTACATCATATTTTTCATCAAGTGCATTTGCTTTTGCCGCGTAGACAAAAATAAGTACAACAAATACATACATGGAGCCCTGCTGGGCAAACCAGAAGCCGAGCTTAAAGCCCATAAAATGTATTTCGTTTAACAGATCAACTAAGAGAATGCCGCACCCGAAAGACACGGCGGCCCAAATCGTTAATAAAGATAAAACGAGTTTTATATTCTCGTTCCAGTACCTTTTTGCTTTGTCGTCATTTTTAAAACTCATTCTTTTTCCCTCTAAGTAAGTAACGCTTTATCGGTAAGAACATGTACTTTTGATATGCAGCAGTGTTTCTGGAAATAAAATCTATTCTCTGTTTTATTCAGGTAAATTTATCTCGTTAGAAAAGACTATTTGCATACAAATAAAAGATGATGTTAATGGTATGTTAAATGCGGTTAATTGTTAGCCAGTAAAGAGGCCTTAGATCATGTTTTAATCATAAGAAAACGTGACCAGGATCTTGAATATTTGATTAACTGTTGTTTTTGTGAGCAGTTCGACTTTTGCTTGGAATTGACTTTTTTAACTGGAGATGAATTTTATATATCGAAGTATTTCTGATCTTGTATGTTTTGCATATTAGAAAACAGGGGAATTTAAGTAGTAATTTACTTTGTTAAAGTGAGTTTTTAGAAGCGCTTTTTATAAATACAGGAAGCAAATAATAGTGGAAGATCTGCATAAGCACTTCCATACTGTTGATAGTTGCGGATCATTAAGGTACTTAACTATGGATAGTGTCGGGCGCTGTTTTATTATTGTTATTCTGCTGTTTGCCGGGCGGCTGTATGCACAGCCGATTATTGTCTGGGATCGGCTTTTGACTCACCCGAACTCCATGGTGCCGGATTTATTAAAAAGAGCATTACAGGTAACTGCCGATGAATACGGCCCTTTTCAGATTGTTCCATCAGAGAGAATGGAGCAGGGGCGGGTTATAAAAAAACTGGCTGTTCAGGGAAATGTACAGGTGGCTGTGTTTGCTCCTAATAAATACAGAGAAGAGATTGCTATTCCGGTGCGCATCCCTGTGACCGGCTCCCTGCTAAGCTATCGTATCTGCTTGATCCGTAGAGCAGATCAAGCTGATTTTACGTTCATTTCTAGCCTCGATGATTTAATTAACAGTAAATTAATGATTGGACAGCATCAGGACTGGCCTGATACAGAGATAATGGAGGCCAACGGTTTAACTGTATGGAAAGGCAAAAAGTATGATCTCCTGTTTAATCAGTTAGAGGCTGGACGGTTTGACTGTTTCTCTCGGGGGGCAAATGAAATTGTACAGGAGCATTATGCGCACAGTTATAAAGGACTGGAAATAGAAAAGAGTTTAATTATTTATTACCCGCTTCCGCTTTATTATTTTGTTAACAAAGCGGATCCTGAACTGGCAGTGCGCTTAGAAAAAGGACTTAATCTGTTAAAAGAGAATGGTGAATATGAGGCTATATTTAAAGCTAAATTTTCGCAGACATTAAAAAGATTAGCGATCAAAGACAGAACAATTATTAAACTGGAGAATCCATTATTAACAGAGCCGACCAAGGCACAAATGCGCGAAGATACTGCCGCTTTTAATAAGCTGGTGAGTGATGCTTCTTTATAGGTTGTGTTTATAAAAAATTGTTTAAAAAATCAAATGGTTAGTGTGTTTTGTTGAAGGTGTAAATGGGATACTCAGGAACAATTTAAGAATTAGGAGTATAAAGATGGAATTTGAACAAATGCTCAATATTTTGTCGAGTAAAGATGGTTCAGATCTTTACCTGGCAACAGGTGCGCCGCCCGCAGCTAAATTTCAAGGTGTGTTAAAACCGCTGACTAATGAACCATTTCAGGCAGGAGAAGTCGCCGTTATTGCTGATTCAATAATGGACGATGAACAAAGAACTGCATTTTCGTCAGAATTAGAAATGAATCTGGCTATTTCAATTTCCAATGTCGGGCGTTTTCGGGTTAATATTTTTAAGCAGCGTAACGAAGTATCTATTGTTGCACGTAATATCAAAGTAGAAATTCCTAAATTTGAAGACTTGAGATTACCGGAAGTGCTTAAAGAAGTGATTATGACTAAGCGCGGTCTGGTTTTATTTATCGGCGGCACGGGATCTGGTAAATCTACATCACTGGCTGCTTTGATCGATTACCGCAACAGCAACTCCTCCGGTCACATTATCACCATCGAAGATCCCGTTGAATATGTGCATAAGCATAAAAAAAGTATTATTAATCAGCGAGAAGTCGGGGTTGATACACGAAGTTTTCATGCAGCCTTAAAAAATACGCTGCGTCAGGCACCGGATGTTATTCTCATTGGTGAAATACGGGATCGTGAAACCATGGAGCACGCCTTAGCGTTTTCGGAAACCGGGCATTTAGCAATATCGACTCTGCATGCCAATAATGCCAATCAGGCACTGGATCGTATTATTAACTTTTTCCCTGAAGAGCGCCGTCCGCAGCTGTTAAATGATCTGGGTAATAATTTAAAATCATTTATCTCACAACGCTTAATTCCCACTGTTGACGGTAAACGATGCGCCGCTGTTGAAGTGATGATGGGCACCTTAACAGTGCGTGATATGATAAAAAAAGGGGAGCTTGGTTTATTAAAAGATGTAATGGAAAAATCCAAATCCTTAGGTATGCAGACTTTTGACGGTGCATTATTTGATTTAGCTGTTGAAGGGCGGATCACTGAAGAGGAAGCAACTAAATACTCTGATTCACCGACTAATATTGCGCTTAAATTTAAACTGCATAAGGGCGGAATCGCCGAAGCTGCCGAAGAAAATTCGAAAAAAAGCGGCGGCTTAAGTTTAGAGCCTATGAGTTCATCGCTGGATGATGATCCAGCGTCCTGGATCAGGAAAGAGTAGCTGTATTAGGCTCTGCTTTATATAAATAAAAAAACGCCGTCTGGCGTTTTTTTGTGTTCGGAGAAATATTTATCTGTTAAAAATCCACTGTTGCAGTACCGGCATTGAAAGATTAAAAGAAATTGGCGGAGTGGACGGGACT
>NZ_AUAM01000029.1 GCF_000428725.1 Psychromonas aquimarina ATCC BAA-1526
CAGTTGAAATAACAGCGCATTTCGACGCTTTATAAAAGTAAAACGTTATTCCTGAATAGCATAAAAGTTTTAAACCAGTAAAAAGCACTTGGCTTGTTAAAAAAGTAGATAACCTTATGTCTGAATCTGAGCACTCTGTTGTTGATAATCAACCGCCTAAATTTATTCACCTGCGTGTGCATAGTGATTTTTCCATGGTGGATGGTTTAACCAAAATAAAACCGCTAGTTGCTAAAACCGCTTCTATGAAGATGCCGGCGCTGGCAATTACCGATCAGACCAATTTCTGCGGACTGGTTAAATTTTACGGAGCTGCCCACGGTGCGGGTATTAAACCGAT
The DNA here is from genome assembly GCF_000428725.1 of Psychromonas aquimarina ATCC BAA-1526. Classification (GTDB taxonomy): domain Bacteria; phylum Pseudomonadota; class Gammaproteobacteria; order Enterobacterales; family Psychromonadaceae; genus Psychromonas; species Psychromonas aquimarina. Next base: position 341 of record NZ_AUAM01000029.1, read on the forward strand.
AGTGGGTGCTGACTTCTGGGTTCAGAGTGAACTGCTTGATGATGAGCAGTTTCGCTTAACCGCGCTGGCAATGGATAATGACGGTTATAAAAACGTCACTGAATTAATCTCCAAAGCTTATCTGCGCGGCCATGTCGGCGGCCGTGCGGTTATCGATCAGGACTGGCTGATTGAGCATAATAAAGGCGTGCTGCTGCTTTCCGGGGCAAAAGACGGTGACCTGGGCCGTATGCTGTTAAAGGGCAATGATGAGGCAGCTGAACAAATAACAGCGTTTTACCAGAAGCATTTTCCGCAGCGTTATTATCTCGAATTGATTCGTACTAACCGTGTTAATGAAGAAGATTACCTGCATCTGGCGCTTGCCTGGTCGGAGAAGTATGCACTTCCTGTGGTGGCGACTAATGAGGTGGTTTTTGCTGATCAGGAACTCTTTGACGCCCATGATATTCGCGTATGTATCAACCAGGGCTATACGCTGGGTGATGACCGCCGACCCAAAGACTACAGTCCGGAGCAGTATCTGCGCAGTGAACAGGAGATGTGTGAGCTTTTTTCAGATATCCCTGAAGCACTTGAAAACAGTGTCGAGATAGCTAAACGCTGTAATGTGATCCTGCGTTTAGGCGAGTACTTCCTGCCGGACTTTCCGACCGGGGATCTGTCGATCAACGATTACTTCTGTGACGTTTCCCGAAAAGGTTTAGAAGAGCGTTTAGAATTCTTATTTGATAAAAACTCTCCTGATTTTGCTGAAATCCGTAAACCCTATGATGAGCGTCTGCAGGTTGAATTAGACGTTATCAATACTATGGGATTCCCAGGCTACTTCTTGATCGTAATGGAGTTTATTCAGTGGAGCAAGGACAACAATATTCCGGTCGGCCCCGGTCGTGGTTCCGGTGCCGGTTCTCTAGTTGCCTATGCACAGAAAATCACCGATCTGGATCCGCTGGAATTTGAGCTGCTGTTCGAACGATTTTTGAACCCGGAACGTGTCTCGATGCCCGATTTTGATATCGATTTCTGTATGGACAGGCGTGACGAAGTAATCGATCACGTAGCTGAACTCTACGGGCGTGATGCGGTTTCGCAGATTATTACTTTCGGTACCATGGCGGCTAAAGCGGTAATTCGCGATGTCGGCCGTGTACTTGGCCATGCTTACGGTTTTGTTGACGGGATTTCTAAACTGGTGCCGCCGACACCGGGCATGACCCTGACTAAAGCCTTCGAAGAAGAACCGCGCCTGCAGGAACGTTATGACGGCAGCGAAGAGGTACGCGCATTAATCGATATGTGCCGTACCCTGGAAGGTACGATTCGTAACGCGGGTAAACACGCCGGTGGTGTCGTTATCTCGCCGACCACTATTACCGATTTTGCACCGCTTTATTGCGATGATGAAGGCCATAATCCGGTTACGCAGTTTGATAAAAATGATGTAGAAACCGCCGGTCTGGTGAAATTCGATTTCCTGGGTTTGCGTACATTAACTATCGTGCAGTGGGCGCTAGATATGGCTAACGCGCATAAAAAAATGCGTGGTGAAGAGCCTATTTACATTGAAAAAATAGATCTGGCTGAACCGGCCTGCTTTGACCTGTTAAAACGCTATGAAACCACCGCGGTATTCCAGTTAGAGTCGCGCGGTATGAAGGATCTGATCCGCCGTCTGCAGCCCGACTGTTTTGAAGATATGATCGCACTGGTTGCATTGTTCCGCCCCGGGCCGTTAGGCTCAGGCATGGTAGATAACTTTATCGAACGTAAACACGGACGTGAAGCGGTTTCCTACCCCGATGAAAAATGGCAGCATGAGTCATTAAAAGATATTTTATCACCGACTTACGGCATCATCCTGTATCAGGAACAGGTAATGCAGATCGCCCAGGTTCTGTCGGGTTATACCCTGGGCGGCGCCGATATGCTGCGTCGTGCTATGGGTAAGAAAAAACCCGAAGAGATGGCTAAGCAGCGTGCCACCTTTGAAGAGGGGGCTATTGCTAACGGCATCGACGGCGAACTGGCGATGAAGATCTTCGATCTGGTAGAAAAATTCGCCGGTTATGGTTTTAACAAATCTCACTCAGCGGCTTACGCATTAGTTTCTTATCAGACACTGTGGATGAAAACTTTTTATCCCTCCTATTTTATGGCCGCGGTTATGTCTGCGGATATGGATAATACGGAAAAAATCGTTGTTCTGGTGGCTGAATGTCAAAGCATGGGTTTAGAGCTTGGTCCTCCGGATGTCAATGAAGGTTTGTTTAAATTCAACGTGGATCCGGATCTGCGTATTGTTTACGGCATCGGCGCGGTTAAAGGGGTTGGTGAAGGTCCTGTTGATGCGATTATCGAAGCACGTGAGGCGGGCGGCAAGTTTAAGGATCTCTTTGATTTCTGTAACCGTATTGATCTGAAGCGCTGTAATAAACGTATCTTAGAAAAACTTATTTTAGCCGGCGCATTAGATAAATTAGGACCGCATCGGGCTGCTTTAATGGAAACTCTGCCGGGAGCACTGCAGTCTGCTGTACAGCATAAAAAAGCAGAAGCATTCGGACAGAGTGATCTGTTTGGCGTGTTAACCACTGACAGTGAAGAGATTGCTGATAAATTTGCCTGTGTAGCGGAGTGGCCGGAAAAACAGTGGTTAGCAGGTGAGAAGGAGACCCTGGGTTTATACCTGACCGGGCATCCTATCAATCAGTATGAAGCGCATGTGCGTGCATTCCACTGTACTAAACTGATTAATCTGGTTGCTAACCGCCGCGGTCAGAACAGCCGCGTGGCCGGTTTAATTCTGAGTATGCGTGTGATGGTAACCAAGTCGGGCAAACGTATGGGCATTATCACCCTGGATGATAAAAGTGCGCGTATGGATATTACCGTATTTGCGGATCTGCTGGATCAGTATGAAGAGCTGCTGGTTACCGATAATGTGCTGATACTGCAGGGGCAGGTAAGTGAAGACTACTTTAACGGCGGCCTGAAAATGAACGCCCGGGAGGTGATGAGCATTGATCAGGCGCGTGAACGTTTTGCTTCGAAATTACGTTTGAAAATAAATGCAGACTTTATCGGCCCGGATTTCCAGAGCGAGTTACACCAGGCTCTGCAGCCTGCGATCGGCGGCTTATGCCCGGTGTTTATTGAATATACCAATAAGCAGGCGCAGACCGAGCTTACCCTAGGGCGCCAGTGGGCAATAACACCGACAGATGATCTGCTGTTTGCTCTGGGACGTCTGCTTGGTGAAGAAAATGTTACTCTGCATTTTGACCATGTTAATTAACCCAAAGCGGATTTAAATAGATGACCGACAGTGATTTACTGGCTCCTTTTTCCAGGCAGTTAAATACATTAGCAGTGATGCAGGAACAAACAGAGTTTAATATTGCCTTAAGCGGCGGTTTAGATTCTGTTGTACTGCTGCATCTGTTTGCCCGGCTGCGTGATAGAGATAAAAAACTGTCGCTCTGCGCACATCATGTCAATCATGGTTTAAGCGCTAATGCTGAGTCCTGGACGCTTTTCTGCCGGGATTTATGTGAAGAGCTGGGTATTCAGTTTATTGTCTCGCATGTCAGTTTATTAAAAAAAAGCCGTACCAGCCTTGAAGCTCTGGCAAGAGAAAAACGTTATTTATGCTTAACAGCAGAGCTCTCTGAAAAGTCGTATTTAGTAACAGCCCATCATCAGGATGATCAGCTGGAAACCGTTTTACTTGCATTAAAGCGCGGTTCTGGTACTACCGGCCTGCAGGGGATCCTCAGCAGGCAGAAACTAACCTGCGGACACTTGATCCGGCCGTTATTAAATTTCTCGCGCCAGCAGCTTGAGTCCTATGCGCGGGATTTTCAGTTAAACTGGATTGAAGATGAAAGTAACAGCGATCAGGTGTTTGACCGTAATTTTATTCGTCATAGTATTACGCCGTTATTAAAAGAGCGCTGGCCGGCTATTACTAAAACCGCGGCACGTACAGCCGGACTTTGTCAGGAGCAGCAGGTCTTATTAGATGAAATCGGCGCAATCGATTTTCAACATTGCAGTAGTGCTTTGTTAAATCAACAGGTTGTAGATATAAGCCGTTTAAAAGAGTTAAGCACCGCACGTCGTAATAATGTTCTGCGCTACTGGTTTAAAGAAAGCAGCTATAGTTACCCGTCATCTAAGCAGCTGCTGACGATCTGGCAGGATATTGTTCTGGCTGCTGAGGATGCCTTGCCCGCTATGCAGTTTAAGGGCTACTCGGTGCGACGTTATCGCGGGCACCTGTATTTAGTTAAAGATCTGCCGGCACTGTCTGTACATGAGCCACCGAAAGTCTGGTCTGGTGAGCCGCGGCTAAGCCTGCTGGACGGACGGGTTAACTTACAGTTTAATATTGTTAGAGATAAGGCTGATAACGGCGAGGTCCTTTGTTTTAAGCGCGGTGCAGAAATTGCCGTCTATTTTCGTCAGCAGCTGCCTGCAAAACTGAGCTGCAGACCGGCCGGGCGCAGCGGTTCGCGCACTGTTAAAAAGCTCCTGCATGAGTATCATGTACCGCCCTGGTTACGTGATTTTGTCCCTTTTATTATGATTAACGGCAAACTGATGTCAGCCGTAGGTTTATGGTTGTGCAGCCCTGAGCCGCCTGGAAATACAGATTCCTGCTTAACGGTTAGCTTTGCTTAAAGCTTTATTCTGATAAAGTTTCTGGTCTGCCTGAGAAAACAGCTCATTGACACTTTTACCCATTTCCCAGTGACTGAAACCGATGCTGGTGGAAAACTGCAGTTCAGTTAAAAATGTATTGGCGCCGATTTCTTGAGACAAGCGGCTGATAACTTTATTAACTGAGCACTGTTCACCGGGCTGCAGAATAACCGCAAATTCATCGCCGCCTAAACGAAACACCATATCCGATGTACGCACGCTTTTTGTCAATAATCCGGCAAAAGTCTGCAGTACCTTGTCACCTTGTAAATGCCCGTAGGTATCATTGATAAGCTTAAAACCATTGATGTCTAAGACCATTAAAGATAAGCCCTGCTGGTTGCGGCTGCTTTGTTCAATTGCCCGGTTTAAACTTTCATCGTAATAGGCACGGTTGCCGATATTGGTAAGATGATCTTTGAGCACCATGGAATTTAATTCAGAGAATTTTAATGCATGCCTCAAACTGGGAACCAGCAGGTTGTGCAGTTCAGTTAATAGTTTATTTTCCGGTACAGAAAGCGGTTTATCACTCTGGTAGGTTATTGAGCCTATTCGTGCACTGGTTGAGGGTAAAGACAGGTTATAACTTTTGCTGTAATACGCCTTAGTGTCACTTTTTGAACTGAAAAAACCATGCGCAGACTGGAAACTGATATTCAAGGGGCGGACAAATTTTGCCGTTATAGAGGCAAAACTGTTCATCATGGTTTTTAAGTCCAATGATTCATGCAGCAGTTCGAGAACGGTTAATTTATTTTCAGGCGTTAAGACAGAGTCGTTAGAAAACACCGTAAACACGTTGGTGCTGATAGGAAATGCCCCAACTTCTGCTTGTGTGATTGTTTCCATATAAATACCTCTCTCTCTGACAAAAATAATGCTTACCAAATATTAAAAGCACAATCTATGCCATAACTCCAAAATGTAGTTGATCTTTTATTTATCATGCTTTGCCGAGGATTAGCTATGCTTAAAGTAATGCTTTTTATCTGGTTAAATTTGAATAGATAACTGATTAATTTATTTGCCTTTTTTAAATCTTACTGGCAGAAATATTTATTAAATAAAAATTATTAGGTGCAGATCTAATGATATTTCACTGTTTGTGTTCTTTTTTTGAAAATGATCGATGACATTTAAATGGCGTTATTTGGCAGTTTTTGTCAATTAGGAGGTCTTTAGGCTAGTGCTAAGCGATCTGTTATTACTATTATCTTTTGCCATTATCAGTGTGATTGTATTTCGGCGGGTTCGCTTGTCGAATATTGTTGCCTATTTGTTTACTGGGTTTGTGCTCGGCCCCTCCCTGCTTAATTTTCTAGATTCATACCATGAGATAGAACTGGTTGCGGAGTTCGGCATTGTATTTTTAATGTTTTCACTGGGACTGGAGTTTTCATTAAACAAGCTGATTGAAATGCGCCGCTCGGTTTTTGGTGTCGGCGCCCTGCAGGTAATTGCCTCATTTTTTATGTTTTTCTTTATCAGCCACTTGTTTGCTATGAGCTGGCAGCAGTCGTTTGCTGTTGCCGGTGTCTTAACCATGTCGTCAACGGCAATTATCGTTAAGGTGCTGGGAGATCAGCAGCGTCTGCATTCTAAAACGGGGAAACTGGCAGTTGCTATTCTGCTCTTTCAGGATCTTGCTGTTGTCCCTTTTTTGATTGTTATCCCGATTATTGCCGTGCCCGCCCAGGAAGGCGCAGTTCTGATGCCTTTGTCGATTGCTTTTGTAAAAGGCGCATTTGCAGTGGCAGTGCTGCTGTCTATCGGGCGCTGGTTACTGCCGCGTTTTTTTGATGAGATGGGGCGGGTCAGGTTTGATGAGGTTTTTATTTTATCGACTCTGTTTGTTACTTTACTGGCAGCCTGGTTTACCCAGCTACTGGGGTTGTCAATGGCATTAGGCGCTTTCCTGGCGGGCATGATGCTGGCAGAAAGTCACTACCGCCATCAGCTTTCTGCTGATATTCGTCCTTTTAAGGATATTCTGATGGCGATGTTTTTTATCTCCATAGGCACTCTGTTACAGTTTCATATACTAAGGGATAACCTTAGTACGCTGTTTTTAATTGTGGCCGGTGTGATGCTGGCAAAAACACTCACCATTATGCTGGCTGTTTTGTTGATGAAAGGGAGGCTGGCAACGGCGCTGAGTGTGGGCATTGCGCTGGCGCAGATGGGGGAATTCGGCTTTATCCTGGTTGCCTTAGCCAGCAAGTATCACCTGCTGGATGCACAGTTAGCATCGCTGCTTATAGCTACCGGTGTGATCAGCATGTCGGTTACTCCGGTTCTGGTTAAATACAGTCAGAATATCAGCCGTGAGGTATTACATCACTCTGAAAAAGTATTTCGTTTTCAAAAGACACTGCCCGGACAGTTTCATGAGCACACCATAATCTGTGGTTACGGACGTGTCGGACAGATTCTTTCCCGCTTTTTAAGAAGCGAATCTCTACCGTTTATTGTTTTAGACCGGGATCCTATGCGTGTTAAAGAGGCACGGGAGGGCGGTGAGATGATTGAATTTGGTGACGCCAGCCGCCGTGAAATCCTGCTGGTTGCCGGTATTGAAAAAGCCAGGCTGCTGATTATCACTTTTGATGATCTGCAGCGTTCGCTGACTTTATTGGAACAGATCCGTTCGGTTAACCCCAATGTTAAAGTACTGGTGCGTACAAAAAATGATAACGGCTTAGATATGTTAAAGGATGCCGGCGCAACGGAAGTTATCCCGGAAGTTTTGGAAGGAAGCCTGATGCTGGTCGCGCATGTGCTTTATTTATCCGGGGTACCGCGCCGCCGCATTCTGCACCGTCTGGACTGTGAACGTAAAACTAAGTATCAGCACCTGCATGGTTTTTATTATGGAGAGAACAGCCAGACAGAAAAAAATGCCTGGCATATAGAGCAGCTGCATGCGGTTACTCTGACCGAAAATGCCGAAGTAGTCGGTAGTTATGTTAACCAGTTTCACCTTGCTGACATTATTATTAAATCGCTGCACCGCCGCGGGGGAGAAGAGGTGGTGATATCGGCTGAAGTACGCTTTAAAGCTGGTGATGTGATCCTGCTGCAGGGGGAAAAAAGTGACCTTATACAGGCGGAGAAAATATTACTTAGGAAGCCGCACCAGGAATCTCTTTAAGTCAGCCGGCTGAAAGCGCTAAGCTGCAAATATTGAGCTGGCTAAAAAGAATGCTTGAAAAGCAGTGCGAAATAACGCCAATAATTGCTGTTCTTTTATATTCTCGGTAATCTATAGGGCTAATTGGTTAACTTTTAATGAGCAGCTTATGTCTGAAAATTTATCTAAAACGCTTTTTGCCCATAAATTTCATGTGCAGGAGACCTCGACACTTATTCCCAATTCTTCATCCAAAAAAAATCATAAGCAGGATAACGTTATTATGGATGGTGAAGAGCAGGACGGCTGGTATCGTTTATTAAAATTTATGCTCTGGTCATGGCAGGGATTAGATCTTATCGACTGTTATGATGTGCTTTCGCATATTTCAGTTTCAAAAAATAAGCGCAGTGATGAAGAAGTTTTAGATACGGTGATCGGCTTTCGTCCGGGAAACTGGAGCTATGAGTGGACGCAGAAAGGCATGTTTTATCAGAAGCAGGGTAATGAGTTTGCTAAAGAGGGCGATAAAGAGAAAGCTAAAGAAGCTTATTATACTGCTTCGCAGTTTTACAGCGTGGCCAGTTATCCGCATCTCAAAGGCGATGAATTAAGCATTCAGGCACAAGTTTTAGCTTTTAATAATTACCGGGAAGCATTTAAATACAATGATAATGCGCTGTTAAAAGAGATAAAAGTCCCCTTCAAAGGTAAGCAGATCAGCTGTTTTTTACATCTGCCGCATACTGAAACAATTCTGCCCGTGGTTATTGTCAGCGGTGGTCTGGATACGCTGCAGTGTGACTTATTCCGCCTCTTCGAAAAAGAACTCGCACCTGCAGGTATTGCTATGTTAACGGTTGATCTGCCCGGTATCGGTTTTTCATCGCAGATAAAACTTGAGCAGGATTCCTCTAACCTGCACCAGGCGATTATTCATTATTTAAAAGATGTGCCCTGGGTAGATCATGATCGTATCTCATTAATGGGCATGCGTTTCGGCGGCAATATTGCTACTCGTTTAGCTTTTTTAGAGCCTAAAAGCGTAAAATCAGTTGTCTGTGTCGGGGCTGCTGTCGGCAGTGTTTTTGATAAGTTAGATAATTATAAAAAGCTGCCGCCTATGCTGCTGGACTGCATCGCATCACGTATGCAGATTAATAACTCCAGTGTTGATATCCTATATCAGTACTGCGTACCCTTTTCATTAAAAAAACAAGGCCTGCTGGCACGTATGCGTATTAATACGCCGCTGCTGAGTATTGGTCATAAAAATGATATTCTCTGCAATGAGCAGGATTTAAAATTAATTGCTCATGCCAGCCGTGAAGGGGAATCGCACATTATTGATAAACCTCCCATTTTTGAATCATATTTAAACTCTTTAAGTTATTCTGCTCAATGGTTAACAAGACATCTGGCAGAGTGAGTGTTAAATTAACTTTTACTATCCCTTGGCATCAGGAATAAAAATTATGACTTCAGCTGTTAAAAATGGTCCGTCTCGCGGCCGGTTGTTTAAATTGTTCACCGATTTAGGTCCCTATTTTCGTAAATTGCAGTCAACTGAATCTTCCTTCTACTTTGACTGTTTAGAAATTTGTGTTGATGCAGAAAAAGAACCGGAAGAGAGGGAGTTTTACGGCTGGTGGCTGGTGGTGACCGAAAAAGAAACTTGTTTTGATTATGAACGCTTTAACGGTCGTTATAATTTAGAAGGGGACTGGGTGGTAGAAAGTCTTTCTAAAAAAGAGCAACAGCAGCTGGATCATTCTTTTGAGCTGTTTATTGACCGTTTACAAACATTGATTGATACAGAGACCGAAAAAACATTCTGCGAATTACAAACGGAATTAACTGAAGTCTAAAGACATCAAACCCTGAAAGGTGTTTTTACTTAATTTCATTGAATCAATAATGATATACTGAAAACAGTAACGAAAATTTCGTTACTGTTTTTTTATGGGCTTTTAAAAATTTGCCGCCAAAGCAAACTGTAAATGAGATTAAGCATGAAAACCAATAATAAGACAATTGTAGTCAAATTAGGCACCAGTGTACTCACCAGCGGTACAGCAAAATTAGATCGTGCCCACATGGTTGAGCTGGTACGCCAGTGCGCATATCTGCATAGTCAGGGGCATCATATTATCGTGGTGACATCGGGGGCGATTGCCGCCGGCAAAGAGCATTTAAATAAACCTGATATCGAACCCACTATTGCAAATAAGCAGATGTTAGCAGCTGTCGGGCAGGGACAGCTGGTCAGAGAGTGGGAAAATCTTTTCAAAATATACGGGCTGCATGTCGGGCAGATGTTATTAACACGCGCGGACCTTGATGATCGGGTACGTTTTCTAAATGCTCGAGATACACTTAATACCCTGTTAAAGCACCGCATTATCCCCCTTATCAATGAAAATGACGCAGTAGCAACCAGTGAAATCAAAGTCGGAGATAATGATAACCTCTCGGCATTGGTGGGATTACTTGCAGATGCAGATCAGTTACTGTTATTAACCGATCAGGTTGGTTTGTTTACCGCCGATCCGCGCAGCAACCCTGATGCGCGGCTGATCCCTGAAATTGAGCAGATTACCCATGAAATTCATGCCTTAGCCGGCGGCAGTGTCGGCGGTTTAGGAACGGGCGGCATGGCGACTAAAATTGAGTCTGCCAGTGTTGCTCACCGTGCAGGCATTGAAGTGGTTATTGCTTCAGGCCATAAAAAGAATGTTATTATTGATGCGGCTGCAGATAAAGCGGTTGGCACACGTTTTATTTCCGAGAATAGTCCTTTAGAAGCCCGTAAAAACTGGATTTTTGCAGGGTCTCGAGTTGCAGGTACAATCGTAGTTGATGACGGCGCCGCCAAAGCGATTGTTAATTCCGGTAGCAGTTTATTAGCTAAAGGTATTACCGGCACTATGGATACTTTTGTGCGCGGTTCGATTGTTGTGATTAACAATCAGGCCGGCAAAGGATTAGCACGCGGGGTTGTGCGTTATAAAAGTATTGATATTGAAAAAATTAAAGGGCTGCACTCAGAACAGATTGAATCCTGTTTAGGTTTTGAGCACGGGCGCGTTGTTATTCATCGTGATGATTTAGTATTGTTGTAAAATATTTTAATTTCTATGCGCAGTATGGGTGGCGGTTTTCTCTCTTATGTTGTGTATGAACATGCATCTTAATAAAGGAAAAGTTAATGGATTTACAAGCAATCGGAAAGCTGGCAAAAGAAGCAGGTTATGAACTTGCCGTTACTGACAGCAATAAAAAGAATGAAGCATTAGAGACCATCGCGCAGGCCTTAGAAGCAAACCAGGCTGAGATTATTGAAGCGAATAAACAGGATATCCAGGCGGGTATCGAGTCCGGATTAACGGATGCATTATTAGACCGTTTATTACTGGATGAGGCGCGTTTAGCCGGTATTATCGGTGATCTGCGCAGTGTTATCAGTCTAGCCGATCCGGTTGGTGAAGAGTTTGACAGCAAACTGCTGGAAAACGGTCTGAAACTAAGCAAACGTCGTGTTCCCGTTGGTGTACTCGGCGTGATTTACGAAGCCCGTCCGAATGTCACTATTGATATTGCCGCACTGAGTTTGAAAACGGGTAACGCCTGCATTTTACGCGGTGGTAAAGAGACAATCCGCTCTAATATGGTATTAGTTAAAATCATCCAGGGGGCGCTAAAGCAGGCGGGTTTACCAACTACAGCCGTACAGTATATTGAAAGTACAGATCGTGCTTTGGTTGGTGAGCTGCTTAAAATGGATCAGTATGTGGATATGATTATTCCACGCGGTAATTCCGGTCTGCAGCAGTTTTGTAAAGAAAACAGCACTATTCCTGTGATTATCGGCGGCATCGGCATCTGTCATCTATATGCTGAAAAAACAGCTGATTTTGCTAAAGCGATTGCGATTATTGAAAATGCGAAAGTACAGCGTCCGTCGGTTTGTAATGCGCTGGATACCCTGCTGGTTGATGAAAGTATTGCACCGGAATTTTTAGCGAAATTAGCCGAGCATTTATTACCGTTAGGCGTAACCCTAGTTGCTGAGCCGAAAGCCAAAGCGATTTTAGGTGATAAAGCGCAGGCCGCCGAGCCGGGAGATTTCTCCCGTGAATGGTTATCACTGAACCTGGGGGTTAAAGTGGTACAGGGTTTGCATGAAGCATTAGGGCATATTCGCGAGCACAGCTCAGAGCATTCTGACGGTATTTTGACCAATGATTTCAGCATTGCTAATAAATTTATCAATGCAGTGAATTCAGCTGCTGTGTACGTTAATGCCAGCACCCGCTTTACCGACGGCAGTCAGTTTGGTTTGGGTGCAGAGGTTGCCGTTTCCACTCAGAAGCTGCATGCGCGCGGCCCGATGGGACTGCAGGAGTTAACTACCTATAAATGGATTGGTATTGGTGAAAACCTGCTTAGATCTTAAGCGTAAATAAAATAAGATCTTAAGTGTAAATCAAATATTTATGATATATGCTGCGGGTCTTTTTTTTTCTTTTGGGTTGATGCTAGAGTTATTTGTAGTTGATGTGTTTATTGTCGGATCACTAAATTAGCAATGCGCTGTAAATCTATTACATGCTGCCGTTCAAACTTCTGTTCGGTAGTGATATTTTTTTAAGCGTAAATCTTATTATGTGCTTATATTAAAATACATTTTAAAAATATAGGGTCTTTTTATAATGAAAAAACAATCTGGTTTTACGCTAATTGAATTAGTGATAGTAATTATTATCTTAGGTATTTTAGCTGCTACAGCTGTACCGAAATTTGTCGACCTGCAGGGCGATGCCCGTGAAGCAGCTATGAAAGGTATGAAAGGTGCATTAGAAGGCGCCGCTACTTTAGTTTATTCACAATCAGCAATTGCTGGTCAAGAAAAATCTCCAGCTACTACATCTACTTCTACCTCTGGATTAAATATTGTGTATGGTTATCCGAAGGCAACAAGCGCTGATTTATCATTAGTAATGGAGCTAGACTCAGCTGACTGGACGATTACCGGCACAGGTCCTGCGTATATTACTGCCGCAGGTGCAACATCAGGCGCGAGCAGTACGTGTAAGGTGACTTATACAGATGCGACCAGTGTTGCCCGTCCAACAATCGAGGTTGATAATACTACCTGTTAATTATTGCCTCGTTCCCATGCTTTGCGTGGTAATGAATAGTACTTTAAATCCCGCGTATATCGCGGGATTTTTTTACCTGAAAAATGATTATCCCCGATAATAATCAAAATCACCAATCAGCTTTGCTGAGTTCAATATTTCAGCTGTTTAGTTACTCACTATCATTTGTACGCAGAAAGAACTGCGACGCAGATAAAAAGCGTAAGACATCTTTAATAAAAAGCACCTAAGTTTAAAAACAGGGTTATAATTTAAAGCTTACAATACAAACAGATGGATATTAAATGTCACGTGGTTTTGCTCAAAATCTCAAATCTAAACAACAGGCCTTTACTTTGATTGAGCTGGTGATCGTGATTATTGTACTTGGAGTATTAGCCGCGGTTGCTGTGCCTAAGTTTGTCAATAAATCAGGTTTTGAAGATTATACCGTCCAGGATCAGCTGATTGCTCGTTTACGTCTGGTGCAGCTGCAGGGCATGAATGCCGATCCGGATGCAGGCGCGGTTGAAAATGCCTGCTACTGGCTGGTGGTTAAATCGACCTGTTTTTATCATGAACATACAGTTAAAACTGCCGGCGGCTGTGCGCCTCCCTCTGCCCCTAATGTATGCGCTAGCGATGATTACAACCAGTATAATGCTGTCAGCTACCCTAGTGGTATGCTGACAGCTGGTAATTATCGATTTGATCTGCAGGGGAAACTGATTTCCGGAACCAGCCCGATTTTGATTAATGGTGATAATAATTTAAAGGTAAAAATTGAAACAGAGGGGTATATTCATGAGCAGTAAGGTTGTGGTTAAAGGCTTTACGCTCGTTGAACTGGTGGTCGGGATCGTGGTGCTGGCAATAGCCATGATGGTAATGAATACCATGATGATTTCGCAAAGCAAAGACTCTCTGGAGCCGCTTTACCGCTTACGGGCTTCGCAGCTTGGGCAGAGCATTATGGAGAATATTTTATCGCGCTCCTTTGATCACAACTCGGATCATAACGGCGCCCGTTACCGCTGCGGTGAAATATGGGGAGATGCCGGTTTATGGTATGACGGCAGCAGCTGGCAGACAACAGGCACGCCGACAAAAGTAGCCTGCTCGACAGTTTACGGCATCGATGCCGGTGAAACGGCAGGAGAACATCAGGATTTTAATGATGTGGATGATTTTATCACCGACGGTTTTGTGAATGCAGTAACTTATGGTGATGCGCTGGGTAATAATTTAGCGGATCAGTATAAGAACTACTGGGTACAAATTGCAGTGACTGCGGATGATTCTATGCTGGCTGTTGATGGGCTGCCTGCTGCCGAGCAGATGAAACGCATTGATGTGACTATCCGGACGCCGAGTGATGAACAGATACTCTTCTCTGCATTTAAGGGGAATTATTAATGAATTCTCTTAAGTCTGTTAAATCAATGGCGCACAAAGGTTTTACCTTAATCGAGCTGGTGATTGTGATCATTATTTTATCGGTATTAGGTATTGCAACCAGTAATTATATTGTCAGCGGTGTGGATATTTATACGGATATCGCAGAGCGTGATAACTCTCTAAACAGTGTGCGTTTTGTGATGGAGCGCCTGCGCCGCGAAGTCTCAAGCGCTTTGCCGAATAGTGCACTGGTAACCTCTGGCGGGCAGTGTCTAACCTTTACTCCAATTGCCGCCAGCTCAACATATGCGAGTGATTTTCCGATAAGCCCCCTAAGTGCAGGTGTCGCAACTATCGCACCAATGTCCATCAATTTCAGTAGTGCCAGTGCCGCTGTATATCTGTTATCTCAAAGCGAATTAAGCAGCAGTAAGGTTCGGGCTGTAAGCAGCTATACAGCAGGGCAAAGCACCTTAAGTTTTACTGAAGATGTCAGTTTTCCCCTAGGCTCTCCGGCAAAACGTATCTATATTATTCAAAATAATATCAGCTATTATTTTACTGCTGATGGCAGTTTACGCCGTGGAAGCGGGTGTTCGGATGGTGTTTTGATGGCAGAGAATATTAAAGGCAGTTTTACGGCAAGTGGAGCCTCATTGCTGCGCAGCAGCTTAGTGAAAGTCACTTTTACCTTAGATTTCGATGGACAGGAGGTGCCAGTTGAACAAACAGTGCATATCAATAATGTCCCATAGAATGAAAATAGCGAATTTAAAGAAACAGTCCGGCAGTGCTATTGTGGTCGCTGTCTTTGTGATCCTTGTTATCTCATTGTTAGGAGCCAGTTTAGTGTCACTGCAGCGGGACAGCGCCGAAGGTGCTGGTTATGAAGTATATGCGGCCCGTGCTTATCTATCGGCATATTCAGCAAGCGAAACGGCATTGGTGCAGTTATTTCCACTTAATGCTTCTACGGAGTCTAGCTGCGCCGCTGTCACTACTCCAACACTACCCGGCGATAATGCCGGATTTCACGGATGCACTGTTAATGTCACTTGTACCTCAACGCCGGCCTCTGCCGGATTCGCAACCCGCTATAGAGTTATCAGTACGGCAACATGTGAAAACAGTCAAATCAATACCCGCCGTCAAATTACCGTAGAGGCGTCTAATTTATGAAACCTGTTTGTTCTTTTTTCTTTTGGTTTTTAATCGTTTTTATGCCGAAAGTCTGGGCTGCTTGTGAGCCTCCCGCTGATCTGGCTGATTATACCGTTATCAATGGTAACCACGTCTTAATTTTTGCTAACGACTCCAGCAGCCCCGGTATATATGTTGACGGTAATGTGACTCTGGTCGGCTCTATCTTTACCGGTAATATTTACGCCACGGGAAATATTTCTCTGCAGTTATTTTCTTTGGTTAACGGAGCTGTTTACGCAGAAGGTTCGGTCTCAAAGATTCTGTTCAGCAGTGTGACAGGAGAAGAATGTGATGGTGTCCCCCCGCCTGCCGCCTCGTATTGTGACAACCCGCCCGATGTCAGCGGTTATATTTTTCATGGGGGAGATTTAACTGTTGGCAGCGGAACGACTTTAACTGGAGATCATTATGTCACTGGTAATCTTACACTTGCAGGAACCACAGGTAACAGTACAACTGAATTAAACGGCAATGTTTATGTGCAGGGCAATGCTCTACTAAATAAAAAATCTTATGTGTCCGGTGATGCTTATGTGGTTGGAACTCTTAATACAGATAATCAGGGCAATACAATTATTAACGGCGATCTTTGTGAAGGAGGTGATCCGATAGATCCGCCAGATATCCCTGAATGTGATAAATCCCTATGGGAGCATGTAAATACACAACAATGTAATGGTGATTTTGTTGTGCATGGATCTTCATCAGCCAGCTGTAATGGAGCTGCATATACTGACTGGTCTGTCCCTTTGAAAGTAAGCGGCTCAGTTTTAATTGAAGCCGCGGGTATTAATAACTTGAATATATTAGCCGTCGGTGCAGTACTGGTGAAGTCAGGCGGAAAATCTACGGGTCGTTTATATTCAGATACAAGTGTAACAGTTGAAGATGGTGCCGAGGTGGCCGCTGGACTGATATGTGTAAGTCCAGATCCTGGTGATGATTATATTTTTGAGATTATCACTTTGCCTGATGCGCTGACCTGTGAGCCGCATTCAGTGACAATACAAGTTAAAAATAGTGACGGTTCCACGGCAGTTGACTATACAGGGCTTATCACCTTAAGTACAAGCCCTGCATTAGGCAGCTGGAGTAAAATTAATGCATCGGGAACATTAACAGACAGCGGTAATGTAGATGGTCAAGCCGCTTATCAGTTTGTCAGCACAGATAACGGGGTTATTGAACTGGGTTTATTTAATAATGTCGCCAGTGGTTTAACGGTTCTGGCGGCCGGCGGTGCAGTAAGTTCGAACCCTGCATCCATTAGTTTTAGAGTTTATCAGCTAAAAAGTGTGCTTAGCTGTGTCAGTAATGACGCTGCAAACTGTTTTACCGTTGCTAATCGACCATTTTCGATGAGTTTAAGCGCCGTGGGTAAAGATCAAACAACGGATGCCTGTAAAGTGATTGAGGAGTATACAGGTGTTCAGCAGTTAAAGTTCTGGTCGAGTTATTTAAATCCAGTTTCAGCTGCTGGATTAAATGTTGAAGTTAATCAAACTGCGATTGAAAACAATGCTGCGGATGCCTCGGAGCAAAGTATTACTTTTTTAAATGGAGTGGCGACGGTCTCTGTTAATTATCCTGATGCAGGGCAGATTCAAATTCATGCGCGGGATGATCAAGGCATCGGCGCGCCGCCTGCGGATCCTGGTCAAGGTGATGAATTACAAGGCAGCGCGATTGCAGTTGTTAATCCTTTAAAATTAACTATCAGCAAGGCAACTAAGCATTTTCGTAATCTTGCCGCCGGCAGGGGTATTTCAGAGCAGGGCTGGATCCGCGCAAGTGTACCTGATTATTCTAATAACCCGTTAGAGGTTGATACATTTGATGTAACTGTGAAAGCTATTATAGATTGTACAAGTTCAGGAGTAGCTGCAAATTGTGGAGATACGACTGGTGATGATATCTATATTGAGGCGCCAAGCTTTGTAAATAGTATAAACCTTGAAAGTTCGCTTATCTCCCCTGCAGGCGGCAGGCTGGGCAATATTGCTTATGATAATAACAACCCCAAGGAAGATGCATTACCCTTAGAGGTAGAAATGAGCGGCGGAAAGTTTATCTATTCTGATTTAGCTTATGATGAAGTGGGGACTTTAGGTTTGCAGGCTACCAGTAGTAACTATCTTGCTATTACTGGTAATAATATTGCTGCTTCTGATATAAAAGTAACAAAGCGTTTTTTCCCAGATTATCTGGCTTACGGTGCCTATAGCCTAACTCCTGCCTGTAATAATGATTTTACTTACCTTGGGCAGCAGGAAGCTGTTTTTAATTATACAATGCAGGCTTATTTCCAGGGAGCCAGTCCTGGAGTTACTGAAAATTATGATCATAGTATTGGTTATCCAGTGGCAGAAAAAGCTAATTTCTCACATTATGCTTATGATCAAACATCACCTGCTGCCGTAGATTTAACCAGTCGTTTATTAGCAGGTGATTATTACCAGGAATCAGGCTGGGATGAAGGGAAATATACGATAAGTGAGCTGATGGGGATAAATAAAGACAGTTCCCCAGACGGGCCTTATTTCAGTTCAGATAATGCTGTTAACTACTTTATTAAATTAAATGGTAATGATGGGGAGAAAGTTCAAACTGACAGTGCAACAAGCTGTGATGATGACAAGTGTGTAATAGGCAGCTTAGGTGATTTAGCTTACGGCCGTTTACAGGCGGGCAATGGTTACGGCAGTGAATTTCAGCCGGTTCGTACTAATGTTGAAGCTGCTTATTATAACGGAACGGTTTTTGTGCCTATGACTCGTGATGTCTGCACTACTGTCTCTATGGCACAGGTAAGCACAAACCCTGTTAAAAATGGAGCAGATGAAATCACTGTTGGGACAGGTAAAACTAAATTAGAAATTTTAAACAGCCCGCTGATTGGTGGAAAAAGTTATTTTGATTTTTCTGCACCAAAGGATCGTGGAAAATTAGATTACTTTATCGATATACACACGGTTGCCCCTTGGTTATTAGATGGTGATAATGCCGTTGCTTGTCCAGGTGCTGCTGGTACTGAAAAAGAGTGTATATTTGGTGAGGTTTCATTTGGACTGTTCCGAGGAAACGATAGAATTATCTACCGCCTGCAGACGTTTGAATAAAGTATTTGTGTGACAAATTTGAAGGCGTATGTTGGAACGCCTTCAAGCTTTTCTGCCTTAAAGCACCAGCGCTTTAATCTCACCTTTATCTACACGGATACTTATCTGCTGGTCACTTTTGACTGTAGAGGCGTCGGTTACAACCCTGCCTTTTTTATCTTTTACAATTGCATAACCGCGTGCCAGCGTTGCCAGCGGGCTGACCGCATTTAACTGCGCTATATTGCTGTGCAGATCTGTTTCACTCTGCTTAAGTTTGTTTAACATTGCGCTTTGTAAACGGCTTTTAAGCTGAGTTTGTTTCTGCTGCTCAACATTAATGGTCTGCGCCGGGCTATGCTGCATTAAACTGCTGTGAAGCTGCTGCACATAATTACTCTGCTGATTTAGCTTCCTGGTCACTGCATGCTGCAGGCGCAGTGATAATTCATCCAGCTGCAGGCTCTGCTGCTGCAGTTTATGCTTAGGATCGTGCTGCAGCAGTTTCTGCTTTAACAGATTCTGCTGATGTGCTTTTAACTGCAGGTCTGCTGACATTGCCTGCTTGAGGCGGTTTGATAATGCCGCTAACTGTGTTTCCACAAAAGCTTTATTCTGGCTGACCAGTTCAGCAGCCGCAGATGGAGTAGCTGCGCGGATATCGGCAACAAAATCACTGATAGTGACATCAATTTCATGGCCCACCGCACTGATAACCGGTAGTTGACTGTTAAAAACAGCATAAGCAACAACAGCTTCATTAAAGCACCACAGATCTTCTAATGAACCGCCTCCGCGTCCGACAATCAGTAAATCACATTCATTACGTGCATTGGCTAACTGGATCTGCGCCGCAACGGACTCGGCACTGCCGGCACCCTGAACCTGACTCGGGTAGATAATTACCTGTAAGCGCGGATCGCGGCGTTTTAATACACTTAAAATATCGTGCAGGGCTGCGCCGGTTGATGAGGTGATAATGCCGATTCGTTTGATAATCTGCGGTAACGGTTTTTTATTACTTTCAGAAAACAGGCCTTCAGCGGCCAGCTGACATTTTAATGCTTCAAACTGCTGTTTTAACAGACCGTCACCTTCGGGGGCCATACTTTCAACAATCAGCTGATAATCACCGCGTGCTTCATAAAGGCTTAGTTTTGCGCGTACCAGCACCTGTTGACCATGTTTCGGGGTAAAACCAGATCGTCGGTTATTACCTTTAAACATAGCGCAGCGTACCTGAGCACTGTGATCTTTTAGAGTGAAATACCAGTGCCCGGACACTGCTATGGTTAAGTTGGAAATTTCCCCTGATAACCATACGACGCCGAGACCTGTTTCTAAAAGTGATTTAGCCGCGCGGTTAAGGCTGCTGACGCTGTAGATATTCTTATTTTGTGAGATCATTATCGTTTATCGCAATTTATTAGCAGTGAAAATTGAGCTGGATCTTAGCATTATTTGTAAATTGATAAAAAGATATGCTTAACAGATGAATTTTTAATTGTAGTTGTGTCACAGAAGGATTAAAATCCCTCCGCAATATCATACCCAAGTAATTTGGGTATACTGAAAAATCCTCCCAACTATAAGTGAGATATTGCAATGCTACGAATTGCCAAAGATGCATTAACATTTGATGATGTATTACTAGTGCCAAGTCATTCGACTGTACTTCCAAATACCGCGGACTTAACAACCCAGCTAACTCCAACAATATCATTAAATATTCCAGTTGTTTCTGCAGCTATGGACACTGTTACAGAAGCGCGTTTTGCTATCGCTTTAGCGCAGGAAGGCGGCGTAGGTTTTATCCATAAAAACATGTCTATTGAGATGCAGGCTGAACAAGTACGTTTAGTAAAAATCCATGAAAGCGGCGTAGTTGCAGATCCTGTGACCGTTTCTCCGCAGACAACTTTAGGTCAGATTATAGAGCTGACAGAAAAGCATGGTTTTGCCGGTTACCCGGTTGTTGAAACTTCCGGTGAACTAGTTGGTATTATCACAGGTCGTGACGTTTTATTTGAAACTGATTTAAGTAAACCTGTTTCTGCTTTAATGACCGGCAAAGCAGAGCTTGTTACAGCTAAACCAGATACGCCGCGTGATGAAATCGAAGCATTAATGCATGCAAAACGTATTGAGAAAGTATTATTAACCGATGATAACTTTAAACTTAAAGGCATGATCACGGTTAAAGATTTCCGTAAAGCCGAGCGTAAACCAAATGCATGTAAAGATGAATTAGGCCGCTTACGTGTAGGTGCTGCTGTAGGCGCCGGCGCAGGTAACGAAGAGCGTATCGACGCTTTAGTTGAAGCGGGTGTTGACGTACTGTTAATCGACTCTTCACACGGTCACTCTCAAGGTGTATTAGATCGTATTAAAGCAACTCGTGCCAGTTATCCGGATCTGCAGATTGTCGGCGGTAATGTTGCAACGGGTGAAGGTGCTAAAGCGTTAGCAGCTGCCGGCTGCAGTGCTGTTAAAGTTGGTATCGGCCCGGGTTCTATCTGTACTACACGTATCGTTACCGGTGTTGGTGTGCCGCAGATTACTGCTATCTCTGATGCGGTTGCCGCGCTTGAAGGCACAGGTATTCCGGTTATCGCTGACGGCGGTATTCGCTTCTCCGGTGATATCGCTAAAGCATTAGCTGCCGGCGCGTCATGTGTCATGATGGGCAGCATGTTTGCCGGTACTGAAGAATCTCCAGGCGAAATTATTTTATACCAGGGCCGTTCATACAAGTCTTACCGCGGAATGGGGTCCCTTGCAGCTATGTCTTCGGGTTCATCGGATCGTTACTTCCAGTCTGATAATGCCGCCGATAAATTAGTACCTGAAGGTATTGAGGGCCGTGTTGCTTATAAAGGTAAAGTGAAAGAGATCGTCCATCAGCAGATGGGCGGCGTGCGTTCATCAATGGGTTTAACGGGTTGTGCAACAATCCACGAGATGAACACTAAAGCAATGTTTGTAAAAATTACCAGTGCAGGTATGGGTGAAAGTCACGTGCATGACGTTGCAATCACTAAGGAAGCACCTAACTACCGTTCCGGCGGCTAGTCTTTATGGTTGAAATCAGCTGTTGATTAGAGTCGGCAGCTGGTTTATCCAGGTTGTAATAAAACAACTTAATAAACTTCCAAAGACGGTTTTTATCGTCTTTTATTCTTTATAAAAAAGGATCACCTAAATGAGCAAGAACATTCATGAACAGCGAATTCTGATTTTAGATTTCGGTTCTCAATATACACAATTAATCGCGCGTCGTATCCGTGAAATCGGTGTTTACTGTGAGCTTTGGAGCTGGGATGTTGATGAGCAGGATATTAAAGACTTTAATGCCAACGGTATTATTTTAGCGGGCGGCCCAGAAAGTGTAACTGCTGCCGGGTCTCCACGTGCACCTGAGTATGTTTTTAATGCCGGCGTGCCGGTACTTGGTATCTGTTACGGTATGCAGACTATGTCTGAGCAGCTTGGCGGTGCGGTAATAAAAGGCGAAGGTGAAGGCGAATTTGGTTACGCACAAGTTGAAGTGCAGACTCCTTGTGAGTTATTTAAGTCTATTGAAGATGCAGTTGCACAGAACGGTAACGCACTATTAGACGTGTGGATGAGTCACGGTGATAAAGTATCGGCAATTCCTGAAGGTTTTGTTACTGCAGCTAATACAGCAACCTGTCAGTTTGCTGCTATTGCCAATGAAGAGAAACGTTTTTACGGCGTACAGTTCCACCCGGAAGTAACTCATACCCGTCAAGGCGAACGTATGCTGCGTCATTTCGTAGTTGATATCTGCGGCTGTGAAACATTATGGACGCCTGCATCAATTATTGACGATGCAGTTGCGCGTATGAAGGAGCAGATTGGTGATGATGAAGTTATCTTAGGTCTGTCCGGCGGTGTTGATTCTTCGGTTGTTGCTATGCTGCTGCAGCGCGCCATTGGTGATAAACTG
Organism: Psychromonas aquimarina ATCC BAA-1526; assembly: GCF_000428725.1. GTDB lineage: Bacteria > Pseudomonadota > Gammaproteobacteria > Enterobacterales > Psychromonadaceae > Psychromonas > Psychromonas aquimarina. The sequence continues at coordinate 22,991 of NZ_AUAM01000029.1, forward strand.
ACCTGTGTTTTTGTAGACAACGGTTTACTGCGTTTAAACGAAGGTCAGCAGGTAATGGACATGTTCGGTGATCATTTCGGACTGAATATCGTTCATGTTGATGCTGAAAACCGTTTCTTAGATGCAATGGCGGGGCAGAGTGATCCTGAAGTTAAGCGTAAAACTATCGGTCATGTTTTTGTTGATATCTTTGATGAAGAATCTAAAAAGCTGTCCAATGCAAAATGGTTAGCGCAGGGCACGATTTATCCGGATGTTATTGAATCGGCGGCTTCTAAAACCGGTAAAGCACATGTTATCAAATCTCACCATAATGTCGGCGGACTGCCCGATGATATGGAGATGGGCTTAGTTGAACCGCTGCGCGAACTGTTTAAAGACGAAGTACGTAAAATCGGTCTGGAATTAGGCTTGCCGTACGACATGCTTTACCGTCATCCGTTCCCGGGACCTGGTTTAGGTGTACGTGTGCTTGGCGAAGTTAAGAAAGAGTACTGTGATCTGTTGCGTCGTGCTGATGCTATCTTTATTGAAGAACTGCATAAAGCGGATCTTTACCATAAAGTAAGCCAGGCATTTGTGGTATTCCTTCCTGTACGTTCCGTTGGTGTAATGGGTGACTGTCGTAAATATGACTGGGTTGTATCACTGCGTTGTGTTGAAACTATCGACTTTATGACAGCGCGCTGGTCACACCTTCCGTACGATTTAATCGGTCATGTATCAAACCGTATTATCAATGAAATCGATGGTATTTCCCGTGTAGTATATGATATTTCAGGTAAACCGCCTGCAACTATCGAGTGGGAATAAGCTCTTTTGAGCCATTAAAATAGAAGGCGCTTTTAGCGCCTTTTTTTTTGCTTATTTCAAATATTGATTGTTTTATGGCAACTGTCAAAATTTTGTCCTCTTTAAAAGACTGTACTGTTTACCGCTGTCTGTTTTTCTGCCGCTGTTGAAATAGTATTAATTAGAGGTGCAGTCCTCTGATGCATACCTATTTTCGCATAGGAATTTAGAGGTGAATGTGTGAGAATAGTTTCTTTTGACTATTGCTTGTTTTTCATCTGGACCTATTCATTTATGCGTTTATTAATGCTTGTGCTTTTTTTCCTGCTGGCTCTGCAGCAGTATCATTTGTGGTTTGGCAAAAACGGCTTGCAGGAAAACCATGTTCTGCAGAAAGAAGTTGAGCTGGCAGCTGCTGGTAATGAAGAATTGAGACAGCGTAATCAGTTGATGTTTTCAGAAATTTATGATTTAAAACAGGGCTCTGACGCTATTGAAGAGCGAGCCCGCAATGAATTAGGCTTAGTGAAAGAGGGAGAAACCTTTTTCCGTATTGTGCCGAAAGAGGATTAAACTGATGAGTTTATTTAATTTAACGGCAGTGATCCCTGCCGCAGGTATCGGTAAGCGGGTCGGCGCCGATATCCCTAAACAATATCTGCAGCTGCTGGGTAAAACGATTATCGAGCATAGTCTTGAGCCTTTTATCAGTCACCCGGAAATCAATAAAGTTATTGTTTCAATTGCAGAAAATGACTGCTGGTTCAGAAGGTTAGCGGTTGCTGAACATCCTAAAATAGAGATTGTAAACGGCGGGAAAGAGCGTGTTGATTCAGTATTAGCCGCACTGCAGGTTATTAATAAAAATGATTATGTATTAGTCCATGATGCCGCACGCCCTTGTATTCAGCGTTCTGATATCGATAAGCTGATCAGCTCTGTACGGCTTGCAGAAAAAGGTGCGATTCTGGCCTCGAAGGTACGCGATACCATGAAACGCAGTTCAGACAGCGGGAATATCCTAGAAACCGTGGATCGCGAAAATCTATGGCATGCGCTGACTCCGCAGATGTTTCTTAATAAAGAGTTAATAACTGCGATAGAAACGGCTGCTGAACCGCAGAATATCACCGATGAAGCTTCTGCAATGGAAATGTCGGGAATGGCGGTTAATATTGTTGAAGGGCGCAGTGATAATTTAAAAGTGACTCGCGAAGAAGATTTAATTCTGGCTGAGCTGTATCTGTCTCAGTAAATGGTATAAATAAAAAAGGAAATCAACATGATTCGTATCGGACATGGTTTTGATGTACATAAATTTGGCGGGCAGGGGCCGATTACGATCGGCGGTATTAAAATTCCTTATATGCAGGGCCTGATTGCTCACTCTGATGGTGATGTAACCCTGCATGCTTTATGTGATGCTGTGTTAGGCGCATTAGCACTTGGAGATATCGGTCATCATTTCCCTGACAATGATGAGAAGTATGAGGGAATTGACAGCCGTACACTGCTTAAGGAAGTTTTCCACCATGCACAGACCAAAGGTTATCGAATTGGTAATGTGGATCTGACTATTATTGCTGAAACACCGAAAATGGCGCCGTTTATTGAAGAGATGCGTCAGGCTATTGCATCTTTACTGGATACTGAAATCGGCAATATAAACGTTAAAGCAACAACCACAGAAAAACTGGGCAGTATCGGCAGAAGTGAAGGCATTGCAACACATGCTGTGGTTTTATTAATTAAGAATAAACAATGAATCAAGTAAGTAAAAGCGAAGAGCACCCTGCGCCTGAAAGCAATAAAGCAGTTTTCAGCCTGGATTTTAATTATCTATACGGTAAGCCGCAAAGCTCCGGTGTATTTAAGCAGTCATGCGCGGATTTTAATGTCCAGGAACACCTGGGTTTTGAGCTGACCGGAGAAGGTGAACATGTCTGTCTGTGGGTGCAGAAAGTGGGCGAGAATACCCAGTATTTAGCTCGTCAGCTGGCGAAGTTTGCGGGTATCCCCGCCCGTAATGTCAGTTATGCAGGTCTTAAAGACCGTCAGGGCGATACTAAGCAATGGTTTTCGCTGCATATTCCCGGAAAAATAACGCCTGATTTCTCTCTGTTTGAGTCCGAGGGGGTGACGATTTTAAAAGTAATACGTCACAATAAAAAAATTAAAACCGGCGCACTGGCCGGCAACTATTTTTCCATTGTATTACGTGAAATCAGTGATCGAAAAGCACTGCAGAAAGCCCTGTCTCAAGTAGAGAAGGGCGTGCCGAACTATTTCGGTGAACAGCGTTTTGGTTTTGACGGCCATAATATCAGCGCCGCATTAAGCATGTTTCAGGGACGTAAAATTAAAGACCGCTTCAAGCGCAGTATGTATTTAAGTGCCGCCCGCAGTTATCTGTTTAATCAGGTGATATCTGCACGTATTAAAGATGATTTATATAAGCAGCCGCTGCCGGGAGACTGTGTACAGTTTGTCGGAAACCGTTCGTTTTTTCCGCTGACAGAGCTTGATGAGAGCAGTAAACAGCGTCTGCTGGATCGTGAAATTTGTTTAACAGCTCCTTTATGGGGCGCAGGAGAACTGACCTCTGAGTCGGATGCCCGCTCCTATGAGACTGATTTGTTATCTTCTTATCAGGAACTTCAGGCAGGTCTGGCAAAAAACGGCCTAAAACAGGAACGCCGCCCTTTACTGCTGATTCCAGAACAGTTTTCAAGCTCCTGGCTTGATGACAGTACGGTGAAAATCGATTTCTATTTGCCGTCCGGCTGCTATGCAACCAGTGTGATACGTGAATTAATTAATACGAAATAGTTCTTTCGTGGTCTTTTACCGTTTTAGACCCCGGGGTTTTTATTTTTAACCGCAGCTGGCCAGCCTGGATGAATAACTGTCTGCTCCATTTTTGAAGTAGTATATATTGATATAAAAAACTTGACTCACTATTTAACAAAAGAGAAAAACGTTGAAAATATTTTCCCCTCTATATACAAAGGTAATGATCTGGTCAAAACATAAATATGCGCCTTTTTATCTGTATTTAACCGCTTTTGTCGAGTCAGTTTTCTGGCCTGTTCCTGTTGATATCATGCTGGCGCCGATGGCACTTGCTAAACGTCACCTAGCCTGGCGTTATGCACTTGGAGCAACCGTTTTTTCTGTACTTGGCGGGGCTGGCGGTTATTACATCGGGCACGCATTGTATGAACCGCTGGTTCTGCCTTTTGTCGAGTTTATGGGATATCAGGACAAGATGCAGACTGCTCAGGTCTGGTTTGCTGAATGGGGTGTAATGGTTATTTTTATTGCCAGTTTTACGCCGATTCCTTTTAAAGTTTTTACTATTACTGCCGGTATAATGGCTATGGTGTTTTTACCTTTTATGCTGACGGCACTGGTTGGTCGAGGTCTGCGTTTCTTTTTAGTCGCCGGTTTAATGGTACTCGGCGGCGAGAAAATGGAAGCCAAGCTTAAGCAGTACATTGATATCTTAGGCTGGATAACTATTCTAGCCGCTGTTGTTTTATACTTTTTCCTTAAACATTAATACGTTATGAATAGACTGCTGTTTTTATTGATTACTATTTTTAGCTTAACAGGGTGCTCCTCAACGGGGGGGCGGGCTCCTGTAGCGGATATCACGCAGGGTAAAAAAAGTGTTAATTATAAAAGCGCTGGAAAAATAACGGGACAAAAAAGCTACAAAGTAAAAGCTGGTGATACCTTATATGCGATTTCATGGCGATCTGGTATGGATGTGAATACGCTTGCCGCCCGTAATAACTTAAGCGCCCCTTATATTATTTACGAAGGGCAGATACTAAGTTTAGTTAAAAGTAAGAAAAGCAAATCGACTGCTGCTAAAAAAGCAAGTGTAAACAGTGATCTGTCTTCACAAACAAGCAGCAAAAAAGTACAAACAGGCTGCACAGGTCAAAGCTGCGGCAAAAACAGTTCGCAGGCGCTTGTTAAGAAAAATTCAAAAGCATATTCTGAGAATCAGAGTGATAAAAAAGCAGTAAAAAATATACAAATCACCAATAAAAAAGTAAGCGGCTGGTCCTGGCCGGTAAAGGGCAGGCTGACTAAAACATTTTCATCATCACAGGCTGGAATGAAAGGCATTAGCCTTTCACATCAAAGAGGGACATTTATACAGGCTGCTGCATCAGGGAAAGTTGTTTATGCTGGGAATGGTTTACGTGGTTATGGGAATCTAATCATTATTAAACATAATTCTGATTATTTGAGTGCTTATGCACACAATGAAAAATTATTGGTTCGTGAGAATGAACTGATAAAAATGGGCCAGAAAATTGCATTGATGGGAGACAGCGGAACTGATCGTGTGCAGCTGCACTTTGAGATTCGCTATCGAGGAAAATCGGTTGATCCGTTACGTTATTTACCTAAGAGGTAATGAATTGACAGCGATAACCGCCTTAGTGTGAAATAAATATAATTTCTTTAAGTTATCAGGGAGTTATAGGGTTCATGGCAGAACAACTAGTTTATCAACTAATAAAAATTTGGTCGTTATAAGGGGGCGTTAACTATGGTTAAGGCGAACGAGAATAATTTAGAAGTAGATGAAAACGAAAAGAAATTTGAAAATAATAATATCGACGACAAACTGAACGAGGAGCAGTTTGTTGACGAAGCCTTTATCGATGAAAACCTTGTCGAGAACAATAAAAAAGAGGATGCCGCTAAAAAGGCCGCCGCACACAGCGAATTAAAAGTAATGGATGCTACTCAGCTTTATTTAGGTGAGATTGGCTTTTCTCCATTATTAACCGCTGAAGAGGAGGTTTATTATGCCCGGCGTTCTTTACGTGGAGATGAAGTTTCACGTAAGCGTATGATTGAAAGTAATTTACGCCTGGTGGTTAAAATCTCCCGCCGTTACAATAATCGTGGTTTATCACTATTAGATTTAGTCGAAGAGGGAAATTTAGGCTTGATCCGTGCCGTTGAAAAATTCGATCCTGAAAAAGGTTTTCGTTTTTCAACCTATGCAACATGGTGGATACGTCAGACAATTGAACGTGCCATTATGAACCAAACCCGCACTATTCGTCTGCCGATTCATATCGTTAAAAAACTCAACGTGTATTTAAGAACTGCACGCGAACTCGCTCATAAACTCACTCACGAACCAACAGCAGAAGATATCGCTAAAGAGTTAGATGTCTCTGCAAAAGAGGTTGCAAAGATATTGAAGCTTAATGAGCGGATCAGCTCCGTTGATATCCCTATCGGTAACAACTCAGATAAAGAGTTACTGGATATTATTCCGGATCGTAAGGAAGCAACACCGGAGAATGAACTGCAGAGTGATGATATGAAGCTGCGTATCGTTGACTGGCTGGAAGATCTTAACCCCAAACAGCGTGAAGTATTAGCCAGACGTTTTGGTTTATTAGGTTATGAAGCGGCAACCTTAGAAAATGTAGGTAAAGAGATAGGTTTGACGCGGGAACGTGTTCGCCAGATCCAGGTCGAAGCACTAAAAAGTCTGCGTGATGTACTTTCCGAGCAGGGACTGTCAATCGAGTCTTTATTTCAGATCTGATATCTGAGTAATATAAACAGACAAAAGGTGCAGCCTCCTGTGCCTTCTGCCTGCCTGTTTGTCAGAAATAAAAAAACGCATCTAACAAGATGCGTTTTTTTAGCGCTTTAAATTTTATACTAAGTCATTTCTGCAGTAATCAAACTCCTGATCAATATCGCGCAGTTCTCTTGATAGTTTCTGACGGGCTTTTACGGCTTCAATTTCGCGCCATTTCCTTGCTTTAGCTGTTCTTTTTTTAGGGATGAAAAATAGTGCTTCATCAGTAATGAATTGAATATCAGTGTCAGTATTCTTGTATTGCATATTATCTCCTTTTTTTCACAGTTAGTAAGGTGACAATAAGCATTAACCATTGCAGTTTTATGACATTATTTTATTAATTTTCAGACGCTGTTATTCCGCCTGTGAGGGCTAAACACGAACTAAGCAGGCATGCTTAACTGTTAACTTTATATTCGGTTGTTATCTCCATTAACTCCTGAATCCGAGAGTAGTTTGCTTATAATTAAGATGTGGACTTAAATTATATTTATCAGGGTGCGGGATAACAGTGATATTCTGCAGGTTATCAGCTTTAATCGCTTAATTTAATAGCGAAAAAACTCTGTTCAGCTAAACTTTGAAAGCTCACAATAATTTTAGGTATTAACAAACTATGGCATTACCCAGTAATTTTTTTTCGACACAGGCTGTTCTTGTAGTTGATGATATCGACACCATAAGAAGCGCCATAAAAGGTATGCTGCAGATGTTAGGCTGTAAAGAAATTTCAGTCGCAAGTAATGGTGACCGAGCAGTTGAATTGTGTGAGATAACAAAGTTTGACTTTATTTTATGTGATTTTAATTTGGGAAAAGGAAAAGACGGTTATCAGTTATTTGAAGAGTTAAAACTAAGAGATCTGTTAAAAAGTAATACCGTATTTATTCTGATAAGCGCAGAAACTGCGCTGCAGGTTATCCATGGTATTGTAGAACTGCAGCCCGATGACTATTTATTAAAACCTTTTTCTTATAAGACGCTGGAAGCTCGTTTAGTCAGATCATTAGAAAAACGTAAAGTACTCGGCGGCATTTATGATGCACTTGCTGTACGCAACTACAAAAAAGCGCTGGCTGAGTGCGGCAAAGCCGGCAAGGAGCACCAGAAATATGCACTGCCGATTATGCGCCTTAAAGGAGAAGTTTTATTAAATCTTAAGCAGCCTAAGATTGCCCTGGATTTATATAATTCCATTTTAGCCCATCGAGACTTTTCCTGGGCAAAGCTGGGCAAGGCGATTGCTTTTTATCATCTTGAAGATTACACCGAATCGGCAGCCCTGTTAACTGAACTTTGTGAGTTACCAGAAACCCGTATTGAAGCGTTAAACTGGTTATCAAGTATATATGCCCAGCGTGAGTGTTATTCGCAGGCAAAAGATATATTAGTCGAATCGGTAAAACTATCCCCTAAAAATATCCCCAGGCAGCGTGCTTTAGCGAATCTTTCCTTACTGGAGGGGGACTGGGAAATCGCGCAGCGTTGTTTTAAAACTGTGCTGGATAATACCCGTCATTCAGTACACGAGAATATTAATCATCATTTTAATTATATCCACTGTTTATTAGATCGTGCCAAGGCCGGCAGTGAACTGCAGCAGGCTAAAGTTTTTTCACAGGTTCAGGCGACCTTAAAAAGTGCTTCGCTGCGTTTTAGTAAAGAACAGTTTTATGAACTGGAAAAGATAGTCTCGGCACGAATGGCAATTATGCGCGGGGCGTTAAAATCAGCTTCAGAAAATTTAACTGACTGTAATGCCGAGATAGTGATTGAATGCGGCCGGGACAGCGCATTAACCTTAGCGAAAGCCTGGCTGGAACTGGGGAACTCTGATAAATATGAGGAAATTCTGGCGCTGATCTCTTTTCCGGAAGATGATAACAGTATTGAGGTTATGAGTGATCTGCTGCTGATTAATAAAGTCAAAGATCATAATAAAGAGCAGATAGCTAAACTTCTCAGCCTTAATGAGCAGGGAATAAAACTTTACCGCAGCGGTTTATATCCTGCATCAACCAGTGTGTTCCTTGAGGCATACGAGATTATGCCGAATAATACTCAGTTGTCGTTGAATCTGGCACAGTCAATGACTAAAGGCTGGCCTGTGAGTGTTGAATTTTCTAAGAAAAAACGTATTGCTAAGCTGTGTATTAATGTTATCGAGTCGCAGCCTCTTGATGATATGTCGAAGAAGCGTTACAGCTCTTTTGAGCAGGAGTTAAAGGCTATATAAATTGCCCTTTTAAGTATCTTCTGAGTTTTTTTTATGAAAATAAATAGACGTAAAAATATCGGTTTTACTTTAATTGAATTACTCATTTCAGTCTTTATTGTTGCCATATTAGTCGTAATTACCAGCAGCTCTTATAGTGGAATAATTGCCAGGCAGGCATTGCTGGATTATACGGATCGGCTTTATGGTTTTTTAAGTTTAGCTAAGATCCAGTCAGTTAAGCAGAATGAAAAGGTTTACGTACACTTTTGTCAGTTTGAAAACAGCACAAAATGGGATATGGCAATGACCACACTGCCTGCCTGTGACTGTTTTACTGCTGATTCATGCTTGTTAAACGGTGCTGAAAAAATACAAGAGTTAACTGACGGCAAGGTGGTATCTGCTTCTGCTTCCGACATTACCTTTAACGGTAAACAGGCTTCGTACAGCCCGATGAGGTTTAGTGTTAATGCCGGCAGTGTAACACTTACCAACTCTTCGGGGCAGAAACTGAAAGTTATTCAGTCAACAATGCGCTTAAGGATTTGTGCGCCTGATAAGGCTCAGCTGGGATATAAAAAGTGTTAGCTAAATTTCAGGGATTTTCATTAGTTGAACTGTTAATTGCACTGCTGCTTGGCTCTGTGCTGTTAGCTATGGTGATAGGTTTATATGTGACCGGGATTTCTACCGGAAGCAGAAGCCTTAAATACTCACGTTTACGCAGTGATCTGCAGTCAATTATGTCTATTATGGAAACGGATATCAGACGCGCCGGTTTTGGCGGTTCTGAGTTTATGGTTGCCAGCGGCGGCAGTAAAACCGTTGATTCAGTCAGTAATGCAGAACAAGACTGTATTGTTTATTATTATAACCATAACTCTTCCGCTTCAATTACTGACAGCAATAAAATGGGGATTCGACTTGTTCCTGCTGAAAATGAAATTCAGTTCGGCACCGGTGTCGATCCGCTTGCGGACAATTGTTACTCTTCCGGCACCTGGACTGCGCTTTCTGATAAACAGTTTATCAAGATTACCGTCCTGGAGTTTTCTGAAAGCAGTGTTTCTAATGCAGCCGCCACGCTTCGCAGTGTATCCATTGATTTAACCGGAGAGCTGGTTTCTGACAGCAGTTTCACCCATTCAATCAGCACTACGGTACAGGTACGTAATTTAGAGTTCAATTAATCTTGTGTCAGCCTTGTTTTATACCGCTGAATATCAATAATTTGTAGATACCTAGCAAGCTTTCAGTTTCATTAGGCGGCCCTCGTCATTTTTTCTTTTATGATCATAAAATCAGACTCCTGTTATTCTTTAGGAGTCTGTTAATGATGTTTTCCCTTAATGGTGAATGGCTGCTTGACTGCATTGATCAGCCTGAAATTCAAAATATTGCAGTTCAGTTACCCGGTGATGTGCATTCGGCACTGCTCGAGGCCGGAAAAATTGTCGATCCCTACTGGGCTGATAATGAAAAGCAGGTACAGTGGGTCGGACAGTGTGAATGGCGGCTGAGACGTTCTTTTGAGCTTAGTGAAGAGATATTTAATGCGGCTTCGCTGGATCTTAGTATTGAATATTTAGATACCATAGCTGAAATAAAAATTAACGGTCAAGCTGCCGCAGACAGTTCCAATATGTTTCTGGCATTAAATGTAAATATTCTTCCTTTTGTTGTGATCGGTGAAAACAGCATTGAAATATTATTAAAACGTGCGGATCTTGCCGCCCGTGCACAGGCTGAAAAATTACCCTTTCCTATTCCCTGGGCTGTCGGTAATAATCAAATCCCGCATATGAATACATTACGTAAAGCTCAGTGTCATGCCGGCTGGGACTGGGGAATCTGTTTATCAGCCGCGGGTGTTTACGGTGATATCACTCTGCAGGCGGTAGAGAATGCTGCGTTATTAGCCGTGCAGACTGAGCAGGTTTGGTGTGCAGAAAGCTGCACAGTTAATGTCAGTATTGATTATAAAGCAGTGCGTAATTCTCCCTGTTCAGCCGTTATTGAATTTAACGGACAGACAGAAGAAGTACCGCTTGATGTACTGAGTAATAAAGTTGAACTGTCATTTTCCGTCACAGAAGCTAAGCGCTGGTGGCCGGCAGGTTACGGAGAGCCGCATCTTTACCCGTTAAAAGTGACACTCGACGGACAGGTTATTTGTAAAAAAATCGGTCTGCGCGAACTGCAGTTAATTACCGAAGAGGATGAAACTGGCTCAAGCATGTACTTTAAGGTTAATGGTTTTGCTGTCAGCGCTAAAGGTGCTAACTGGATCCCCTTAGATGCGATGCCTGGCCGTAATAGTGAGCAGCGTTACCGGCAGATGCTCAGTGATGCGGCCGCTGCTAATATGAATATGCTGCGTGTCTGGGGAGGCGGTATTTATGAGCACGATATCTTTTACGAGTTATGTGACGAGTTAGGCTTATTGGTCTGGCAGGATCTGATGTTCGCCTGTGCCTTGTATCCTTCAACAGCTGATTTTATTGACCAGGTAAGTGCGGAGGTTGACTATCAGGTTAAGCGTTTACGAGATCATGCCTGCATTGCTTTATGGTGCGGTGATAATGAAGTAATTGGAGCAATCGGCTGGTACCCGGAGTCGCGCGCTAACCGCGAGAAATATGTGGTTAATTATGACCGCTTAAATAGAGCGCTTGAACAAAGCGTTACTCAAGCCGATCCCGGGCGGCGCTTCTGGGCAAGCTCTCCCTGTAACGGCGAGCTGGATTTTGGTGATGCCTGGCATGATGATAACCGCGGTGATATGCATTACTGGGATGTCTGGCACTCAGGAAAATCTATTGATGCCTATACCGAAGTTAACCCGCGTTTCTGCTCGGAATTTGGTTTTCAATCCTGGCCCTCTTTACCAACGGTGAAAAAATTTGCACCGCAGAGTGACTGGAATGTGACTTCTCCATCCTTTGAAAACCACCAGAAAAATGCCAGAGGTAATTCCATTATTACCGAAATGTTTACCCGTTATTATCGTTTTCCCAATGGTTTTGAAAACATGCTTTATCTTAGTCAGGTGCAGCAGTCTACAGCGATTAAAACAGCCAGCGAATACTGGCGTTCATGTAAGCCGCTTAACCGCGGTATTTTATACTGGCAGCTGAATGACTGCTGGCCGGTAAGTTCATGGTCGTCAATTGAGTATGACGGGCGCTGGAAGCAGCTTCATTACCAGGCGAAACGTTTTTTTGCACCGTTATTAGCGGTATTTGTTAAGTCTGAAACTCATTTAACCCTGCGCGTGGTTAACGATGCAAAAACTGCCGCTGAGTTAGACGGAGAGCTGATCTGGCAGAGCTGGAATGGTGATGTTTTATCTCGGGAGCCGTTGTCAGGATATGCTGAGGCTGACGGAAATATTGAGCTGTGGTCTTGTCCGTTAGAGAAAATCAGCGGGTCTGAAAGCGAAGGTTTCTTCTATGTGCAGCTGACGAATCAGAAGGTCTGCTTTGATAACACTTATTTTGCTGCTAAACCTAAACAGTGTGATTTTTCCGATCCTGAAATCAGTTATGAGGTTATCGAAACATCATCGGGACTTGAAGTATTAATCCGTGCAGAAAAACCGGCGTTTTTTGTGCATTTAGAGTATCAGGGGGCGGGGCGTTTTGCAGATTCAAGTTTCACTTTGCTGCCCGATGCTCCGCGCTCAATTGCTTTTATTGGAGAGGCTGGGCTCGAGCAGTTAAAAGAGGGATTAAGGGTTTACGATTTGTATCATAGCTATGCATAGAACTTTTTAACAAATACAGTAAAGGTTGATGTAATATCAGCCTTTTTTATTTGTAACTCTCATTAATTCATAGAGGTGTCTGTTGTTTACTATTGCTGCTAAATCCTGGTTAACCCTGTATTTTGTTGCTTTCTATTTTGTATGGGGAGTATTTTTACCTTTCTGGGGCGTGTGGTTATCAGGGCAGGGGATATCCGCTGAAGATATTGGTTTATTATTCTCGGTCGGGCTGGTACTGCGTTTTGTCAGTAGTATGGGATTACTGCCGCTGGTCAGCAGCGGTTCCTCTATTCTGCGTTTATTACGTGTATTAAGTTTTCTGACCCTGCTGGCATTCAGTGTGCTTTTTTACCTGCAGGGGTATCTGTGGCTGGCCGTCATTACTTTGACGATTAACTTTGTGATCGGACCTTTGGTGCCTTTAGGGGACATTATTGGTACCCGCTTAGTAAATCAAATTCAGTTAGATTACGGGCGGGTGCGTTTATGGGGGTCATTAAGTTTTATTGCAGGATCCAGCTGTATCGGCTGGTTAATTGCTGAGTATGGTCAGCCGTCAATATTATGGCTGATTGTCGCTGCCTCTGCGGTTATGTGGACAGTCAGTTTATTAAAATTAAGTCCGCATTTAGATGACGGGGAAACGCGGCACCAGGGGGGGAAGCAGTCCCTTACTGGATTACTGAAACAGCGAAATGTCCTGCTGTTTTTAATTGTTGTCGGTTCAATTCAAGGCAGTCATGGTGCTTATTATGCCTTCAGCTCAATTTACTGGAACAGTATCGGGATTCCAGAGTCGAGCATTGCCTGGTTATGGGCGATTGCAGTGGCCGCAGAAGTTCTGCTGATGCGTTTTAATAAAAAGCTGTTTACTAACTGGTCAATCAAACAGATGATCCTTTTAGGCTTGTCAGCAGGTATTGCCCGCTGGTGGGTGATCTCGTTTACGGATAATGTTTATCTGCTGGCAGTTATTCAGACATTTCATGCATTTACTTTTGCTGTTACCCATTTAGCGACTATCCGTTATATCAGTCTGCAGAAAGGTGTTGATATGGTGCCTTACCAGACGCTTTACTCCGGAGTGGCATTGGGACTGTTAATGGCGCTGTTTACCTATTTATCCGGTATTTTCTATGAACAGCTTCAAGGGCAGGTATTTTTAATTATGTCGCTGCTGTTAATACCCGTTTTATGGTGTCTTAAAATCTGGAAAACGCAGTAATTCGTTAATCAGTCTCTTGCCGGTGCGTCAGCCGCACTGGCAGATAATTGTTTGTATAAGTATTTATTCCCTCTCTGCCCGCTGAACTGTATTTTTTAACCTGTATCCTATTGTCTTCTCTCAATATTGACTATTATAAACGACAGATATATTGAACTTTTCTTATACTTTACTGACTAACATAACTGAAGCTTAGCGCGTGAATTACGCTGCAGAGAAGTGATCAGAAAGTAAAGAAAAGTTGTTTTTAAGTTTCTGAATAAATTTATTTAATCTAATAAATTAGTTAATAAGGTGATGAAAATCATAGGTTTTTCAGTAATAAATTGGACTTGTTAGGTCAAAATATAAACTAGGCCCTTGAATTTGTCATAATCTGTCCATATTTAATTACTAGTATGACAGATTAAAGTTATTTAAATCCTTATCAGGAGTAAGCATGTTTGCAAGATTATTTTTAGTTTTTACCAGCGTTTCATTATTAGAGATTTTTGTTCTGGTTAAAGTGGGTGGTTTTTTAGGTGCGTGGCCGACGGTTGCTTTAGTGATCGTTACCGCGTTAGTCGGATCGGCCTTAGTACGCAGTCAGGGATTACAGTTATTACAGCAGCTGCAGGAACGTATAGCGCGCGGTGAAATGCCCGGGCAGCAGTTGATTGAAGGTATAATGTTAATTATTACCGGAGTGTTATTAGTGACTCCGGGGTTTGTAACAGATTTTTGTGGTTTATTACTTTTGCAGCCGTCTATTCGAGCCGCAATAGCACAACTGCTGCTGGCAAATGTTAAATTAGCACCCCATGCCGCTATGTCAGGGGGATTTTCTCAATCACAAAACAGCTCTTCTTTCAGCCGCTCTCATGTTGAAGAAGATGTAATTGAAGGTGAATTTGAGCGTAAGGATGATAAAGAATAGAGTTTTTCGATGAGTATCACAGAAATGGGTAATTATTACGGAAAACGTGTCTTGTAGAGGAGGTATTTGTAAAGAAGGGTTGAAATCGGTTTAAATTTCATTATTTTGTCAAAAAATAATAATGAGTTAGCGCATTTTATTAGTGAAACACTTAATGAGTTCGAGTATTTAGTAGTTAGTGTTTCAGTTATGTGATTTATTTTCCAAAAAATAATAAGGGATAAATGTGAATATTAAAAATTCGATAACGCTAAGAAGTTTTAAAAAGTATCATCCTCGTCAAATTGCTAAGTTTGTAAAAGGATTTTTTAACGGTCGTATTTTTATTGCTGGTTTAGGCCGCTTAAGGGTGGTTGAAGGTAAGGTTGTTGCTTACCAGCATCAGAAAACGGAAAAAAATATTCTGATAGCAGTCAGTGAGATTAATCAGATAATAAACGAATTATCGCAGCCGAGACCGGCCCTCGCTTAGGTTAACTCCCTTTAGATAGTCTTTTTAAAAACCTGTATTTTGAATACAGGTTTTTTTTGGCTTAATGAAAATTTTTTAAGTCTGTCACTTGATAAACTATTTTTAATCCCCATCTGTTTTGTACATCCAAAGACAAACATTTTTAAGGAAAAACCATGACTATTCGTCCATTACATGATCGTGTTATTTTAAAACGTACCGAGCAGGAAACAACTTCGGCCGGCGGCATTGTATTAACTGGAAGTGCAGCTGAAAAATCAACGCGTGGTGAAATCCTTGCTGTGGGTAACGGTCGTCTTTTAGATAATGGTGAAGTAAAACCACTTGACGTAAAAGTGGGTGATATCGTTATTTTCAGTGAAGGTTACGGTTTGAAAACAGAAAAAATTGAAGGCCAGGAAGTACTTATCTTAAGTGAAAGCGACATTCTAGCGGTCGTTGAATAATAATTTATTGTTTTAATCCAGCGCAATTACCTTAAAAGGCAAAAGCGCTTGTCTCAAAATTAAAGGAAAATAAAATGTCTGCAAAAGAAGTTAAATTTGGAAATGATTCCCGCATCAAAATGTTAGACGGCGTAAATATTTTAGCTGATGCCGTTAAAGTAACTTTAGGTCCTAAAGGCCGTAATGTTGTTATCGATAAAAGTTTTGGTGCTCCGCAGATCACTAAAGACGGTGTAACTGTTGCGAAAGAGATCGAGCTTGAAGACAAGTTTGAAAACATGGGCGCACAGATGGTTAAAGAAGTTGCATCACAAACCAATGATGCAGCCGGTGACGGAACAACAACTGCAACAGTACTAGCACAGGCAATTATTGCTGAAGGTTTAAAAGCGGTTGCTGCCGGTATGAATCCGATGGATTTAAAACGCGGCATTGATAAAACAGTAAAAGCGGCTGTTACTGAGCTGAAAGGATTATCAACTCCTTGTTCTGATTCAAAAGCTATCACCCAAGTAGGTACTATCTCTGCTAACTCTGATACTGAAATCGGTGAAATCATCGCTTCAGCTATGCACAAAGTAGGTAATGAAGGTGTTATTACAGTTGAAGAGGGCCAGGGCCTGGAAACTGAATTAGACGTAGTTGAAGGTATGCAGTTTGACCGTGGTTACCTGTCTCCGTACTTTATGACTAATCAGGAAGCCGGTACCGTTGAACTGGAAAGCCCGTTTATTTTATTGGTTGATAAAAAAATCGGTAATATTCGTGAATTATTACCAACACTTGAAGCGGTTGCTAAAGCATCAAAACCTTTATTAATTATTGCTGAAGATGTTGAAGGTGAAGCATTAGCGACATTAGTAGTAAACAACATGCGCGGTATCGTTAAAGTATGTGCTGTTAAAGCTCCTGGTTTTGGTGACCGTCGTAAAGCTATGCTCCAGGATATCGCTATTCTGACTGCCGGTACGGTTATCTCAGAAGAGATTGGTTTAGATCTTGAGAAGATCCAGCTTGAAGATTTAGGTCAGGCAAAACGCATCGTAATCAGCAAAGATGAAACAACTATTATCGACGGTATTGGTGACGAAGCTGCTATCACTGCACGTGTTGCTCAGATTAAACAGCAGATTGAAGCTTCTTCATCAGATTATGATAAAGAGAAGCTGCAGGAACGCTCTGCAAAACTTGCCGGCGGTGTAGCGGTAATTAAAGTCGGCGCATCAACTGAAGTTGAGATGAAAGAGAAAAAAGACCGTGTTGACGATGCTCTGCATGCGACACGCGCAGCGGTTGAAGAAGGTGTTGTTGCCGGCGGCGGTGTTGCACTGGTACGTGTTGCCGGTCTATTAAAAGAGCTTAAAGGCGATAACGACGAACAGAATGTTGGTATCCGTGTGGCGCTTCGCGCAATGGAAGCTCCGCTTCGCCAGATCGTATCAAACTGTGGTGAAGAAGCTTCTGTGGTTGCTAACAATGTGCAGCAGGGCGAAGCAAACTTTGGTTATAATGCGACAACTGCTGAATACGGCGATATGCTGGAAATGGGTATTCTTGATCCGACTAAAGTAACACGCAGTGCATTACAGTTTGCTGCATCCGTTGCCGGCCTGATGATCACTACAGAATGCATGATCACAGACCGTCCAGTAGAAGCACCTGCCGCACCAATGCCGGATATGGGTGGTATGGGCGGTATGGGTGGAATGATGTAATTCTGCAGCATATCTTCCTTATTTTAGAAAAGCCTGAATAGCAATATTCGGGCTTTTTTTTTATTACGTGTCTATTAATATCTTCATTATAAAAATGGATTATCAGCTTCCATGGCTTGTATCTGCATAGACTTTTCACTTTGAACCAGTTGAATAGTATGTAGCGGGCGAGATAGCTGGATAGCAATGGTTATATCCTTAAATTGAATATAACTGACAGTCCAGTCGTATAAGTCATACTGCATATCAATAATTTTTCCGTAACGATAAATTTCATCAATGCTTTTCTGGTATATATTAATGGCTTCTCTGTAGCTTTCCAGCTTAACTTCTTCCATATAATAGTTGTGTTGATTAACGACAAAATTGGAGCGTCGAGATAACTTACCGTATTTTAACCATTTCAGACTTGCTCGATTAAGCAGCCAAAATAAGCTGGTGATAAAAATAATAATGCCGATTAAATACTGCATAAACAAAAGTCAGATATCGGCCAGTTTATTCAGCCACTGACAAATATCATCTCCCACTAACAAATTGTTCGCTTTGATTTTATCTTGTGATCTGGCGTCATCTTTATTTAACCTGATTAGATGAGTATGAGGAAACTGGCTGCTAAATTGTTCAAATGGAAAGCGAGTAATTGCCGGCGTGTTAAAACCAACGCCAAGCTCCAGCAGTGCAGTTTCTTGCTCATCCAGGGTAAAAGGAGGAAGGGTATTTAAAACCGCTCTTAACAGCTGCCTTTTTTGCCGTTCTCCATTTGCGGGCTTGCTTATTAACTTTTGTGCATAGGGCTGCAGCGCTGTTAATAACTGCTCAGTAATATATTGAGCTGTATGTTGATGTTGCGGCATAGAATTTACCTTTAAGCATAATTAGCGCTCTTATAGGAAACATTGTAAAGTTTGAGGGAAATAGACTTCTATTTCCCCATTGGCATTGTGAAAACTACAACAATGCAGTTAATTGCAGCTGCCCATAAAACCAATTTAGGCGAATTGTTATTAAGTGCTTTCCTTTACATGGTAATTAACACTGTGTATCAGTAAGAAATCCTCTTGAGCAAAACCAGGAAAAGCGTCTATTAATCTATCCATTGCACCTTGCTGAGTTTTTTCAGATTCAGTTATATCAAGGAACTGCTGTAGGTAGCCTTTCATATTTGTTACTAACGTTTGGTCTCCGCTCTGACCATGTCCGGCATAAAACGTCCATTTATCAGCGTCTTTCATTTCTAATGTTTCGTCTAAAATATTAATCCACTGATGTATTTCCTGCCTGTTAGTGCCTGGTCCGCACCAGGCGTGTACCTTGTCGTATAATAAATCGGAAGCAAGGAAAGCTTTTTGCTCAGGTATTGTCAATGTTGTTATATGCCCGCATTCATTCCCAGGGTAGTCTGCATGAACATGAATGCGGTTAGCCTCCAAAGGAAGTTTTAAAAACGGCTCATCAATAACACTCACTAAATTGACGTAGTCAAATCCAGCAGGATTTTCGGGTGTTTTTACTTTCATCTGCGGCTCGTTTTCCAGCCAGCCGACAGATTCCATCCATTGTGAAAACCCAATAAGGTCATCTTTAATGGCTGTCGTTGCCACTTTTACTGGTACATTAGGGAAACGGCGCAGGAGAGCTCCCAGACCCATATAGTGATCAGCATGTCCATGTGTAATAAAAATGCAGTTTAGTTTTTTACCGTCTTTCTCAATATGATCGGCAAGACCCTCAGCTTCGACGCTGTTTCGCAGTACGTCAACAAGAATAGTATTTTCATCATCGGAGAGTAAATAACTGTTTACATTGGCCTCAGTGCCTTCATAACGTTCAATATTAATCATTCCAAGTATCCTTACATTGATGGTAGGTTTTATTGATTAACTACTTGGCTTTTGCTCTAAAGCTCAAAGCACAAGTAGTATTTAACTGCTGGTAATTACTTCATATGATTATCAACACTATATTTCAGTAAAAAGCCGGCTTCTTTATACTCTGGGTAGAGCGCTTCCATTTTCTTCATCGCTTGTTCTTTAGACTTAGCCGTTGAAGTAATGTGGTTAAAGTCATCAATATACTCGACTAAGGTGTCAAACAAGGTGATATCAGCTGGTTTACCATGACCCGGGTATACTTTGGGGTTAAGCTGGCTGTATTCAGACTTAAATTCCTGCAACTGCGCTCTCCAGTTAGCCACGTGCTGTTTGCTTACGCCTTGTCCCATCCATAAATGTACCTTGTTATAAGCTAGATCCGACGAGAAAAGTCCATTTAAATCATCAACAAATACTGTTGTTAAATGCTCAGCTTCGGTTGGAGAATAGTGAGTATTAAGCTTTAGCTCACCGCCGCCGTTCATCGTCAGTTTATTTGTCGGAAGTACATGGATATTGTTCAGATAGTCGAAACCATTAGGATTTTTGGCAGATTTTGGTTTAAGTAAAGGCTCGGCATCTAACCAGCCGACACTTTCCATCCAAGTCGAAAAACCAAGGATATCTTTTTTAATCTCTTCATTCGCTACCACGATTACTGCTTCTGGAAAGGCTTTTGACAGCCAGTTCATGCCCGTGTAGTGATCCGGGTGACCATGAGAAATTAGAATATGGCTTAAAGGAAGTCCTTTCTCTTTGATGATCTTGGCCAGCTTTTTCGCTTCAGCTGTTGAGCGTTGAACATCCATAACAACTAACGATTCACCATTTGAAAAAATATATGAATTGACTGTTGCTGTTTCACCTTCAAAATATCGACAGTCACTGCACTAGATGCATGAGATATCAAAGGGGTACCTAAGAAGGTCATGGCCGCAAAGATAATTGGTGTAATAATTTTTTTCATTGTTATATCCTTATAATTTAAATAGTTATGTCTAATTTAGTTACCTGCAAACGCTTTAAATGTTTGCCCTGTTTCGACTCCTAATACTGAGCGAACATAATATTTCGCTAAATCTTCTGCGTTAATTGAATTGAAGCCCGGGAAATAATCGCCATAGGTCTCTAATGATTCAGTAACGACTGTTGGACTAACAACATTGATACGTATATTTCTAGGCAGCTCTACCGAAACTGCTTTAGCAAAATGCTCTATTGCGCCGTTTAATGCAGCTGCACTGCTTCCGTAAGCAATCGGATAGTCAGCGATAATGCCGCTTGTTAATGTTATGTTTCCTCCATCATGTAGATACTTACTGCCAATTTGCGTTAAGTTAACTTGTCCCATCAAGCGGCTATTAATACCAAGGTCCCATTCTTCACGAGATAGTTCTGAAAATGCATTAAATGCGACATTTCCCGCCGCACATACAATGGCATCGACCTTGCCGATAGATTCAAATACTGAATGAATTGATGCCGTACTGCTGATATCAATTTGCACGTCACCACTGCTGTGGTTTGCTTTTATGACCTCATGCTCAGCTGCTAGTGCTTTTACAATTTGACTGCCGATGGTGCCTGATGCGCCGATAACTAATACTTTCATTTTTTGCTCCTGTTGTTTGAATATTTGAATCATATACAGTTACTATCAGGTTAAAAACCGCATAAAATAAACGCATTGTTTACATAATGGAGTTAATAAATGAACCTTAGCTATTTACAGACTTTTTTAGCCGTTGCAGAAGAGGGCAGTTTCACAAAGGCTGCGGACGTACTTGATGTATCTAAAGGGTTAGTTTCTCGTCATGTATGTAATCTTGAAAAAGCGTTAAATTCCAAATTGTTTCATCGAACTACTCGGCGTATAGCGCTGACAGAAGTTGGAGAAGAATTATTTACCAAAGCCAAACAAATCCAGCTTTTAGCTTCTGAAGCGGAAATACGGGTAAAGGATATTACCCAGGAGTTCTCTGGGGATTTAAAAGTGAGTGCCCCGTTTGAATTTGGGCGGGCACTTTGTCATCATGTTATTCCATCATTTCTGCGTCAACATCCACAAATAAACCTTATTCTTGATTTTGGTCCTATCAAAAGAGAAGTTGCATCTGGTGACTACGATGTTGCTTTTCGGGCATATGAGGAGTTACCGAATGATGTCGTTGCTAAAGAGTTAGGCTTTATTAGAAATGTACTGGTTTGCAGTAAAGACTTTGCCCTGCATAATGAGATTCAATCAATTAAAGATCTGCATCATTGTGCTTTTATCTTAAATGGACAGAACGAGCGCTGGAATCAACTTGAGCTGGTAAATGGTGATAAAAAATATCAAATTGAAGTAGGTGGAACTCTACGCTCAAATACATATAGTTCTATCTTGTCGCTTGCTGAGCAAGGCTTAGGGATCGCCAGTCTGCCTTACTACCAGGTAGAGAAATCGATAAAAAGCGGGGAGTTGATTCACCTTCTTCCTAACTGGGCAGTAAAAACACATAAGCTAAGTTTATTATATGCGCAAAGACGAATAACGCCGAGAAAGCTGCTGACCTTTAATCTGGCGGTAAAAGAATGGCTGGGATCTAGTCCGTTATATTTGATATAACGGGCATAGCGCCCGCTTAGGTGAGTGGTGAATTCGAAGGAGCATAAAGTTAGAGGTAACAAAGCTCCCGCCTAAATATCTCATAAAATATGTAATTCTAATATGGGATGCATGATGTAAATAATATCAATCACTTAAATTAGTAATATGATGATTTTTAGTTAATTCGATCACAAAAAAGCAACTTCGGTTGCTTTTTTTTATACCTAAATTTTCCAGCAGATAACACTAACATATTGATTTTATTTTATTTTTCATTTATTAATTCGAGATCTGAAATAAGTCAGCGCCTTGATTAAAAAAACAACTGATTGTACCCTTCGGTTTGCTCGTATTCGCCATTTTATTGAGCGTTAGAAGGCTTGCTATATAATGAATAGTCTAATTTTTGCATCTTTGGTTGCGCTGTGAAATTAGTTTGGTTTGTAAAAAGTGTATTTATATTAGCAAGTTGTAAAACTATTGAGTTCAAGGATGCAGTTGATAGTCGATTATCAGGGATAGTTGTGTTTAGTTTCCAGATGATTCTGTCTTTTATCCTCTTTACTTCTTCAGCTTTACTCTCCTGATGCTTAGTTTAAATGTTTTTATTTTAATTAAGGATGATACAAATGTTTACATTTAGTCCAGCAAAAAAAGCAGTATCCATTGCTTTATTGTCTTCAACAATTTCGGTATTTGCAAATGCAGCTGAAACCATTACACCCTATATTGCAGGTGAAACAACAGTCGCTAATGGTGATATTGTTTCCTACAACGGTGAATGTTTTCAGGCAAAAAACAGCCCGGGGTTATGGGAAGCTCCAAGCACGGCTTCCTGGTTCTGGGATGTCGCCTCTTGCGGCGATACTCCGGTTGACCCAGTTGACCCAGTTGACCCAGTTGACCCAGTTGATCCAGTTGATCCAGTTGATCCAGTTGATCCGGTAGATCCGGCACCAGTACCGAGTGATGTTCCTGAATTTATTGCCGGTACAACTAAAGCATTAAACGGTACAATTTATTCTTATAATAATGAATGTTTCCAGGCGAAAAATAATCCCGGTATGTGGGAAGCGCCTAAAGCCGGTTCCTGGTTCTGGGATGCTGTTGAATGTCCTTCAACACCTGTTGAAGAGGTAACCTGCCCGGATGGTTCAAAAGCACCGACTCTAGAACAGTGTCCTTCAACACCAGTTGAAGAGGTAACCTGCCCGGATGGTTCAAAAGCGCCGACTCTAGAACAGTGTCCTTCAACACCAGTTGAAGAGGTAACCTGTCCGGATGGTTCAAAAGCGCCGACACTCGAAGAATGCCCGGCGGTTGTAGTCAGCGATGAACAGTGTCGTCCGGCTGGTTTATACGCAACACCCGGTGTTGATGTGCCTTACTGTAGTGTTTACGATACCGATGGTCGTGAAATTATGGGGGCAGATCACCCGCGTCGTATTATCGGTTACTTTACTTCATGGAGAAACGGGGCAAACGGTCAGCCGTCTTTCTTAGCCTCTGATATTCCATGGGACAGCATCACGCACATTAACTATGCATTTGCGCATATTAATAAAAGCGGTGAAGTTTCTATAGGTGATACAACTGATCCGAAAAACCCTGCGACAGGTATGACATGGGAAGGTGCAGAAAATGCGATGGATCCGTCTCTACCCTACCAAGGTCACTTCAATTTATTAAACCAGTACGCGCAGAAACATGACGTTAAGTTATTATTATCTGTCGGCGGCTGGGCTGAAACCGGGGCTCACTTTGATGATGCCGGCCGTTATATGGACGGTGGTTTCTACAGTTTAACAATCAAAGAAGCAACGGGTGAAGTTAACTACGCCGCTATTGATAAATTTGCAAAATCAGCTGCTGTGTTTGTTAACAAGTATGGCTTCGACGGTATTGATATCGATTATGAATATCCGTCATCTATGTCTGATGCGGGGCATCCTGAAGACTGGGCTATTTCCAACAAACACCGTGGAAAATTATTTGACGGTTATATGGCGCTGATGGAAGCATTACGCCGCGAACTTGACCAGCAGGGAGCCGCGGATCAGCAGCACTATATGCTGACTATTGCTTCTCCTTCATCTGGTTACCTGCTGCGTGGTTTCCGTGGTTTCCAGGCTCTGCAGTACTTAGATTACGTTAATATTATGTCTTACGATCTGCACGGCGCATGGAATCACTTTGTGGGTCACAATGCAGCACTGTATGACAACGGCGTGGATAACGAAATTGCTGATGCTGGCATCTACTCGGGTAACGATGCGAAGTACTACAACGGTCAGGGATATTTAAATATTGACTGGTCTTACAAATATTTCCGCAGTGCTCTGCAGGGCGGTCGTATTAATATCGGTCTTCCATACTACACGCGTGGTTTCCAGCAGGTTCAAGGCGGCACAAACGGCCTTAACGGCTTAGCTGCATTACCAAACCAGAGCGAGTGTTACTTAGGTACGGGCGGTAATTTAGGTCCTGATGCGTTAAGTCCTAAAGCGGGCGCGCCGTGTGGTTACGGTGCACAGGGAATTGACAACCTGTGGTTCGATCCGGATCCTCAGGGTAATGAAATGTTCGCAGGTGCCGGCCCTATCTGGCATGCAAATAACCTGCGTGACAATCTGGCAATGCCTTACTTAGATATCTACGGTCACGATACAACTCAGCCTGCTGCACAATATACGGGTGATTATGTTGAGAACTATGATGAAGTTGCACAAGCTTCCTGGTTATGGAATGAAGACAAGAAAGTCTTCCTTTCTACTGAAAACATGAAGTCTTACAAAGCCAAAGTTCAATATGCAATTGACCAGGGCGCTGGTGGTATTATGTTCTGGGAAATGGCAGGTGACTATTCAACGCCGGAGCAGAATGGTAAAGGTTATTACTGGTTCGGCAGCACATTAACTGATACTGCTTACAATATGATCAAAACTGCGGCGCCTTACGGTGTGAAAGCGGGTGATGAGAACTTTGTTGTTGCGCAGGAAACCGTGGATGTAGATGTTGATCTAGTCGGTTATCTACCAAAAGGTGAAGATAACTACCCGATTCAGGTGGCGCTTAAGTTAACCAATAACTCCGACGTTGATCTGTCCGGTGCTAAAATAGCGTTTAATGTTTCGCCTGCTGTGCCGATGAATGCGCAGATCTCTGATACGCTTAAACCATACGCAGTTCCATCAGGTAATGGTATTGTTAATCTGGTTGATATGTATTCTGGTGTTACATGGTCTGTGGATAATCTGGCGGAAACGGGTTTATCTATGGGTAATGTTGGCGGTTTATCTAATGATTTCCACCGTTTCGGTGCGCAGTTGAAAGCTGACGGCTGGGGATCTGTAAAATGGCTGCCGGGTGAGACAATTTCTATTGCAATTCGTCTGTATATGCCTATGCCGGTACCAACTAACTTCACATTTGAAGTTGCTGGTAAAACTTACGGCCGGACTGCTGAAAAGTAGTTTTTTGTAAAAAAGCAATGTTAAGGGAGTGTTAACAACACTCCCTTTTTTAATGCCTAAAATTATTCTTTAAAATTTATATCTGCATCACGCTTCTACTTTGTTTAAAAAACTTTCTGGCCTAGCCTTAGGGTATTATTCCCACTTCATTCCGCCCCAGTCAGGGCACAGCATAGGTATCTCAGATGAATTCAAGACTCAATCAAAAATCAGATATTTTAGAGCAAGTATTTTCCCGGCTAAAACGACACTTTTCCGAGCGGGAGCAGAAGACCTTAAAGCAGTTTATCTGCAGTGTTTATCGTGATGTAGCCACTATAGATTTAACACAAATGTCACAAACTGATTTGTGCGGCCTGACTGTTTCATTGTGGCGTGAAGCACAGCAGTGGAAGTGTGACGAAGCTAAAGTGCGGGTATTTAATCCCGATGTTGAACAGGATGAATGGCAGTCTGCGCATACGGTGATCAGTGTATTATGTCGTAATATCCCTTTTGTTATTGATACCTTAAAACTCATTATTAATGAGAAAAATATTAAGATACACCGTGTTTTTCATAGTGAAATAGCCGTAGAGCGCAGTAAAACGGGGAAACTGAAATCACTTGACGGTGAAAACTTAAATGAATTACTGCTGTATTTCGAAATAGATCAGACCAGCGCAGAAGGCGAACGGGATGAAATCAGTGCCAGCCTGCAGCTTGCCCTGCAGGATGTCGCTCTGGTTGTAGATGATTTTGAAGCGGTTAAAGATTATGTTAAAGAGGCCGTAAAATTCAGCAAGGTGACTAAATGTAATAAGAATATTATTGATCTGCAGGAGCAGCAGACTTTCTTAACCTGGATGCTCAAAGATCATTTCACTTTTATTGCCGGTGAAAAACTAATTGTTAAAGATGAGCAGGTGGTGTCCGTCGAAGGCAGTCAGTTAGGCCTGCTAAAACGTGTCGATTTCAAAAGTGAAACCAGCCAGCTGCAGTCTGTGGAGGTGCTCAATGAAAATACTCTGGTGTTTTTCACTAAAGCTTCAAAACGCGCCATGGTACATCGTCCGGCCTACCCGGATATTATTTATCTTAAGCAGTTTAACGAAAATGGAGAATGTGTCAGCGCTTACCGTTTTATTGGTTTGTATACCTCTTCAGTTTACAGCGGCACGCCGGTGGATATTCCGGTTGTACGTAATAAATTAAGCAATGTGCTGCAGCAGTCTGGTTATAGTCAAGGCGGTCATTATTATAAAGAACTTGCGCAGATTCTTTATACTTATCCGGTAGAAGATCTGCTGCTGTGTAATGAAAATGAGCTGCTGCAGAATGTAACGGAAGTATTACATGCTCAGGAGCGTAAAGACTTAAAACTGTTCCTGCGTACCGAAGGGCATAATCAGTTTGTTGTCGCTATTTTGTATGTACCGCGCGATGTTTACAATACCGAGGTAAGACTGAAGTTTGAAGAGCTTATCAGCCGCACCCTGGAGGTTACAGACAGTGATTTTCAGACCTATTTAAGTGAGTCAAACTTAGCGCGTTTACGTCTGGTTTTACGTCTTAAAACCCCGCTTAATGAAGTACTGGAAGTACAGGCTATTCAGGATCGTATGAAGCAGTTAACTAAACTGTGGAGTGATGAACTACATGAATCTTTAATTGAACACTTTGGTGAAGAGCTAGGCACTAAGCTTAATAAAAAATACACAAACGCCTTTGCCGGCAGTTATCAGGATACCTTCAGCTCTCGGGTTGCAGTGGCTGATATTGAGCGCATTGAATCTTTATATAAGGATCAGAAACGCGCCATGACACTGCGTTTTTACCGTTCAATTGAGCCGAACAGCAGTGAATTGAAATTAAAACTTTTCCATCAGGACGGTGCTTTACTGCTTTCGGATCTTATTCCAATTTTAGAAAATCTGGGGCTAAAAGTTGCCGAAGAATATCCCTACAAAGTTACCCCCTGCGGTGAAAAAAACTTCTGGCTGTATGACTTCACCCTGATCTACTCGCAGGTTAATAATTTTGATCCGAATGCTTACGGTGTTGTATTTGCGGATGCATTTTTATCCATATGGTATGGAAAAACAGAGAATGATCCCTTTAATAAACTCATTCTCGGAGCAGGTCTGGCATGGCGTGATATCGCTATGCTGCGTGCCTATGCAAAATACTTAAAGCAGTTATGTTTTGGTTTCAGTCACGGCAGTATTGCAAAAACATTATTAGATCACAGCAGGCTGGTTAAAGAGCTGGTGAAGCTGTTTAAGCTGCGTTTTGATCCGAGTAAAGCTGCCGATTTAGAAAAACAGCAGAAATTAGAAGATAAAATTTTAACTGCGCTTAATGATGTGACTAACCTTAATGAAGACCGGGTGATACGTAAATATGTCGAACTTATTATGGCAACGCTGCGTACCAATTACTTTCAAAAGAGCGATGGAGCAAATAAACCTTATATTAGTTTCAAATTTGATCATGACAAAATATGCGATATACCGCTGCCGCGCTTGAATTATGAAGTTTTTGTTTACTCTCCGCGCGTTGAAGGGGTGCATCTGCGCGGCGGAAAAGTGGCTCGCGGCGGATTACGCTGGTCAGATCGACGTGAAGATTTCCGTACTGAAGTATTAGGTTTAGTAAAAGCGCAGCAGGTTAAAAATTCTGTGATTGTTCCGGTCGGGGCAAAAGGCGGCTTTGTTGCCAAGAGACTCAATCCAACTATGGACCGGGAAGCGTTTATGGCTGAAGGTATCAGCTGTTACAAAGTGTTTATCAGTGCATTACTGGATATTACTGATAATTTAAATAAGGGGCAGATATTACCTCCTCGTGACGTGGTGCGTTACGATGGTGATGATCCTTATCTGGTTGTAGCTGCCGATAAAGGCACGGCGACTTTCTCTGATATTGCTAATGAACTGGCTGTGCAGAGAGATTTCTGGCTGGATGATGCTTTTGCTTCCGGCGGCAGTAATGGTTATGACCATAAAAAAATGGGCATTACAGCTAAAGGTGCCTGGATCAGTGTGCAGCGTCATTTCCGTGAATTAGGTAAGGATGTACAGAAACAGCCGCTGAGTGTGATCGGCATTGGTGATATGGCAGGTGATGTATTCGGTAACGGTATGTTGTGTTCACCGTTTATTGCATTACTGGGTGCATTTAACCATATGCATATATTTATTGATCCGACTCCCGTGGATCTGGCTGCTAATTTCAGTGAACGTCAGCGCCTGTTTGATACCCCGAGAACGGGATGGAATGATTATAACCGTGATTTAATCTCACAGGGCGGCGGCATCTTTGAGCGCAGCGCAAAATCAATTCCGGTAACGCCGGAAATGGCCAAACGTTTTGATATTTACCAGAAAAAAGTAACCCCGACGGAGCTTATCAATATTTTATTGAAAGCCCAGGTAGACCTGCTATGGAACGGCGGTATAGGCACTTATGTGAAGGGCGGGCTGGAAACTCATGCCGATGTCGGTGACAAAGCTAATGATATTTTACGTGTTAACGGCAATGAATTACGCTGCGCGGCGGTTGGTGAAGGCGGTAATTTAGGAATGACTCAAAGCGCGCGTATTGAATATGCGGTAAACGGCGGTTTATGCTTTACTGATGCCATTGATAATGCTGCCGGCGTGAACTGTTCTGACCTGGAAGTTAATATTAAAATACTGCTTGATAAGCTGGTTTCAAAAGGCGATTTAACGGTTAAGCAGCGTAATGTCTGGTTAGTTAATATGACCGATGAAGTGGCTGAGATAGTGCTTAAAAATAACTACCGTCAGGCACAGTGTATCAGCCTTTCTTATTTTGAAGGTTACAAGCGTCTGGAAGAGTATCGCCGTTTAATTAATGATTTAGAAGATAAAGGCAAACTCAACCGTGCCCTTGAGTTTATTCCGACAGACGACGTGCTGCTTGAGCGCAAAAGCAGTCAGCAGGGATTAACCCGTCCGAGCATTTCTGTGATGCTTTCCTATGCAAAAAATGAAATGAAAGAAGCATTAGCTGATGAAAAAGTCGCAGATGATCCCTATCTGCTTCTGGAAGCGGAGAAGATTTTCCCGGCCTCACTGGTTAAAAAGTACCGCAAAGAGGTTCATCAGCATCCGCTGGTTAGTGAAATTGTTGCCACTCAGGTAAGCAACGATATCTTTAACTGTATGGGGCCGACCTTTGTGCATCGTCTGATGGTGAGCGCAGGCTGTTCGTTTTTAGATGTCTGTAAAGCCTGGGTCGCCGCTCGTGATATCTTTGACTTTACTGCTGTTTTAGAAGAGATTGAAGGTTTAGATCATCAAGTTTCATCACTGCTGCAGAGTGAGCTGACTGCTAAACTTCGACGCATGGTACGCCATGCTACCCGCTGGCTGGTACGCCGTAACCGCGGGGATATCGATACCGGTGCATTAGTTAAGCAGTACCAGAAGCCGCTTAAAAAGCTGGCCGGTCAGTTTGATGATATTTTAATGGGCGCTTCAGTGACTCATCGTCAGCAGGAAATTGAGTTATTAACTAAAGACGGAGTGCCTTTAAACCTGGCGCAGTCCCTTGCCAGCGTGGATCAGGTTTATGCCATGTTAGGTGTGCTGTCGGTTGCATCCAAGTTAGAAATAGAACCGCAGTCGGCTGTACAGGTTTATTTCCATAGCGGCGAACATTTGAGACTGTTTGATATTGCCAAGCAGCTTAACCAGCTGCCCGTTGATAATCACTGGCAGTCACTTGCCCGGGAGTCGATGCGTGATGACCTTGAGTGGCAGCAGCTGCGTATCACTAAACGTATCTTAGAGATAACTAGCGATGATTGTGATATTTCAGAGGCATTTGTTGAATGGCATACATCGCATCATATTCTTTCAGAGCGCTGGCAGAAAATGACAGATGCGTTACTGGCTGTTACTAAACCTGAATTCAGTATGTGTCAGGTTGCGCTGCGCGAGTTACTGGATCTTTCTCAGGCTTAGTTTTCCTGCTTTTTAAAACAAAAAACACGCTGAATATCGCGTGTTTTTTTATTTCCGGGCATTTATGCTTTAGCCGCTAGTTTTTTGAGGATAAATGCACTGCCGACAAAAGCAAAACTTGCTGTTACCATGGTTGATGCACCGAAACCACTGGCGCAGTCCATTTTCATTGAACCGTCAGACTGGGCTTTTTCTTTACAGACTTCACCGTTCATATCCGGGTAGCTTAACTGCTCAGTGGAAAATACACAGTTAACTCTAAACTTACGCTTAGGGTTGGTGGTAAAGTTGAAATGGCGGCGCAGTTCTGATCTCACCTTGGCTGCCAGAGGATCCTGTATGGTACGTGCTAAGTCGGTCACCTGAATTTGTGTCGGATCTAATTGACCGCCGGCGCCGCCGCAGGTCAGAAGCGGAAACTTATTACGTTTACAGTGAGCAACCAGTGCGACTTTGGCATGAATGCTGTCAATGCCGTCAAAGATATAATCAAATTCGCTGGATAGATAATCAAAACAGTTCTGTTTATCAATAAAATCATCAATGCAGGTTACTTCAATCTCTGGATTGATCTGTCTGCAGCGTGCCGCCATGGCCTCTATTTTTGTCTGGCCTATGGTATCGCTTAATGCATGTACCTGACGGTTGGTATTAGTAACACAAATATCATCCATATCAATCAGGGTAATTTTACCAATACCTGAACGTGCTAATGATTCTGCAACCCATGATCCGACACCACCGATGCCGACTATACAGATATGACTTTTTTGAAATTTATTAAGTGCTTTGCTGCCGTACAGGCGTTTAATACCGCCAAAGCGGTTTTCATAGTTTGACATTGCTGCTCCCGAATTTAGCCGGACATTATACCCTGAAGGTGGTTGTTGTGAATGCCTTTAATTAGTAAATATTTATTCCTTTGATTCAACTGGTTAAAACTTAGCTAGAAAAAAACAGTAATTAATTGAAATTTTTTGTGATGTAGATTGTTCTTCTCTATATGTGCTTAAGTGTTTTTTAGTCGAAAAGGAGAGATGATTATGAGTAAGTTAATAAGCTTATATGCTGTTGTGATCATGACTACAGCGCTTTTCACTGTACCAGCCTCAGCGGCGTCTACAACCCTGATGGTCAATGAGGATGTTGTTTATACAGATTGCATGAAATTGAGCGGAGCGGCACAGTTGGTCTGTTTGCGTAGAATGGATGGAAGCGACCGTTAGGAGCCGGTTTCAGGTGTTTAATATCTGCATTTTTAGCTGCTGCGGATGTTTAACTGCCGATGCAATTCTACAGGAGAGATTGCTATGAAAAAATTAACTGCTTTATTTGCGGCTGCGTTAATGAGTGTTTCACTTTTTGTGACTCCCGTAAGCGCACTGCAGAGTAATCAGCTTAGCAGCGAACAAGTGTTATATGGTTCGTGCAGGGATGTTGATCAGACAAACGGTCCACAACTAATTGAGTGTCTGCAGGGCGGTCGCGGTGGTGGTCGTAAGTAGGCAGTAAATTACTTCCCCTGCCTGAAAGGCGCTGGTTGTTTTGTTAAGCCAATTCTCTTATATGGAATTGGCTTTTTTACTGAAATGTGTTTTTTAAAGAAAATAACCGCCAGGTTAATCTTCCATGCTCAGCAGCGCCATCGCGCAGCTGGCGCTGGTGGCAAGTATATCAATACTGCCGGTACGCAGGGCGCCAAGCATAGCTAATACTTTTCTGTCTTCTGTCGCAATAGCGATAACATTTGGAATGCGCTGCAGATCGTCTGTGCCTAAACCAATAACACGGCTTCTTAAGGTCGTATTAGCATTTTCACCATTGAGTTTAAAGAAATCAAAACCGCCGATATCGCCGACAACCCCTTGATTGATACGCGCTTCAACAAATTCCTGAGGAGTAAACCAGCCGAGCTGCACCATATGACTGTTTTCATTCATATCACCTATACCAACCAGAGCAAACTCTGCAATTCTTGCCTGATTCAGGGTTTCCGCAACGGTCGCATGTTCAAAGAAAGTCTGGCGTACCTCCGGATTATCAACATAGGCGGGTGCATATAATGTTTCACTGGTTCCGCCGAATTTTTTGGCTAGACGTCGGCAGATATGATCCGCATTGGTGCTGTCTCCGCTGCGGTGTGTGCCGCCGAGTGCGCAGACAAAGCGGGCATTACGCTGGGTCACTATGCCGGCATGATCCGCAACGGCGGCGACATTTCTGCCTTTGCCCACTGCAACGGTACTGTTTTCGGTTAGATTATTAGCGAGAAATCCTGAGACCAGTATTGCAACTTGTTTACGCTGCTCCTCAGTATCAGTTTGATCCAGGGCGATTAGAGCGCGTTTTAACTTAAATTTATCAACTAAGCGGCGCTCAAGCTGGGCGCTGTATACCGGGTGGTACCTGACATTAATCTCAACAATACCTTCTTCCCTTGCTCTGCGCAGAAGACGGCCGATTTTAACACGAGAAATAGAAAACTTTTTTGAGATCTCTTCCTGAGTTGCTCCTTCCTGATAATATAAAACTGCAATTTCAGTAAGCAGATCCTGATCGTTAGTGGTGAGTTCGTTAAAGCTAGTATTAATTTGAGACATGTAATGTTACTCATCGAATAATTGAAAAGATTAAAGGCGAACTACTTTTTGCTCGTGCTATTAAACATTAATTATACAGATCTTTCCATCACCTCATGATGTTTTGCAGATGTATGCAGTAAAACTAAATTTATAACCGGGGATAGTTAACAGACTTTTTATTAAAGCGGCTGTTAACAGCCGCTTTAATCGATAATTACTGCATGAATTTATTGACAGTCGTCAGCAAATATCTCATCTGCCCACTGCGGGTTGTCCACATAGGGGTTACGGTTGCCCTGGATCTGCTGAATCTTATCATTACGCTGTGCTTCAAATGTATCAACCGGATCCTGTGTGTTCCAGTCCAGCAGGGTACAGATATTACCCATTGCGGTGCCGTTATCTGTGACTGCCTTAACCAGCTCAAGATCCGGAGTTTTTGCATCATTTCCTTCATAACGTGTTGCCATATAGAACATCATGCGTGCCACGTCTCCTTTAACGGCATCACGCGGTTCAAAGGTAGTGCCGGTTTTTTTATTACCTGCTTCTGGAGATTCACCGGTTGCTGAGCCGCCGTTATCAAATTCCAGATTGCCGCGCTCATTATTGATTGATGCATCGGTCGGACGAAGATGGTGAATATCCGTGTATCCTGATGCGCTTTTATCGTTAAATCCGCCGTTGGATTTTGGATAAGTATGCTCACGGTTCCATGCATCGGGATCATTATTGCCGCTGGATGAAAAGGTTTTTAACTGTGAACGTCCGGTGTACATTAAAATAACATTATTCTCGTTATCCGGATCCTGGTCGGTCACGGCCAGGGCATCCCAGACATCGAATTCAGATGAAGAGTAGGGCAGTTTGGTTACACCCGTTGAGATAATCTGATTCAGTTTGGCTTTAAGTTCAGCACCCTGCAGATTTTCAGTTCCCGCATAATAGTCATTAGGATCTGTAGGATCCGTCGGGTCAACCGGCTCAACTTTTTTACATAGTACTGAAAACGGCGCAACGATATGCGGATCATGAGCTTGAATATTAGCAGCCTGAGCACTAAAAGAGGTCACTGCCAGCAGTGCGATAATTGTTTTTTTCATTTCTTTTCTTCCATAAAAAAGGAGGCTGTTCAGCCTCCTTATAATTAAATCAGGTCATGATTATTTCGCTGTTCTACGGCGAAGGAAACCAAGTCCAAGTAGAGCAATCAGGCTGAATAAACCCGTTGAACCACCCTCTTTTTCCGTTTTTGTTGTAGTTGGAGTTGTATTTGTAGTTGTAGTTGCAGTTGTAGTTGTAGTTGTCTCAGCTGTTTCAGCGGAAGTCTCTTTAGCTTCTGCCGAAAACTCTACTGCTTCTGAAGCAAATTTCTGATTACCTTCGGCATCCTGGATGATTTTTGTCATTGTGTAATCACCGGCGTCTAAAGCTGGAACCTCAAACTGAACATAACCTGCTGTAAAGTCATCTGCATCCAGTACTTCTTTTAGAGTTTTGGACATTTTAACTGCTACCTGCTCAGTACCGTCAGTGATAATTAATGTTGCTACATCACCAACAACAAGTTCTGCATTACCAGCTGCTTTTGCAGCTTTATTTGCTTCAATCAGGTTTAATGCAACCTTGAATTTCGCATCAGGTACTACTGCTTCTGGCGCTTCTTGAACTTTAGAAGGCAGTTCAACTTCTGCTGGTAATTCAGGTGTTACTACCGGGTCAACTGGGTCCACTGGGTCAACCGGGTCAACCGGGTCAACAGGATCAACTGAGTCATCAAAGTTTAGGATAACAATTGCCGGATCGTGATCCGATGAACTGTAGGCATCATCGTATTTAGGCAGATCACCTGTGTATTTTGACGGATACTCAAATAAAGTGGTTTCCGATGAATTGATGTTCCAGTCCATGCTGTCAACAATCTTATCTTTAAGTGATGCAGAGGCTAAAATGTAATCCAGTGTACCCACTTCATCATTATAAGAATAACTGTGAGACTCAGGGTGCATGTCTCTGATCACATTGCTGTAACCGTAAGACTCAGTAATCACTGCACCGTCATCACCGTGAAGCTCTACACCACCAACAGAGGTATTGCGCGCAGCTTTCAGTACATAATCTTCCGGCGCATTATCACGGTTAGTTAACACCATAATAGGATCTTCGTTAGCGTAAGCGTTTAAATCACCCACAATCAGCTTGTGACCTTCAATCTCAGCCATTACTTTACCTAACTGGTAAGCGGCTGAAACACGGAAGTTTTCACACTGGCCCTGTTTATCCGGATCGCCGCCTGCCTGTAGTGCGTAATCTTCCCAACAAGCTGAACCTTTTGATTTAAAGTGGTTAACTGAAATAGTTAGTTTTTCATCTGAACCGGCAATAGAGAAGGTCGGCGTAATTGCATTACGCATGTAGTTATCACCACTCTCGGTTTTATCTTTACCGCCGATCTCGATGGTGATTTCAGGTGCATGCTGCTCCGGCATCTCGATAATACGTACGCTGTCCAGGCTGACTTTTGCCGCTTTAAAAATTACCATAGTGGTAATTGCATCTGTACCGATAAAGCCTTCTGTCAGCTCTTCAGCCTGCGGCTGTGTGATTGAGTACTGATCTGCTTCATCAAGTTTTGCATTAAGGCGGTTAACCAGATCTACAACAGCAGAATTGTCCCCGAAACCGTTGTTTTCAATCTCCATTAGACCCAGAACATCAGCGTTGATTGCCAGCATAGCATTAACAATCTTAGTCGCTTGTTTCTCGAAATCGTCAGCTGTTGTTGCGCCGCGGTTTTGACCTGTCGGATTTGCATCACCGCCGAACGGCGAGTTGAAGTAGTTCAGTACGTTAAATGTCGCTACACGCAGATCGCCGTCTTTAAGAACAGGAGCGGCTGTGCGGTCAGTGCCTTCACGGACAAAGGTTTCTTTAGTTGCTTCATTAGTCACGTAGAAACGGTAGTCATTGTAAGAATAGGTCAGTACACCTTCAAGGCCGTCGATGATATCACCGATACGCAGGTAATCATCAGTGCTGCCGCTTTGCTCTGCGTTTTCTTTACCGAAATCCGGGTACCAAGGCACTACGCCGTTGGCCGCTTTAGCAAATGATTCAACTACAACACGTTTGTCCTGATTACAGTCTGTTTGTTTTTCTGCATCAGTGTCCAGATCTCCTTCATGAGCCGCCGGCGCATTTAGCTGGTTAGGGTGCAGGTTAATACGTTCATTAGCAACTACCATGTTATTACGGCTGCCTGCATAATCGTAACTAAATGAACGAGTAATACGCATATCAGCAGCTTTATCAAACGCAACTAACATGCCTTCATGACGCTCTAAAGTGAAATCAAAATCTTCGTCTGTTTCAAGGGTACGCAGAGGAGTGGCTGCTATGCTGTGACCTGTGCTGATGCCTTCTATCTGTGTTGAATCAATTTTAGTCCAGCCGTAGTCTTCTTTGACTTTACCTGTTACAGCCACTTTATCACCAACACTCAGATCGGCAGTTGAACCGATAACAAAGATACCGTCAGATGTCTTCGCGTTGCCGTCACCGGCCTCATCTTGAATAAAGAAACCGCCGGCATAGTCAAGGGTGGTAACAATACCTTCAACGATAAAGGTTTTATCAGAAACATATTTGCCGTTAGCCACATCAGTTTCAGGAGATTCCCATGACTCACCCTGCAGCGCCATAATCGTTGTTGGCTCTCCAACAACCGGCTCAGGCAGCTCTTGGCCTGCATCTAATTTACCTAGGTTATCAATATTGTCTTTGGCAAATTCTTCCCACATTGCTTTATTGTAAACTGCAGAAGGGGTATAAACGCGGCGGACAAAAGTTTTGTCTTTAGCGAAATCAACATCACCCATTTCGCCAAACATATCATGCACAACATCGTCTTTTAAAAGTGCAATAGGATCATCACCGTTATGAGAGACAACACTGAATGTGTCAACAACAGCTCCTGATATCGCTTTTATTTCATCACTAGCTTGTTTGTTTACAATGACATAAACACTGTTTGCTTCAAGAACGATTCCGTCAAGTGGAAACTTATTTTCCCAGTTACCGCTGCCGTTTGATGATTTAGCCAGTGCGTAACCGTCTAAAGTTACGGCCTCCGTTCCTGTGTTGGCAATTTCAATGGCTTTATTGTACGAGCCGCCTTCAACGTATTCAGAGATGATGATGTCAGCCTGAGCGCCGAATGATAGCGCCGCACCAATTGATAGAGCTAGAAAGTTCTTTTTCATTTTATGTCCTTATATATAAAACCAGCCCTTCAATAACAGGGCTTCCTGCAGTTACTGATTAGTAAGAGTGCATGATTAATAAAAAATTTTTAGGTGATTGATGAACCTGTTTCTATCTATTCAATACATTTTTATTAACGTAGTTAGTTTTATCATATGTGTTACGAATAAACATATGCTCACACAGTTTTTATTTGCCGACATATTGGTGATTTTATTT
Organism: Psychromonas aquimarina ATCC BAA-1526; assembly: GCF_000428725.1. Taxonomy (GTDB): domain Bacteria; phylum Pseudomonadota; class Gammaproteobacteria; order Enterobacterales; family Psychromonadaceae; genus Psychromonas; species Psychromonas aquimarina. Next base: position 60,147 of record NZ_AUAM01000029.1, read on the forward strand.
TCTATCACTATTTATTGAACAGCTGTATTGAAAAAACAATGGAAAATAGAAGTTTTATAAGGCATCTATTTATCAATGTTTCATCGATCTTTATTCAAAAATATACTGCTGTATATTTTCGAGGGATGGAACATTACACTTTGTTACAATAAATTATTGTGATCCAGGTAGGGCTTTTAAACTCTCTTTTAAGGAATGTGATCTAGACCCTGGATTGATTTAAATCCCCTTGTAAATCAGCTGCTTGTGGTTTTATTGTTAATTTAATTTGTTTTTGTTGATTACTTTTTGAAGGAATATTCGCGCTGTCAGAATGACAGTTTTAGTTGTTGTTTGTTTCAGATAGATTACTTGTTTTATGAGTATTCTACTCACAACTTTTTATCAGTAATATATACGGATAAAAACATTTTTATATTTTCTATAGGCTTAGCGACGGCTGTAAAAAAAAATAGATGCGCAGCTCACGTTTATTCATAAAACTGACATATCTTGCGATTATTCTTTGTTAGGATGTCTGTAAATAGCGTTCTTTTGTTCTTGAGTGGAACATATGAAAATAACCAGTGAAGATAATCTAAGGATTGATTGAAATGAAAAACAAGTTAATTAAAGGTTTAGTCGCAACAGCTGTTCTAGCTGCTTTAGCAGGCTGTAATGATGATGAGACAGTAACGACTACGCAGGGAACAACTACGTCGGAAACAACTACGTCGGTAATAACAACAGATGTAGAAGTACCGGTAACACCTACCCCTACCTATGCAACATGTGCTGAAGCCGGTGATGCATGTACTACATTTACTGTGCTGCATACCAATGATAACCACGGCCGTTTCTGGGAAAACAGCAAAGGTGAATATGGTATGGCTGCTCGTAAGACACTGATCGATCAGATCCGTGCAGAGGTTGAAGCTGACGGCGGTGAAACAATCCTTCTTTCCGGCGGTGATGTTAATACCGGTGTTCCTGAGTCAGACTTACAAGATGCAGTGCCTGATTTTATCGGCATGAACTTAATTGGTTATGATGCAATGGCTGTGGGTAACCACGAATTTGATAATGCACTGTCTGTTGTTGAAATGCAGCGTGAACTGGCTGATTTCCCGATGCTGGCTGCTAATATTTATGATCGTTCTACAGGTAAACGTTACTTCGACCCTTATAAAATATTTACAGTAAACGGCCTGCGTATTGCTGTTATTGGTTTAACAACTGAAGGTACGGCTACACTCGGTAATCCTGAATTTATTTCAGGGCTGCAGTTTACTGATCCAAAAGTAGAAATTAAAAAAGTTATCAAAGAAATCCAGGATGCTAAAACAGCTGATCTGATCTTTGCAACTACTCATATGGGGCATTACGAAGACGGCGAGCACGGCAGCAACACTCCTGGTGATGTTGCACTGGCACGTGCTGTAACTGAAGGTGATCTGCAGGCGGTTATCGGTGGTCATTCGCAGAACCCGGTATGTATGAAAGACGGCAGCTATGATGAAGATTTTGCTCCGGGCGGCGATTGTGCACCGGATCAGCAGAACGGTACTTATATTATGCAGGCTCATGAGTGGGGCAAATATGTAGGCCGTGCAGACTTTGAATACTTTAATGGTAAATTACAGTTAGCCAGCTATGCGCTAGTTCCTGTTAACCTGAAGAAAAAACTGAAAGATGCAGAAGGTAATAGTTATTATGAGCTTTATCAAGATGCAATTACTCCTGACGCACAAGTGCTGGATATTCTTACTCCATATCAGGAAAAGGGTGAGGCTGGGCTTAGTGAAGTGATTGCAACTACAGCTGTAAAACTTGATGGAGACCGTGCTGTTGTTCGTGTTCAGCAGACAAATTTAGGTCATCTTCTTGCAACTGCACAGACAGATAAAGTTAGCGCTGATATCGGTGTTATGAATTCGGGCGGCGTACGTGCTGATATCGAAGTTGGTGATATTTCTTATAAAGATGTATTAACAGTACAGCCGTTTGGTAATACTATCACTAAGAACACTATGACAGGTGCTGAGATCAGTACATATCTGGGTGAAGTTGCTTCTTTCCAGATCGGTTCTGGTGCTTATGCACAATTAACCGGTGTTAAAATGTCAGTTGATTGTGAAGCTAAAACGGTAGCAATTACTGATATTAACGGTAAAGGTTATGATGCGGCTGCATCTTACAGCGTTACTGTACCAAGCTACAATGCTGCCGGCGGCGACGGATACCCTGCACTGACAAGTTCAGTTATGACAGGTTATGTTGATGCAGAAGTATTGTATACATACCTGAAAGCGAAGAGCTCTATTGCTGCGGGTGATTATGCCCCTGTTGCTAGTGATGTTGTTTACAATAACTCTTTAAGTGCAGCAGGTTGTCAGCTTGCGGCTGCTGAATAAGCACTATTTGATACTTAAATAAGTTTTCGACTTAAAAAGGCAATCTTCGGATTGCCTTTTTTTATTGCTGAAGAAAAATATATTTTTATAAACACATTTGTTTAATAAGGTGTTTTCAAAGATGCAGTTATATACTGCAATTTTTTATGATCTAAATCTGTCTTATACAGTGTATTAGGAAAATCGAGTCGTACAGAAGTTATGTCTGATTTGACAAGCAGCAAGGGAACGAAAACAGTTAATTCCCAGGTGCAGATTTTCTTATTAACACCGTAAAGGAGAGATGAATATGAGTAAATTAATAAGTTTATTTGCCAGCGCCCTGTTAGCTGCATCACTTTTTACTGCTTCGGCCTTTGCAGTCGAAAGTACACAATTCAGTGACGCAGAAACATTAAATAACGACTCGATATTGGAATGTTTAACTAGGGGACGGGCAGGCTGTCGTGATTAGCCTTGCTATTATATGAAGAGCTTTTATCTGCCTTTTGCAGAACATTTCGGTTTTTACTTAAAACTGGGCAGCAGTAATTATCTAGCAGAAACAAAAAAGCCAAGGTCGAAACCTTGGCTTTTAAATATTGAGAACTAAATAGAAGTATTAAGAAGCTTCTACAATTGTGTCTATG
>NZ_AUAM01000030.1 GCF_000428725.1 Psychromonas aquimarina ATCC BAA-1526
CTTCAACAAACTAAAATATGGTGCTTCGTCTCGGAATTGAACCAAGGACACGAGGATTTTCAATCCTCTGCTCTACCGACTGAGCTAACGAAGCAGGAACGAGGCGTATTAAATAGATTTTCCCTTCGACCGTCAACCACTTTTTAATGTTTTAGCTGCTTTTTTTAGTGTTTGCCTGTGCTTTGAACGTTATCTGCTTCATTTGCGAACATTAACGCAGAAAATGAGCTTATTTCTCTGGTGTATAACCTTCAATATCAACGTCTTTATTTTCAAAAAGATAACCAATCATCGCTTCTTCAATGATTTTTCGATCTTCAAGGTTCATTAAATTTAACTTTTTTTCATTGATCAGCATGGTTTGTTTGTGCTGCCATTTTGTCCAGGCTTCCTGGCTGATATTGTCAAAAATGCGTTTTCCCAGTTCACCTGGAATCAGTTGAAAAGCAAGTCCGGGGGCTTCTTTTTTTAAATAACTACAAAATACAGTTCTAGACATTGTTTATTCCTTTTCATGAATTTTATTAACACTGCTTAATATTTTTTTGGTGGCCGCCGCCAGGCCGATTTTTTGCGGATGTTGTAAGTTATACCAAAGGCTGTCACTTTCTTCCATGACTTGTTTTATTTCCATTTTCGGCACTTCAATTAAAACGGGCGATATATCAAAATGATAGTGGCTGAAAGTGTGCCGGAAAGCGGGTAGTAATGTTTCCTGGTAATTTTCAATACCTGTGTCAGCTAACTTTTCCCGGCACTCGTCTAAGCTGCTAAATTCAGGAAAACACCATAATCTCCCCCAAATACCAACCGGTGGACGCTGCTTGAGTTGTATTGTCTGTGCGCTTTTATCCGCAAGCACCAGCATAAATGCATTTTTTACCGGAATTTTCTTTTTTGCTTTGGCAGTAGGAAACTCTTTCATGCTGCCGTCGGCAAAAGCTAAGCAGTCATTGTGCACCGGGCATTCACTACATTTAGGTTTAGTTCTGGTACAGACCATGGCACCCATATCCATCATTGCCTGATTAAATACATTAGTCTGTGTATGCGGCGTCAGCTTCTCAGCGAGTTTCCAGAGAGTGTTTTCGACACGTTTTTCACCCGTCCAGCCTTCAATGGTCTGATGGCGTGTTAAAACACGTTTCACATTACCGTCTAAAATAGCAAAGTGTTTATCTAAGGTCAGGGAAAGAACTGCACCTGCAGTGGAGCGTCCTATGCCTGGTAAATCAATAACCTGCTGAAACTCTTCTGGAAAATTACCGTTATAATTATCGCGGATAAACTGTGCTGCTTTATGCAGGTTGCGTGCTCTGGCGTAATAACCCAGCCCGGTCCAGTGGTGCAGTACTTCATCTAAAGGTGCGTTAGCAAGATAAGAGATGGTCGGAAAGGAACGCATAAATTTATTAAAATATGGAATTACAGTGGCAACTTGAGTCTGCTGCAGCATTACCTCGCTGATCCAGGTCTTATAGAGGCTTTTATCCTGCTGCCAGGGTAAGGTTTTACGGCCGAATTTTTGATGCCAGGCAATTATACGCCGGCTGAAGTTTTTGTGATTCAAAACAAACTCTTTGCTATTTTCTGGGAAAAATAGAGGATAACAGAGTTATTTCAAAAAATAACATTACAAAAATTAAGTGCATATCTGCATTGCTGTACGCATCTTTTTCTGCTGCTGATAAAGTCGATCCTTTCTTAAATATTATTGGTATAATGCGCAGATATTAATTACCAGTGAATTTCTAGGGTAGAAAAATGACAGATCAAGAAAACCAGGCTTCTGAGAAAACACAGCCTGTCGGCGAAGCGCGTTATATGCGTAAAATCCGCTCCTTTGTAAAACGTGAAGGGCGCATGACTAACCGTCAGCAGACGGCAATCGATACGCTATGGGCAACCATGGGCGTTGATTATCAAGAAAAAGAGCTGGACTTCACCGAGTTATTCGGCCGCGATGCACCTGTTGTTTTAGAGATTGGTTTCGGCATGGGTAAATCATTAGTTGAAATGGCTAAAAATGCACCGGAGAAAAACTTTTTCGGTATTGAAGTACATGGTCCAGGTGTCGGCGCTTGTTTAGCGGACGCGGGAGAAGCGGGTTTAACCAATCTGCGTGTAATTAATCATGACGCTGTTGAAGTATTAGAGTTTATGATCCCGGATGAAAGTCTGGCAACCTTCCAGCTTTACTTCCCGGATCCTTGGCATAAAGCACGTCATCATAAACGCCGTATTGTGCAGCCGGAATTTATTGAAAATATGCGTCCTAAGTTAGCTATTGGCGGGGTGATCCATATGGCAACTGACTGGGAAAATTATGCTGAGCATATGTTAGAAGTATTAAAAGCAGCGTCAGATTTTAAAAACAGCTGTGATAGTGACTATGCTCCCCGCCCGGAATGGCGTCCGCTGACTAAGTTTGAAAACCGTGGTAACAACCTTGGTCATGGTGTATGGGATCTGTTATTTGAGCGTATCAGCTAGTCTTATATTGTCATTAAATCCCAACTAATGAAAAGCCTGCAGTCTGCAGGCTTTTTTCTTCTTAAAGCTTTTCCAGTTTACGTTCAATTTCTTTGATTTTGCTGGTTACAACGGATTCTAAATGCTTTAAGTCATCTAAGACCTGCATTTTTATCTCTTTTTCGTGTTTTACATGGACGGTAAGAATATCGAGTTCTTGGATGATAGGGCGCAGGGTGCTGTTGATTTCAGAAATATTTCGAAAACCGGGAGTGCCGTGATCACCGCTTACTTTTTTGCTCTGTCTTGGGAATTTAAATTTCACGCTTTTGGCAAAAAAATCACGACTGCCTTTACGAAAGTAAATTTTTAGAATGTCGTTACCGGCTTCCTGGCGAAGGGTATAACGTTCGATGTTCTCATGATTTAATACGCCGATATTATTCAGGTTGGGATACATAGCTGTTCCTTTCAGTAATGAAATATTCAGCTAATAGTTGTAGTCGCAGGATTTAAAATATTCAATGTTGAATAATGAAGGTTCAGAGCTTTATTGTATTATTTAAAGAAAAACAGATATTAAAAAAAAACCTGCAGTATGCAGGTTTTTTTATTGGTGAGTTTTGTGCTGGAATTATTTCTTTTCCCAGACTCCCGGTTCAATTTTCCTGTCAAGTTCCGGTATCTTGGTGCGATCGAAAGTCGGTACTTTACCGGCATCTAACTGTACATTGTAATCTTTAGCTAGTTTTACTACTTCATTAGACAGTAACAAAATTGCAATTAAGTTTACGATAGCCATTAACCCCATGGATACATCGGCAAGCGCCCAGATCACTTCATTACTTTGGGTTGCGCCGAACATAATCATACCCAGTACAGCAATACGCAGTGTATTAACACCGTGAGAGTGCTTATGCTGCAGGAACATTAAGTTGGTTTCTGCGTATGAGTAGTTGGCAATAATAGATGTGAAAGCAAAGAACATTAATGCGACAGCAACAAACTCGCCGCCCCAGTTTCCTACCTGGCCGTCTAATGCGCGCTGGGTTATTTCAACACCTCCCATTCCGGAAAATGACTCGATACCGCCGGATAATAAAATAATTGAAGCTGTTGCTGTACAGATAATTATGGTGTCGATAAATACACCCAGCATCTGCACATAACCCTGTGAAGCAGGGTGAGGAGGATAAGGTGATGCCGTTGCCGCCGCGTTAGCCGCACTACCCATGCCGGCTTCGTTAGAGAATAAACCACGCTTGATGCCGGTCATTACCATTACACCAAATGCACCGCCGCTTGCTTCCTGCCAGCCGAATGCTGAATCAAAAATCATTTTTAGGATAGCTGGAATTTCTGCAATATTAGTCACTACCACATAAAATGCGATTAATAGATAAGCCATTGCCATAAAAGGAACAATTCTTTCTGAGATGCGTGCAATACCGCGGATACCGGTAAAAATAACAAATCCGGAAATAACAAACAGAATAATACCAACATTGGTTTTATCCATCTGGAATGATTCGTGCAGCGCCGCGGTAATTGAATTTGCCTGCACAGCATTAAATACCAGGCCGAAAGCAATAATCAAAAAGACGGCAAACAGAGTGCCCATCCAGCGTGCGTTTAAGCCTCGCTCCATATAATAAGCCGGACCACCGCGGAAGTTGCCGTCGTCATCGTGTACTTTATAAGCTTGTGCTAATGTGCTCTCTGCAAAACTGGTTGCCATACCGATCAATGCGATTAACCACATCCAGAAAATGGCCCCGGCGCCACCGACTGTGATGGCAATTGCTACACCGGCCAGGTTACCCGTACCAACACGAGCTGCTAAGCTGGTTGAAAGGGCCTGAAATGATGAAATACCTTCTCTGTCTGATTTACGGCTGTTACGCATTACCGTGAAAGTGTGTAAAAAATGTCTGATTTGAATAAAACCTAAACGGACAGTGAAATATAGACCTGTACCAATCAATAGATATACAAGGATTTGCCCCCATAAAATGCCGTTGATTGAGTTGAAAAGTTCTAACATAGATGTCGCCTTTAGTCGGAAAATATAGATCCTGCTTATATTTTCATTTATGAAAAGCCTGTAACTTAACGTTTTCCCAAAAAAAATGAAGCGAATAAATCAACTTTATGTTGTTTTTTTTCAAAAAATCACAATTCATTGCTTTTTGTATGCTGAACGTGCTTGTAAGTGTTTGTAATTAATGGGATGTGCAGGCTGTGTTTGAATTGTATTCAAAGCGCTGTTTAAGTTTTGAGCAAACAGGCCGATACTTACTATATATACTTCAACAAAGAGGTATCTGTTATGGATCCTAAAATTAACGCAAATAGTGCTTTTAATCAAGATGTTCGTGCACTTGCCAAAGCTGAGCATAAAAAAGAAAACGGACCGATAGGAGGGCAGGTTTCCGAACTAGCACATGCCAAAAATGCTGAAAAAATACAAACGCCTGTTTCAGTCACAAATAAAAAACAGCTGAACGCAGCCATTCTGCAGTCAACGCTGGAGTTTAGTGAGACTATTGCCGATAAGCCGCTTTCTTTACTGTTAAAGACGGCTCTGCAGGGGATAAACGAAGCGCTGCAGGAGATGGGAGTAGAAACTAAGGTTGAAGAGGCTTATGATTCAGGTCTTGATGTCAGCCCGGAAGCAACGGCCGAGCGTATTGTTTCTTTTAGTACGCAGTTTTTCAGCCTCTACCATGAACAACATCCAGAAATGCAGGAGCAGGAAGCATTGACCAGTTTTATTGCTGTGATTGGCGGTGGAATCGATCAGGGCTTTTCAGAAGCCCGCGATATACTGCACGGTTTAAATGTATTAGAGGGTGATATTGCATCTAATATAGATAAAACCTATGAACTGGTACAGCAGGGACTGCAGTCCTTTATAGACAGTTATGCTCAGCCTCTGGAGGAGTCGGAAGATACTGCGCAATGAGTTTTTGGCGCTTGTTTGTAGGGATAGCTGGATAAAGAAAAGGGCGAACAGTCTGTCTGTTTGCCCTTAAATTAAAGAAAAGCTTGTCACTACCAGGCTTAATCTTTCAAGTTTATTTTAAATGAACTAAGTGTCTTAAAAAGCAGCTCAATTTTCACTACGATTGCAGGTAATAAGGTTTTGTAATGCTCTTCATTATCGACCTGAATTTCCTGTAAATCAGCAGCCAGTTCTTCTACATAGGGTAAAAAGGTGCTGGAATGATTTTTAAAAGCGCTGTCTGCGCTGAATACCTGTGCAAAACTGGCTTTGTCCTGTTTGCGTAAAACTTCAAGCTGCTTATCTGCATCAACTGCTTTATGGTAAATAATTTTTACATTTTCTTGTAATTGTTTAACAACGTTTTCTTTGCTCATTATTTTTTCCTATTTGATGCTAACTGCACTATTACTTTAGCGCATTATAACGAATTAATAACAGTTTTACTTTTTTGACCGGCAATTTCCCTACTTAGCTTGGGTACTAAATACCCCGGTAATGCGATGCTCATCTCCTGAATCAGCTGCTGTGCTTTTTTCTCTGCTAAATCAAAATGCTGTGCGCCCTGCACCTTGTCTAGTAAAAACAGGTAATAAGGCAGGATATGGGCATCGAATAAAGCTTCACTGAGCGCAATTAAAGCCTGACTGTTATCATTAACTCCTTTTAATAACACCCCTTGATTTAAAAGCTGAACGCCCGCCTCCTTGAGTTTGAGCATGGCATCTTTAAAATCGCGGTCAATTTCATTGCCGTGATTAATGTGTAAAACAAAAACTACATTTAAGCGAGTTTGTTTAAGAATCTCACACAACTGCTCTGTTATACGTGCCGGGATAACAACGGGTAACCGAGTATGAACCCGCAAACGGGTCAACTGCGGTAATAAACTCAATTCCTTAAGTAGATAGTGCAGAAAGTCATCTTTGCTCATCAGCGGATCACCGCCGCTTAATATCACTTCGTTTACTTCCGGGTGTGCTTTAAGGTAAGTGATAATTTCCTGGAGCTGTTTTTTATTAATATTATTATCCTGATACGGAAAATGGCGCCGGAAACAGTAGCGGCAGTTAACTGCACAGCCGGATTTTAAAATCAGCAGAACGCGGCTTTTATATTTATGCAGTAAGCCGGGTACTGCGCTTTCATGTTCCTGCAGGGGATCAAAACTATAATCAGGACTGATTAACTGTTCATCTGCAACAGGCAGAACCTGCTTTAATAAAGGATCATTTATATCGCCCTTTTTCATTTTCCTGATAAACGGATGTGGTACTAACATAGGAAAACTTTTACGTGCAGCATCACTAAACTGCAGACTTTGCGGGGATATATCTAATAATTGCAGAAGCTGCAGCGGATTTTTAATCGCATTTGCCAGTTCTTTTTGCCAAGAGGGCAACTCGTCGGTATTATTCACGGTAATTATTTGTGCCATTTTTAAAATTAATTTATATAGAGGTTATTATGGGAACGTATAGTACCAGTGAATTCAAAGGCGGGCTAAAATTCATGCTTGATAAAGAGCCTTGTGCAATTATCGAGAATGAATTCGTTAAACCTGGTAAAGGACAAGCGTTTAACCGCGTGAAACTTCGTAAACTGCTGTCAGGCAAAGTGATTGAAAAAACATTTAAGTCTGGCGAGACAGTTGAGTCTGCTGATGTAATGGATTTTGATCTTGCTTATCTTTATAACGACGGTGAGTTTTTCCATTTTATGAACAATGAAACATTTGAGCAGATCGCCGCAGATCAGAAAGCGGTTGGTGATATGGAAAAATGGCTGGTTGAGCAGGATATGTGTACTATCACAACCTGGAACGATAACCCGATTGCTGTTACACCGCCAAACTTCGTTGAAATTGAAGTAACGGATACTGATCCTGGTCTTAAAGGTGATACCGCTGGTACTGGCGGTAAACCTGCTACTCTAGCAACTGGTGCTGTTATTCGAGTACCGTTGTTTATCCAGATTGGTGAAGTTGTTAAAGTTGATACACGCAGCGCTGAATATGTTGGTCGTGTAAAAAAATAAGCACTGTGCACTAAGCAGGTTGTGAAGACGAAAAACCAGTTATTAATAACTGGTTTTTTTATAGCTGTATTAATATTTATAAGCTTTCTTATTTCTTTTTGTTCTCCGGCAGTTTCTTAGCCGCTGGAATATTTTCATTATGCTGATATTGATGTACATGTCTTTTATCAGGATCGCCGTTCAAGTCATATCTTTTTTTCAGCTTATCAATATCGTCTTTTCGTTCGATTAAAAACTGGTTAAATTGTCTGATAACAGCAGGGTATTTAATCGAAGAGAGTCTCCGTTGACTGCGAAGGAAAGGTAAACTGTTCTCAAAGATTAATGCATCCGCTTTGTATCCCGAGTGTGAAAGGTAATGGCGGCTGATTGTTGTATTAAAATAAGCGCCGTCAACTCGCCCCTCTAATGCCAGCTGCAGCAGACGCTTGTAATCCGTTGTTCTGACTATCAGAAGCTCTCCCTGCTGTTCTTTGTACAGATATGCCTGTGGTAATGTGAAGCCGTTAATGACACTGATACTTTTGAGTTCATTAAGTGCGGTGCCTTTTTTGTCGGGAACAAGCATAATACCGTCGGTATACTCGACAACAGGTGCGCTGTATTTTATATCTGTGCTGTTTTTTAACTCTGCCTGCCAGAGTTCATTATCCGGATATTTAAAATCAAACTTCCCGGCAATATATTCGGCATATAAACGTCTAATCGGACGAACTTTATAGTCGAAAGTATAATTATGACTAGCGGCAAACATATCCAGTAACTCGCGGTTAAAACCACGATATTGATTATTTTTAAATTCAGAGTATGGGTGGTATTCAAAGAAGTTCTGTACGCCGATAGTAAAAACATCCTTACTGAATGACGGAGATGGGGTGCTTAAGAATAGAATAAATACAGTACAACAGACTGTATTTATTCTATTTGCTGGTTTGTGCATTTAGCGGATTAACCTCGGGCTAAAACATCTGCAGCAGCAGGGTAAAAACAAATATGCTGGCGGCAAAAGCAAAGCCGTAACAGATAACCTGCTGCCAGTCACGGCCGCGGTTAATGCCGATATCATGCAGAGCATGAAAAATACGGTGCAGTGTATGCCATAACGGTAATGCAACTAAAACGAGAACAATAACTGCTCCGTACCAGGTTGTTGCAAAGCCGTGAATTTTTTCATAGCTGAAATTCTGGCTGTTGATAATTCCCAGCGGAATTAAAATGCCGGTTATTAATATCATAACCGGAGTAAGAAAAGCGGTGAGCATGCCGCCTGCACCAAATAATCCCCAAAATACCGGCTCATGAGAACGTTTGTAGGTTTTTTCTGTTGTCTCTGACATTTCTAGCTCCCTTATAACGTAATAATTAACAGGCAAAAAACAGTAACTACAGCGAAAGCACCGTAATGACCGGCAACGATGACTTTATCTTCCAGCCTTTTACCTTTCAGCCATAAATCAACTGCTTTTGGTGCCAGCGAAAACCAGGTTATGGTGTGGTACAGCGCCAGTGCAAGTGCGAGCAGGTGGATGAAAATTGAAAAGGGGCTCTGCAGAGCTTCAAGCCAGCCGTTAAATGCCGCTTCACCCTGACTGAGGCGGAGAACCCCCCAGGCTAGAATCAGACTGTATAAAGTTATCAAAACACTGCTTCCTTCCCGGATCATGTATTTTGTATAAAAAGCATGTTTCAGCCACCAGTCGGTGGGTAATTCGCGTTTATAAGGTTTACGTTTGGTCATTTGCTGCTCCTCTTTCTTTGCCGCACTGCTGTGTTTGAAAAGCAGCAGTGCGCTGCCAAGGTTAATATTATCAATATGAGAAGTACCGTGAGCTTTGAACCGCAGCTTAAGGTACGGTTCAAAGCATCACATGTTTCTTTATTCCGGTTTAAACATACCGATCAGGTAATCTTTACTGCTTTCCACTTTTAATAGCTGAATAGCAGCTGCCGGATCGACATCTTTAGGACATACAACAGAGCAGTAACCGACAAAAGTACAGCCCCAGACTCCTTCTTCCTGATTTACGATTTTCATCCGCTGTGCTTCGCCGCCGTCACGGCTGTCACGGTTATAGCGGGCAAGCAGTGCCAGTGCCGCCGGGCCGGTAAACTTGTTATCAAGAGCATATTGCGGGCAGGCTGCATAACAAAGCCCGCAGTTGATACACATTGAAAACTGTTTAAATTTGGCCATCTGTTCCGGAGTCTGCTGATAGGTACCTTCTGACAGACATTTTTCTTTTTCAGGAATAATATAAGGTTTCACTTCTTCTAGTTTTTTGATGAAGTCATCCATTACTACTACAAGATCGCGCTCTATAGGGAAGTTAGCTAAAGGCTCTAAGCTAACTTTTTTAGGATAATAATCGCGCAGGAAAGCTTTACAGCCTAATTTAGGTACACCGTTAACCATCATGCCGCAGCTGCCGCAGATCGCCATACGGCATGACCAGCGGAAGCTGATAGTGCTGTCGAGATGATCTTTAATGTACTGCAGCGCTTCTAAAATTGACATATCCGGTGTATAGGGGACTTCGAACATCTGTGTAAACGGCTTTTCATCCATCTCCGGACGGTAGCGAAGTACATCAATTTCAATCATTAACTCACTCATTAAACTTTCTCCTGTGTAGCGCCTGCTTTCTCTGATGCTGCACCATATACACGTTCGGCCGGCTGGCTTTTAGTGATTTTTACTGATGAGTAGTCAATTTTCGGTGCTTTATCTGCCTGGTAAAAGGCCAGTGAATGTTTTAGGAACTTATCATCATCACGCTTTTCAAAACCGTCAATACGCTGATGAGAGCCGCGGGATTCTTCTCTTAAAATCGCACTGTGCGCCATTGCCTCTGCTGTATCGAGTAAGTAACCCAGCTCAACTGCATATAAAAACTCAGTATTAAATACGCTGGATTTATCGTTGATCTGGATATTTTTGTAGCGCTCTTTAAGTTCGGCTAATTTATCAATGGTTTTCTGCATGGACTCTTTGGTACGGTAGATTCCAACACCCTCTTCCATACTGTCACCCATCTCCTGGCGGATATCGGCCATTTTCTCAGTACCGCTGCTGTGCAGCTGCGCTTCGGTGCGCTCTAAAACAGCTTCCGCCTGTTTTTTCAGAGGGGCAATTTTTTCATGCTTATTAGCGTGTGCGTAATTAGCCGCTTCCTGACCGGCTAACTGACCAAATACAGCAAGCTCAGTTAATGAGTTTGAACCAAGGCGGTTTGCACCATGCAGGCCGACAGAAGCACACTCGCCGATAGCGTATAACCCCTGCAGGCTGGTAGCTGTTTTGGCATCAGTTTCAATGCCGCCCATAGTGTAATGTACGGTAGGGCGGACAGGGATTGGTTCATGTACCGGATCAACACCCACATAAGCCTTGGCAAGTTCACGTATAAACGGCAGACGCTCATTAATTTTTTCTTCGCCAAGATGACGCAGATCCAGATGTACTACGTCACCTCTTTCACCTTTAATTACATTGCCTTTCTGCTGTTCCTGCCAGAAACATTGACTGAGTTTGTCACGCGGTCCCAGTTCCATATATTTGTTTTTAGTCTGGCCGACGGGGACTTCTGGCCCTAAACCGTAATCCTGCAGATAACGGTAGCCGTCTTTATTTAATAAAATACCGCCTTCACCACGGCAGCCTTCGGTCATTAAAATACCGCTGCCTGGTAAACCGGTCGGGTGGTACTGTACAAATTCCATATCCCGCAGTGCTACGCCGTGGCGGTAAGCAAGCGACATGCCGTCTCCGGTTACAATACCGCCGTTGGTATTATAACTGTATACGCGCCCGGCTCCGCCGGTTGCCATGATCACGGATTTTGCCTGAATAAGTTTTGCTTCCCCTTCGGCAATATCCAGGATTAAAAGCCCTTGAATTTTACCGTCTTCAACAAGCAGATCTAAACAGAAATGTTCATCAAAACGGGTGATTTTCGGATGCTGCACTGAAGTTTGAAAAAGAGTATGTAATATATGGAATCCGCTTTTATCTGCTGCAAACCAGGTGCGTTCTATTTTCATGCCGCCGAATGCGCGTACGTTAATGCTGCCGTCTTCTTTGCGGCTCCACGGGCAGCCCCAATGTTCGAGCTGAGTAAGCTGCTTTGAGGCATTTTCAACAAAATACTGGACCACATCCTGCTCACATAACCAGTCACCGCCGGCAACGGTATCATTGAAATGGTTATCGAGGGAGTCGTGATCCTGAGCAACACCGGCTGCTCCGCCTTCTGCCGCCACGGTATGACTGCGCATGGGATAAACTTTGGATATTAATGCGATATCCAGATCGGGATGATTTTCTGCAATTTCAATAGCGGCTCGTAAACCTGAACCGCCTGCGCCTACAATGGCTACATCTGTTTTAATTATCTGCACTCTTTTACTCCCATCAAAATTATATTTAATTGATCTGACAATTTAGTGTATCAGTGCTGTTTTAAATTTTCGTGATCCAAACAGGATAATATTGAACAATATATTAATACTGAGAGGTAACGCAAATGTGTTTTAAGCAATTGTTAATATTAGGGTTAGTTGGTTGATAACAACTATCAAAGAGTTTTTATTCCTGCTAAATCAATTCTTAGGTAAACTAACCATAAATTGATTAATTAAGCTCTTTTAGCCGGCGGCTGACAGTGCGGATAAATTGATCAAATTGTTCTGAAAATAGGAAATATAATGACCTGGTTACCTTCCGCAGACTTAAAACAGCTGCAGCAAAGAGCGAAAATAATACAAAATATCCGCAGTTTTTTTATCTGCCGCGGTTTATTAGAGGTGGAGACTCCAACGTTAAGCCAGGCCGGCGTGACTGATATTCATCTGTTCTGTTTTCAGACAATGTTTATCGGGCCGCAGATATCTTCGACAAAAGCGGACTGTTCAGGTTTACCTTTGTATCTGCAGACATCACCTGAATTTCATATGAAACGTCTTTTGTCAGCCGGCAGCGGCTCAATCTTTCAAATCAGCAAAGCTTTTCGTAATGAAGAGTCCGGACGTTTCCATAACCCTGAGTTTACGCTTCTGGAATGGTATCAGGTCGGATTTGATCATCATCGCTTAATGGATGAGATGGATCAGCTGCTGCAGCTGGTGCTTAGCTGCGAGTCTGCCCGACGCTGCAGTTATCAGGAGGCATTTATCGAGGTGTTAGCGGTTGACCCGCTGCAGAGTTCACTTGAGGAGCTTAAACAGGCTGGATCTGCTTTGGATCTTGGGGAAGTATTAAGCTGTGAAACAGATCGGGATACCATTTTACAGCTGCTGTTCTGCGTGGCGGTGGAGCCGGTTATTGCTCAGGATAAACCGTGTTTTGTTTATAATTTCCCAGCTTCTCAGGCCGCTTTAGCGCGAATTTCAGCAACGGATCCCCGTGTTGCTGAGCGGTTTGAAGTTTATTATAAAGGAATTGAACTGGCGAACGGCTTTCATGAATTAAGTGATGCCGAGGAGCAGCTGAAACGTTTTCAGGAAGATAACCGTCTGCGGGAGCTAAAAGGGTTAGAACAGATGCCTATTGATCAGAATTTTATTGATTCACTTACCTTTTTACCGGACTGTGCCGGTGTGGCTTTAGGCATTGATCGTTTAATTATGCTGGCCGCCGGGCAGGAGCATATTGACCATGTATTAAGTTTTGCGGTTAAGAGGGCCTGACAGCATGGCTAAGTTATGGTTAACGGAGCGGAACTATTCTTTCGGGGCATCTCTTTGCCGGATTATTTACTGGCTAGCTGCCGTTTACCTTTCCTCTTTATATTTACAGCACTGTTCACAATTCAGCTGGTTTAAAATTGGTCTAATGCTGATAAGTGTCACTTTTGTGGTCGGTTTTCTACTGCTGGGGCGTTGTCTTGATCACCTTTTTAAACAGCCGAAATCCTAACTGTTTAATTTAAGACTACACTTTTATTATACCAATTCCATTGATTAGATGAGTTATTTAGGCGTAGGAAAAATGGATGATGGCAAGGCGTTGATTGCAGTAACTAGTCGCTCTAATTACAAAATCAAGAACGAAGCCAGCGTTCATTTTAACCAGCATAAATGAATAGATAATCATTGGATTTGGTACCAAAACTTTAATCAGCAATAGAGGTGTTTATGGCAATTACAAAAGTGAAGTCAGAATTTGAAAAGTTATCGGCAGCTATAGCTGATGATCTTATTGCTGATGAATGTACCGCTGGTGAACTGCGTTTAGTTCACGATCAGTTTCAAGAAGCGATAATCTCCCGGGATCCGGCACAGCTTATCCGTGATAAAAAACTGGCACAGCAGCTGCTAGTTTTTGAAGAAAGCAATCCTGTTATTGGTAAAGCCATTAAAGATCTGATGACAGCATTATCCGGAATGGGGATTTAACTGCAGCCTGCTTAAATCAAATATTAAAAATAAAAAAGGGAGCTGATGCTCCCTTTTGCTTATCCAGCTAAAAATAAGACACAAAAAAACCGACATAAAGTCGGTTTTTGTTCAGGCTTAAAATGAAAGTACTGTATTACAGTGCTTTCATTTTTGCCGAATATATCAAAGGCTTTAAAAAAGCCGAATCAATATTAAAGTGCTTTAATCTTAGCAGAAAGACGGCTTTTCTTACGAGCAGCAGTATTCTTGTTGATTAAGCCTTTAGTTGCGTAGCTGTCTAAAACTGATTGAAGTTTTAAAAACTCAGCTGTAGCAAGTTCTTTGTTTGCAGCTTCGATTGCAACAACAACTTTCTTGATGAAAGTACGCATCATTGTACGACGGCTTGCGTTATGTTTACGGCGTTTTTCAGATTGAATCGCACGTTTTTTAGCAGACTTGATATTAGCCAAGACCTTAACTCCTAAATTCTGTATACAAGGGATAATCAAAGGTCGTGGAATATGCCTTGTAACACGTATATTGTCAAATGGTTTCTTTTTAACCGCTTAAAAAACTGGTAAGAAACCAGGTAGATGGTTAAACTGCGCGCATTTTATACCCAAACAGCTTATAGATGCAACTTGATCCTGTAGTTAACAGTGCTGAAAACGGGTGATATCCGCATGCAGTATATTTTATTTTTATTTTGCTTGTTAAATTAGTGTGTTATTGATCACAGTAATGTGTTTTGCTGTACAGCTGTTTTATTACAAAAATATTTTCGGGAAGTTGATTGTGAGTAAAAAATTATTGAGATCCGGTTTGATTGTCAGCTCAATGACTTTAGTTTCAAGACTGTTAGGTTTAGTTCGAGATGTAGTGATTGCAAATTTAATGGGGGCCGGCGCAGCCGCTGATGTTTTTTTCTTCGCGAATAAGATCCCTAATTTTCTGCGTCGTTTGTTTGCCGAGGGCGCCTTTGCACAAGCTTTTGTACCGGTATTAACTGAGTATGAAAAAACCAAATCTCCCGATGAGGTAAAAAAACTGATTGCCGCCGTATCCGGAACTCTGGGCACGATAGTGACGATTATTACCATCCTGGGGGTTGTCGGATCGTCGGTGATCACTGCTTTATTCGGCTTCGGCTGGTTTTTAGAATGGTGGAACGACGGGGCGGAAGCGCAGAAATTTGAGCTGGCTTCACTGATGTTAAAGATTACTTTTCCCTATTTGTGGTTTATTACTTTTACGGCATTGTCCGGCGCTATTTTAAATACCCTGGGCAAATTTGCTGTGGCGGCATTTACACCGGTATTTTTAAATATTGCCATAATCGCCTGTGCACTTTTCCTTTCACCCGGCTTAGCACAACCGGAAATAGGCCTGGCTGTCGGTGTCTTTATCGGCGGTGCAGTGCAGTTCTTTTTCCAGATTCCATTTTTACGTAGAGAAAATATGCTGGTCAGGCCTACCTGGAGCTGGTCTCACCCCGGTGTTGTAAAAATACGAACCCTAATGATTCCGGCAATATTTGGTGTTTCTGTTAGTCAGATTAATCTGCTCCTTGATACTCTGATTGCGAGTTTTTTACAAACGGGCTCAATCAGCTGGTTATATTATTCAGACCGCCTGCTGGAGTTTCCGCTAGGTTTGTTTGGTATTGCTATTGCTACGGTTATTTTACCAAGTTTATCTTCATCCCATGTTACCGAATCAAAGGAGCATTTTGCGAAAACTCTAGACTGGGGTATTCGTATGGTGTGTTTTTTAGGATTTCCAGCAATGTTAGGTTTAATTGTGCTGGCTGAACCTATGCTGCGGGTATTATTTATGCGCGGTGAATTTGATATGCATGATGTGTCGATGGCATCAATGAGTTTGTGGGCATATGCCAGCGGTCTGCTCAGCTTTATGCTGGTGAAAATTTTAGCGCCGGGGTATTACTCGCGTCAGGATACCAAAACACCGGTTAAATACGGCATTATCGCGATGCTCAGCAATATGGTGTTAAATATTATTTTTGCGATTCCTTATGGTTATGTCGGTCTGGCGATTGCGACTGCATTGTCGGCAACATTAAATGCTTCTCTATTGTGGTTAGGTTTATACCGAAGCGGTGTTTATCAGGTGCAGAAAGGCAGTATTTCAGTACTGCTGCGCATTGCCGCAGCCGGCCTGCTGATGGCCGCGGGGTTATTTATGTACAGCCCGTCTTTGCTGGAGTGGACTCAATTCTCGCTGTTTGAGGCTGCCTTAAAATTGTTTACCTTGATAGGCTGCGCTGTTGTGTTTTATTTTGCTGCGCTGGGCATTATCGGCATCCGTTTTTCACATTTTAAAGTTTCAGTAGAGAATGATAAAAATGAGAGCTGAATAGTTGCTCACTCTGATATATAATCCTCTCTTTTGCATTTTATAGATCTTAAATAAGTCAAAATAATGAAATTACTGCGCGGTGTTCACAATCTAAAAATGAGCACCGAGGTCGCGTATTAAGTATTGGGGCAGACTTTAATGACAGCTATGGGATTCATTTCGGCTGAAGTGCATTTTTAGTGCAGAGAGTAATGGTTAAATAGCATGAAATTATTACGTGGTATCCACAATCTAAAAAATGAGCACCGAGGCCGCGTATTAAGTATTGGTGCCGGTTTTATTGACAGCAATGGGATTCATTTCTGCTGCCGTGCCTTCTTAGCGCAGAAAAAATGGTTAAATAGCATGAAATTATTGCGTGGTATTCACAATTTAAAAAATGAGCACCGAGGCTGCGTATTAAGTATTGGTGTAGGTTTTAATGACAGCAATGGTATTCATTTCGGCAGCTGTGCACTTTTCTTGTTGAGAACAATGGTTAAATAGCATGAAATTATTGCGTGGCATTCACAATTTGAAAAATGAGCACCGAGGCTGCGTATTAAGTATCGGCAACTTTGACGGCATTCATTTAGGCCATCAAGCGGTTCTGAATCGTTTATTAATAGAGGCTGAACGCCTTAATGTACCGGCCGTTGTTTTGACTTTTGAGCCTCAGCCGGCGGAACTGTTTGCCGGGGATAATGCACCGGCGCGTTTAAGCCGTCTGCGTGATAAGTTTGTGCAGTTAGAAAAGCAAGGTCTGGACCGTTTATTATGCGTCTCTTTTACGCATCATTTTGCCAATCTAAGTGCTGAAGATTTTATTGCTGAACTACTGATTAAGAAACTGGATATAAAGTATCTGGTGGTTGGCGATGATTTCCATTTTGGTTATCAGCGTAAAGGCGATTTTGCACTGCTTAAACAGGCCGGTAAAAAGTACGGCTTTGAAGTGATTGATACACAGAGTTTAATGCAGAGTGATCTGCGTATCAGCAGTACCCGTATTCGTGATGCTTTAGCGCAGGGAGACCTGCAGCGAGCCTCTGCCATGTTGGGGCGAAAATACAGCATTGCCGGCAGAGTTGTGCATGGTCAGAAGCTCGGTCGTACAATCGGCGTGCCGACTGCAAATCTGCTGTTAAAGCGTCGAGTTTCTCCGGTCTCTGGAGTTTACGTTGTTTCGGTTCTGGGTATAAACGAAAAAGTTTATCAGGGAGTTGCTAATATAGGGCAGCGTCCGACCGTACAGGGAGTTCGTCAGCAGCTGGAGGTGCACCTGTTTGATTTCAGCGCGGATCTCTATGGACTGCAGTTAGAAGTTATTTTAGAAGAAAAACTGCGTGATGAAGTACGATTTGATTCATTCGCAGAATTAAAAATTCAAATTGATAAAGATATTGAACTGGCCAGAGAGTGGCACAATAAAAAATCGTAATTACACATTATGTTAATGGAAAATTAAAATGAGTGACTATAAAAACACGTTAAACCTGCCTAAAACCGGTTTTCCGATGCGTGCAAACCTTGCCAATCGTGAACCAAATATGTTGAAAAACTGGTACAGCAAGGATCTTTACGGAAAGATCCGGGCTGCGAAAAAAGGTAAAAAGACATTCATTCTGCATGACGGCCCTCCGTATGCAAATGGTGATATCCATATCGGTCACTCGGTTAACAAAATTCTTAAAGATATTATTATCAAATCAAAAACGCTTGCTGATTTTGATGCACCGTACGTTCCCGGCTGGGATTGTCACGGTCTGCCGATTGAATTAAAAGTAGAGCAGAAACACGGTAAGCCGGGTAAAAAATTAACACCGGCGCAGTTCCGTATTAAATGCCGTGAATATGCAGCTCGTCAGGTTGACGGTCAGCGTAAAGATTTTAAACGTCTGGGTGTGTTAGGTGAATGGGAAAACCCGTACCTGACCATGAACTTTGAAACTGAAGCAAACATTGTACGTGCTCTGGCTAAAATTATTGAAAATAAACACCTGCATAAAGGTTCTAAACCTGTGCACTGGTGTACAGACTGCGGCTCTGCACTAGCAGAAGCTGAAGTTGAATACGAAGATAAGAAATCACCGGCGATTGATGTTGCATTTGCAGCGGTAAATCCGGAGCAGGTGGTCAGCTGCTTTACTCCTCAAGCGGATGATTTAGGCACTGGTGATGTTTGTCTGGTTATCTGGACAACAACTCCGTGGACACTGCCGGCGAACCGTGCAGTAGCACTGTCTGAGAAAGTTGAATACTCATTAGTGCAGGCGGGCGAACGCCGTTTAGTTTTAGCATCACATTTAGTTGCTGACTGTATGGCGCGTTATGAAATTGAAGATTTCAAAGTATTAGCTATCTGTACCGGTATTGATTTAGAGAAAAAACTTTTCAATCACCCGTTCTTGAAAATCGAAGTGCCTGCAATTGTTGCTGATCACGTTACTATTGAAGCTGGTACAGGTTGTGTACATACCGCTCCCGGGCATGGTCAGGACGATTACTCGGTTGGTTTACGTTACGATTTAGAAGTAGCGAACCCGGTTGGTGATAACGGTGTATTTAGAGAAGATACAGAGTTTTTTGCTGGTTTACATGTATTTAAAGCAAATGACCGTGTTGTTGAAGTACTGCAGGAAAATAATGCATTGTTATGTCACAAGCCGTTATTACACAGCTACCCGCACTGCTGGAGACATAAAACGCCGATCATCTTCCGTGCGACACCGCAGTGGTTTATCTCAATGGATCAAAAAGGTCTGCGTGACGGTGCATTAGGTGAAATCAAAGATGTTAAATGGATCCCGAGCTGGGGACAGAGCCGTATCGAAAAAATGATCGAAAACCGCCCTGACTGGTGTATCTCCCGTCAGCGTACCTGGGGTGTTCCGATTACTCTGTTTGTTAATAAAGAAACAGACGAGCTGCATGAAAACAGTGTTGAGATGATGGAGCTGATTGCCCGTAAAATCGAAAAAGAGGGTATTCAGGCATGGTGGGACTTAGAGCCTGAGTCTCTGCTTGGTTTTGAAGCT
This sequence comes from Psychromonas aquimarina ATCC BAA-1526, assembly GCF_000428725.1. GTDB lineage: Bacteria > Pseudomonadota > Gammaproteobacteria > Enterobacterales > Psychromonadaceae > Psychromonas > Psychromonas aquimarina. Next base: position 19,288 of record NZ_AUAM01000030.1, read on the forward strand.
GAGCAGTACCGTAAAGTAACCGATACTTTAGATGTATGGTTCGATTCTGGCAGCACTCACTCAGCAGTAGTTGGTGTACGTGATGAATATACTCAGGAATCCGGCGAACAGGCGAATATCGACCTTTACCTTGAAGGCTCAGATCAGCATCGCGGCTGGTTCCAGTCATCACTGCTGACCAGTGTCGCAATTAAAAATCAGGCGCCGTACAAAGAAGTGTTAACGCATGGTTTTGTAGTTGACGGTCAAGGCAAAAAAATGTCTAAGTCTTTAGGCAATGTGATGTCTCCGCAGAAGGTAATGAACGAGCTGGGTGCTGATGTACTGCGTTTATGGGTTGCATCAACGGACTATACGGGTGAGATCACTGTTTCTGATGAGATTTTAAACCGCAGCGCAGACAGCTACCGACGTATCCGTAATACGTCACGCTTCCTGCTGGCTAACTTAAACGGTTTTGAGCCGAGCACTGATATTGTGCCGAGTGAAGAGATGGTGGCATTAGACCGCTGGATCGTTGCACAGACTCTGACTCTGCAGAATGAAGTGATTGAAGCATACGAAAGCTACAACCTGCATGTGGTTTATCAGAAACTGATGCACTTCTGTTCGATTGAGCTGGGCAGTTTCTACCTGGATATCATTAAGGACCGCCAGTACACAGCGAAAACTGACAGCAACGCACGCCGCAGCTGTCAGACTGCGCTGTATCATATTGCTGAAGCGCTGGTTCGCTTAATGGCGCCGATCTTAAGCTTCACTGCTGATGAGATCTGGGGACGTATGCCGGGCGAACGTGATGAGTTTGTTTTCACCGATGTCTGGTATGATGGTTTATTCGGCCTTTCTGACCATGAAGTTTTAAGTAACGATGCCTGGGCAAATCTGATTTCTGTACGTGCAGAAGTAAATAAAGCGTTAGAGCTGGCACGTAAAGAAAACGTAATCGGCGGCGGTCTCGAAGCTGAGGTAACACTTTATGCTTCACCTGAACTGACAGCTTTATTAACCAGCCTGGAAGATGAACTGCGTTTTGTATTAATCACTTCTAAAGCTGAAATTAAGCCGTTAGCAGATGCTCCTGACAGCGCCGTTGAAACTGAAGTGACAGGTTTATCTGTTGCTGTTGCTAAAAGTGCCGCTGAGAAGTGTGACCGCTGCTGGCACCATAATGAAGAAGTCGGCAAACATGAAGCTCATCCGGATTTATGCGGCCGTTGTGTAACAAATATTGACGGTGCCGGTGAAGTACGTAAATTTGCGTAATTAACGACTTCCTGCATTATCTGATATTAACGCCTTAATTTTTAAGGCGTTTTTTTTAGCTGATTTAACTGAGATAAAAAATGACTGAGATAATAGAAAAATCGGGACTGCGCTGGTTATGGCTTTCAGCTGTTATGCTGATCCTGGATCAGGTTACGAAATACTGGACAGTACAGGCGTTAGATTTACATGAATCCTATCAAGTGCTGTCGTTTTTTAATTTTACTTATGCCCGAAATTACGGGGCGGCTTTCAGCTTTTTAGGTGATGCAGGCGGCTGGCAGAAGTATCTGTTTACGACTATTGCTTTTGTTGTTTCAGCATTCTTAATTTATTCGCTGAAAAAAAACAGCCATATGCAGCGCTGGACAAATATTGCTTATGCACTGATTTTATCGGGTGCGATCGGTAATGTAATGGACCGCTTGATGTTTGGTTATGTTGTTGATTTCTTAGATTTTGATTTAGGCTTTTATCGCTGGCCGACTTTTAATGTTGCAGATATCGCAATTTTTATCGGTGCAGCCATGATTATCTTAGAATCCATTTTTGTTCCAGAAACAAAAGCAGAGACAGAGAATAAGGGGCAGGAAAATGAGTGAGATTAAAAGCCGTTCGATTAAAGAAAACAGTGAAGTGCTGATGCACTTCTCAATTCGTCTAGCCGACGGCTCGGCTGTTGACAGCACTAAGGTTGATAATAAACCGGCAAAATTTGTGATGGGTGACGGCAGTTTAACGCCTGGTTTTGAAGAGTGTCTAGTCGGCTTAAGTGAAGGTCAGAGCGAGACGTTTACACTTGCACCGGAGTCTGCATTTGGTCTGCCTAACCCGGATAATATCCATCATCTGGAACTAAGCAAATTCAGCAGTGATGTGCCGGCAGAAGTTGGTACGATTATCAGTTTTACTCAGCCGGACGGCAGTGAAATTCCCGGTATTATCCGCGAAGTTATTGCCGATAGTGTAACGGTGGACTTTAACCACCCGTTATCCGGACAAACATTAACATTTGAAGTCGACGTATTAGAAGTTTTAAACTAAAGCGTACAGCTGTATTTAATTTAGAGGTTACCCATGCAAATAATTTTAGCTAACCCGCGCGGTTTTTGTGCTGGAGTACACCGTGCGATTTCAATCGTCGAGCGTGCTTTAGATCTGTTTACGCCGCCGATTTATGTTCGCCATGAGGTAGTGCATAACCAGTATGTAGTAGACGGCTTAGAGGCTCGTGGTGCTGTTTTTGTGGAAGAGCTGGATGATGTACCCGATGATCAGATTGTTATTTTCAGTGCTCATGGCGTTTCGCAGGCTGTACGTAATGAAGCTAAGCGCCGTGAATTAAAAGTTTTTGATGCAACCTGCCCGTTAGTAACTAAGGTGCATATGGAAGTGACGCGCGCAAGTCGCCGCGGCCAGGAGTGTATTCTGATCGGCCATCACGGCCACCCGGAAGTGATCGGTACTATGGGTCAGTATGATAATCCGGCTGGTGGTATTTATCTGGTTGAGTCACCTGAGGACGTGGTAGAACTGCAGGTTAAAAATGCGAAAAGTCTCTGTTACAGCTCACAGACCACTTTGTCTGTTGATGATACTGCGAGCATTATCAGTGCACTGCGTGAGAAATTCCCGGAGATTGAAGGGCCGCGTAAAGATGATATCTGTTATGCAACACAGAACCGCCAGGACTCAGTAAAAGATCTGGCGCAAAAAGCGGATCTTGTTTTAGTGGTCGGTTCAACTAACTCATCAAACTCAAACCGTCTGCGTGAAAAAGCCAGCTGCGTTGGTGTTAATGCTTATCTTATTGACAGCGATAAAGATATTCATTCCGGCTGGTTTGAAAATGTAAATACTGTCGGGGTGACAGCTGGAGCATCTGCCCCGGAGGTATTAGTTCAGGCTGTGGTTGATAAGCTCAAAGAACTGGGAGGAAGTTTAGTTATTGAGAACCCTGGTGTAGAAGAAAATACCGTTTTTGAAGTGCCGGCGGAACTGCGTGTTAAGCAGCTCGACTAAAAACAATATAAGAAACAGACGTTTATTTATAGAAGATCTGATAAATAACCGCGTGAAAATTTTATATCAATTTTTTAAATAAACATATGCTGGAGGAGGCTTATTCACTGTGCTGAGTAAGCCCCTTTTAATATGATTCAATGTGTTACAAACGCCCGTAAAAATAAATTTAGTTATCTTGTTGTTTTAGCTGAAAATATTTTCCCTCTTATTCCCCCCTGTTCTTTTACCAATATTATTCTTGTCCAGCGGTCGTAATAGGATGTGTCGATGCTTCTTTTTATATTTCAATATCTATTAAATTAATCAGTTAGTTAGATAACAAACTGCTGCTGCGGGTTATAATGAGTTGAACAAGTTATTATTAACTTCTTCAGCTGTCATTGAGCGATTAAGTATTCCGCTGTTATTCTATGCTTTGTAATTACCCACAAAGAAAGCGCTCGTTTTTTCGCCGCTAATTAAGTAAAGTATGATGTGTAACATAAAAATTAGATAAGTTACTCGATATTATTGGTTTTATATCTGATAAAAATCGAATATATTTGTCATCTACTGTTTGACCGTGATGTGAAAAGGATTTTTCATCCGCATCTCGTTTCTGTTTTTATCAGTACCAATTTAACCTGTATTTACAGATTTATATTAAATTTCGCTGTCAATAATTATTGATGGACAAGGATGTTTTATGAAAGAAAAGGGATTCAGCCTGATTGAAATAATGGTCAGCTGCTTTATTTTTGCTATCGGCTGTTTAAGTTTGGCCGGCATGCAGTCTGTTGCCATTAAATCACTCGTTGAAGTAGAGCAGCGTGCGCTTGCAGACTCGTTACTGGTTGATATTACCGAACGTATGCAGATGAACAGGACCTGGTTATCAAAAAGTGCCAATAATTACATTGTCAGCAGTGTTAAAGGTAAGACCTATGTGCAGCCGGATTGTGCTAAAGATGGGGCTGTGAGTGATTGTGACGGCGCTGATATAAAGGCTAACGATCTATTTGAATGGAAGCAGAAACTGGACACTGCCCATGTTGCAGGCTCTACTCAGGGCTTGATCGATGCCGATGCATGCATTCTCGATGTTGGAAATGGTATTGTTGATATTACCATCACTTGGAAGGAACAAGCAGATCCGGCAGAGGTAAAGGCATGTGGCATTCACAGCCCTAAGCGCCGTCAGGTTAGTACAAAGTATTATATTGGTAATGCATAATGACAGCTCTTTGTAATTTCACTTATTTACAAGTCAATAGAGCTCACTCCCTACATATTAAACAGAAAGGCTATACCATTGTTGAGTTGATGGTGGTGCTGGTTGTTTCATTGTTTTTAGTGGGCGGTATCCTGAGTGTCTTTGTTGCCACTAAAGCGCTCACCAAAGAAACAATTTCTGCCAGTAACCGACAGGAAAATGCTGCTTTTGCTCTGCAGGCGCTAAGCCAGGATTTAAAGCAGAGTTATTTTTTTGCAGAGGCTTCCGGGGAAAATAACGGTTTATGGTTAACCCCCCCTGCGTTTCCTGCAATAACTGATGATTGTGTTGATAAGGAATCTAATGGTTCTTTTCCTGCCTCTGGTAATTATCGAGCCTTGTGGGCAGATACTGTCAGCGGTGCTACTCCAACAATGACTTGCATCAAAGATACTGATACGGAAACGGAGTTAGTAGACAACAGTGATTATATCTCTATAAAGCGGGCTCGTGGTTTAGATCAGACCGCGCCTCATCAGGACGATCGTTATTACCTGTCAATAACACCATTAGGAATACAGGCCTATTTAGGCAAGGATGTGACGACAAATAAGCATTTATGGGAGTATATCCATCATGTTTACTACTTGGATCGTGTTGGTGATATGCCTCGTCTGCGTCGAATAAATCTCCAGAAGGGCAAGATGGTCGCAGATGAAATCATAGCTGAAGGCATTGAAAACATGAAGTTTATGTTTGCACTGGATAAATTGTCTGTTGCGCTGCGTGACGGTGCAGCCCATGATTTCGTGAACAGTACTGCGGTTACAAGCGATGACTGGGATTCAGGGCGTGTAGTGGGCATAAAAATATTTTTACTGGTACGTTCCAAAGAAAAAATAGCAGGCCGAAAGGATAATGAAACTTATCAGCTTGGTAGCTTTTCTCACCCGGCCGGCGGCGATGCTTATAAAAGAGAAGTGGTGTCGCGTGTTTTAATGTTCTCTAATAACATGAGTTCTAATTAATGATTAATATTCAAAAACAAAAGGGAGCGGTACTCTTTTTTGTATTAATAACCCTGCCTATGCTTGTTGTTCTTGGGCTGATGCTTGTTGAGAATTCATCTGTAGATTTGAAGATGGTGGATGCAAGGGTGGTGCGCAATGAGTCTAATATCAAATTAACGGCTGCAGCGGCTGATATGTTTGCATCAATTAAAAGCCCCGCCTCCTTTGCACTTGCAACAACAGGTGCAGAGTTCTCTTCTGCACGTTTTTCCGATGCTGTTGGTACGGTAACGGTAAAAGATGACACTGCACCAGTAAAATATGAAACTGGGAAAACCTGTAAACGGAGCAAAAATGCCAGCGGTAATGATTTTCAATGCCTCTATTTAGAAGTTAAGTTTGTCCATAAATTCGGTCGGGAAAGAGCAGATGAGACTCATTGGGGAAGCAATGCGATGGGGGTTGGTGTTGAACAGCCCTATATTGCCCATTAGCAGGTATATGGAATTTACTACTGTGTATATAAGAATGCAGTTTGATTATACGAAAAAATTAAGTTTTAGCAGGATAAAGGATTATATCAATGTTATATAGAGTGCTTATAGCAAGTTTTTTTTTCTTAAGCAGTACAGTGCAGGCAGATGATACTGAGCTGTTTATTGCGGATCTATCTGGTGAAAAGACGATTCGTCCTCAGGTTTTAATTATTTTTGATAACTCCGGCAGTATGAAGTCTAATGAAGTTTCAAAAGTTCCCTTTGATCCTAAGATAAATTATACTGATTCAACGGATATTTATTACGGATTGGAAAGTTGGAAAGGGTGGATTCCGCCTTTTAACAATCGTGATTACCGTTTTTCGGGGAGCATTAATAATTGTAAGTCGTCAGAGGGCCCGCTTACTAATACAGGTAAATACAGTGGTAATTTAGTTGCTTTCTATGGAAGGGGCTATAACCGGTGGTACAGTCTTGCATATGGGGGAGGAAGTGTTGTTGATTGTAAGGATGATGTGCTTAACAGCATAACAGAGAATAAATATTGGAAAGATGGTTATCCTAAAAATTCATCACAAGTTTATTCGAATCAAAAGAACTATTTATTCGGAAATGATAGTGCTGCTACCTTATATTCTGCGGATTATGCTTACTGGAATCAATACGAAAAGGAGGTAAGAAGAAGCCGTTTAGCGATAGCTAAAGAAGCGATTACAGGCTTGGTTAAAGGTACACCGTCGGTTGATTTTGGCCTTGCTATTTTTAACCATGGCCGAGGCGGACGTATTGCCAGTAAGGTTCAGAAAAGATACAGCGCTGAGCAGAACAAAAAAAATGAGGACGCAAATGAGGAAACAACAAAGGAAACAATAGAGTCGTTTACGGCTTTAATCGACGGATTAATAGGGGATACAGCTACACCTCTTACTCAAACTATGTATGAGTCTTATTTGTATTATTCAGGTAATTCTGTCAAGTATGCTAAAAATTTAGCCTCTAATGACATACCTGGCAAAGATTCGTCAGCAGAAACAAGTGGTGTTTATAACTCTCCATTTCAAGAATGTCAGGAAAGCGCTTCTATTATTTTGATGACCGACGGGCAGCCGAATGAAGATGCAGATGCAGATGATGAGATTCAAACGCTAGCAGGTGTTGCAGAGGGCTTTATTTATGGACAAGATAGCCGCAATAGAGATTTAGTAAGCTATATGCCAGCCTTGGCTAAGTGGATGAATAATGACGATGTTAGTTCTCTGAACGGGGCGCAGAATATCACCACATATACCATAGGTTTTGGCCAGGCTGCAATTGATAGTGCCGGTACGTTATTAACAGAAACAGCAAAACAAGGGGGAGGGAAATACTTTCCTGCTAAAAGTGCTTCTGAGCTGCAAAGCGCATTTGATGAGACAATATTAACGATTTTGAACACTAGTTCGGGCCTTACTTCTCCGGCGGTTGCTAATAGTAACTTTGACAAAACCAGAAGTCTGGATTCAATTTATTTTTCCATGTTCTTACCAACCAATAAACCGGTCTGGCAGGGAAATATAAAAAAATTAAAGCTTGATAATAAAGGCGTGCTCAGAGATAAGAATAATAAAGCTGCAATAGGTGCCGATGGTAATATTAAAACCAATGCTTCGACCTATTGGGGAAATATCTCTGATGGAGATAAAGTTGAGCAGGGCGGTGTAACAGCGATGCTTAGCACGGTCACATCTCGGACAATTTTAAGTAATATCAGCGGGGCAGTCGCTACCTTGAGCGAGCCTTCAAAAAGTAACTTAGTAAGCCATTATAAATTAACCGGAACAGACGCAGAAAAATCTACAGCCTTAGCTGCTGAGCTGGCTGTTGCTGAAGATAAATTGGATGAAACGCTCAACTGGCTGTTAGGGAAAGATGTTCTTGATGTTGATAAGGACGGTGCAACAGATGATTATCGTAATGATATTTTTTCTGATCCGCTGCATTCATCTCCTCTGGCAATTCCTTATATTAAGAAAGAAATTAATAAGCCAGATAAAGAAGTTGTCAGCTTATTGGTTGGCACTAACGCCGGTTTCCTGCATATGTTTACCGATGAAGGTGAGACGGTTTCTGAAAACTGGGCATTTATACCTGAACAATTATTAAAATACGGTATTGCTTTAAAAAATGCGGCACCAACTTCAGGTGCCAAGCATAGCTATGGGATGGATTCTCCTCCTATGGTGATAAAAACATATGATGCAGATGGAGCTCTTGAGAAAAGAATTGCTGTGGTCGGTATGCGTCGAGGCGGTTCAAGTTATTATGCTTTGGATATTACTAACCCTGCGACCCCCAGCTTTATGTGGCAGATAAATGGTCAGGCCACGGGAGTTACTGCAACATCCGGCTTTGAAGAGCTGGGACAAACATGGTCTGTGCCGGTTTCTGGAAAATTAACCTATAAAGATGGAACACAGACGAAAACTGCCCCTGTTATTGTTTTTGGTGGTGGTTATGACACCAATAAAGACAGTTGTACTCCTTCCTCTAATGATGATGGAAATAGCATTGAAACGTGTAACGACAGCAGAGGAAGGGCAATATATATTGTTAATGCCCTTACGGGAGATAGAGTCTGGTCTCTAGTAGGAGGAAGTTGTCCTACAGGTGACAAGCATTGTTTACATGACAGTAGTTTACAGGACAGCATTCCGGCAGAGGTTGCCGTAATGGATAGTGACGGTGATGAAAATATCGACAGAATTTATGCCGGTGATACAGGGGGTAACGTATGGCGGGCAGACCTTGTCGGAACGGATACGAGTAAATGGACAAATATAAAACTGGCAGAGTTAGGCGGTGATACTTCAGAAACGGATCGACGTTTTTTTACTGCGCCGGTTATTGCTCGCACTTACAAAGGCACTAATATCCCCTATGATGGAGTTTTAATGGGATCAGGTGATAGAGCTAAGCCGGTTAGCAATAAAACCACGGTCAACGCATTTTATCTTCTTCATGATTATAAGATATCTCCTACTCTGTTTGAAGATGACACCAAGCCAACACCTATCAAGGCTGATGCTTTACACGAGTTAAGGGGGGACTCAACACAGGCGGTGACGATTGGAGAATCGTCTGGATGGCAGTATATATTTAATCAAAATAGTGGTGAAAAATCATTGGGTAAAGCTTCTCTGCTCAACGGAACTATATATTTTACCTCTTTTACGCCAAATTCTTTACCAACTACCTGTGGTAATAGTAATTTTGGTCAAGGCTGGTTATATGCGGTTAATATTCATTCCGGTGCAAACCAGCTGCAGAAAGATGGTGTGACACAGGAGAAAATGGCGATAGGAGCACGAATTCCTGATGCACTGGTGATTCATTCCGGTGTTAATGAAGTCGGGAATAATGTGATCCGTTTATTAGGGGTTGGACAGGGCGATGAAATTACTATTGTTGATGATGCAAGTACGCCCGAAGATGAAAGTGAAACGATTAACTCTGGGACGATTGATACCAATACCAATATGATGCCGAGGCGCATTTATAGTTACTTCGAAGAACCACTGTGGGAATAGGTTGTGGTGTAGAAAAATATAAATGAGTATCGTAATGTGATCAATATTAAGCTGCTAAGGATTTGAAATGAATAAAGGATTATTAACTATCTTGTTACTGTGTTTTTTTGGGGGGGCTTTCCCGGTAAATGCGCAGCAGCAGCAGATGCCCCAAAAGCTCCCTTCACCTATAAATGAGCAGGAACAGGCACCAAGGAAATACTTGAAGTGTTATGTGCAGCTGGAGGACAAGAGTTATCATGTTAGAGGGTTTGTTTATCAAAAAGAAGATAAGGAGACTTTTATTGAAAACATTAAAGGGAGTAAATTTTTTCTTGAGGACGGTGTTAGTTTTTTGAGGGTTGAAAAAGTTGTTGAGTGTGTTGATGCCAAAGCAGACTTTAGGAATAGAAAAGCAATGAGGTTAGAAAAGATCACGCCATTTTAACCTTATTTAAGACAGTTTAACTGCTGTTTATTTCTGCTTTAAAGCACTTGAAAAGACAATTTTTTAAGTGCTTTGAGTTATAAATCAGCTGCAGTTTGCTGCCTCAACAATACTTGTAATACCACTGTTTTCTACCTTTAGCCCACTTCGCTGTTCACCGCTGCAGTAACGAAATAATATTTCTGTTCCAGGTGCTGCTGATACTGTGGCTTGTCCGTCTGGTCTAAAAGTTAAAGCTGTTAAAGGGGAGGTAAAAACAATTGTATCTTGAGCATTAAAGGGCAGTCCTGATTTCAGTTTTATATCATCATCATCGCCGTTGAACTCTAAGTTTTTGTCGGCATCAATAAAAATATCCAGTCCGATTTTCCAGTCCGATGTGCATTTATTGGCATTATTCAGAGGACAGACTGTTACATATTTAAGATAGTTCTGTGAATGGTTGCGGGCAAAAGTCAGATTTTTTTGTATCTGTGCGATTGCAGTATCTACACGATTTCTCTGTGTTGACGCCTGCATGCTGGGCAGGGCAATAGCGATAACTATGCTGATAATGGCAATGACTATCAAGACTTCTAATAATGTAAAACCTTTACTTGAACGCATCTCTTCTCCATGAGCTAATAAATTCAAGCGCTATTATATTGTAATGATTCACTCTTTTCTTTTATTAAATGCATTTTTTGATGATTCAAAGCATGCTTTATTAATGAAATTTCTATTTTAAATCTTTTATTCAAGCTAGCTTACGCTGAAGGTTATATTTGCTAACAACTACACATTAAAAAGGAAAAAATATCTTTATTTTTCATGTTTTATAAAAAACAGGCTCAAATTCGTAACCATTTGAATAGCATGTGTTTATTTTCGTTGTAACTATTTTTCTGAAAAAGGCGATTATTTACCAGAGTCAATCTCTACTCTTTTATGCGCTTTATGCCTTTCTTTACGCCAGTTTATTCTTTTGTTGATTTCAACTCTCCAGTAGGGGCTATACTTATTTTCTGGGAGTGTTTATTTTATTCAGCAATGGACTGGTTTATGAAAATGCATGGTTTTAGTTTAATTGAAATTATGATCACCAGCTTTATTCTTGCTCTGGGCTTGTTAGGCCTTGCCGGTATGCAGTCCACTGCCGTTAAATCCAATATAGAAATTCAGCAGCGCACTCTTGCCAATTCACTCATTACCGATATCAGCGAACGTATGCAGCTGAATCGTGTGTGGCTTCAGGAAGATGGTAATAATTATGCCGTAGCCAGTTTAATGGATGCTGAATTATCTGTACCGAGCTGTGTTGGCTCCGGCGGGGCTTTTATTGACTGCAGCGGTGCAGATATAAAAAACAATGATCTTTATGAATGGAAGCAGAAGTTTCTTGGCGCAGAAATCGACAGCAGCACCGCTGAACATGGTCTGATTGATGCGGACGCATGTATAGAAGTGACAGAAGAGGATAATTTAATCGTAAGTCAGATTGTTTTAAGCTGGTATTCAACAATAAAAAGCAAAGATGCAGCCTCTGATGCTGATGCACTGAGCATATTTGCTAAGTGCGGTACAGCTTCTTCCTCCCGCCGCCAGTTAACAGCTCAAAGCAAAATAAGTAAATCATCATGATTAACTTCCATGGGCATTTTAAAACTAAGCAGCATGGATTTTCGATTGTTGAATGGATGATTGCGATCATGCTGGCTCTGTTTTTAACAGCCGGATTATTAAGTGTTTTTATATCTAGTCAGCGGGCAACCTCCGAAGCTGTAGGCGGAGGGGAGCGCCAGGAAAATGCCTCCTTTGCTCTGCAGCTGTTAACTCGTGATTTAAAACAAGCTTACTTTTTTTCACAGGCAACCGGCGAAAATAAGAGCTTGTGGGATCTTAACGGTGCTTCTATTGCATCCAGCTTAGATTGTCTGGATGACATTTCGAGCGGTTCATTTCCTTCTGCAAATAAATATCGTGCTCTATGGGCTGCAACAGTTCCTGCTTCCATCGGCAGCCTGCAGATGGACTGTCTTGATGACGGGGACAGTGATACCAGTCTTATAGCCGGCAGTGATTATATTTCCATGAAACGTGTTATGGGGCAGTCACAAACCAGTGGTTATATTGCCAAGCGTTATTATCTTGATATTGATACAACCAGTTTGACGGTTTACCAGGGAGATGCCAGTGCGTTAACCAACTCTACAGTTAGCCCTGTATGGCGTTATATTCATCATGTTTATTATTTAGACAGTGAAGACGGCATCCCTCGTCTGCGCCGTTTGAGCCTTGAAAAAGATAAGATGGTGCGTGAAGAGGTGCTTGTAGAGGGAATTGAAAACATGCAGTTTATGTTTGCTCTGGATGAGCTGATAGCCAGTGACAGAGACGGGGCGGTGCATTCATTTGTCCCAGCTTCACTGGTGACGCCTAATGACTGGGATACAGGGCGGGTGATAGGTATGAAAATATCTTTATTAGTCAGATCCTTAGAAACAACACCTAATTATATAAACAACAGCACCTATCAGCTTGGTGATTACCCTTTCATTGCCCCAGGTGACGGTTATAAACGAGAAATTGCTTCAACCGTTATAATTTTTCAAAACAGCGTGGTATCAGTTGATGACTAGTTTACATAAACAAAAAGGCATAGCTCTGTTTATCGCTATGCTGATATTACCTTTACTGCTGGTATTAGGTGTATTAGTGATGAGTAATACTTTTCTTAGTTTAAAAATGACAGATGCGCGGGTTATGCAGGGAGAGTCGAATATTTTATTAAATAATGCTGTGATGGATATTCTGCACCGCTCCAGCAGTGCGCAGTCATTTGCTCAGGCGACAAAGGAAACTACGTTCAGTTCCGATGAAGTGAACGCTACAGTGGATTTAAACGGAGAGATTAACTGTAAGCGCAGAATGAAGGCGAGCGGCAGTAATTTTAAGTGTAAATACTTAGAGGTCAGCTTTATACACCGTTACGGAAGAGAAAGAGCTGACGGCTCTAAATGGGCTGCTAATGAGCTGGGAGTTGGAGTCGAACAGCCGATTATTGTGGAATAACCGGGCTGCTGGATAACGCGCAGCCTAGTTATATAAAGTTATAAATAAGCATCTAGAAAATGATGTCGATAGACAAAGGATAGTTGTCGTATAAGGCAGATGGAGTAATAAATTATGTTAATTAAACGATTATTAATCGGGATCTTATGTTCATTTTGTTCGATCCTCTTAGCCGATGATACAGAACTATTTGTTTCAGATGTCAGTGCGCAGAACGGTATACGTCCGCAGGTGCTTATTATTTTTGATACTTCGGGCAGTATGAGAAGCTCCGAAGAGGTAATTAAGGAAGCTTATGATCCGGCGCGTGATTACGGCGCCGGCAGCAATGCTAATAAAATTTACTGGACGCGGGAAGGTGGTGATACCCCGGGCACAGGCAGCAGTCAGTATTTTTTAACCACAAAGAATAATTGTCAGGCATCTTTAGCGCTGCTTAGCTCTGCAGGATTATATAACGGTAATGTCAGACGCTGGGTCCCGAATAAGCGCAGAAGCTCACGTTCCCGCTGGAAAACCTTGTCAGGTAATAGCGGTACTTATTTTGAGTGTAAAGAGGACGTATTAAATGCGGAACCAGCCAACCCGGCAACTCCAACAAATCCAGGTTTTCCGAAAGACGGCCGTTCAGGTCCTTATATTTCAACGGTTAACAATGTGTTTTCCGGTAGTGATGCGGTAACCCTGTTTTCAGCCAACTATATCTATTGGTATAACACGGTTGGTGTCGTCAGTAAAAGCCGTTTATTAATTGCTAAAGAAGCGATTGAAAGTTTAATTGAAAGTACGCCTTCCGTTGATTTCGGCTTGGAAGTGTTTAATCGTAACAGCGGCAACAGCAGTGATGACAAGAATGGCGGACGGATTATTAGTAAAGTAAAAACACGTGATGCAGCGCAAACGCAGACGCTTATTAATCAAGTTTTAAATTTAAATGCTGACGGCTGGACACCTCTTTGTGAAAGCCTGTATGAAGCTTACCGTTATTATGCCGGTAAGGGGGTTTATTACGGCAATGATGATTCATATTCAACACCTGCACGGGATACCTCAGCAGAAGAGAGCAGTGTTTATATATCACCTTTTAAAGCCTGCCAGGAAAGAGCCTACATTATATTAATGACCGATGGTGAACCTACCAATGACGGGGCCGCCAACAGCTTAATTAATACCCTGACTGGAAATGGATCAATAGAAAACAGTTATATGCCGACGTTGTCGGAGTGGATGAATAATTTTGATATCGACGACGATGCGGATAACGGTGCACAGCATATTACCACTTATACCATTGGTTTTGGTCAGAGTGCGGTTGATGCTGCTGGTAGACTGTTAAGAGAAACTGCAGAAAGGGGGGGCGGTGAGTATTATCCCGCCACTAGCTCTACCGCACTGCAAAAGGCGTTTCAGGCAACTATTCTGGATATTTTAAACAGCTCTTCCAGTTTATCTTCGCCTGCGATTGCAAATAATAATTTCGATAGAACCCGTAGTTTAGATTCCGTTTATTACTCTATGTTTATGCCGAGCAATTTACCCGTCTGGCAGGGAAATATTAAAAAATTAACTATGAATGCATCGGGTATATTAGTGGACCGCTTTGGTGCGGCCGCTATTAATTCGGACGGTAATATTAAAGACAATGCTTCTACCTACTGGGGCGCTGCTGATGAGATTGAGGATGGTAATGCTGTTTCCGAAGGCGGTGTTGCCGCTATGCTTGCTGAGGTAACTTCCCGCACTATATTAAGCAATATCAACGCTGATACATTAAAAGCGCCGACCCTGGATAATCTAAAAGCTTATTACGGAGTCACAACCGCCGCTGAAGTTGCTTCAGAATTAAGTATTGCTGAAAGTGATTTAACGGGGTCATTAAACTGGTTAACAGGTCTGGATGTCGATGATGACAATGGCGACAGCTCAGTGACTGATTACCGCAGCGATATATTTGCAGATCCGCTGCACTCGAAACCGCTTGCTATTACCTATATCGAAAACGGCAAGCAGGTAGTTCGTCTGCTGGTGGGAACCAATGCCGGTTTCTTACATATGTTTACTGACAATACTAATGATGAACTGGATCAGACGGATGATACCATCACAGAAAACTGGGCGTTTATTCCTGCGGAATTATTACCATTCGGCTTATCGCTGCGCGATGCGCCTGCTTCAAGCGAACACCAGTATGGAATGGATCTGTCACCCATTGCTATTAAAATTTATGACTCTGGCTCGCTGCAGAAAATTATTGCAATCGTTGGTATGCGCCGCGGCGGCGGCAGTTATTATGCCGTAGATATTACTAATCATGATGTGCCTAAACTTGCCTGGAAAATTGATGCCGCCACTTCTGGTTTCTCTGAGCTGGCACAAACCTGGTCGATGCCGAGCATTGGTACTTTTGCTTATAAAGTGGGAAGTGAAGAAAAGGTTGAGCCCGGTTTAGTATTTGGCGGCGGTTACGATACCAATAAAGATACCTGTATACCCTCTGATAGTGAAACCTGTAATGATGTAAGCGGCCGCGCTGTGTATATTGTTAATGCTGTAAGCGGAGAAAAAATCTGGTCGGTTGACGGTTCCAGCTGTGCGGAAGATGATAAACACTGTATTCGCGACAGCATTCCCAGCCAGGTCAGCTTGTTAGACGGAGATGGTGATGGTTATATTGACCGCTTGTATACCGGAGATACCGGGGGAAATCTATGGCGTATGGACTTTGCGGGAACGGATACCAGTAAGTGGTCCACTATTAAACTGGCGGTCCTGGGCGGTGATACGGCAAGTACAGACCGGCGTTTTTTCGTTACTCCTGTTGTTGTGCGTACTTATGAAAATCATGTAACCAAAAGTGATGAGGGCGTTTTCACTTACAGCAAGGTTCCCTATGACGGTATACTGCTTGGTTCGGGCGATAGAGCTCACCCTGCATCTAGTACTGATGTAGATGACAGTTTCTTCTCTGTGCGTGATTATAATATTAATCCTACTTTATTCGGCGTTACAGGTTTTCCCGATAAACCAACGTCAATTTTAAATTCTCAGCTTTTTGATATTACTGATGATCCTGTTGGAAGCTACGACGGTTCGCAGATCCTTAATGTTTTTGCTGATATGAGCGGCTATAAAGGCTGGAAGTATCAGTTAACTTCAGCTGGAGAGAAATCTCTGGGCCAGGCCGCTGTATTAGAAGGCACGGTTTACTTCACCTCCTTTGTACCTAATTCAACGGTAAATATCGGCTGCGGGGTAGGGGACTTAGGTACTGGCTGGTTATATGCCGTTGATTTACATTCTGGCGAGAAAAGGTTCAGCAATGAGCAGGGAGTGGCTGTAGCGAAAAAAGATATCGGCTCTCGTGTGCCTGATTCGCTGGTAATTCATGCCGGTGAAGATGAACAGGAAGACAGTGTGATCCGCCTGCTGGGTGTTGGCCAAGGTGATGAAATAACAGTGTTTAATGAAGAAACTCAAGAAGAAGAGAAAGTTTTCACTGGCACTGTTGATACAAATACCGATATGATGCCTAGGAGAATTTACAGCTATTTTAAAGAAAAATAGCAGAACATAATTAATTAAGAAGAGACAGTGATGAAGAAAAATGGATTTACCTTAATTGAACTATTAGTGACCATAGCAATTCTGGGCATACTGGTTGGTGTGGCTTACCCGAGTTACGTAAGTTACGTGCAGGATAGCAGGCGCAGTGAAGCGCAGGCCAAGCTGATTGATTTAGCCAATCGTCAGGAGATGTATTACCTGGATCATCATAAATATGCTTCCGGTTTAAATGCCTTGTTAGGAGATGGGCCAGACAAGCTCCTTACTGAAAATAAGTATTATGAGATTGAAACCAGCTCATCAAAAGCGACGGTTGACTTTACCTTAACCGCCACGCCAAAAAACCAGCAGGCAGGTGATACTGATTGTGCCTTCTTAGCTATTAACCATGAGCTTACAAAAACAGCAACTAACGCCAACGGCACAAACTGCTGGAATTAGATATTAATAAGCTTAAGGAGCAAGGGAAATGCTCAGTGAAAATAATGTGTTTAACAGGAGGTTAAAATGAAACAGAAATTTTTAATAATGATACTTGCTGGTTTGATATTTTCGCCTTCTTTATCTGCTGATAATAAGGATGTGCAGCGCAGGCATCTCAAGTGTTATTTACAGCTTGAAGATAAAAGCAGCGTTGTGCACCAGTTTGTCTACAGCGAACAAACACAGCAGGAGTTTGTGAATGACCTGGTTGGAGAAAAGGTATTTCAGCAGGACGGCGTTTCATTTTTAAAGATAAAATCAGTCTATGAATGTGTAGAGGCAGGTAAAAGCTTCAAAAATCGTCAGGCTAAAGAGTTAGAAGCCGCAACTCCTTTTTAGCTGTTTAATATATTTAAGTGTTTCAATTAGCCGGACAAGTTGATTGAGACGCTTATTAGTCACAATTAGTGAATTCACTGCCGTCAATAACTTTAGCCCGTCCGCTGTAAGCGACCTGGACACCAATCTTCTGTTCGCCTGTGCAGTAACGAAAATTTCCTGAAGAGCCGGTGATCTGCCCGTCCGGTGTAAAAGTTACATTTTTTCTAGGAAAAACCAGCTGATCATTAGCATTAAACGGCTCCCCTGTTTTTAGCAGCACATCATTATTATTAACTAAATAATCCTGATCAGCATCAGTAAACACATCAATTCCATTTATCCAGTTATTGGTGCACACCTGGTTTGCATCCAGCGGACAAACGGTAACGTAATTAATCAGGCTGAACGACTGATTGCGGGCAAATAACAGGTGGTGCTGAATCGTATTCGCAACACTGGTTAAGCGGTTATTTTGAATTAATGTCTGAAATCCAGGAATACCGATAGTAATCAGCAGCATGCTGATTATCAATACAATGATAAGTTCTAATAGAGTGAAACCCTTCACTGGGTACATATTATCGTCCTGAAGATGGAGTAGATGCGAACTATTAGTGTAATATTCTTTTCAATTTTCTGCCTGTATATTTGTCTTAATTCGTATTACAGTAGGCACTTATTCTTATTTATATTTTTTTGCAGACAACATAAAGAGACCGTGATGAAAAAAATAGAAGCAATTATTAAACCGTTTAAAATGGATGATGTTCGTGAAGCGCTTGCCGATATTGATATTACAGGGATGACTGTATCTGAAGTAAAAGGTTTTGGTCGTCAGAAAGGGCATACGGAGTTATACCGTGGTGCTGAATATATGGTTGATTTTCTACCAAAAGTTAAAATCGAGCTGGTTGTAAAAAAAGAAGATGTAGACCGTTGTATTGAAGCTATTATGGGAACGGCGCAAACCGGTAAGATTGGTGACGGTAAGATATTTGTAATGCCTGTTGAACGGGTGATTCGTATTCGTACCGGTGAAGAAGACGGTGAAGCGGTATAAATTATACTGAATAATAAAAAAGGAGAGCTCAGCTCTCCTTTTTTATGTTTTAAATAAAGTGACTAGTCTTCTTTATTCCAGCGCTCATAGCGTCTAACGGTTCTATTTTTAGGGAAGTTTAGCTTTAATACCGTCATCGCATTATCTTTCGGCTCTTTAATCTCGAGTACATCATAAGCCTCGATCATAATCTCTAAGGCAGTTTCAACCGAAGCGGTATCCGGGTAATTATTTAAAACGGTTTTACTGCGGTTAATCGCAGCAATATAAGCTTCACGTTCGATATACCACTGTGCAATTGCAATTTCATAACGTGCTAAACGATCCTTAAGAAAAACCAAGCGTAGTTGAGCATCGGCCGCATACTGGCTGTTCGGGTAATATTTTATCAGGTGTGCAAAGTCTTTAAACGCCTGCTGTGAATGGCTTGGATCGCGGTTAAAGCGGTCGATGCCGAATAAATTCTGGAAAAACTGCTGATCTGTGGCCATATGTGTTAAGCCGCGCATGTAATACAGGTAATCAAGATCTTTATGAGTCGGGTTCAGACGGATAAAACGGTCTATATTTGCAAGGGCTAGTGCAGTGTCGTCACGCTTGTAATAAGAATAAATAAGATCCAGCTGCACTTGATCTGAATGTGGTCCAAAGGGGTAGCGGCTGTCTAAAGCTTCTAATACTTCGATTGCTTTCTCATGACTTGCCGACTCTGAAGCAGCTTTAGCATCTTTATAAAGCTCTACTGGAGGCTTATCATCAACTTTTGGTTTGTCTGCTTTTTTGGAAGAGCAGCCCGAGCTGATTAAAACAATAAACAGAGAGGTCGTTATTAGTCTGAGGATCTTTTTCATAAGTGTTATAATGCCAGTGCAGATAAAAGCACAGTATCTTCTATAGACTAAAAAAAGAAAAGTTAAAAAAGATAAAATGTGACAAGATCACAGTGCAAACAGTTAAATTAAGCTTATTTATGCAGTTGTGCATAACTAAAGCACTTGGAAATCAGGAAAAGAGAATAAATATATGAGTCAAGAGTTAAAGCTCAGCGCAGAAGTTACTGACGAACAATTAGGGTTTCGTTTAGATCAGGCATTAGCCTCGTTATTTCCTGATTATTCTCGTACGCGTATCAAAGAATGGATTTTGGCTGACATGGTCAAAATTGACGGTGAAGTAATTGCCCGTCCTCGAGAAAAAGTATTTACAGGACAAATGGTTGATGTAAATGCCGTATTAGAAGATGAAGTTGTTTTTAAAGCGCAGAATATTAAATTAGATATCGTCTTTGAAGACGAACATATTTTAGTGATAAATAAACCGGCTGGTTTAGTTGTCCACCCTGGTGCCGGTAATCCGGACGGCACGGTTTTAAATGCCCTGCTGCATCATTACCCGGAAATTGTTGAAGTGCCGAGAGCGGGCATTGTGCACCGTCTGGATAAAGATACAACTGGACTGATGGTGGTTGCTAAAACGGTACCAGCACAAACGCACCTGGTTGCAAGCCTGCAGGCTCGTGAAATTACACGTGAATACGAAGCGATTGCAATGGGCCGCTTTACTGCTGGTGGACGTGTAGATGCGCCGATCGGTCGAGATAAAGTGCACCGTACTAAAATGGCGGTTAATGCAACGGGCGGTAAACATGCGGTAACACATTACCGTGTGTCTGAAAAATACCGTGCACACACTCGTTTACGTTTGCGTCTGGAAACTGGCCGTACTCACCAGATTCGTGTACATATGATGCACATTGGTCATGTTCTTGCCGGTGATCCGGTTTACGGCGGTCGTCCTCGTCCGCCTAAAGGTGCTTCCGAAGCTCTGTCTGAAACACTGCGCGGCTTCAGACGTCAGGCGTTACACGCAACTATGCTTCGTCTGGAGCACCCGATTACTGGCGAAATGATGGAATGGCATGCACCGCTTCCCGATGATATGGCTGAGCTGGCCGCCGCATTACGCGCAGATATGATTAAACACGGTGGTTAATAAACTGTCCGAAATGCACTTAATCAAACCGCAATGGTCGGCACCACAGCATATTCAGGCATTTTCGACTACCCGTAGCGGTGGTCGAAGTCTGGGGCCCTATAAGGGGTTGAATTTAGGTGATCATGTTAATGATATCTCCTCTGCGGTAGTGCAGAATCGTGTTTTGTTAGCTGAGCATTTAGCTTTACCTGACGATTTATGCTGGTTAAATCAGATTCACAGTACTATCTTACTCAGGCTTGAACAACAGACTGCTAGTGAGACTGAAGCAGATGCCAGCTGGACTACGCTTAAGAAACAGCCCTGCATTGTGATGACTGCGGACTGCTTACCTGTATTAATTACAGATAAACAAGGCAGTTTTGTTTGTGCTGTTCATGCCGGCTGGCGCGGTTTGTGTGACGGTATTATTGAAAAATCTATTCACTCTATCTGCACCGAGTTAAATATCAACTCTACGGAATTATTAGTGTGGTTAGGGCCGTGTATCGGCAGAAGTGCTTTTCAGGTAGGTGATGAAGTCCGCGCTGAATTTATAGCACAGAATAAACTTGCTGAATCGGCTTTTACTGCCGATCAGGAGCGCTGGCTTGCGGATCTGCAACTGTTAGCTAAGCTGCGTTTAGCACCTCTCAATGTTGCCGAAATAAGTACAAGTGAACACTGTACTTTTACTGAAGCAGATCTGTTTTACTCATACCGCCGCGACGGTATCACCGGGCGCATGGCAAGTTTAATCTGGATTGACTAACGCTTATATCCAGTCTATGAATCAGCATATTGAAGTAAATTGGTTATATAATACAAGAGCTTGAAAATATTAAGAAATGAGCTGAAAAGTCACGTTTCACACTATTTTCTAGTCCTTATCCTTGAAATTTCCCATGTAAAGCTCCATCTTCTAAAGGTATGTGATTTAGGGGGATTGAGTATGCGTTTAGATAAATTAACCAGTAAGTTTCAATTAGCCATTTCCGATGCGCAGTCATTAGCACTCGGGCGTGATCATCAGTATATTGAAGCGACTCACCTGATGCTGGCACTGTTAAATCAAGACAGCGGCTCCATTCGCCGGATACTGGCTGATTTAGAAGTTGATATTAATTTACTGCGTTCGCAGCTTTCCGCTGAATTAGACAAAATTGCCAAAGTTTCTGGGATCGGCGGGGATGTTCAGCTTTCCGCGCAGCTGGGGATTTTGTTTAATCTCTGTGATAAATACGCCCAGAAATCCAAAGACAAATTTATCTCTTCCGAACTGTTTCTTGTTGCCGCCTGTGATGACAAAGGCCCATTAGGGGCTATTTTAAAACAGCTGGGTTTAAGTAAACAGAAGGTTGAGAAGTCGATAGAAAAAATTCGTGATGGTCAGAAAGTCGATGATCAGAATGCTGAGGGTCAGGAACAGGCCCTGGATCGATATACAATAGATCTGACCGAGCGTGCAGAGCAGGGCAAGCTGGATCCTGTTATCGGCCGTGATGACGAAGTACGGCGCATGGTGCAGGTTCTGCAGCGCCGTACCAAAAACAATCCGGTAATTATCGGCGAGCCCGGTGTAGGAAAAACAGCCATTGTAGAAGGCCTTGCGCAGCGGATTATCAATGGCGAAGTGCCGGAAGGTTTAAAAAACAAACGGGTATTATCACTGGATATGGGCTCTTTGATTGCCGGGGCAAAATACCGCGGTGAATTTGAAGAACGCCTGAAAACGGTATTATCCGAACTGGCCAAGGAAGAAGGTCAGGTTATCCTGTTTATCGATGAACTTCATACTATGGTTGGAGCCGGAAAAAGCGATGGTGCGATGGATGCCGGCAATATGTTAAAACCGGCTTTAGCACGTGGTGAGCTGCATTGTGTCGGTGCAACCACACTTGATGAATACCGTTTGTATATTGAAAAAGACGCGGCCCTTGAGCGCCGCTTTCAAAAAGTGCAGGTGGATGAGCCCACAGTTGAAGATACCATCGCTATTTTACGCGGTTTAAAAGAGCGTTACGAACTGCACCATAAGGTTGAAATTACAGATCCTGCTATTGTTGCCGCCGCCACACTGTCACACCGCTATATTGCAGATCGTCAGCTGCCCGATAAAGCGATAGATCTGATTGATGAAGCAGCATCAAGCATTCGTCTGCAGATGGATTCTAAACCGGAAGGGCTGGATAAATTAGAGCGTAAGATTATTCAGTTAACGCTGGAGCAGAAAGCGCTGCAGAACGAAAATGACGAAGCCAGTGTCAAACGCCTGTCTGACTTAGAAAGTTCTCTGCAGGATAAAAATAAAGCTTATAAAGTGCTGGATGAAGTATGGAAAACGGAAAAAGCGGCCCTTTCCGGCACACAGAATATTAAACAGGCACTTGAACAGGCTCGTTTAGACCTTGAAGTGGCCAGCCGCGCAGCCGATTTAACGCGTATGTCAGAGCTGCAGTACGGGAAAATTCCCGAATTAGAAAAACAGCTGGATCTTGCTACGCAGGCCGAAATGCAGGAAATGACTCTGCTAAAGCACTGTGTTACAGAAAATGAAATAGCTGAAATTCTTGCACACTGGACGGGTATTCCCGTGGCGAAAATGCTTGAAGGTGAACGAGATAAACTGCTGCAGATGGAAAAACATCTGCACTCCCGGGTAATCGGACAGAACGAAGCGATTGACGCCATTGCTAATGCGGTCCGCCGCAGCCGCGCAGGTTTAAGTGATCCTGATAGACCGATCGGTTCGTTTCTGTTTTTAGGACCAACCGGAGTGGGTAAGACGGAGTCATGCAAAGCCTTAGCAAACTTCCTGTTTGACAGTGAAGATAATATGGTGCGTATTGATATGTCTGAATTTATGGAAAAGCACTCGGTTGCACGTTTAGTGGGAGCGCCTCCAGGATATGTGGGCTACGAAGAGGGCGGTTATCTGACCGAAGCAGTACGCCGTAAACCTTATTCAGTGATTCTGCTGGATGAAGTTGAAAAAGCACACCCGGATATTTTCAATATTTTACTGCAGGTCTTAGATGACGGACGTTTAACGGACGGGCAGGGAAGAACGGTTGATTTTCGTAATACAGTGATAATTATGACCTCTAATATTGGCTCTGATTTAATCCATGAATCCTTTGACAAGGTCAGCTATGAAGAGATTAAGTTAACTCTATTAGAAGTGTTAGGTCAGCAGTTTAAACCTGAATTTTTAAACCGAATTGATGAAACGGTTGTATTTCACCCGCTTGGACAAAGGCATATAAAATCGATTGCTACTATTCAGCTGCATGCACTGCAGAAACGCCTTAAAGCACGTGACTACCAGTTAACTTTTAACGATCAGTCTATCGACCTGTTAGTTGAAGCGGGGTACGACCCTATATATGGTGCGCGGCCGTTAAAACGTGCTGTTCAGCAGTTATTAGAGAATTCATTAGCACAGAGGATTCTCTCGGGCTCTTTAACCACGGGGAAGAATATTATGGTTGCTGTAAAAGAGGGCAAAATAGATTTTATCCAGTAAGTAATGCTAATTTTTAACGCATTGTGAGCTGCCGCTGCTGATGCTGTAAATTAACCAGCGGATTTTTGTTTATTAATTAACGGACTTAGTATGCTTGATGCAATTTGTACTTATGATAAGACTCATCCGAAAATCTATTCTATTTTTGAGTTTAAGCTTCTGCCGGAAACAGAAATAGATAAGCTGCGTTATTCGCTGCTCTGCCCGGTTTGTAAGCAGAAAGCGTATTTCCGCAGAGCATCTAAAGACGGCAAGCAGGCCTGTTTTGGTTCACGTTATCATGAAAAAGACTGTGAAGAATTCAATCCTTCCGCATCTAAAAGCGAAGAAGAGAAACAGCTTGCTGAAGTGGAGCAGATTATTCTCGAGCAGGATTCGCTGCTGATTGATTTCAGCAAACCTGTTATCAGCAGGAAAAAGTCTTCTCAAACAGAACCGGCTGAGGAATTTGAAGCGCAAAAAGAGCGGCACACTGTTCAGGAAAGGTATTTAACTAAAGCCGTTCAATCCTCTAAAAGTAATAAAGCAAAGCCGCAGAGTGCAGGCTTAGATGAAGAAAATAATTTGCCTGAAGTATCTAAGCAGGGGCTGGCTAAACTGCTGACCAGCTTATTGCGGGGCAGCTCTTTAGCTTCATCGGATCTATGGATCTATACCAGTGAAAAGCATAAATGGCGTGCTAAAAATTTATTCGTCAATATTAAAGATGCGCAGCCAACCGAAAATAATGCGCCGAGAATGTACTGGGGCACCATATCCCATGCGGATAAAACACTTAACTGGTTAAATCCGGCAGAAGATCGTAGTGTTGGTTTACCTGTATCTAAATACCGCGAGCAGCTGTTGAGTCGTTTTGATATTGATGAGCCGACGGATGTAGAAGGCGCTGGGTTTATTTTGTTCGGCAAATGTGTTTTCAGTAAAGATAAAAAGCGTAAATATATTTATCTATGGGGAAATGACCTGCAGTATTTCTATTTATCGAAAGTGTAACAATCTTACGCGGAGACAAAAAAAGGGCGCTAGGCCCTTTTCTAATTGATCAGTAAGCTTATTTTAAGCTTCTATAATACCCTGGCTTTTCAGGTATTCACTGTACGGGCCGTGGAAATCAACAACTTCGTTTTCTTTGATTTCAATAATACGGGTAGCAAGTGAAGATACAAACTCACGGTCATGACTTACGAACAGTAATGTACCTTCGTAGTTTTCCAGTGATAAATTAAGTGCTTCAATCGATTCCATATCCAGGTGGTTAGTAGGCTCATCCATTAACAGGATGTTCGGCATGTTCATCATTAACTTACCAAATAACATGCGGCCCTGTTCACCACCGGAGATGATTTTCACAGATTTGCCGATATCGTCAGAGCCGAACAGTAAACGGCCTAATGTGCCGCGGACAGCCTGCTCGTCGTCACCTGGTTTCATCCATTGTCCCATCCATTCCATCAGGGTCTGATCTTTTTCAAAATCAGCAGAATGATCCTGCGCGTAATATCCTAAGTTAGCATTTTCAGACCATTTGAAGTGACCGGCATCCGGCTGAATTTCGCTCATTAAAGTACGTAACAGTGTTGTTTTACCCGCACCATTCTGACCGATAATGGCAATACGCTCACCCACTTCAACCATCAGGTTAAGATCTTTAAACAGAGTGGTATCAAAGCTCTTAGTGACATTTTCCATTTCCAGAGCATTACGGAACAGTTTCTTCTCCTGCTTGAAAACAATGTACGGGTTGACACGGCTGGATGCTTTTACTTCTTCAAGCTGAATTTTATCCATCTGTTTAGCACGTGATGTTGCCTGTTTTGCTTTTGATGCGTTGGCAGAGAAGCGGCTTACGAACTCCTGCAGTTCAGAAAGCTGGGCTTTTTTCTTAGCATTCTCAGAAAGCAGACGTTCACGAGCCTGTGTCGCAGCTGTCATGTATTCGTCATAGTTACCCGGGTATAAACGCAGCTCACCGTAATCGATATCAGCCATATGTGTACATACAGAGTTTAAGAAGTGACGGTCATGCGAGATGATTACCATAGTACACTGACGTGCATTTAATTCTGTTTCTAACCAGCGGATAGTATCGATATCCAGGTTATTGGTCGGCTCATCCAGGAGCATGATATCTGGATTTGAGAAAAGAACCTGTGCAAGAAGTACACGCAGTTTCCAGCCCGGAGCAACTTCAGACATTAAACCGTAATGCTGTTCAAGGGGAATACCAACGCTCAGCAGCAGCTCTCCGGCACGGGAATCGGCGGTATAACCATCCATTTCTGCAAACTCAGTTTCAAGATCGGCAACTTTCATGCCGTCTTCTTCGCTCATCTCCGGCAGGCTGTAAATACGGTTACGCTCAGCCATCACTTCCCACATCTCTTTATGACCCATTAACACGGTATCTAAAACAGAGAACTCTTCGAAAGCAAACTGGTCCTGGTGCAGTTTAGCGATACGCTCATTAGGATCTTTAGTAACATTACCTGCACTTGGTTCAAGATCACCCGTTAAGATTTTCATAAAGGTTGATTTACCACAACCATTTGCACCAATCAGACCGTAGCGGTTACCAGTACCAAATTTAACTGAGATGTTTTCAAATAATGGTTTTGCACCAAACTGCATGGTGATGTTGTTAGTACTTAACAAGGTTAGTGTTCCTAATTCAATGTCATACTGATAAATGCCCTGCATCTGAATATGACTGTATTTATATTGATGATACAGCGCTTAATAATTCACTGTATTTTTTAAGTTACGCTATTATACAGAGCAATTTGACTATTTATAGAGCAATGGTGATTTAAATCACACCTCTTTCTTAGTTTGCTGTAAGCTACGCACCAGATTTATACCCTTTACCATTTATAGAAGAGATCCGTTTATGAGCTTTGATTCCTTAGGTTTACCCGATTCATTAGTAAAAGCAGTTAAAGAACAGGGGTATACTGAACCGTCTCCGATTCAGGCTCAGGCGATCCCGGCAGTTTTACAAGGTAAAGACGTGATGGCGGCCGCTCAGACAGGTACCGGCAAAACAGCCGGTTTTACTTTACCGCTGCTGGCAAACTTGGAGCATGGTGAACGCGCTAAAGCGAATCAGGTGCGTGCATTAATATTAACGCCGACACGTGAGCTGGCGGCTCAAGTACATGCTAGTGTAGAAAATTACGGCAAAAATATGCCGCTTCGCTCAGCTGTTGTATTCGGCGGCGTGAAAATAAATCCGCAGATGCAGAATCTACGCCGCGGTGTGGATGTATTAGTCGCAACACCGGGACGTTTATTAGATTTGTACCAGCAGAATGCAATACGTTTTAAGCAGTTAGAAGTACTGATTCTGGATGAAGCTGACCGTATGCTGGATATGGGTTTTATTCATGATATTAAAAGAATATTAGGTTTTTTACCTAAAAAGCGTCAGAACCTGCTTTTCTCTGCCACTTTCTCTGATGATATTCGTAATCTGGCAAAGGGGTTGGTAAACAATCCGGTTGAGATTTCAGTAAGCCCGCGTAATACCACAGCAGAAAGTGTGACGCAGTTTATTTACGAGGTAGATAAAACTAAAAAATCGATTGTGTTAAGTACCTTAATTAAAGAACAAAACTGGGAACAAGTATTAGTGTTTGTTAAAACTAAACATGGTGCCAACCGTTTAGTTAAAAACTTAGATGCCCGCGGAATCCGCTCGGCCGCTATTCATGGCAATAAAAGCCAGGGCGCGCGTACTAAAGCCTTAGCCGGATTTAAAGAAGGTCAGATTCAAGTATTAGTGGCAACGGATATCGCCGCACGTGGTATCGATATTGATCAGCTGCCGCAGGTTGTTAATTTCGATCTGCCGCATGTCAGCGAAGATTATGTACACCGTATCGGCCGTACCGGTCGAGCAGGTAATGACGGACAAGCTGTTTCTTTAGTCTGTCAGGAAGAGTTTAAACTGCTCAAAGATATTGAAAAACTGATTAAAAAAGTTATTCCGCGTAAAACGGTTGAAGGTTTTGAACCGGGAGAGCCTCTGCCGCCGTCAGTATTAGATACGCGTGCACCTAAACCTAAAAAACCTAAAAAACCTAAAAAACCTAAACCAGGTCACCGTGACGGTTTGCGTTCAGGTCCGAAAACCGGCAGTAATAAAAAACAGCGTTCAGCACGTAATAACTTTGTTGGTGAATAAAACTGCATTTTTACGGTTAATTAACAGATAAAAATAAAAGCCTTAAATAACCTTGTTGTTTAAGGCTTTTTTGTATTGTTTTATATGGCATTATGCAGAAAAAATAACAGAGTGAATATTTGAATGAAAAAGATTGCTGTATTTGCGGACGTGCAGAATATCTATTACACCACCCGCCAGGCTTACGGAAAACAGTTTAACTATCGTAAGCTCTGGCAGATTATCGAGAAGCAGGGGATTATTGTTAATGCTTTTGCTTATGCCATTGACCGCGGGGACAAGCAGCAGAAAAAATTTCAGGATGCACTGAAACACCTTGGTTTTGAAGTGAAGCTTAAGCCTTATATTCAGCGCAGTGACGGCACTGCCAAAGGTGACTGGGATGTAGGTATTACCATTGATATTATGGAAACAGCGGCGCAGGTGGATACGGTCATTTTACTGTCCGGTGACGGTGATTTTGCGATTCTGCTGGATAAAGTGAAAGACAGTTTTGCTGTGCAGACCGAAGCTTACGGTGTGCCTCAGCTCACTGCTAAAGCATTAATTGATTCCTGTACAGTGTTTAACCCGATTGATCGCGATTTATTACTTGGTTAATTATTTATTTGAGATTTAATAAAGCCCGTTCTCCTTAAAAAACGGGCTTTATTGTGCTCTTATTTGGCAACATTACCCGCTACATTTAACGCATCCCATGTGCGCGAAAACGGCGGTGCATAACAGAAGTCAAGATAACCCAGTTGAGAGGTAGTCATTTTAGCTGTAATGGCCACGGCTAATGCATTGATGCGGCTGACAGCCCCTTTCTTACCGATAATCTCACCGCCCAGCAGCTGTTTTGAAGCTGGATCGTAAACCAGTTTAATTTTTATCGGCTCCTGACCCGGGTAATAATCCGTCTGGTTCTGATCTTCAATAATGGATGTTTTATAAGAGATATTATTCTCTTTGGCAACTATCTCAGAAATACCGGTGCAGGCCAGCTCCTGATCTAATACTTTTAAACATGAAGAGCCAAGCATACCTTGTAAGAAAGTCTCCTTTCCGGCAACGTGATCGGCCATCATACGCGCCTGCTTATTAGCGGTTGTTGCCAGCGGCAGATAAACCATTTTATCAAGCGCTATATGGTAGCTTGCCGCACAGTCGCCCACTGCACTGATATGTTCATCATCAGTCTGACCGACTTTATTAACCATTAATGAACCATTAGGCAGTTTCGGCAGATCAAAAGCTTCTGTGTTGGGTTTAAAACCAAGCGATAAAATAATGATATCAGCACGAATTTCACCGTCAGTGGTGTTAATTATGTATCCGCCCTCGGCATTATCCGAAATGCTTTCTACTGAGCAGCTGGTTTTTAATGTGCCGCCGTTTGCTCTGATATCCTGTTCAACGGTATTGATCATCTCCGGACTGAACTGACGGCTCATAATGTGTGTTTCACGCTCAATAATAGTAACGTTTTTATTTAAATGATGGGCCGCGTCAAATACTTCTAAACCGATAAAACCGGCGCCGATAATACAGACATTTTTTAATGCCGGATTTTCAAAGGCATTTTTAACATCAAAACCGTCTTTTTTGCTGGTTAATGTATAAACATGCTCCGGGTTATACTGGCCGAAATTCGGCACTATCGGGCGTGCGCCGGTACAGATCAGCAGCTTATCGTAACTCTGCTGATAGCTCTCTTCACCGCACTTGATTAATACGCTTTTGTTTTCTTTATCAATACTGATCACTTCTGAATTTACGCGCATATCTAAGCCGGATTTGATCGCCTGCTCCGGGCTACGGGAGATCATTCTGTCAGTATCATGGAACAAACCCGCGGTGAAGTAGGGCAGTCCGCAGCCGCCGAAGGAGACATAATCACGTTTCTCAATCACTATCACTTCATCTTCAGGGCTGTTTCTTTTGTATTTTGCGGCAAAACTCATGCCGGCAGCATTGCCGCCGATAATTAAATATTTCATATCTGTCTATTACCTAATAACTGTTATCTCAAATAATACCAAACTGATTAAGTAAATGGTCTGTTTTAGGCGTAGGAAAAATCGATACTAGCAAGGTTTTAATTGATGTAACTAGTTACTCTAATTACGAAATTAATAACGAAGACAGGATTGATTGTAACCAGCATAAAAGATCAGAGACTTATTCTGATTGGTATAAAACAGCACCTCTATGAAGTGCTGTTTTATTAATTCAGGCGGGATTAAACAATCGCTTCTGCTTCACCTGTCTGTTCACCGTTATATGCATCAGCATCTAAGGTTTTATTCTGTTTAGCCGTGATCACACCGGACAGCATTGAACCTGAGATATTAAGCGCGGTTCTGGCCATATCGATAAGCGCTTCAATGGACACTAAAATAGCGACAACCGTAATATCAAGACCCATAATGGTTAGTACCGCAACCGCTGCAAATGTTGCGCCGCCGCCGACACCGGCAATACCGAAAGAGGCAATGGCAATAACAGCTACAAGCTGAAGCATAAAGCTCAGATCAATCGGCATACCCATTACCTGTGCCGCCATAATTGCCAGCATCGCCGGGTAAATACCCGCACAGCCGTTCTGTCCGATACTTGTGCCAAATGTTGCTGACATATTTGCAGTTTCTTCATCAACACCTAAACGTTCTGTCTGGGTCTGCACATTAAGAGGAATCGCCGCCATACTTGAACGGGAGCCGAAGCCGAATACCAGTACCGGCCATGTTTTCTGTGCAAATTGAATAGGAGATAAGCCGAATACTGCGACCATAATTAAATGGATGGCGTACATAACAAAGATTGCCGCGTAACTTGCTAACAGGAAGCGTCCCATCTCTGCAAGTGCAAACAGGTCGTTAGTCATCATAAAGCTGGTCATTAATGCAAACACGCCGTAGGGGGTCAGCTTTAAGATTTCACGTACCATAGACAGTACAACTTCTTTAGCCGCATTGATGAAATCAATAAAGTTTTGTACTTTTTCAGGACGGCGTTTTTTAACCTGCAGGATGCTGTAACCTAAGAACATACCAAATAGTACCGTTGAAAGCGTAGAGGTACGTTCAGAGCCGGTCAGCATATCAAAGATATTTCCCGGGATAATTGACAGGAACAGGCCGGATAACCCCAGGCTTTCCATTGATGTCTGTGTAGATGCAAGCGAGTGCTCACGCATATGTATATCGCTGTTAGAGCCGATGGTAGTGACTAACGCATTCGCATCAATACCAAAGATGTAAACTGCGGCAACACCAACAACTGCAGATACTGCAACCGTAAATATTAATGTCGCTAATACTTTCGGGGCGATTTTAGACAGGGCACCGCCGCCGTCAACATTCATGATCGCAGATATCATCGCTACAAATACCAGCGGGATAACAATCATCTGTAGTAATTTAATATAACCTTTACCGAAAATAGAAATAAACTCAGTAAATCCGGTTAGCATTTCATTATTGAAACCCAGAGTAAGCTGGATTGCACCGCCGAACATTAAACCGCCGACCAGCGCGCTTAATACTCTGAAGTTAAATGATTTACGCTGTTTTTTAAAACGGCTTAACATGACGTAAAAACCTAAAAACAGGGCGCATAATGTAATAAATGTAATACTCATAGGAACTCCTAAAAATACAGCTTTATAGTGTGATTATTTGATAAAAGCGACTGCTTCAACTTCAACTAATGCATCTTTTGGTAAACGGGCTGCTTCAACGCATGAACGTGCTGGCGCCGCGTCTGTACCAAAGATTTCCAGGTACACTTCATTAAATGCCGCGAAGTCTTCCATATCGGCTAAGAAACAGGTTGTTTTCAGTACTGAATCCAATGCCGCACCGCTCTCTTCTAACACGGCTTTCAGGTTGCTTAATGACTGAGCCGCCTGCTCTTTAATACCGCCTTCGACAAAAGCCATGGTTTCCGGGACAAGCGGAAGCTGTCCTGATGTGAATACCAGATTACCCATGGAAACTCCCTGAGAGTACGGGCCGATGGCTGCCGGGGCATGCTTTGTATCAATTATTTTTTTCATTTTTAGACCTTATGATTAATGTTGATTATTTAATGTTGTTAATGTGAAATTGTTTGATTTAATTCTTCAGCTTTAAACTCACGGATATATTTATATATCGCGTGGCGGGTTATACCAAGACGTTCAGAAACCATCAGGGTGGTCTCTTTCAGCTCAAAAACGCCGTTTTCAAACAAGCGCTTAGTGATTGCTTTATTGGTGCCTTTTAATTTGATGCTGGCGTCTTTCTCAGTATCCTCAATAGCATTATCAAGAGCCTGGGTAATTACATCTGCCGCGTTAGAGCTGAAGTTTTCGTTAACCACGGTATTGGCAATTGAGGTATCCGGCATTAGGGTTTTTATGATTTCTGGAAACGGATAAGAGAGATTCATATTGATACAGAACATGCCTATCGCTTTGCCGCTGTCGCCGGCTAAAACACAGGTCGTTGATTTCAGGATTGCGCCGTCTTTGCTGTTAGTAAAATAACACTTTGGTGATACCTCACCGGTTTTCTCAAATGCATTAAGCATTTTTAAACCTAAATCAGTGATAGGTGAGCCTACGGTACGGCCGGTATGGTGCCCGTTAACAATTTTTACAACCGATTTTTCGTAGCTTTCAAAGGAGTGGATCACCACTTCACAATGCGGACCGATGAAATCGGCCATGGTATCTGCTAAACGAAAATAAGCCGCCAGAGCTTCCTTGTCTGCTTCACTATATTTATTATTAATTATATTTTCCATTTTTCTGCTCACTATTGTTAACTTTACGGGCGAATTCTGCTCCTTATATGTTCTGTATACAAGTTAAAGTTAACAATATGTAACTCTGCGTTTTGGTTGTGCGAGCTTTGTCACTAATTTCTGTAGAGGGTTTTGTATGCACTGTAGTGTATTGTTGTTAAACGACTGTTTTTGTTGTTTGTTGTTTTTGAAATGTTGATGTTTTTTTCTGTTTAGTATTTTTGAGGTTACATTTTGTTAATTATATTGAGTTAACAAAATGTAACTTTTCCTGCGGTTGTTTATCCTGCAAATAGATTGTGTTTATCGCTGTCACTGCTCTTTAGTTTTCATCTTCCTCCTCTTCATACTGTTCTAATATATCCAGAAACTGTGTTTCTAAGAAATCTTTCTCGGTTGAAATCCGCTGCAGCTCTTCTTTGGAATTGGACAGTTTGTCCTGCAGCGTTTCTATCTGTATATTGAGATCCACTGCATTTTTACTATTTCCTTCGGCTTGAGATTTTGCTTTTAAATACTCCAGCTCCTTACCTTGCTCTATCAGCTTCTGAGAGTACAGCTCGCCCTGTTCGCTGATTTGTTTTATCTCTTTAATATGATTTATTATCTGCTGCTTTAACTGATCGTTTTCTATATTGGCTTTATCGCTTTGAATACGTAGTTTTTTGATGACTAACTGCTGTTTAGATAATTTACGGCGGGATTCTTCTAATTCATCCTGAGCACCATAATGATTCCTCATATTGGTTTTCAGCTTTTTAATCAGTGCATTTGATTTCTGTATTTCCTGATTTAAAAAGGCGATCTCTTTTTTATGCAGCTGCAGACGTTTATTTTTACCGACCAGTTCAGTACTGAACAGAGCTTCAATTTTAGTGTTGATTCTAATTAATTCATCAAGTTTTCTGCTGTCGGTTTCATTTAGATTAAGCTCGTTATCTGCAAGCGGATCTTTATTTTCCAGGCTTAGATCCTGAATTAGATGAGAGTTAGTCAAACGGTTAACTGCGCTGCTGACTGTCTGGAACTCTCTAAACATCAGAAGTAAAA
Organism: Psychromonas aquimarina ATCC BAA-1526; assembly: GCF_000428725.1. Classification (GTDB taxonomy): domain Bacteria; phylum Pseudomonadota; class Gammaproteobacteria; order Enterobacterales; family Psychromonadaceae; genus Psychromonas; species Psychromonas aquimarina. The sequence goes on from NZ_AUAM01000030.1 coordinate 53,256, forward strand.
TATAGAACCAGCCCGCAATTATGATTAATCCTAAATCGACAGCTAACACTTCCAGCATTCTTTCGCTTATCATATCTATCCTTAATTTATTTCAGACCTATAATTATCAGATAATAGCTGTGTTCTATAATTCTGCCCATATTACTGAAAGTTAATAACTATTTTACTAAGGGCCTGTTTATCTTTGAAAATTGCCCCTGTTGAGCCTGAAAGTTTCTCAATCAAGACGCGAAGAATGAAGTTTAGTTGTTCTAAATGAGTGATGAGCAACGCAGAGTGAGGGATTTTCAGCCTCAACCCGAAGGGCAGGGGGTATTTTTACACTCAACTTCGTTATCAGTCATTAATGTAGAGTAACTACACTGCATGACTTCTGCCTTGCTGAGCATAAAAATAGCCTCCAGCAGGAACAAAGAGCAAAGATAAACAGGCCCTAGAAGGAGCTTATGTGAAATTATTAATTGTTGATGATAGTAAAGCTATGCAGGCAATCGTCCGCCGCGGCCTGACTAAGTTTGAGCATGTTACTTTCAGTATTAAAAAAGCATCTAACGGTAAAGATGCATTAGCTGTCATTGATGAATGGCATCCTGATATTATTCTTTCTGACTGGCATATGCCGCATATGTCGGGTTTAGAACTGCTTGCTGTTATCCGAAAAAGAGAGCTGCCGATAAAGGTGGGACTTGTTACCACGGAAAGAAATGAAGGACGCATTAAAAAAGCGATAAAGCTTGGTGCTGAATTTGTTTTAGCCAAACCTTTTGATGATGAATCGCTGCATAAAGCGATTATTCCATTAATTAAGGTCAAAGCGAACAACGGTTTTGTGCTGCCTAAATTAAACCGTTTACAGCAGACACTAAACCGCTCTTTATCCGTTGAAGTAACGTTAACAAGCGGCGCACCGCAGCAGGTCTCATCTGAATTACTACCCTGTATTGTCGGGCTGTTTGAAGATGGATTAACCAATAAGATCCGTTCTATTGCAGTCTTAAACTTACAGGCCGCCTGTATCTTAGGCGGCATAAAAAGTGAGCTGGCGAAGGGCGAAATAGATAAGATGCTGGCTGAGAAGCGTATTAGTAAAGAAGCATTAGAGGGCGGTAAAAAAGCATTGAGTGACTGTGCCGCTGCATTTACTATTCCCGGCAGTAAAAGAAATTTAACTTTTAAAAATATGATTTTATTAGCTGATGATCTGCAGAAAGTGGAAGCGTTATTTAATAAACCCGATGAGCAGCGCTTAGACTTGAGCTGTCAGAGTGCAGATCTGCAAAGCGGTTCTATTACCATTATTGCTTCTTAGCCTAGCTGTTTATTCTTTAATTATCCGCACAGACACTGTTTCATAGTTATTTTGAGCTGTTTAAAGCAAGCTGAAAATATGAGAGAAGTGAAACCTCACGGCTGTTTTTCACTGTTTCCCGCTGCCCGATGTTCTTTTCCGTTAATGCACGTCTATCCGCCGCAGTATTAGCCCGTTCCGTGAATTTAATTCTGGCCTGCTTGTCTAATCCAGACATTATGCCGCCGTAATGAGATTTTAATACTTTTTTTGAAGCATGTGATTTGGGGCTGCTGCACATATACTTCTCCTAATATAGCTGTCTATTATTAAATGACCCGCCTTTTGTTTATAAAATTTCTCTGTTTATGTAGGGTAATAAAATGAACCAGTTACTTGATGAATTAAAAACTTATATTGAACCGCAGAAGGCCGCTTATTTTCCGCAGTTTTTTAAAGCCTTTCCCGGCGGTTACGGTGAAGGGGATCTGTTTTGGGGAATACGCATCCCGCCGCTGCGCCTGCTGGCTAAAAAATACAGGAGCCTGTCACTGGATGAACTGAGACCCTTGATAACGTCTAAAATACATGAACAGCGCATGCTCGCTCTGTTTATATTACGTTTGAAGTTTGAAAAAGCGCCCGCTGAGAAGCAGCAGTTAATTATTACTTTTTATCTGAAATACCTTCATAGCTTAAGGTAGTCTACAATTTTTTGTTGTTAAGCTTATATATTAGGTTATAGCAACTGTTACAATTCTATTTTTCCGCTAATTGACCCAATACTTCCTGCCATTGCTGGCTTGTGGCCAGCTGGTAATCATTAATACTAAACAGCGGTGTGTATGGCTTGTTGTATAATTCAATAAGTTCGTTGACGTTAGTAACTTTGTCGAACGGTAACTTCAGAAATGGTCCCCAAAAATCGGACACGATCTTAAGTGATTAATCTGTTTTAATAACTAGCATCACAGCTGGAGCAGATTATGACTAGAAAACGTAGAAACCACTCACCAGAATTTAAAGCTAAGGTTGCATTAGCGGCTGCTAAGGGAGATAAAACTTTATCTGAGTTAGCACAGCAATTTAATCTTCACACCAATCAAATTACCACCTGGAAGCAGGAGTTACTTAATAATGCCTCTTCAATTTTTGATGGGAAGTCTTC
>NZ_AUAM01000031.1 GCF_000428725.1 Psychromonas aquimarina ATCC BAA-1526
TATTCGGGCCGTTAGCTCAGTTGGTAGAGCAGTGGACTTTTAATCCATTTGTCGAAGGTTCAAATCCTTCACGGCCCACCAGTTCTCTCCTTGATAAAAACTCAAACTGCTATAACTACATAAATTTATTGATAATTATTTTTTTAATATAATTAAGACTATTTTAATTGTCGTTTTTATTCTTGAGCACGGTATAATTTGCACCCATTTTTAATATCTAAGAGACGATGATGAGCAAATTCTCTCCCCTTGTTGGTTCTGATTATCCTTTCCCGGCAAAACCTGTTGTACTTTCAGAGCAAGAGAAGATCGATTACAAAAATAAAATTAAGCAGTTATTAATCGAAAAAGATGCTGTTTTAGTTGCTCACTATTATACCGACCCTGAAATTCAGGCATTAGCTGAAGAAACTGGCGGTTATGTTGCCGATTCACTGGAAATGGCCCGATTCGGCCGTGACCATCAGGCGTCAACGCTGATTATTGCCGGTGTTCGTTTTATGGGCGAAACAGCAAAAATTTTAACACCGCATAAAAATGTATTAATGCCGGAGCTGGAAGCGACATGTTCTTTAGATGTAGGCTGTCCGATTGAAAGTTTCAGTGAGTTCTGCGACCAGCACCCGGACCGTACCGTTGTTGTTTATGCAAATACATCTGCAGCTGTTAAAGCTCGTGCCGACTGGGTTGTTACTTCGAGCATTGCATTAGAGATTGTTGAGCACCTTGACAGTGAAGACAAAAAAATCATCTGGGGACCAGATCGTCACCTCGGCAGTTATATAAAAGCAAAAACCCAAGCGGATATGCTGATGTGGCAGGGCGACTGTATTGTTCATGATGAGTTTAAAGCCAGTGCACTGCGTGATATGAAAGCTGTATATCCAGATGCTGCTGTATTAGTTCATCCTGAATCACCAGAGAGTGTTGTTAAACTGGCGGATGCGGTTGGTTCAACCAGCCAGCTGATAAAAGCTGCGCAAGAGCTTCCTAATAAACAGCTGATTGTGGCAACAGATACCGGTATCTTTTACAAGATGCAGCAGGCCTGCCCGGATAAAGAGATGCTGGCTGCACCAACTGCCGGTAACGGCGCGACATGCCGCAGCTGCGCACACTGCCCGTGGATGGCGATGAACGGTCTTAAAGCGATTTATGACTCATTAAACGATGCCTCTGGACATGAGATTGATGTTGATCCGGAAGTTGCACAAGGTGCGTTAGTTTCTTTAAACCGCATGCTGGACTTTGCGGCTGAGCAGCAGTTAAAAGTTAAAGGTAATGCTTAATATTTATTGAGCATTTAATATTTAAAAGCAGCTTTGCTTTATTAAATGATTTAAAATCAAAAACTGTTATTCGATTTGTATTATTAAACTACTTCGCTGAGTTTATTGGTACCGTTTGAAAACCAGCATGAACAATAATTACGGGTGCTGATAATCACAGTGAATATGCTGGTGATTGTCAGGATCTCAAACAATCAGTATTGGAATAAGTAATGAATTACAAAGTAGGCAGTTTATTTGCAGGTGTAGGCGGCGTTTGTCTTGGTTTTAAAAATGCTAGTCATGAAAGTGCTAATTATGAATTAGTGTGGGCAAATGAAATGGATGCACACGCCTCAAAAACCTACCAGTTGAATTTTGAACATGATCTGATTGTTGGTGATATTGAAAAAATTGTTAAACCTGAACGTGCCGAAAACGCTCAAGAACAACTGCATTTTGAAAATAAAAAACAGCAGATTTTAGCACAGCCGATCGATATTTTAACCGGTGGTTTCCCTTGCCAGGCTTTTAGTATCGCCGGAGCCCGCAAAGGTTTTGATGATCAGCGTGGTAATCTTTTTTACAGCATTATTAATTTAGTGTCGGATCTTGAAAAAACGTCGCATAAACCGCGTATTTTATTTTTGGAAAATGTAAAAAATCTGCGCGGTCATGATAAAGGTAATACCTATCAGGTGATCAAGCAGGAAATTGAACGCATTGGTTATACGGTTAAAGATGTCGTATTAAATACTAAAGAATATACAAACTTACCGCAGAATCGTGAGCGTATGTTTATTGTCTGTTTCTTAAATGAAGCCGATGCACAGCGTTTTACTATGTTTGATCGTTTACATGAGTTTAAGAAAGATCATTCAGAAGTAAACCGACGCGACAATATCAGCCGGGTGCTGGATCTGAAAGCTGATAAATCGAAGCTGCAGTCTTATTATTACAGCAGAGATAAATACCCGAATTATTTTATCAGCGAATCTGAGTACGCTTCGCTGCCTGCTGCTAAACGCAGAAAAGAGCGTATTAATATCACCGAGCAGATTGATCAGGAGTTTGAATTTTACCAGGTACGACGCGGTATGTATGTGCGCAAAAACTCCAGCGGTGTCTGCCCTACATTAACGGCTAATATGGGTACCGGCGGTCATAATGTTGCTTTAATTAAAGTTAAAGACGGTGTACGCAAATTAACTCCGGCGGAAACATTCAAACTGCAGGGGTTTCCTGTGGGTAACGGTTATCAGCTGCCGGAAAATATGTCTAACGGACATCTGTACAAGCAGGCGGGAAATGCCGTATCCGTGGATGTAATAACTTTAATCGCTAATGAAATATTGAATGTTTTACAGGCGGGTGATTAGCGCCCGGCTTGAATATTCTGTATAGTACGCCCCTTTATTATTACCTACTAACTATTGAGAAATTATGATCACTAATGATGTTTTACGACGTGTACGTTATGCGTTACAACTTAACGATAAAAAAATGTTAGAAATTTTTGCGTCTGTCGATAATGCAATTGATGAAAATTACCTGCATAGCATCATGGCAAAAGAGGGTGAAGATAATTTTGTATTCTGTCGTGACAGTCTTTTATCTTTATTCTTAGACGGCCTTATCAATGAAAAACGCGGTAAAAAAGAGGGCTCCAGCCCGATTATTCTTCCTGCTAAAGCGGTAATGCCGAATAATGATATTTTACGTAAATTACGTATTGCCCTGAATTTCAAAGAAGAAGATATGCTGGCTGCATTAGACTCTGCTGAATTCCCGGTTTCAAAATCAGAGCTGTCTGCATTATTCAGAAAGAAAGATCACCGCAACTATAAAGTATGCGGCGACCAGTTATTACGCAACTTCTTAAACGGTATTACCAAACGTTTCCGCGGTACGGAAGGCGAAGCTTAAACGTTCACTTCATTGGTGCATTAAGAAGACCGAGTCTCAAAACTCGGTTTTTTTGTATCTGCCCGGCAGAACTGCTCTCTTTTGGTGTCTTTACCCTAAATATTTTTGATGCCCATTCAACTTTTTCCCCGTTACTGAGGTTGGCCGTAATTGAGCCCGCTGGAATACGCTCACCATTCGCTACTGTCTGCATTCTGGAAGAGTAGTTGGCAATAATTCGGCTGCCGTCACTGAAAGTTGTCTGCTGTACTAGTCCGTTTTTTGAAAGCCATTCAAATTTCTCTAGTTTCTCATCCCACAACACCTGGTGAATTGGCATAAATCCCTGCTGATAGTGCTTTAGTGCTTTAATACGAGGGGCATATTTAGAGTTCGCTTCAGTGCGGTTTAAGTGAACCATAGCCGGGGTATTGTAGAGCATGCTGGTTAAGTCCCGCTGCATCTGAACATTAGAGAATTTTAAACTGTCATTATGCCAGTGGTGACTGTTGTTCAGCTCATTATGAAAGACGGTTTGATAGAGCGGTATCTTGTACTGCGGGGCAAAAAGCAGTTCTTTGTAAGGTGTCTTCACCTGCGCATTTTTAAAAAAATACGCGGGTTTATGATCCGGATACCAGGCCCCTAAAAAGTAAGGTGACTGGCGATCTTTATACATCTCATTATCGCTCCAGCCAAAACCAGTGGTTTCCATTCCATGAGCGAATGCAATGCCTGCTGTTGTCAGCGAATTTCCATCTTCTGAGCCCAGCACTACATCCTGCTTGTCGACTATCCACTGCATACGCTCATTAAACGCTTTAAGCATATCAGTCTCGTTCATACCTTTGTTTTGATATGCGTAGTCTTCCCTGACCATGCCCGTTGCGTCAACATCAAGAAACAAACTATTGAACCGGCCGTATTTAATTATGTCTTGAATGCGCTGCTGGACATATTCTCTTCCACAGGCCGGATTCAGATAAAAGCCGTTTCCGCGAAAGCCTTTTTTCCGGCTGCCGTCAGCGTTTTCGATGGCGCAGTTAAGGCGCATATGTTTCGGCAGCTGAGCCGTTAACCAGTTGTCGTTGAGCCCCGGTGGAACAGCGGTATTGTAGGAATCATAAGTGCCGATCAGGTAACCGGCACTTTTGGCCTGTTCCACAACTTGAGGCTGATAAAACGCCGACGTCCATTTGTCTACTCCCAGCCATAGTTTTTTCAGACCCGCCTGCTCAAGGTTATTCACCATACCTTTAGAAATTGCCTGCCCCCAAAGTTCATTGGCAATTAGGTACTGTCCCGCATAGCGGACAAGGTACTCCTTTTGTTTCTGGGCTGTCTGGTACTGATCTTCGATATAATTGCTGTCTTGAGCTTTTGCTTTAACCTTAATCTTTTCTTTTAGCGAGTCAGCAATGCTGTCGACCAGCACCCGCTTGTTATATCTATTTAACCTGTCTATGCCTTTTCGTAGTTTTTTAAGTGTTTTTTCTGCTTCAGCTGTTACTTTGAGATCGTTCTGTCCGAAATACCACTCTTTTAATCCCCACCAGTCTGACACATCTTCTACTGATAATAATTCACTGCCGAAGAGATAAACATGAGTTGCGCCGATTAAGCGTTCAAGCTTAGGCTGTTTAGCAAGTTTTTGAGAAAGAGAAATCGCTAAACCTTGTTCTTCACGCCATCTTCGATAGCGCTTAGCCCCGGAAAGAGGCTCACTTCCCAGCGATATCAGCAGCTCAAAGGGTTCATTTTTGTTCAATACAGTAAAGCTGTGGCTTGCCTGCATATCACTTTTACTGCCGCTGATAGTAAAGTTCAAGCTGTTATTAGCTGCAGTAACCAGCTGGTAATTCACATACTGCGGTATTGCGCTTTTATTGCTTAACGGCTGCGACTGCGCAGTCCAAAAGGGCATTTTCAGATCTTGCGTGGTATTGCTCGGAGAATAATTATCCTGCAGATATTTAGCCCAGACAGCATGATTCGTCGGTATGCGCATACCTTCATTAAAGGGCAGATACAGGGTTTGAGTACTTTCTTCAGGTAGATTAAACCAAGTCAGTTTCAGTGGTTTTTGTCTTTGGATAGTTTGTATTTCAGATGCATCAAATCGAATCAGCAGTTCACCCTTGTTGAGTTTGGTGTAGACCCTTATCTTACTCGGGATTAGTGTCCAGGCTGCAGAATCTGCAGATAGTTTTGAATGGTTAGCGGCTAACTGAGGCAGCTTTGCTGCTGTAAGAGCCCCCTGGTTAACAGGGATCTGCGTTCCTTTTTTCTGCCATAAAATTTCCAGGCTGTCCGGATTAATCTGCACAGTCTGCTTACCTTCGGAAAGTTCAATGATGCCGCCGCTGCTTGATGACGCTGCAAATAATGTTACCAAGCCAATTAACTGTCTTTTAAGTTGAGTTTTCATCTAATAGTTACCGTGATATAAGTGTAAGTCTATTACACCCGAAGTAACTGCTAGAAATGTCACCACTATGTCTCTATTAAAACTGGTAGTATCCGGCAGGAACAGTGAGCCTCTGCAGGTACTCGACTTTCACTCCCCCCTGATATTCATAAGTTGAAACTGTTGTGCTCAGCCACTTAGCATTTTCTGGTTGAGGACCCGGCGGCTGAGGCTGGTTTTGCCCGTTGACTGAAACAGGCTGCGGCCATCCGATTATCTGGAAGTTCTGAGTGAACCATTGCCAGGTCACTTTTGCAGGTGCGCAGCCGGAGGAAGGTGTCGGCAGATAAACGGCAAGAGGGCTTTGTGTATCATTAATCAGTTCAAGCCAATTGCCCTCTTTATTTCTGCTTAGCACTAAGGGGTAGATCAAATCTGCAATATGCAGTTCAAAATATCCCGGCTTGGGCAGATTCAAAAGTTCATTGCTTTCTACCTCAATATAATCATCTTGTGGTGCAGCTGTTATGCCGCTTAACCAAACTTTTCCCCGTCGGTCAGTCAGTTCAACCCGGGTGCCTTGGGGAGGGTTTTCTATTGCAACCTTTAGCTGAAAGCTTTGTTGTACGAGATTGGTTTTCTGCTGCAGTGATAATTTTATTCTATATCGATTTTTGTTGTCAGTATGAACACTTGAAGAAAGTAACCTGCCGCATTGCGTTTTTTCAATAATAGCATTTTTAACCGCTGACCAGTGAGCTGGATTGATCTCCTGCTCGGCTAATGCAAGCTGCATTTCCTGCCAGGCAAGTTCAGGATTGTTATTTGCCAAAGCTGAATAGGCAGACGCTAACGGCGTTTCAGCAAACCAGTTATCTGCTGGCGAGTTCGTTGACAGGGCCGCTATAAAAGCTGCCAGTAAATGTATTAATAGTTTTGAGGGCATCAGCCTTCTACCTCTTTTAAGCGATAACCCACACCACGTAATGTTTCGATATCAAGCGGCGGCAGTTTCTGCCTTAAATGCAGAATATGGTTATCTACGGTGCGGGTGGAAGGAAAAGCCTGAAATCCCCAAATTTTGTTGAGCAGTTCATCGCGATGAAATACTCGTCCCTGGTTCTGTACAAATAAGATCAGTAGTTGAAACTCTTTTGGTTTCAAATGGATCTCTTTGCCATGAAAGCATATTCTGCGTGTTGATAAATCAATACTGAGCGCTTTATAACAGAGTTTTGCTTCGCCAAGCGGTCTAAGCTGTACCTGGATTCGAGCCAGCAGTTCCTGATGAGAGAAGGGTTTAACCATGTAATCTTTCGCACCGGCCTGCAGTCCCTCAATTCGCTGTTCCACTTCTATTTTTGCCGTGAGAACGATCACCGGAAGTGCTTTTTTCATCAGCTGTTCGGGCAGCCAGATTAGGCTGTCCCCTTCAGGAAGCTGGCGATCCAGAATCACTAAATCTGCAGTAAACCAAGCGCTTTTAGCTTGTTGTGCATCTTTCGCCCAGCAGCATTGATAGCCCTGTTCCATAATAAATTTCGACAGGCCTTCACCAAGCAATATATCATCTTCAACCAGCAGAATATTTATCACAACGGCAGCTCCAGGGTAAAACGAGTCGGATTACGGCTGCAGATCAGCCTGCCTCCCATTTTATTCATCAGTCGAGCGACAATCGTCAGGCCAATGCCCATATTGCCGCTTGATTTTTTATTGGATTGAGTAAATTGTATTACTCTTCTTTGCCAAAAAGAGGGAAAATTGCCTTGGTTTTGAACTTCAATAGTCAGCTTCTTATTTACTGCCGCTGTGACAGAGACTGCTCCTTTTCCGTGTTGAAGTGCGTTACGGAGCAGATTATCCAGGCAGATGCCTAACCAGTAGAAAGGCAGGGTTAACTGCGCGTCATCTGCTAACTGGTAATCTAATTTATGTTTCTTCAGTAAATGTTCAAGCCATTCTGAGAGGTAAGCCGTTTGATATTGGAAGCGCTCCCCGGGATTTGCGCTTAAAAAACCTTTGCTGGTTTCAGTCAGCTGCGCGAGTCTCTGGTAGTCAGCCAGCAGGCGGCCGAATGTCAGCTGGGTATCTTTATTAAGATAATCGTACTGATTTCGAAACTGTTCAACGGTAAATCCTAAACTGGAGACTGGTGTTCTTAATTCATGAGTAAGAAGCTGTAAAATAAAGTAGCGCTCTTTGGCCTCTTCCCGCCTCTCAAGCGCACTTTTTACAGCAATAAACAGGATAGAAAGGCCAAGCAGTACGATTAATATGCTGCTCCATTGAACCCTATTGTCCAGCTGCTCAATACAGAGGTTGGAATAACGGTAAGCACAGCTTTTTCCTGTCTCGCCGTTTGCAGGGATCGTACTTATCTGCAGGGCAAGCCTGTCCGCCAGTGCGCTCCATTGTTTTTCTTCAATAGCTGAGATACCCGTTTGGCTGTTTAACCACAGCCTGCCGTCCTGTGCTAAATAGGAATGATAACCGGAAAGCAGGGCATCACTGCCTTTGGCTGTTAAGCCTGAAAAATCATTATAAAGAGGATGAAGCGGGTTTGCTAACGTCAGAGCGCCTTTAAACGAAGCCAGAAACTTCTCTGCTTCTCTTGAGGTTGTTTTGTTAAGAAATGCAAGGTACCTGTCCGCATAACTGCCGCCAGCCGGGTGTATTTTTTCCCCTTTGTTAAACCAGTTGTTATTGAGCAGTGCGCCTTGACATAAGGACAGTTCGAACTCGATAGCGCGGGAAAAATTATTGTCAGAGTGCTGTGGTGATTCTTTTAACACACAGGACTTTTGAACTTGATGGATAAATATAATCTGCTCCCAGGTGTAATTAGAAAAATTCGGGTAGCTGCTGTCGCTTTTAAGTAAAGTTACGGGAAAAAGGCTTAGTTTATCCAGTTTAATCTGCGTCTGAAGCGGCAGCTTAGAAGCCAGCTCTATAAACTGCTGCCACTGACTCTGCAGACTGCCTGCCGGTTTATCAGCCTGCGGTAAAACAGCAAAAGAGCAGGCGGCTAAGGCTAAGCACAGAGCAAATATTTTTAAACTGTTTGATTTTATCAGATTTGTTTTATTGACTTGCATATCGCATAGTATAGTTAAAACGAAAGCGCATTTGTCACCTCAATGTCATCAAGTCGATTTTATTAATTATAACTCTGCATTTTATACTCGGGTTATACCTGTTTGGGACTTAACTAAACTGACACCGCCATAGGCAAATGATATTGCGATCAGTGGGTTTAACCAGTTGAGAATGGCCCAGGGGGCGTAGTCAAGAACATTAACGCCGAGTGTTGCGGCAAAAAATGCGCCTCCGGTAGTCCAGGGGATCAGCGCTGTGGTTAATGTTGCCCCTTCTTCTAAGGATCGCGACAGTACAGAGCGGTCGATTCCCCGCTGGTCATAGGCTTCGCCGTATAACTGGCCGTTAAGAATAATCGACATATAAGCTTCACCGAGGGTCATATTGCCGATAAAACAGCTGCTGATGGTCATGGTAATCAGACTGGCCTGGCGTTTTACACTGCGCAGCAGGTTATAGATTAAAACCTGTAAAAAGCCGAATTTATCCAGGATCCCGCCCAATGCCAGTGCCAGCAGTGCCAGTGATAATGTCCACATCATGGCGCTGATACCGCCGCGGGTGAGTAGGTTATCTAAGGCTGCTATGCCGCTATCGGCGCTTCCTCCACTGAATAAAGCATTAAGTACCTGGGTCAGCTGCGCGTCCTGCACCGTGAGCGCTAAAAGAACTGCGGCTGCCGCTGCTGCAGACATAGCGGGCAGCGCGCTGACTTTTAGATAGATCAATAAAAGCATAGTCAGCAGCGGCAGCAGGTTAATAATGTGTATCTGATAAGTCTGCTGCAGGCCGTTAAGGAGCAGATTGATATTATCGGCCGGCACGGTGTTTTCCGCATACTGCATACCGATCACAGTAAAAGCCAGCAGGGTAATAAGGTAAGCGGGTCCGGTGGTTCTGTGCATTGACTTGATGTGTTGTGTCAGTTCTGTACCGGCCGCCATAGCCGCCAGATTAGTGGTGTCGGATACTGGTGACATTTTGTCACCGAAGGTAGCACCTGCGATAATCATTCCTGCAACAACAGGCGCCGGGATACCCATAGCGGTACCGACTGCAATCAGAACCACACCTGCGGTGCCGACCGTCCCCCAGCTGGTTCCAGTGGCGAGTGACATCAGACTGCAGAGAATTAATCCGGCTGGTAAAAAGATACTGGGCGAGATAAATGTCAGCCCGTAATAGATCAGGGTCGCGACGGTGCCGCTTTGAATAAAGGCCGCGATTAATACACCGATCATCAAAAAGATATAGATGGATGTTAAAGCGCGCTCTATACCTGAATTCATGGCTTTAATAACGGGACTGAAGTCACCGCGGTATAAACACCAGGCGCTGCCCGCGGCGGTCAACAGACAGAGCAGCAGTAAGCTGTGCAGGTTTACTGCATAAACAAATAGTCCAAGGCCTATTATTGCGCAGACTGCCGAAAAGGTAATTAATGCATGTATAAAGCTTGGTGCTTTTATTGCTGAGCTGTCCATTTCAGTCTCTCTGTTTCTATAATAATTCAGGCGGTTACGGGTGCTGATTAGATTATTACGTTATCGCAGAAAAGCGTGACAGCCAAAGTTTTTTTCTTTGTTTTGTGTGTTATTGACGGTGCTTGAAGCCGTTGTTGTTTTTCAGCACTGTTTGAGGCGTTGAGCTGAATACTCTCTGTACTGATGACAACTTTTGCTGTTTTGTTGTTTCTTATTGGCTTATTATTGGTTTTTAATTGATGTTTGTGCCGTCTGTTAAGCTTCATATTAATAGACTGATATTATGGTTATTATTTACGAAATTAAAACAATCATTTTAGTTAATTGTATGTAATTATACGCACCCCTTGCTTTAAAGTTGATGTTTAAAGCATAAGTTTTACGTATTATGGTCATTCCGCTGATTAAATAAATTATTCGCAGACAGCAATGAATATAAAATTATCGGACTGCCGCTGATGATGGATCATTACATGAACATATTAAATAGCTTTAAAGGCCGGATTATTACGGTCACTATATTATTACTGACAGTCTCACTGGCTGTATCAACCTTTCTCTCTTACCGTCAGATATCAACATCTGTATTTAAAAATGTTGACCGCTATTCGATGCTTCAGATAGACAGCACATCGGATAAAATAACTACCTGGTTCCATACAATTAAGGACGCATTAGTTTCTACTGCGCCGGATTTTGCAACGGATCGCGGTGATATTCAGATCGGTTTAATGACCAGACAGATAGCAAATGCAACTAAAGCCACTGATATTGTTGTGGGTTTTGATGACGGCCGGTCATACGGTGCAGCCAGCGGTATGCGTGATGTTTCGATTTATGATCCGCGTACTCGAGACTGGTATAAATCAGCTAAACAAAAAGGCAGTACAGTGATCACCGGAATGTATGAAGATGCCGTAACCGGCAGCTTAATGATCAGTATTGCTGAACCCTTCTTTTACCGCAGCAAATTTCGTGGTGTGCTGCTTGCCGATATTGAGTTAAAGCTGATTGCTGAAATGGTTAAGCAGTCCTCTTTCTCCGGTGCGATGAGTGCCCTTTACAATGCTCAGGGAACAACTATCGCATCGACCGGTGAAGTTGATATTCCGGGAAAAACTAGACTGTCAGACTTCCCGGAGTTAGTTGAGCTGAACCGGGAAATGCTTACAAAAGAGAGCGGCCTTTTCAATTACAGCTTAGGTGGTGTTGATAAAGTAGCTTTCTTTAAAACGCTTAAACTGGATGAGCAGACTAGCTGGCACTTTCTTGTTGGTATTGATAAATCAGTTGTTTATGCGGAAATTGATGAAAATCTTAGTGAGTCCTTGCTGACCGCTGCCTTGTTAATTGTACTGGCGATTGCTGTTATTCTTCTGGTGCTGAATCGTTTATACCGCCCAATTCTGGCTCTGAAATCAACGGTGGTAAGTTTGTCTGAAGGTAATGGTGATCTGACCCGCCGCCTGGAAGTTAATACCAAAGATGATTTGGGAAAAATAGCCGAAGCGGTCAATATATTTATTACTAATCTGCAGACTATGATGCTCGAAGTTTCTCAATCAACGGAATATATTTCTGAAGGGATTGAAGAGCTTAAAGCACAGACAGAGATGAATAATACGGTTTTATCAGCGCATGCGTCAGAGACGGATCAGGCTGTAACAGCTGTCAATCAGATGAGTTCAGCCGCTGAAAGTGTTGCCCAGAGTGCATCGCAGTCGGCGGTGTTTACCCAAGATACAAGCGAAGAGGCCGAGCAGTCAAAAATAGTGGTTAACGGCGCGGTTAAAAGTGTGGCTTCTTTAGTTGGTGAAGTTGATTCGATGGCGTTAAGTATTCAAACCATGAGTGAAGATACGCAGAAAATCGGCTCTGTTCTAGGTGTGATTGGTGAAATTGCTGATCAGACAAATTTACTGGCTCTGAACGCTGCCATTGAAGCTGCCCGTGCCGGTGAGCAGGGCAGAGGCTTTGCTGTTGTTGCGGATGAGGTCAGGGCATTGGCCGGCAGAACACAGCAGAGCACCTCAGAGATTAATGCCATGCTGACTAAGCTGAATAAGGGCACGGAGTCCGTTGTTACGGCAATGGATGATACTAAACGCAGCTGTCAGCAGACGGCTGATACCACTTCAAATGTTAATAACAGCCTGGATTCAATGACGGTATCTGTGGTTAAGATCAATGATCTTGGTGTACAGATTGCAACGGCAGCAGAGCAGCAGAGCTCGGCAACGGATGAGATTAACCGCAATATGAGCGCAATTCAGGGCATGGTCACGCAGCTTACTGAAAACGGTGTACAGACCATGGACAGTACACGCAGTCTTGCCAGTGGTAATGAACAGCTGCTTTCTATTGTTGGTCAGTTTAAACTGCAGTAACAGCACTCTGATACCGGGCCGCTTGAATTATATGCGCCCGGTAACTGTTTGATACATATACACTGTTCTTTTTAATTACTGTAAATATGATATGCAGGGCATTATTTAACATTTCTGCAGCTTTCGACGGGCATAGATCATCTTTGTGAAATATTTGAGTGGTGCGCTGCTGCAGTTTAATTACTATGGCTTTTTCAGTCAAAGTAGGAACAGCTATGTCACTCTCACAAGTACAGCAAAGTCAGCTTTCTGATACACAGATAATCACCGCCAGCTGCCCCAGCCGCCCCGGCACTGTTGATATAGTGACACGTTATATCTATCAACAGGGCTTCTATATTAATGAAATCCATTCATTTGATGATACTGATAAACAGCGTTTTTTTATCCGTATTGAATTCAGGCCGGATCAGGATAATCAGTTTGACCGTGACAGCTTTATCGATGGTTTCAGCAGTAAAGCCGCCGGTTTTGATATGGAATGGACGTTATCTAAAAAATCTTATAAATCAAAAGTGGTGATTATGGTTTCTAAGCATGATCACTGTCTTAATGATCTGCTTTACCGTTATCGTACCGGAGATCTGGATATTGAGATCCCGGCTATTATTTCTAATCATCCGGATCTGCAGGAATTAGCAGAGTGGCATGGTATTCCTTATTATCATTTTCCTATCAGCAAAGAAACTAAGCCGCAGCAGGAAGCTAAGGTATGGCAGGTGGTTGAACAGTGTGAGGCAGACTTAGTGGTGCTTGCGCGTTATATGCAGGTATTATCCAATGAGATGTGTAAAAAGCTGTCCGGCTGGGCAATCAATATTCATCATTCTTTATTACCAGGTTTTAAGGGCGCAAAACCTTATTATCAGGCTTATGACAAAGGTGTGAAACTGGTAGGAGCAACGGCGCATTACGTCAGTGATGACCTCGATGAAGGGCCGATTATTACTCAGGGAGTAGAAACCGTGGATCACAGTTATTATCCGCAGGATTTAGCTGCTAAGGGCAGAGATATTGAGTGTCAGACTCTGTCGCGCGCAGTGCGCTGGCATATTGAGCATCGTGTTTTTCTACATGGCGAAAAGTCAGTGGTTTTTGCAAAATAAAGTAAAAAAACGAGTGTAAAAACTCGTTTTTTATATTTAATCTAAACTCGAGATAATGGGTTATTAAGCCGTTTCAACAGCATTAATTCAGGTGCCATAAGAGATCAAAATTCAAATACTCTACAGCAAATAACCTCCTCCGGCTTGTACACATTGTCCTGTGATCCAGCCGGCACGGTTGTCGGCAAATAATAGAACCGCATTTGCAATATCTTTAGGTTCACCAAGACGCCCCATTGGGGTTTGCGAGATAATCATTCCCAGCATTTGTTCATTTGACTTAACATCGGCTGTGATATCTGTGTCTGTAAGACCTGGTGCGACTGCGTTAACTCGGATACCCATTGGACCTAGCTCGGCAGCGAGTAGTCGAGTTGCATGGTCCACTGCGGCCTTTGAAGAAGCATAAGCGGCTACCCCCGGCATCAGCCCGCTTGATGTTACGGATGAAATATTGATCACAGCGCCTTTATTCTTAGCAAGATGAGTAGTTGCTTCACGAATAAGAGCTAACGGTGCAAACACGTTAGTACGGTAAATGCTTTCAATTACCTCATCAGTTGTTTCTGAAAGTGGACCCATACTGCCCGTTCCGGCATTATTCACCAGAACATCCAATCGCCCGAATTTACTGATCACTTCTTCAATAATTCGGCTCGGCTCACCATTTTTACTAACATCTCCGGCAATAGCGTAAGACTGCGTTCCTAATTCTTGTGTTGTTTGCTCAAGAACAGCCTGTCTGCGGCCGGTAATGACCACAGTTGCTCCTTTTTTGATAAAGGCAGATGCCGTGGCTTTACCAATTCCAGTTCCGCCGCCTGTGATTAATACGACTTTCTTTTGTAAATTTTCCATTTTCTTTTCCTAGCTGTTAAGTTATCGGGTGATCTCTCTTACAGACATCATGCCCGTTGTATTGAACGTTATTCTGGTAAATTAATATGCCTGTCTGCTGCGCTGTTTAAGTCGAGGACTTGTCACATACGAAATAAGCTCTGAAGTACTGGCTTCGAGTTTGCTTTTGTCTCTGCTCATAGCACTATGAAGCACAAACGGCGGCAGATAGTTCATGCCGACCATAAGTGAGGTCTGCTCAAAAGGGGTTAGAAATTCATTCATGGTAAAGCGGTTAAATGCCCCTGCCTGAAAGCTTTCAGCCGGCCCGCCAGTAGAGACTGCAAGTAACAGTTCTTTACCCTGCAGCTTGTCACCACCGTGACCATAGGCAAAACCAGACAGCAGCACCTGATCAATCCAAGCCTTAAGGACGGGCGGTGAAGAGTACCAATAGAACGGGAACTGCATCACTATGCGGTCGGCCTGTTCAAGAAGCGCCTGCTCAACAGAAGGATTAAAACGCATTTCAGCCCCGCCTACGGCAGTTAAGTCACGGGTAACTATCCCTTCAACATCTGACAATGCCTCAAACCACTTTCGATTAGCGGTTGAAGAAGAAAGATCCGGATGAGCAGTTAGTACAAGAATGTTCATAAAGCTGGCCTCAGTTGATAATTAATATGTCGTTTTCTTATTGCTTACTTTAATTAACCTTACTAAAATAAACAATACACCGATTATCAATCTAACTAGTGAATGAAATCTAATAATGCGTCTTCCTCTTGCTACACTCGAAGTATTTAATGCTATTGTCAGCAAAAAAAGCCTGCGTGGTGCAGCTCAAGACCTTGGCGTTAAACCTTCAACGGTAAGCCATCAGTTAAAAAAGCTTGAAGAGCAGCTTGGTACAGCGCTGTTTATTCGAACAACCCGCTCGATAAGCCTGACCGAAGCTGGGCGGGCGCTGGCACGCCGTACAGGCCCCGCCTTCGAGCAGTTAGACGAAGGTTTGTACAGTGCAAAAACCGCAGGGCATGCTGAGCGTGGTTCGCTAAAGCTTGCGATCCCTGAGTTTGCTTACTTTCTGTTAGTCCGAAACAAACTTGCCAGCTTCCAGAAAAAATACCCTGAGATAGAGGTCGAATTGTCAATAACCGATGCTTTGACGGATATTCTGGATGAAGGACTGCATGCAGGGTTTCGCATAGGCGGACTCATTGCTGAAGATATGGTTGCGATCAACCTCAGTGAACCGCTGAAAACAGCTGTTGTCGCCAGTCCGGAATACCTTGAAATGTATGGTGAGCCATGTGACCCAGGCGATCTATTAAATCACAACTGCTTGCGCTATCGGTTCCCCAGTTCAGGACAATTAGCCCCTTGGATCTTTGATGGTTCAGAGAAAGCCTATCCAGTCGAAGTCCGCGGCAATCTGATCGCTAATTCATCACCTGCCACGATTGATCTTGCACTTCAGGGACTTGGACTGACCTTTACATTTCGGGATTACTGCACCGATGCCTTAGCAAGTGGAAAGCTAGTAGAGGTCCTGACAGAACACCTGACTACGTTACCAAGCATGAACATCTATTTCCCAAGGGAGTATAAATCGATGCTGCCGCTCCGACTGCTTATCGAACACTTGAAAAATGGCGGTTCTGAGCACAAAGATGTTTAGAAATGTATTTCTCTTTTAACTTTAGGTTTCTTTTTGCTCTTCTAAACAGATGACATAAAACAGCTGCAAATC
This sequence comes from Psychromonas aquimarina ATCC BAA-1526, assembly GCF_000428725.1. Classification (GTDB taxonomy): domain Bacteria; phylum Pseudomonadota; class Gammaproteobacteria; order Enterobacterales; family Psychromonadaceae; genus Psychromonas; species Psychromonas aquimarina. The sequence continues at coordinate 16,247 of NZ_AUAM01000031.1, forward strand.
TGTTATATAAGTCAGAACAAGAGCAAAACCGTGAAGTGATGATAGTGAAGAAAGTACAAAAGTCTATTTTTGGCTATATTTTGATGGTATTAGTAAAGGATTCTGGTGCGCTTCGCTTAGAAAGCTAACACTAAATATCCCAAAGATGAATGAGGGATACGATGGCGCTGACAGGCTCAGTGCCGGTTCGTATGAGTCAGTATAAAGCTCCTAATCACTTGTTTTTTCTTTGAACTCACAGAGGTCTTCAATGATACAGCTGCCGCAGCGTGGTTTGCGGGCGATGCAGGTATAACGGCCGTGTAGAATAAGCCAGTGATGTACATCGACTTTAAATTCAGCCGGGATCACCTTTAATAACTTCTCTTCTACCTGGTCTACATTTTTACCCATAGCTAGTTTGGTGCGGTTGGAAACGCGAAAGATATGAGTATCTACGGCGATGGTCGGCCAGCCGAATGCTGTGTTTAATACTACATTGGCGGTTTTTCGGCCGACACCGGGCAGGGCTTCCAGTGCTTCTCTGTTTTCCGGCACCTGACTGTTATGAAGCTCAACCAGCATCTGACAGGTTTTAATAACGTTAGCCGCTTTGCTGTTATAAAGGCCGATGGTTTTAATATAATGCTTTAACCCGTCCAGCCCTAATGCAGCAATCGCTTCCGGGGTATTAGCTGCGGGATAGAGTTTATCGGTGGCTTTATTAACACCCACATCCGTTGCCTGCGCAGATAAAATAACCGCAATTAACAGTTCAAAGGGCGTGCTGTAGTTCAGCTCAGTCTGCGGATTCGGGTTGTTGTCACGTAAGCGGGTTAATATTTCACGACGTTTTTCTTTGTTCATTATTTTTCCGCCTTCTGGTCAATGCTGTTTTTAAGCGCAATGATCAAACCCATAATAATAAAAGCGCCCGGCGGCAGGGCTGCTAATAAAAAGCTGGTATCGGTATGATAGAGAGTGACAGTCAGAAACTGCGCCCAGTCACCTAATAATGTTTCGATGCCGTCAAACAGGGTACCCTGGGCTAAAATTTCGCGGCTTGCACCTAATAAAACCAGTACAGCGCTGAAACCCAGTCCCATCATCAGTCCGTCAAAAGCAGCATGCTTGACAGTGTTTTTTGATGCAAATGCTTCTGCACGACCGATAATAATGCAGTTGGTTACGATCAGCGGAATAAAAATCCCCAGAGAAAGATAAAGCTCGTAGATAAATGCATTCATAAGCAGCTGAATACAGCTTACTAATGAGGCGATGATCATAACAAAAACGGGAATACGAATCGTTTTAGGCACATGATTACGAATAAGTGAGATCAGTGAGTTTGATGCAGTCAGTACAAACAGCGTCGCTAACCCTAAGCCTAACGCATTGGTTAATGTATTGCTGACCGCAAGCAGGGGGCATAACCCCAGGAGCTGTACAATACCCGGGTTATTTTTCCATAATCCCTGGTACATTAACTCTTTGTAAATACCCTGCTCTGCTTCTGCTGTCTGCTGGCTTTCGATTTCTTCTACCTGCTGGTTCATTGCTTTTCTCCACAATCTGCCGGGTGACTGAACAGCTGCTGTTTATTATCCTGGAAATATATCAAAACATCCTTGACCGCAAGCGTCACGGCGCGGGGGGTGATGGTTGCCCCGGTAAATGCATCAAAATCACCGTTATTCTTTTTAACTTCCCAGCGATGCGCCTCTGACTCGTGGTAAAACTTTCCGGTAAATGAATTTATCCAGTTTGATTTACTAAGCTGAACTTTATCACCAAGTCCGGGTGTTTCCGTATGGCGGGTAACCCGTACGCCGGCTACCTTTCCGTCTTTATAGATACCGACCAGTATTTTTATTTCACCGGCATAACCGCGCAGGGTGCTTGCTTCTAAGAATAATGCTACCGGGTCCTGATCTTTTTTAGCGATAAAGACCTGCTGCGGCTCCTTACTGCCTAACAGGTTTTCATCTGTGACAGTGAAGCAGGTGGCATAAATATCATTATCATAGGACTCTTCAGGAATAAGCTGGTTAAGTGTTTTTAATAATGCTCTTTGCTCCTGCTGAGCAATAACCGGCTTGGTCAATACACTGACAAGAGCAATACAGGCGGTACAGACAACGGCAAAAGCGGCTAATAATAGAGCGTTGCGGCTAATAGTAGGAAACATATTAAATACGGCCTCCGTAAACTTTCGGCTGGGTGTTATGATTAATAAGCGCTGCGCTCATGTAACCAGGTAATAGTGCAAAAGCTGCTGATAACAGGGTGTGGCGGTTAATAGTAGGGAACATACTAGGCACGGCCTCCGTAAACTTTCGGCTGGGTGTAATAGTCGATAAGCGGCACACACATGTTGCCGAGCAGTACTGCAAATGCAACGGCATCGGGATAACCGCCGATATTTCGAATAATAACTACAATTAACGCAACTAATAAACCATAAAAAATGCGTCCTTTTACGGTAGTGGCTGCGGTGACCGGATCGGTTAAGATGAAAAATGCCCCAAGCATAGTCGCCCCTGAAAAGATATGGAACAGAGGCGAGATATTAAGGTCCGGATTATAAGCAAAAGCGATAAAAGAGAAGCTGACTAAGCCGGCCAGAAAGGCTGCCGGGATATACCACTGAATAATACGCTTATATAATAATATTAATCCGCCGAATAAAAAGCCGACATTAACCCACTGGATAGCCTGTGCCGATGAAGCTTTAAACTCTGCACTGTTAAGCATTTCTGTGATGGTAAAACCAGAATGTAGCGCATTACGGGCAGTGTCAAGCGGTGTTGCCATGGTTAAACCGTCAATGCTGACACTCAGCTGTGCTACCGTATATCCGTCTAATGTAAAGCCGCTTAAAAAGGCGCTTAGCTGATCCATAAAGGTCAGTGAAAAAGGATGTAATGACTGCACCGGGATCCAGGAGGTCATTTGTACTGGAAATGAAATCAACAGCACTACATAAGCCGCCATTGCCGGATTAAACAGGTTTTGTCCCAGTCCGCCGTACAGCTGTTTAACAAAGATCACGGCAAAAGCTGTACCTATCACCACAATCCACCATGGTGATAACGGCGGAATCGAAACTGCAATCAGTAAACCGGTTAACAGCGCGCTGCCGTCTTTTAAGCTTCTTAAAACTGGGCGTTTGCGTAATTTTAATATCAGCGCTTCACTTCCCAGGGCCACGACTGAAGCGAGTGTTATCTGTAATAAGTTACCAATGCCGAAGAAATAACTTTGTAAAAACACGCCGGGAATTAAACACAGGATCACCATCACCATTATCTGCGAAGTGGTTCTTCTCTGACGCTGGTGCGGAGAGCTTGAATTCATAAATGCCATATTTATTGATCCTTTTGTGCGGTTTGTCTGGCTTTTGCTTTGGCAACTGCCGCCGCTATTTTCGCTTTTCTATCTTCAGCCGCCGTGGAGTTTTTATCGAGAGCTGTATCTAAACTATTTTTTACTGCTTCATTTGCCAGCTGCTGTTTTTCCTGCTTATGCAGGCGAGCCTGCTCTTTGCGTTTTTCACGGGCGGCAGTAACAGCACTGTTATCGGGTTGATCTGCATTTGCGGAAGCTGCTTTTTTCGCTTTGGCTTTGGCAACCGCAGCTGCGACGGCTGCTTTTTTAGGATCGCTCGGCGCCTCTTCTGGTTCAGCCGTTTCGCTGTTCTGCTGTGCCGCTGCTTTTTTAGCTTTAGCACGGGCAACCGCAGCTGCGACGGCTGCTTTTTTAGGATCAACCTGAGTTTCTTCTGCAATATCTGACTGTGAGTCCTGCTGTGCTTGAGCTGCTTTCTTGGCTTTAGCACGGGCAATAGCAGCTGCTACGGCTGCTTTTTTAGGATCAAGCTGAGTTTCTTCTGCAACATCTGACTGTGAGTCCTGCTGTGCCTGAGCTGCTTTCTTGGCTTTAGCACGGGCAACAGCCGCCGCCACTGCATCGTTTTTAGGTTTATCAGCAGTACCAGTGGCTGAACTTTCAGATGCCGCTTCAGCTAAGGCTGCTTTTTTAGCTTTTGCCCGGGCGACAGCCGCTGCAGCTGCACTTTTCGGAGTATCAGCCTGCTCACTGTTTTCACCTGCAGCGCTGTCTGCTTTTTTGGCTTTAGCGCGTGCAAGCGCCGCTGCAATTAAATCTTCACCGCCGTTTTTCTCTTTTAACTGCTGTTTACGTTTTTCAGCTGCCTGCTTATGTTTTGCCTGGCGGTCAATTTTTGCCTGTTCTAAGCGTGCTTCACGATTCTTATGACGAATTCGGGCTGTTTCTGCTTTTTTAGCTTCCTGCTCGGCGGTATTAATTTCTGCTTTAGCAACACGGTAATATTCAACCAGAGGGATATTACTTGGACAGACAAAAGCACATGCACCGCATTCAATGCAGGCCGACAGGTTATAGTCATCTAACTTATCGTGGTCTTTACTCTGTGAGTACCATAATAACTGCTGCGGCAGCAGCGAAGCCGGGCAGGCATGAGCGCATTCGCCGCAGCGGATACAGGACATTTCTGCAGAGGGGGCCGGTATCTCCTGTACTGTCGGTGCAAGGATACAGTTACAGGTTTTAGTTACCGGAATATCTCCGTGACTGATGGAAAAACCCATCATAGGCCCGCCGATAATGAGTTTCTGCGCAGTTTCACTATTAAGCTGATATTTATCTAACAGGTACTGAATCGGCGTGCCGATACGCACGCTGGCATTACCTTTTTTGCGCAGGGCATCACCGGTTAATGTGACAATACGGGAAGTTAACGGTTTTCCGTCAACAACCGCTTCTTTTACGGCAAATACAGTACCGACATTCTGCATGACAATGCCAAGCTCGGTAGGGTGCTTACCAAGCGGTGTCTGTCTGCCGGTAATTATTTCAATTAACTGCTTTTCACTGCCGGACGGGTAAAGTGTCGGAATGGTGCGGATAATAAGCTCAGCCCGCAGGGTTAAATGCATCTTCTGCAGTGCCAGCTGCAGTGCTTCTACCGCTTGTGGTTTATTATCTTCAACAGCAATAACGATTAACTTAGGCTGCAGGATATGCTCCAGCACTTCAATGCCCTGAAAAATTTCCTGAGCATGCTCCTGCATCAGGCGGTCATCAGCTGTAATGTATGGTTCGCATTCAGCTGCATTGATAATAAGCAGTTTAATGCCGTCACTATGAGAAAGTTTCAGATGACTTGGAAAGCCTGCTCCGCCGAGTCCGACAATACCTGCATGCTGAATAGTTTCAATCAGGGTGACACTTGGAGCATCCCGGAAATTATCCGGCTTGTTATAAGCAATGCTTCGGTCTAATCCGTCAGTTTTAATCACAACTGACAGTACCGGCAGACCGGAAGGATGAAGATCAGTGCGCTTTTCTATTGCATGAACAATACCTGAACTGCTGGCATGCTGCACTACCATAGCACCGTAAACCTTGGTCAGTGCCTGTCCTTTTAATACCGGATCACCGACTTTGACCAGCATTTCCGGGCTATGTCCCTTATGTTCAATGCCGATAACTAAAAATTCGGGAATACCGGCATCACAGATAGCACTGCCGCTGCTTTGAATTTTGTTTTCCTGGGGGTGAACGCCGCCGTGGAAAGTCCATTGTTTTCCGGAAGATATTTGTGCAAGCTGCTCTTCACTGAGCAGGTTAATTGGTTGTGTTGTCATGCTAGAGCTCAGTGTTGATTTTTGTTGGAATACGGTTGAGATCCCACTGCCAGTTTTGTGTTGTTAAAGCAATCGGGTTCATATCGATACAGTCTGTCGGACATGGTGCCACGCATAGCTCGCAGCCGGTACATTCATCACTGATCACCGTATGCATCTGCCGGGTTGAGCCTATAATTGCATCAACAGGACAGGCCTGAATACATTTAGTACAGCCGATACACTGGTCTTCACGGATAAAAGCGACTAGTTTGGGTTTTTCTTCGCCGTCCAGTGCCTGCGGTTCTATGCCCATGCGCTCTGCTAACTGCAGCATAACGGCCTGTCCGCCGGGCGGGCATTTATTGATCTCTTCACCGTTGGCAATAGCCTGAGCATAAGGCTTGCAGCCGGGGTAGCCGCACTGGCCGCATTGTGTCTGTGGTAAAATAGCATCTAACTCTTCAACAATAGGATCTTCTTTTACTTTAAAACGTATTGAAGAGTAACCTAATAAAGAGCCGAACAGGGCGCCTAAAATTCCAAGCGTTAAAATGGCGATAGCAATGCTGATTATCATCTGTATTTATTCCGTTTGATCAAATCTATTATTTAATAAGGCCGGTAAAGCCCATAAAGGCAAGAGACATTAAACCTGCGGTGATCATGGCAATTGATGCGCCTTTAAAAGGCAGAGGCACATCGGAGGCGGCTAAACGTTCGCGCATGGAGGAGAAAAGCACCAGTACTAAGGAAAAACCAACACCGGCACTGAATCCGTAAATAATTGACTCAACAAAGTCATGCCCTTCATTAATGTTCAGCAGTGCCAGACCTAAAATGGCACAGTTGGTGGTAATCAAGGGTAAAAAGATACCCAGCAGGCGGTATAAAGTAGGGCTGGTTTTATGCATTACCATTTCGGTAAACTGCACAACCACAGCAATGACCAGAATAAAACTCAAGGTCTGCAGATAAAGCAGATCCAGCGGCAGCAGGATAAAGTTATTAACAATATAGGAGAGTGCAGCGGTTAAGGTTAAAACAAACGTTGTTGCAAAGGACATGCCGACAGCGGTTTCTACTTTATTAGAAACACCCATAAAAGGGCATAAACCTAAAAACTTTACTAATACGAAGTTGTTAACCAGCACAGTACCGAAAAAAAGTAAAAAATAATCACTCATAAAAATTTAATTCCATTACCTGTGTAAGTGTATTGCGCAGGCCAAAAAAACGGGCCTTATTATAGCAGTAAAACAGCAGATGTTTAGTATAAAAGTCGCTGGATAGGGTATATACCTGTTATCAATTGAAATGCAAAAATCAGCAAATATGAGAAGCGAGCAGGTTTTAGGCATGAAGTTAAAGTTCTAACAGATTAAATCAAGACTCTAGAAATAATAAAATGCTTGCCTATCGACTTGCTCTGGTGTCTGAGTTGCACCTGAGAAATGTAATTTTTTAATCATAATGATATATTACTTCGGCATAGGCTACATTTTTTGTTTACCGCTTAATACTCGTATATTTAATACAGCGATAGTGATTACTACCCCTATAAATTCCTGCTAAAACTGCTTCTTAAAAATGCAATATAAAAAGTGTTATTTGTATAATTTATATTATGGCTGTTTTTTTGCGCTAGCTCATGTTTTTATGTATTAAAAGTTGCTTTATTTTTACTGTGCATCTTCAATGAAAGTGCTTGATGCAAGCCATATATAGTGTAATATCCGCCTCCTCAACACTATATGTGGTGTTTTCACTGTTATCACGGAGCCCTGTTATTTATGAAACCTGTTGTTATTAAACGAGATGGTAGCCAAGTCCCTTTTAATGCCTTACGTATAGCTGAAGCTATCTTAAAAGCGTCCGGCGCCGCCCGCTGTAAAGGTGTTGATGCATTTGCCGTTGCCAATGAAGTTGAAGGGCAGTTACAAGGTCAGGTTGAAGTTGATATTCATGATATTCAAGATGCGGTTGAAGAGTGTTTGATGAAAAGCGGCCATACTGAGCTGGCCCGCGTATATATTGAATACCGTCATGACAGAGATATTGCACGAGAGCGCAAAAGTCATTTAAACAGTGAAATTTACGGCCTGATTGAACAGAGTAATGCCTCTTTACTGAATGAAAATGCCAATAAAGACAGCAAGGTTATCCCGACACAACGGGATCTGCTGGCCGGTATTGTTGCCAAACACTATGCAAAATCACATATCCTGCCCCGTGATGTAGTACGTGCTCACGATAAAGGTGAGCTGCATTATCACGATTTAGATTACGCACCGTTTTTCCCTATGTTTAACTGTATGTTAATTGATATTAAAGGGATGTTTACCAAAGGCTTTAAAATGGGCAATGCAGAGATTGAAGAGCCGAAATCAATCTCAACGGCAACTGCTGTAACTGCACAGATTATTGCTCAGGTAGCCAGCCATATTTACGGCGGTACAACCATTAACGGCATTGATACCACGCTTGCGCCTTATGTAACAAAAAGTTACCAGAAACATTTAGCAACAGCAGAAGAGTGGGGGGTCAGCGAACCTCAGGCTTATGCTGCGCAGCAGACTGAAAAAGAGTGTTTTAATGCTTTCCAGTCGCTTGAATATGAAGTGAATACACTGCATACAGCAAACGGACAGACACCTTTTGTGACCTTTGGTTTTGGTCTGGGTACCAGCTGGGAAGCGCGTTTAATTCAAGAGTCTATTTTCAAAATTCGTATTGCCGGTTTAGGTAAGAACCGCAAAACTGCTATTTTCCCTAAACTGGTTTTTGCAATCAAAGACGGTGTAAACCATAAAAGTACAGATCAGAATTATGATATTAAACAGCTGGCATTAAAATGTGCTTCAAAACGTATGTATCCTGATATCTTAAACTACGAAAAAGTAGTTGATGTAACAGGGTCGTTTAAAACGCCGATGGGCTGCCGCAGCTTTTTAGGTACTTACGAAGAAAATAATGAACTGATCCATGACGGTCGTAATAATCTTGGTGTTGTAAGTCTTAACTTACCGCGTATTGCTTTAGAAGCCGGTGGTGGTGAGCAGGCTTTTTATAAATTATTAGACAGTCGCTTAAATATTGCCAAAAAAGCATTAGATACACGTATCGAACGTTTATCTGAAGTGAAAGCGAGTGTTGCGCCGATTCTATATATGGAAGGCGCCTGCGGCGTGCGTTTAAAAGCAGACGACTGCATTGCAGAAATCTTTAAAAACGGACGAGCTTCTATTTCTCTTGGTTATATCGGTCTGCATGAAGCAATTAACGCTCTGCACGGCTCTGACGGTCATCTTTTTGATGATAAAGAGAAACAGGAAAAAGCGATTGCAATGATCCGTTATCTGAAACAGGCAACAGTGCGCTGGACTGAGGAAACGGGGTACGGCTTCAGCTTATACTCAACACCTTCTGAAAACCTCTGTGACCGTTTCTGCCGTTTAGATGCTAAACAGTTTGGTGTTTTAGAAGGCGTAACAGATAAAGGTTATTACACTAACAGCTTCCATCTAGATGTTGAAAAATCTGTAAACCCTTACGATAAACTTGATTTTGAGATGCCTTATCCGGAAATCGCCAGCGGCGGCTTCATCTGTTACGGTGAATACCCGAATATGAAGCATAATCTTAAAGCGTTAGAAGATGTCTGGGATTACAGTTATTCACGTGTACCTTACTACGGCACTAATACACCGATTGACGAGTGTTATGTTTGTGGTTTTCATGGTGAGTTTGACTGTACCAGTAAAGGATTTGTCTGCCCGAGCTGCGGTAACTCTGATTCTGAGAAAGTAGCAGTAACACGCCGCGTGTGCGGTTATTTAGGCAGCCCGGATGCACGTCCGTTTAATGAAGGTAAGCAGGAAGAAGTTAAACGCCGCGTTAAACACCTTTAAACTTTTTATTTAGTAACAACTTAAAGACACCTCACATACAGTGGGGTGTTTTTGTTTTAGGAGTCCTCTATGAATTACAGTAAATATTATCCGATTGATGTTTTAAATGGTGAGGGAACCCGCTGTACGCTGTTTGTTTCCGGCTGTATTCATAACTGCAGGGGCTGCTATAACCAGTCAACCTGGTCACCTGATGCCGGTGAACTATTCACTGAGCAGCTTGCTGAACAGATAATCAGTGATCTTAATGATTCACGTATTAAAAAGCAGGGACTGACTTTGTCCGGTGGCGATCCGCTGCATCCAGCTAATGTTGAGCAGGTATTAAAATTAATTAAGCGTGTTAAAGCTGAATGTCCCGGTAAAGATATCTGGGTGTGGAGCGGTTATCTGTTAAATGAACTTACGCAGCAGCAGCAGGAAATAGTTGATCTGATTGATGTCTTGATCGACGGAAAATTTGAACAGTCCTTAGCTGATGCCAACCTGCAGTGGCGCGGAAGTTCTAATCAGGTGATCCATTATTTAAAACCAAAGCAGGGCCGTTAACTGCTTTGTAGTCACGGCCGCTGTCTCTGCATAGCAGAAACAGCGGCCTGCTCCCATATAATTGCCATTAATCAAGAAAAACAACAGCAGTACATTTTATTTGCCGAAAAGATTAGCTATGCTCAGAAGAGTAGTCGCGTTTAAAAATAGGATTGGCAAATAGATGGCAAGTATTCTTGATACAGTGGATCAACGCACAAACTTAGTTGGTGAAAATCGACTTGAACTGCTTTTGTTTCACCTGCAGGGCAGGCAGTTGTTTGCTATTAATGTGTTTAAAGTTAAAGAGGTTGTTAAGCTGCCGGCTTTAAACAAACTTCCTAATTCTCATCCCAAGATTTCTGGTGTTGCCGCGATTCGCGGCGAATCCATTCCTGTTATTAATTTAAGAGAAGCGATAGGCCTTAAACCGCTGCCGGTTGATGAGCAGTGTAATCTGATTATTACTGAGTACAACCGCACCGTACAGGGCTTTTTAGTCGGAAAAGTTGAACATATTGTTAATATGAACTGGGGGGAAATAATGCCCCCGCCAAGTTCTGTTGGACGAAACCATTATCTGACCGCTATTACCAAACTCGAACGGGAGGGGGTGGTAGAGCTGGTGGAAATCATTGATGTTGAAAAAGTTCTGGCTGAAATTGTAGAGTATAAACTGAGTATTTCTGAAGGTGTTGTTGATACTGAAATTTCTCAAGAATTTATCGGGCGCAAAATTCTCCATGTTGATGACTCCTCGACCGCACGCAAACAGGTTGACGGTACTCTGTCGCAGTTAGGTATCGAAATCATTCCTGCCTGTAACGGGCGGCAGGCGCTGGATATTCTGCAGGGCTGGGCGGATCAGGGTAAGAAGGTCGAAGATGAGATTCTGATGCTGATAACAGATGCTGAAATGCCGGTAATGGACGGTTACAAATTAACAAATGAGATCCGTAATGATCCGCGTATGGCCGGGCTGCATATCGTGTTAAATACTTCATTGAGCGGCAGTTTTAATCAGGCTATGGTTGAAAAAGTCGGCTGTGATGATTTTTTATCTAAATTTCAACCTGACTCGTTAGTTGAAGTGGTGCAGAAGAGACTTAAAGATAAAATCAGTAAAAACTGATTTGAATGAAAATGACTGCTTAATCAGCCGCTGTTATTCTCTCTGCAGCGGCTTTTTTGTGAATGTCTTTTATTAAACTGGATTTTCGGCTGCCAGCAGATTATCTAACCCGTCAAGCAGTTCATCCAGCTGATTAAGTAAAATTCTGTCGCCGGCAGCTGCTGACAGGAGGATATTATTTACCTGTTTATGCAGATCTGCCGGTACTTTAGCACAGCTCTGCAGCACATAGTTTAATACTTTTTTCTCTCCCGGATTCATTACCTTATTAACTGCGTAGAGCACATCAAAATAACTTGCAAACAGTGCCGCCAGGCGGTGATTGATACTGAGCAGATCCTGACGATCTAATGCTTTTTTTATCTGCATATAATAAGACGGAATGACATCTCTTAATACCGGCTGGTTTTTGCTTATAATCGCCTGTTTTAACGACTCCGGATAGCTGACTTTATATTTGTTCTGCAGCTGCGCAAACCAGCCGTTGCGGTCAAACAATATTTTTGAGCTGCACACTGTCTGCCAGAAGCAGGTTGAATAACCCATATTAGCCTGGTGGGAAATAAGCAGGCGCTGCAGCTGCTCTTCTATCCATGATTTATCCCAGTAAATAATATCAACTTCAATACCGGTTTCTAAATCAAACCACTCATCACCAAGATCCCAGAAGGTAAGATTGAGATCGGCTTTACTCGCTCCCAGCTTGTCAACAATCTCCTGACGTGCAGCCAGCGAGATTGTTTCACTTGAGTAAATATAAAGATCAATATCGGAGTGTTTATCTAAGCTGCCGCTGGTTTGAGAGCCGCCCAGGGCGATCGCTTCCACGCACTCTATTATTTTAAACTTTTCACTGATCTTATTTGCTAAGGTTAGATAGACAGATTCACCGTGACTCACAAATTTCTCCTTTAATTTTAACAAGCTGTGTAGGTTATGTTTTTTTTATAATGCATTTATATTACCTTATCTGTTTTGCATTTTAGTGGGCTGGCGCACATTTTTTACTGTATTTTTAAGTGCTTACAAATTGCTGTTAGTGTGACGGGGTTGTCCGCCTGCCTGCCGGGTGCTGTTAAAACCTGCCGCCGCTGATGAATAAGCAGGTCACTGATTTTTATTGTCCATCACAGTTTGCACATTGCCCAACTAATCATTAATCTAGCTCTACCTGACAGGCCTTTCGGGCCTATATAATTTTCGTAACTTTATTAAATAAGACTAGACTTAAAGATGAGTGATAAAAATACCCCTCAAACTGGTAATGAATCAGCAACGATCGAAAGATCTGAAACTAAGCTGGTTCCGCCTTCGATGTATAATGTGCTGCTGCATAATGATGACTATACACCGATGGATTTTGTAATTGATGTGTTACAGCGCTTCTTCAGACTGGATAATGAAAGCGCGACCGAAGTAATGCTCAATGTTCATTATAAAGGAGTGGGTATCTGCGGCACCTTTACTGCCGAAATCGCGGAAACAAAAGTAATGCAGGTCATGAATTATGCGAAACAAAATGAACACCCGTTACGATGCTCAATGGAAAAAGAATCGTAAGTATTATACAGCATTCGGTATTCTCAGTAATTAACCCAGCAAGGGGCGTTTATGTTAGATAAAGCGTTAGAAAACAGTTTAGATTTAGCCTTCCGTATTGCTTTTGAAAAATCGCATGAATTTATGACAATCGAGCATCTGCTGCTTGCGCTGCTGGAAAATGATGAAATTAAAACATTATTAACAGCCTGCTCCGTTGATATTGTTTCTCTGCATTTAGAAGTAATGACCTTTTTAGAAACAACGCCTGCCATACCGGAAGTACGTAATCAGGAGATTGAAATTCAGCCGACAATTGCATTTGAGCGTGTTCTGCAGCGGGCTATCTTTCATGTGCAGTCATCGGGCAGCAGTGAAGTCTCTGCGGGCAGCGTACTGGTTGCTATTTTTAGCGAGCAGGAATCACAAGCCGTGTACTTCTTAAAAAAAGCGCATCTTTCCCGTCTGGATGTTGTTAATTACATTTCCCACGGTATCAGCAAATCAGCTGATTCAACTCCTGATGTATTTGAAGAGCAGGAAAACAGTGAAACTGTGGTTGAACAGAATGACGATATGCCGTTTACCATTAACCTTAATGAGCAGGTGGAATCTGGTGTTATCGACCCCTTAATCGGACGTGACAAAGAAGTCGAGCGCTGTGTACAGATTTTATGCCGCCGCCGGAAAAACAATCCGCTGCTGGTTGGTGAAGCCGGGGTGGGTAAAACAGCTATTGCTGAAGGCCTGGCTTACCGGATTGTTAATAAAAACGTACCGGATGTTATTGAAGATAATATTATCTACTCGCTTGATATGGGCGCATTACTGGCCGGTACTAAATACCGCGGTGAGTTTGAGCAGCGTTTTAAAACCGTATTAACACAGCTCGAAACACAGGAAAATGCGATTTTATTTATTGATGAAATTCATACTATTATCGGGGCCGGAGCTGCTACAGGCGGGCAGCTTGACGCGGCAAATTTATTAAAACCTTTATTAAGCGGCGGTAAACTGCGCTGCATGGGGTCAACGACCTATAAAGAGTTCGGACAGATTTTTGAAAAAGAGCATGCTTTATCACGCCGTTTCCAGAAAGTGGATGTACTCGAACCTTCAATAAAAGAGACAGGACAGATTTTATTAGGTTTACGTTCCCGTTATGAAGATCACCATAGTATTCGTTATACCACCAAGGCATTAATGGCTGCCGCTGAGCTCAGTGCCAAATATATCAATGACCGCCATCTTCCTGATAAAGCGATTGATGTTATTGATGAAGCCGGATCGCAGATGCGTTTATTACCTGCGAGTAAGCGTAAAAAAACCATCGGCGTGCTGGAAATAGAAACGATTATCGCCAAGATTGCCCGTATTCCGCAAAAATCAGTAACCAGTTCGGATAAAGATCAGCTTGCTAAGTTACCTGAACGTTTGAAAATGACGGTATTTGGTCAGAATAATGCTATTGACGTGCTGACTGACGCGATACACCTCAACCGTTCGGGGTTGTCCGAAGAGTTAAAACCAATCGGTTCATTCCTGTTTGCCGGGCCTACTGGTGTCGGCAAAACCGAGGTAACGCAGCAGCTTGCCAAAGCGATGGGGGTGGAACTTTTACGTTTTGATATGTCGGAATATATGGAGAAACATACGGTTTCTCGTTTATTAGGTGCACCTCCAGGCTACGTAGGTTATGAGCAGGCCGGTTTATTAACCGATGCTGTGGTTAAGCATCCCTATGCGGTGCTGTTATTAGATGAAATAGAAAAGGCACACAGTGATATTTATAACATCCTGCTACAGGTAATGGATCACGGCACTTTAACGGATAATAACGGCCGTAAAGCAGATTTTAGAAATATTATTCTGGTGATGACAACTAATGCCGGCGTGCGTGAAACAGAAAAGCAGAGTATTGGTTTTAAAGATCAGAAAGATTCACATAAAGCAGTAGATGAAATTAATAAGCTGTTTTCTCCGGAATTTAGAAACCGTCTTGATAACGTTATCTGGTTTAATCACCTTGAACTGGATGTTATATATCAGGTTGTTGACAAATTTATCGTGCAGCTGCAGGCGCAGCTTGATAAAAAACAGATTTCCATGGAAGTGACTGAAGAGGCTCGTAAATGGCTGGCCGAGCATGGTTATGATCGTGCGATGGGGGCTCGTCCGATGGCAAGGCTGATTCAGGAGAAGCTTAAGAAACCTTTAGCTAATGAGATCTTATTTGGTGAGCTGCAGGACGGCGGCAGTGTGACTGTGTCTCTGGATGCGGACGCTGAAAATATAAAATTTGAATATGCGAAAGCTTTAGAATTGAGTAATTGATTTTACAGAGGTATTTTAGACAATAAAAAACCAGCATAAGCTGGTTTTTTATTAGGCTTTTAAACTGCTGTTAAAAACCGGGTATTCGCTGCTGTTAACAATTAACGAGCACGGAATACGATACGACCTTTAGATAAATCGTAAGGTGTAAGCTGTACTGTTACTTTATCACCAGTAAGAATACGGATGTAGTTTTTACGCATTTTACCAGAGATATGTGCTGTAACCATGTGTCCGTTTTCTAATTCTACGCGGAACATTGTGTTAGGCAGTGTATCTAAGATTGTGCCCTGCATTTCAATACTGTCTTCTTTTGCCATTGGCGATGGATCCTTTGTATTTAATATTGTGCTAATTTCAGTCGGCGCATAATGCCAGAATTATGCGGTAGGGTAAAGGATTGTTGCTTATTTATTGAGCCGTTCTGCTTAATTATATTAACTATATGCTCAGTTCATTGATTTATCAAAATCAAACCACTGACCGTCAATGAAGCGCTGATGCGGATTAAACTGTGTTTTGTAATTCATCTTCTGACAGTTTTCTATGTAATAGCCCAGGTATAACCAGTCAACAGCATGCTTTTCTGCTAAATCTAACTGCTTTAATACGGCAAATTTCCCCAGAGAGCAGCCCCGGTAATCGGGATCATAAAAACAGTAAAAAGCGCTCCAGGCAGTACTGCCTGGATGATTTATAACATCGGTGACACTCACTGAAACAAGCTTGTGCTGATCATAAATTTCTATAAAAATGCTTTCATTCCAGGAAGATTTAATAAAATCTTCATACTGTTCTTTCGATGCCGGAAACATCGGACCGTCAGAGTGAGTTTGGCTGATATAACGCTGGTATAAATTAAAATAGTCTTCGTTGACGCAGGCGCTGATTTTAACCTGCAGATTTTTGTTTTTGTTCAGCAGGCGTTTCTGACTGCGTGATTTTTTAAAGTCTGCGACAGGGATCCGCAGTGACTGGCATGCGCGGCAGTGTTCACAGTGCGGGCGGTAGACCTGATCACCGCTGCGGCGAAAACCGTTTGCCAGCAGAGTAGGATAAAAGGCCCGGGCGTTTAACTGCGGATCGATAAGCATAATAAGCCGTTCCTTCTGTTCTTTTAGATAAGAGCAGGGGAAAGATTTTGTGATGCCTACATTTAATGACGCTGTTGGTGAAGTCAAAATATACCCATAGATAGTCTGATTAAGTGAGTTGTAACTCCCGCAGCTGAAGCTGTATTTTTAAGCTCCCGGGAAAATAATTAACTATTACTAATTTACTAGGTCTTTGTTATTGTTACCACTAAGATCTAAAAGGGTAGCAAAAATGAATGTACAAACAATAATCGAAAAAAAAATAACGGCAGGTATTTCAGCTGAATTTTTAGAGATTGAAAATGAAAGTTATCGCCATGCCGTACCTGATAATTCAGAAACACATTTTAAAATTGTCATCGTAAGTGAAATGTTTACCTCACTGTCACTGCTGCAGCGTCATCGTTTAGTGAATAAGCTTTTAAAAGATGAGCTGGCCGGCCCGGTTCACGCCCTGGCACTGCATACATACACGCCCCTTCAATGGGATGAGAAACACCGCTTAGCCCCCGATTCTGCCGACTGTTTAGGCGGAGGAAAATAACTACATATTAAAAATAATAGAACTTTACCATGCTGAAATAAGACCTTTTATGTCCGTTGATAACATTAATTAACATAATTTGTTAAAAAACATTTATTTATGTAAATTTATTTCACATGAAAGTTTGAAGTAGAATCAGTAAGCTCCGTCATTACTAATAGCAATCCCTCTCGCTATAGTGGTACTATATGCTGGAATTTTTTCGTCTGCTTGTTAATTGGTTGTTAATTTAAATATTTTAACCACATAACGAGTATTGTTTTTATGCCGCAAGGCATCTAACTTTTCTTCCCGTAAACATAGTGCAAAAAAATATGATTACTATAAAAAAAGGACTGGACCTCCCTATTTCAGGAGCGCCAGAGCAGATAATTCAGAATGGTCCAGCCGTTACTGAAGTTGCTATACTGGGTGAAGAATATGTTGGCATGCGTCCGTCAATGGCTGTTAAAGCCGGTGACACAGTAAAAAAAGGTCAGGTTCTTTTTAGCGATAAAAAGAATGCCGGCGTTAAGTTTACCGCTCCAGCATCTGGTGTAGTTAAAGAGATTAATCGTGGCGCAAAGCGTGTTTTGCAGTCAGTTGTTATTTCAGTTGCAGGTCAGGACAGTATTAGTTTTCCGACTTTTGCAAGCGCACAATTAGCTGATATAGAGCGCGGTAAAATCGTTGAGAATTTAGTTGAATCAGGGGCCTGGACTGCACTTCGCACTCGCCCGTTCAGCAAAGTGCCGGAAATAGAAGCGGTCCCGGCTTCGATCTTTGTAACCGCGATGGATACCAACCCGCTGGCTGCCGATGCAGAACTGATTATCAATGAAAATCAGCAGGCATTTATAGACGGTCTGGCGCTGTTATCACAATTAACAGGCGGTAATGTTTATGTCTGTAAAGGTGAAAGCAGTCTGCCTAAATCTCCGCAGGCCAATGTTCAGGAGAAAGTATTTTCTGGTGTTCACCCTGCCGGATTAGCCGGTACACATATCCACCTTATTGATCCGGTATCGCTGACTAAACAGGTCTGGTCAATTAATTACCAGGATGTGATTGCATTTGGTCTGCTGTTTACAAGCGGCGAGCTGTATACCGATAAAGTAATCTCTTTAGCGGGCCCTGCAGTTAAAAAACCTCGACTGCTGCGCACCACAATGGGCGCGTCGATTGCTGAGCTAACTGCTGGAGAACTGCTTCAGGGGGAAGTGCGTGTTATTTCCGGCTCGGTATTATGCGGTGTTACTGCTTTTGGTCCCCATGCATTCCTAGGCCGTTACCATAACCAGGTATCTGCTCTTGTTGAAGGTTATGAGAAAGAGTTATTCGGCTGGGGAGCTCCCGGTTTAAATAAACACTCTGTTGCTAACGTATTCCTTTCTGCACTGAATAAAGCTAAACGTTTTGCTTTCACTACCACAACAGGCGGCAGCAAGCGTGCCATGGTGCCGATCGGTCAGTATGAACGTATTATGCCGCTTGATATTTTACCGACTATGTTACTGCGTGATCTGATTGTCGGCGACAGCGACGGTGCACAAACATTAGGCTGTTTAGAATTAGACGAAGAAGATTTAGCATTATGTACTTATGTTTGCCCTGGTAAATATGATTACGGTTCAATCTTACGCAGCAACCTAAGCAAAATTGAGAAGGAAGGCTAAGAATGAATCTTAAGCATATACTTGAGAAAATGGAGCCGCATTTCGAAGCAGGGGGCCGTTATGAAAAATGGTATGCTCTGTTCGAAGCAACGGCTACATTTTTCTATACTCCCGGGCTGGTAACTAAAGGCATTACTCATGTGCGTGACGGTATCGACCTTAAACGTATGATGATTATTGTCTGGTTAGCCACATTCCCGGCTATGTTTTTCGGTATGTACAATACCGGTGTCCAGGCAAATGAAGCTATTATCGGCGGATTTGCCGCATTAGATGACTGGCGCGTAGCGATTCTAAATATCCTCGGCGTGACCATGGGCTCCGGTGCAGGCTTATTTGATAACCTGTTGTTCGGTGCTATGTACTTTGTGCCTATCTATGCTGTTACCTTTATGGTCGGCGGTTTCTGGGAAGTTCTTTTTGCAAGTGTGCGTAAACATGAAGTGAATGAAGGTTTCTTCGTTTCATCTGTTTTATTTGCATTAATCGTTCCCGCTACTATCCCGTTATGGCAGGTCGCATTAGGTATTACCTTCGGTGTTGTTGTCGCTAAAGAGATCTTCGGCGGAACCGGACGTAACTTCTTAAACCCTGCGTTAGCCGGCCGTGCATTTTTATTCTTTGCATACCCGACTGATATTTCAGGTGATGCGGTCTGGACTGCGGTAGACGGCTTCTCCGGTGCAACATCTTTAAGTGTTGCTTCTCAAGGCGGGCTGGATGCAGTTGCGCAGTCAGGTTTAACCTGGATGGATGCTTTTCTGGGTAATATGCAGGGCAGTATCGGTGAAGTTTCTACATTAGCTATCTTAATCGGCGGTGCCTTTATTGTTATTACCGGTATTGCATCATGGCGCATTATTGCCGGTGTGATGATCGGTATGATTGCTGTTTCCACCATGTTTAATATTATCGGCAGCGATACCAACTATATGTTTGAACTGCCTTGGTACTGGCATCTGGTTATGGGCGGCTTTACATTTGGTATGGTGTTTATGGCAACCGATCCGGTATCTGCATCATTTACCGATAAGGGTAAATGGTCCTACGGTATTCTGATCGGCGTGATGGTTGTGCTTATCCGTGTTGTTAATCCAGCCTTCCCTGAAGGTATGATGTTAGCAATTCTCTTTGCTAACCTGTTTGCACCGTTATTTGACTACTTTGTGGTGCAGGGAAATATCAAACGGAGGTTGTCTCGTAATGTCTAATCAACATGAAACATTCGGCAAAACAATGACGGTGGTACTGGCAGTCTGTCTAGTCTGTTCAGTTATTGTTGCAGGCGCGGCGGTCGGTTTACGCTCAACGCAGCTTGCTAATAAAGAAAAAGATAAGCAGAGCAGCATTCTTGCTGTCGCCGGGTTAGAAACGGATAAAACAATAACTGAAATTTTTAACTCTAACATTCAGACCAAACTGGTTGATTTATCAACAGGCGAGTTTGCGCCTGATGATGCCGCTTACGACCAGCGGGCAGCCGCTAAAGATCCGGCAAAAAGCATCAAGCTGACAGCTGAGCAGAATGTGGCGAAAATCGGCCGCCGTGCCAATCTAGCGACGGTTTACTTAGTTTCTAATGACCAGGGCCAGCTGCAGCGTATTATCTTACCTGTTCATGGTGCCGGCCTATGGTCAACTATGTATGCGTTTGTTGCTGTTAAAGCTGACGGAAATACGGTTGAAGCGTTAACTTATTATGAGCAGGGAGAGACTCCAGGGCTTGGCGGGGAAATTGAAAACCCGGCCTGGCGTGCTGCCTGGCAGGGTAAAAAATTACTTGATTCAAATGGTAAACCTGCAATTAAAGTAGCCAAAGGTCAGGCTCCTGATGATTCAGAGCATATTGTTGACGGCCTTTCCGGCGCAACATTAACAGCAGTAGGGGTGGAGAATACCTTTACATTCTGGTTAGGCGAGCAGGGTTTTGGTCCGTTTCTTAACAAAATACGTGAAGGAGCGCTAAATAATGGCTAATTCAAATGAGTTGAAAGCAGTATTAACCTCACCGGTTGTTAGTAATAACCCGATTGCACTGCAGATTCTTGGTGTGTGTTCTGCATTAGCGGTAACCAGCAAGTTAGAAACAGCGTTTGTAATGACATTAGCTGTAATGTTTGTATGTGCGTTTTCTAACCTGTTTATCTCGATGATTCGTAATCATATTCCCAACAGTGTGCGGATTATTGTACAGATGGCGATTATTGCATCTCTGGTTATTCTGGTTGATCAGGTATTAAAAGCATACGCTTTTGCTATCTCTAAACAGTTATCAGTTTATGTCGGCCTTATTATTACTAACTGTATTGTAATGGGCCGTGCAGAAGCATTTGCGATGAAAAACAAACCGTTCCCAAGCTTTATGGACGGTATAGGTAACGGTCTAGGTTACGGTTTCATTCTTATTCTGGTTGGCGGTTTCCGCGAACTGTTTGGTTCAGGTGCGTTATTCGGTATTGAAATTTTACCATTAACATCAAACGGCGGCTGGTACCAAAGTAATGGTCTGTTACTGCTTCCTCCAAGTGCATTCTTTATCATTGGCGGCATTATCTGGGCGATCCGTACTGTCAGACCAGAACAAGTAGAGCCAAAGGAGCAATAAAATGGAACATTATTTAAGTATTTTTGTTCGTTCTATTTTTATAGAAAATATGGCGTTAGCTTTCTTTCTCGGCATGTGTACTTTTCTTGCTGTATCTAAGAAAGTTAAAACATCTATGGGATTAGGTGTGGCAGTTATTGTTGTACTGGGTATCTCAGTACCGGTTAACCAGCTTATCTACTTTAACCTGTTAGCACCTGGTGCACTAGCGTGGGCTGGTTTACCGGAAGCCGATCTTAGCTTTTTAGGCTTTGTCACTTTCATCGGTGTTATCGCCGCCTTAGTACAAATTCTAGAGATGGTATTAGATAAGCATTTTCCGGCTTTGTATCAGGCATTAGGTATTTTCCTGCCGCTTATTACTGTTAACTGTGCCATATTCGGCGGCGTATCATTTATGGTACAGCGTGAATATAACTTAGTAGAGTCGGCTGTTTATGGTATCGGCAGTGGTGTAGGCTTTACATTAGCCATTGTTGCGCTTGCGGGTATTCGTGAAAAAATGAAATACGCTGATGTACCAGACGGCTTACGCGGCTTAGGTATTACTTTTGTCACTGCAGGGCTGATGGCATTAGGGTTTATGTCGTTCTCTGGTATTCAACTGTAATTATTACTGTTCAATCTATTCGAATTAACGGAGGTTTAGGCCTCCCTTATAACAAGGAAAAAGTCGATGGAAATATTTCTCGGCGTTGCCATGTTTACCATTATCGTTTTAGCCCTGGTTGTTATTATTTTAGCAGCCAAAGCAAAACTGGTAAGCACAGGTGATATTACAATTTCTGTAAATGATGATGCTGATAAAAGCATTACCACCCAGGCCGGCGGCAAGCTGCTTGGCGCACTGGCAAATTCAGGGATCTTTGTCTCTTCTGCCTGTGGTGGTGGTGGTACATGCGGACAGTGCCGCGTTAAAGTTAAATCAGGCGGCGGTGATATTCTGCCGACTGAACTGGATCATATTAATAAACGTGAAGCGAAAGAAGGTGAGCGTCTAGCTTGTCAGGTTAACGTTAAAGAAGACATGAACATTGAATTACCGGAAGAGATCTTCGGTGTTAAAAAATGGGAATGTACAGTTATCTCTAACGGTAACGAAGCAACATTTATTAAAGAGCTTAAACTGCAGATCCCTGACGGTGAAACGGTACCATTTAAAGCGGGCGGTTATATCCAGATTGAAGCGCCTGCCCATCATGTTAAATATAAAGATTTTGACATTGAAGAGCAGTACCGTGGTGACTGGGAGCACTTTAAATTCTTTGACTTGGAATCTAAAGTTGATGATGACACTATTCGTGCATATTCTATGGCGAACTACCCGGGTGAAGAAGGCATTATCATGCTTAACGTGCGTATTGCTACGCCGCCTCCGCGTGATTTGACTCTACCGTGTGGTAAAATGTCCTCTTATATCTTCAGCTTAAAAGCGGGTGATAAGGTTACTATCTCTGGTCCGTTTGGTGAGTTCTTTGCTAAAGAAACTGAAAACGAAATGGTATTTGTTGGTGGTGGTGCCGGTATGGCGCCGATGCGTTCACATATCTTCGATCAGTTCCGTCGTCTGCATACCAAACGTAAGTGCAGCTTCTGGTACGGTGCGCGCTCTAAGCGTGAAATGTTCTACGTAGAAGATTTTGATACGATTGCCGCTGAAAATGAAAACTTTGAATGGCATGTTGCCTTAAGTGATCCGCAGCCGGAAGATAACTGGGAAGGCTATACAGGTTTCATTCATAACGTATTACTTGAAGAATATCTGAAAGACCATGAAGCGCCGGAAGACTGTGAGTTCTACATGTGCGGTCCACCTGTGATGAATGCCGCAGTTATTGCGATGCTTAAAGATTTAGGTGTTGAAGACGAAAACATCATGCTTGACGATTTTGGCTGATCCTGATGATTAAGCTTACAAGTAAATGGCTGGCCTTAATCGGGCTGGCCTTTTTTCTTTCATCGTGCTCAAAAAAAGAGCCGGAACTCCTGAAAATTCAGGGGAAAACGATGGGAACGTATTACCATATAACCTATGTGTTAGATGGTGATTTGAGTGAAAATAAAGCCTTATCAACTGAAACTTTACAGTCACAAATAGATAAGAGACTTGAGTTAGTTAATGATCAGATGTCCACTTATCGGCCTGACTCTGAACTGTCCCGCTTTAATCAGGCTGAAAAGTCTTTAACGGTTTCAGACGCAACACGCCGCGTTGTTGAAGCATCATTAGAGCTGTTTAAGCAGAGTAACGGTGCATTTGATGTGACGGTTGGACCGTTAGTGAACTTGTGGGGATTTGGCCCGGATAAACGTCCGGAAAAAGTACCTGCTCAGTCGCTGATTGAACAGAAAAATCAGGTGGTCGGCAGTCAGCATTTATCAGTCAGTGGTAATATACTTAATAAAGATATTCCAGAGCTTTATGTGGATCTTTCTTCAATTGCTAAAGGTTATGGAGTTGATGATATTGCACAGTACCTGCAGTCTTTAGGCATTAATAATTATCTGGTTGATATCGGCGGCGAGCTGCGTGTTAACGGTATGAAGCCTGGTAATGAAGACTGGACGCTGGCAATTGAACGGCCGTCAGCGGGGCAGAATGTACAGCGCTTAATTAATATTGGTGATAATGCAATTGCGACCTCCGGTGACTACCGTAATTATTACGAATTTGACGGTATCCGTTATTCACATACGATTGATCCTACGACAGGTAAACCGATTAATCATAAATTAGTCTCTGTTACTGTCATTCACCCAAGCAGTATGTATGCTGACGGATTAGCGACAGTTATTACGGTACTGGGCCCTGAAAAAGGTCTGGCTTTTGCGAAACAGCATCAGTTAGCGGTTTTTCTGCTGGTAAAAAACGGAGATGATTTTATCGAATCTTATACTCCGGAATTTGAACCTTATTTTATTGAAGAAAAATAATGATATATTTTATTGCTACATTTATCGTTTTTTTACTGGTGATCGCCGCCATGGCTGTCGGTTATATTTTTAATAAAAAAACAATCGGCGGAAGCTGCGGCGGATTAGCGTCAGTGGGCATTGAAAAAGAATGCGACTGTCCAGAACCCTGTGAAAACCGTAAGAAGAAGAATCTTGAAGCTGAGCGTGCCGCTAAGCTTAATAGTACAGATCGTATTCTTTAAGTTTTTTTAAGGTATAAGAAGAATGGGGAATATTTCCCCATTTTTTATTTCTTGTTTTTTTGTAACCAGCGATCCAGCGCATTAGCAAATGTCTGTTTTTCTTTGTCGCCAAACTTATTCGGCCCGCCGCTGATTTGCCCTATACTGCGAAGCTCCTCTGCAAAATTGCGCATCGCTAAACGCTGACGAATATTCTCCACAGTATAAAGTTCCCCTCTAGGGTTAAGCGCGGTAATGCCTTTTTCGACTATTTCTGCAGCTAACGGAATATCTTGAGTTATCACCAGATCATTCGTCTGAACATGTTGGCTGATATAGTTATCAGCTACGTCGAAACCCTGTGAGACCTGGACGGTTTTGACTAAAGGGCGTCTTGGGACAGGTAAAGGTGAGTTAGCAACAAAAACCAGTGCTGTAGAGGTCCTTTGACCTGCTCGTAGAACCATATCTCGGACAGGTACCGGGCAGGCATCTGCATCAATCCATATTGTCATTGGTATTCCTATTTAAATATTTAAGCCGCCAATATAGCAAATATAAGATCTGTTTAGCCAGTAAGCAGACTGACAAGTTTTGTAATGCATATTTTTAAACCGGTATAATTACGGATAAATACTGAAAAATGCAAAAATATTAACTGCTGAGGGCTGACTGAGCTAAGTTTGTTGGAGCTGTTGAATTGTAGGCTTAACATCTTTTTAACATTGTTGGTTTTTAAAGTTGTTGATTTTATTGCCTTTATTTTTAAGCGTGAAACTAGAATGTTTTTTTTTTTATATTTTTCGATTTAATTCCCAAATAGGTATTGTACTGTTTTTTAAAGACCTATATACTCTTTCCCAGCTTGAAAGTTCGTTTGATATTTATGTTCAATGTTCCGTATTATGTACCGAATCCTATACTTCATAAGTAATAGCAACACTTCTAGCCAAATGCCTTGATTCACAAGGTTAATTACTCAAAATATTAAATAGGATATTATTATGTCTACAACTACTGGTACAGTAAAATGGTTCAACGAATCTAAAGGTTTTGGTTTCATCGAGCAAGAAAACGGTCCTGACGTTTTCGCACACTTCTCTGCAATCGCAAGCACTGGTTTCAAAACTCTTGCTGAAGGCCAAAAAGTACAGTTCACTGTAACTCAAGGTCAAAAAGGTCCTCAAGCAGAAAACATCGTAGCTCTTTAATATTGCTTCGATGAGCTTTAATTAGCTCATTCTGATTGAACAAGAAGGTAAGTCAATGACTTGCCTTTTTTTATGCCCGTAAGAAAATTCCTAATAGTTTAAACCCCTTCTGATTTTACCCTTATTTTATGTGATCTGTATTATTGTGTATAATGCACAAAATTAATTAAAGACTTTAGCTGCCTGGAGAAACAAATGCGTTTGTGTGATACCCATATCGAAGAATATTTAGATGCCGGGAAAATAACAATAGATCCTCGTCCGCCGCAGTCTGCTATTTCAGGCGTCAGTGTTGATATTCGTTTAGGTGATGAATTCAGAGTGTTCAGTGAACATACAACCCCTTATATTGATCTGTCTGGACCTAAAGAAGAAGTGGCCGCATCACTGGACAGAGTGATGAGTGAAGCGATTGTAATTAAAGAAGGTGATGCTTTCTTTCTGCATCCAGGTGAACTGGCTTTAGCTGTTACTTATGAAGAAGTTACTTTACCTTCTGATGTTGTCGGCTGGCTGGACGGGCGATCTTCACTTGCCCGTTTAGGACTGATGGTGCACGTTACAGCACACCGGATTGATCCGGGCTGGTCTGGAAAAATCGTTTTAGAGTTTTATAACAGCGGTAAACTGCCTCTGGCGCTGCGTCCTAAAATGACTATCGGTGCATTAAACTTTGAACTATTGTCTGCACCGGCTGCTAGACCGTATAACAAACGCAGTGATGCAAAATATAAAGATCAGCAGGGTGCTGTCGCAAGTAGAATTAACCAGGACGGTTAAATTCTGCAGCTGCAGTAATCTGCACTGTTAAAAGAAAAGCCCTGACTGAGTGATTAGTCAGGGCTTTTCTGTAGAGGCAGGCTGACAGAAAATGTACTGCCTTTACCTATTTCACTGGATACTTTTAATTCACCGTTATGCTGCAGGATAATTGAGTAACTGATAGACAGGCCTAAACCTGTGCCTTTACCGAGGGCTTTTGTGGTGTAAAAGGGAGTAAAGATTCGTTCCAGCTTATCTGCTTCGATACCAGAGCCGCTGTCGGATATTTCGATATATAAGTAGTTGTTTCTGCTATGTGCTTTAATAAATACCACTTTGTTGTCACTGTGCTCCACTGCATCTTTGGCGTTAATTAACAAGTTAACTAATACTTGTTCAATTTGTGTTTTATTACAGTAAACAGACGGCAGAGACCGCGGCAGCACCTGCCTTAATTCAACCTTCTCCTGCTGGTACTGGCTGCTGACAATATTAATAACACTGGAAAATATCTCGGCTGGGCTCTGTTCATGGTAGTTATCTAATTCACTGTCACGAGCGAAACTTCCTACCTGCTTGACTATTTTTTCGATACGTTCCACCTGCGCTAATATCGTTCTGAAACTCTTATCGACTAAGTGGTACTCCTGCTTAATTAAATGTTCATTGCATAAATCTGCGTGAATACAGATAACCTGCAGCGGCTGATTAATTTCGTGAGCAATACCGGCCGCAATCTCGCCCAGCGAAGAGAGCTTATTGGAATGCATTAATCTTGATTTACTGGCATTAAAGTCTTTGTTTATTTTTATTAAACGCTCATCTTTTCTGAGTATTTTATTCCTGTAGTCTTTATTTAACAGAATTAAATAAGTTAACAGTGCCAGAAGCAGTGCTGTAGACCCTCCAATATAAGGCACATACAAGTAGGTAACAGGCTGCGGATTTAACCACACCATTAATTTCCACTGATGGCCGAAAACAGGGAAGCTTAGCTGCTCATGAACATCATTTATATGCGAGGCTTCGGGAAGCACAGAAAAAATTGTCCGCCCGTTTTCAGATATTGAAAAAGGGCTGGTTAATTGAAATGTCTGTTTCTGCTGTTCCAGTAACTTACTGATATTTATTGATGCCTCTAAATAAGCGAACAGTTTGTTATTTATAAAAATAGGGGTTTGTATATAAACGGCAGTGTTATTGTTAGTTAATACAAAAACCGGACTCATAAATATTCTGTTCTGATTTGAAACAGGCAGCCGTTTGGGTAGATATTCCCGGTGTTTAGCCTGCTGGGCTTGTTGTAATTCACTGTCAAAGCGGACGTAATCAGCAGTGCTGATGTTTAAGTCTTTATTACCTGTAAAATCATATATTTTTATATCTATAATATGCGGATTAAGGCGCTTCAGTGCGCGGATCTGGCGTGCCCAGTGCTGATTGATTTCTGCCGCTGCTGACCAGCTCTGAGCCGTTAACTGCAGCTGCTGTGCATACTTTAAAATCTGCTGCTGGATATTGTGACTTATTTTCTGGCTTTCGCTGATAACTTCCTGTTTATGAGCTGCAGACTGTGTTTTCTGATAGTAATCACTGACGATATAAGTTACCAATAAACCAATAAGAAAGACGAAAATACTATATAGATTCGATTTCAACTTAGTTCCTTATCTCTGTATAATGCTTAACCGACTAAGCATAATACTTTAAAAAACAATTAATTATTTAATGCAGACTAACGTTTTAATAAAATAACCGAAGGAATTGAGATGTCAGAGCAAGGTTTTACAACAAAGATAGTGCATTCAGATCGTTTATTAAATTTAGAATTCGGTGCCGTGCATGCGCCTATTCATAACTCAGTACCTTTCGGCTTTGATGATGTTCAAGGCTTAATTGATGTTTTTCAAGGTCATCCCGGCCATGCTTACGCGCGATCATCTACACCAACCAACGATGCCCTGCAGCATAAAATTAAGCAGATGGATAACGGCATTGCGACCTTAGTTTTTTCTTCGGGTATGGCCGCTATTGTTACCACCTTTTTATCATTGTTAAAGTCCGGTGATCACCTGATCTGCAGCCGTTATTTATTCGGCAATACCAGCAGCATGATAGGCACTCTTGAAGGTTACGGTATTGAAATTTCTCTAGTTGATGCAACGGATATAGAGCAGGTAAAAGCAGCCCGCCGCGAAAATACTCGCATGGTATTCGTTGAAACAATTGCTAACCCGGTCACACAAATTAGTGCGCTTGAGGAGATCGGTGATTTTTGTGAAGCGGAAAAACTTGTTTATGTTATTGATAATACATTAACTTCAAGCTACCTGTTTGATGCTCGAAAAGTTAAAGTAAGTCTGATTGTGACCTCGCTTTCAAAATATGTTGCCGGACACGGCAACGCGTTAGGCGGCTCTGTTACCGACAGTGGTTTATATGACTGGCAAAGTTACCCGAATATCTTTGAGGCTTACCGCCAGGGCGACAGCAGAATGTGGGGAATCAGCCAGATTAAGAAAAAGGGACTGCGTGATATGGGAGCTTGTGTAAGCTCGCAAACGGCTCATCTGATTTCTGTCGGCAGTGAAACAATGGAACTGCGTATGGATCGCCAGTGTGATAATGCTTCTGCACTAGCCGAGTTCCTTGAGCAGCACCCGAAAGTTGCTAAAGTTTATTACCCTGGATTAAAAAGTCATCCGCAGCATGAAACTGCCAAACGTCTGTTTAAAAAGTTTGGTGCAATATTAAGTTTTGATCTTGTTGAAGGTGAGGACTGCTGTGAGCTGTTAAATAAACTCAATGTCGTTATCAGTGCAACTCATCTGGGTGATAACCGCACATTAGCATTACCGGTTGCGCCGACCATTTATCATGAAATGGGCTTAGATATTCGTCAGGAGATGGGCATCAGTGAAAATATGGTTCGCTGTTCAATCGGCATTGAAAACACGGCTGACTTATTAGCAGACTTCGAACAGGCGCTTGCTTAACTAAATCTGGGCTGACAAAAAAGAGACCTAGTGTCTCTTTTTTGTTTACAGGTACTTATGAATAAATTACTGATTTTTGTTCTGTTGTTTAATGCGCAATTATTGTCTGCGGCTGCAGCTGCTGAACAGGACTTAAAAATATTAGGACGTTCATTAGCTAACTATCAGTTATGCAGCGATATTTCTGTAGAATTAGACGATAAAGCTATGTTCAATTATTACAGTGAAATGTATAACGATAGTGTGCTTGAGCTTAAGGCTTATTCCACTGCTCAGGTAAAAACAGTCACTGCAGAGCAGTACTGGAGCGTGTTTAAACTGGCTGCTGTAGACAGGAAAAGTGTAGGTTTGCTGTGTTTAAGCCGCTTTGATCTTTTATCGAGAAAAATGCAGGAAAATAAGCTGGCAGGTAAGTAATGCTGTTAAAGCTTAACGGCATTACTTAATGAATTTGGCGGTTAAAACTAGTCGTCAGATTTCTTGATTGTGCCGTAAATATTCATGGCATTATTTTCATTGCTTTGCATTTCTACTGATGTTTCTGGTTTTAGCTGCGCTTTCTTGACTTTTACTGGTGCAGGCTCTGCGGCTTCAATTTTTACTTCCGTATTATTTTTTTTCGCTTCGGCTTTCTTTACTCGAATTAAATTACCCGCCAATTTATAGCCGTTTAATGTTTTCATTGCCGCTTTTGCTTCACCGGCTTTGGGCATTTCAACAAAACCAAAACCCTTAGATTTTCCGGTTACTTTGTCTAATACCAAGGTACACGACTGCACTGTGCCGTGTTCGATAAATAAGCTTTTTAGTTTTTCTTCGGTTGTTGCGGCGGCAAGGTTGCGTACTAGTAATTTCATGGGACACCATTTTTATTGAACAATTATTTAATCCGCTATCTTAACAGGTATTGAATCTTAATTCTGTCTGTTATCTCTTTGCGGTGAAAAATTATAAAGGCTGCTGTTTTATCTCCATTTAGATGTAATAGCGCTGACTTAGCAAAAGGTAATTCAATCAGCTGTGATATCGGCTGCTCATACTGGTTTGAGGGTAGAAGAAAGCGCAAAAGATATGATGCTCATCTCAGATGTGGATTGCTGTCCCTGCAAATTGTAACCAGCTTGAGTTAGTATACGAACTTCAGCAGTTGAGTTACTATAGACAGTTCAGTGCTGTTATTTTGTTCATATAAAGAGTGGAAAACAAGTACTAACAGTACTTTTAATAGTCAGTAACATTCTGTTTTTTCTCTCTTTTAAGCAGAAATATTATTGTATTGAAAGTATCATTTTATTAATTATGAGGTAGTCATTAAGCAAATGAGCGATATTATTGGAGCTGCTTTAAATAGCGGCAGTGTTATGGATAACGGTGCACATGAACTTCACAGACACAGTCGATTTTTACGTAAAATAGCCTGGATTGTTGAAATTATTGTTGTTTTTATTGGTCTTTGCATTTCAATCTCACTAGTTGCCGGCGGCGACAATATGGTCAGTTCTTTTACTTTATCTGCACCATTTGTAATGATCTCCCTAGTTGAGCTGACTAAAATTCCTTTTGTGATCGGATTATGGCACTCTAAAAAATCATTTGTTATGTATCTGCTTATCATCTGTTTTTTGTCACTGATTACCTTTGAAACTCTGCTCAATGGTTTTGAAAGGGCATTTTCATCAATTAACAGCCAGATAAACCTGAGCGAAATTGAAATCAGCCGTATTGAAAACCAGATCGAAGTCAATAACGAAAACATTCAGATCGCATTTCAGAATTTCAGTGACAAAACTGAAAAAATAGCATCGGATAAAAACAATGTTTACAGCAGCTATAAGGCGCGGTACAGCAGTGCGGTTAAGCGTAACGAACGTTTATCCAAGAATGTGCAGCCGCTGCGAAGCTCACTTGCTAAAGCAAGAAAAGAGCTGAATCAGCTTAAAGTTGAAAAATCAGCCCTGCTGCAGGAGCTGTCAGCTAAAAAAGAACAGCGTTTCCAGTCGAGCATGAAAAATTTCCAGGGTAGTGCGGACACCATTAAACAGGAGCGTGCGCGTCTGCTTGGACAAATTAATGCCCTGACAGCAGAAAAAAAACAAGCTCTGGATGATGCCAACTTCTTTACTTCAGCAACCGTGAAGAAAGATTATGATGAAAAGATCCGTTACGCAGAAAACCAGCTGAATAGTATTAATAATCGGACCATTACCGGGGAAAGTAAAAAACCTAATCTGGAATCAGTTAAGTTTTTAGATGATTATTATGCTGAAT
This sequence comes from Psychromonas aquimarina ATCC BAA-1526, assembly GCF_000428725.1. Taxonomy (GTDB): domain Bacteria; phylum Pseudomonadota; class Gammaproteobacteria; order Enterobacterales; family Psychromonadaceae; genus Psychromonas; species Psychromonas aquimarina. The sequence goes on from NZ_AUAM01000031.1 coordinate 47,611, forward strand.
TATTAGCGCTTAAAGACGATATGATTAAGCATAAAAGTCAACAGGTGGAATCGCTGTCGCGCAGTTATAAGCAGGCGGCTAATGCCAGCAGCCAGAATCTGGCGAAAAGACAGCGCCAGTTGTCTAAAGAAAAACGACAGTCACTGCTCAATCTCGAGAACAAACTTGAGCGGGTTAACAGCGAATTTTCAAATGAAAATGATTACATTAAAGAACTGAAGCTGGAGAACACTAAACTGCGTTATGATATTCGCGTGATTGAAATTGAAGCTAATACAATGGCCTTGTCTAATCAAGTTTACCGTATGGCATCATACGTTGATAATGTCAGCCACTATAAAGAGATTAAAAATGAAACCTTAACTCTGGTTGGACTAATCTGGTTTGGTTCATTAGCATTGATCGGCTCTATTACCGGTATTGCATTAACCTTATCAGGACTGCATTTAAGTAATCTGGCAGGTAAACAAAATAAGAAAGCTAAGGTGATAAGCGAAAAAAACGCCGATAGCGTCAGCTGAAATAACAGCTGTAAGTTAGATTAAGGTATGCACTGCAGGTTTAAAAAATTAAACCTGCAGTGTAATTTTAATCCCGGGTAAGCTTTACTAAGCTCCGCCTAAGTTGAGTATCAGCTATAAATAAAACACAACCAGCTCAAAGTTATCACTCCCTTCTAAATAACTTGTTTATCACCATCCATATTACGATATAAGCAGCTTTACATTTAACTGTTTTAAATCATTGTCTTATTTGATTTTGGTTGAAATAACTATTGATCCTTACTTTTATACCCATATTTTTTGTGTGGTCGTAATGGGATGTAATAGAAATACCTGAAAAGGGGGACTACATTTAATCAATGTAAAGATGAACTGCGGCTGCGCTTAGTTAATAGGGAGCATATACGCAGTCAGGCGTGAGACAGGTAATAATACCAAATCCACTAATTTTCTATTCATTTTAACAAGCATAAATGAATAGAAAATTATCGGATTTGGTATTATCAGTAAGGAGATTCGCTGTGAATATTATACAACAGGCTATAGACGATGCGTTTTTTGTGCAGATAAGTAAGATTTATACAGTTTTTTCAAAATCGGTTGCCGGTGCGATGGGTAATGAAAATGAAATATCAAGGGCTAAAACGATACTTCAGGAAGGGCTGGAGCAGGCTCAACGAACTCATAATATTGCGCGGACCGTTACAGGTTCGGTTAACTCTTTAGATAATGTTGTTGCAGAGCTGGACTCCTGGTCTATTCCTGAAAAGCTGATCGATGACCTGCTTAGAACCTGTCATAGCTGCGGTGAGTGTGTTTATCCAAAAAACGCTGAATGGCATTATGATTTATAGTAGTAACAAGTTCACCTATTTGTAAACTCCAATCATTAAAGGGGCCGTTCGGCCCCTTTTAACAGTTTTTCTGCGGTAAAACATAAATCTCCTGTCACTCTTTTTTTTCATTCTTTGTGTCATGATAAGAATGCTCAATTAGATCCAGTGCTTTTGTTGCTCCCCACAAAATAACTAGTGATATCAGTACCATGCCAAATGGCGTAATACTGTTTATCGACGATACAACTAAACCACCTACCGTTCCGCAAAACAAGATTAAAAGGAAAGTTCTCATGAAATGAACCTCTCTGTGGTAATGGAGACCATTGATAAAACTATTGTGTGTCCGCAAAAAACAACCAGGACACAAATTAAGTATAGTAAAGAGTTAGCGCAGGTAAAAAACAAAGTGAGAGATTGATATAAAAGGCAATTTTTAATTGTCCTACTGCGGTGAGGCAGCAAGTGTTTTTTATTTAAATTACAAAAGGAAACCATCGTGCGAATTTGTTATAATCGCGCAAAATATTCCCAATACCTGTTTAACGCGCTTAAATTAACGTGATTAAAACATACATTGTTATGTACATAATTAGAGAAAAAGATAAATGCCGAACAAAGACATCATAGAGAATGTAAGGAAGAGAAGGACTTTTGCTATCATCTCACACCCCGATGCGGGTAAAACAACCATCACTGAAAAAGTACTTTTGTTTGGTAACGCGCTGCAGAAAGCCGGTACAGTAAAAGGTAAAAAATCAGGTCAGCATGCCAAATCTGACTGGATGGAGATGGAAAAAGACCGTGGTATATCAATTACAACCTCTGTGATGCAGTTTCCGTATAATAACGGCTTAGTTAATCTGCTGGATACTCCCGGACACGAAGATTTCTCGGAAGATACCTACCGTACATTAACCGCTGTAGATTCTTGTTTGATGGTAATTGATTCAGCCAAAGGTGTTGAGCAGCGTACGATTAAATTAATGGAAGTTACACGCCTGCGTGATACGCCGATCATTACATTTATGAACAAATGTGACCGCGATATTCGCGATCCGATAGAATTAATGGATGAAGTTGAAGAAGTTTTAAATATTGCCTGTGCTCCAATTACCTGGCCTATTGGTATGGGTAAAGAGTTTAAAGGTGTTTATCACCTGCTGCGTGATGAAGTGATCTTATATTCAACGGGTCAGGGGCACACAATTCAAGACAGCCGGATCATTAAAGGGTTAGATAACCCGGAACTTGATGAAGCACTGCCTTTGTATGCGGAAGATCTGCGTGAAGAGATGGAACTGGTTTTAGGTGCCTCCCATGAGTTTGACCATGAGTTATTCTTAAAAGGTGAATTAACCCCGGTTTATTTTGGTACCGCATTGGGTAACTTTGGTGTAGACCATGTATTAGACGGTTTAGTGGAGTGGGCGCCAAAACCACTTTCTCGCGAAGCGAAGCAGCGTGTTGTAGAGCCGACGGAAAAAGAGTTTTCAGGTTTTATCTTTAAAATTCAAGCGAATATGGATCCGAAACATCGTGACCGTATTGCATTTATGCGTGTCTGTTCAGGTAAATATGAAAAAGGCATGAAAATGCGTCATGTGCGGACCGGTAAAATGGTCAGTATTTCCGATGCGGTTACTTTTATGGCCGGGGATCGTGCGGCTGCTGAAGAAGCTTATCCTGGTGATATTATCGGTTTACATAATCACGGTACTATTCAGATTGGTGATGCCTTTACTTCTAATGAAGAGCTTAAATTTACAGGTATCCCAAACTTTGCACCGGAAATGTTCCGCCGTATTCGTTTAAAAGATCCGCTTAAGCAGAAACAGCTGTTGAAAGGCCTGATGCAGCTTTCTGAAGAAGGTGCTGTGCAGGTTTTCCGTCCATTGCGCAGTAATGATTTAATTGTTGGTGCGGTAGGTGTACTGCAGTTTGAAGTGGTTGTGCAGCGTTTGAAATCTGAATATAAAGTAGAAGCAATCTATGAAGGTATTAGTGTTGCAACTGCATTATGGGTAGATAGTGAAGATCCGCAGAAGATGGCTGAATTTGAGAAGAAAGCTTATGATAATTTAGCTTTAGACGGCAGTAATAACTTAACATATGTTGCGCCGACTATGGTTAACTTGAATCTTGCGATTGAGCGTTACCCTGCAGTTAACTTTAGAAAAACACGCGAACATTAATATATGTTGTGCTATTAATTAAAGCGTCTTCGGACGCTTTTTTTGTATCTACAGATTGGATAAATATGTTTATTGACAGCCACTGCCACCTGAATTTTGCCTGTTTTGATGAGCAGCGCGAAACATTATTAAACAAACTGCAGGAGCAGGATATAAAGCGGTTAGTTATTCCTGGAACAACTCCAGACAGCTGGTCTGATATTATTAGCCTATGTGCTGCTCATAAACAGCTCTATTACGGGCTCGGCATTCATCCTCGTTTTATTAACTGCTTTAAAGAAAGTGATTTTCAGTATCTGGAAAAACTATTACAAACGAATAGTAAGCAGTGCGTTGCGCTGGGGGAGATTGGTTTAGATAAGTTCGCCGATGCAGATATGCAGCTGCAGGAACAGGTCTTTATCCGTCAGGTGCTGCTTGCACAAAAAATGCAGCTGCCGATTATTCTGCATGTTGTGAAAAAGCAGGGCAGGGTGCTGGAAATTCTAAAAGAGCAGAAATTTACTCAGGGCGGTGTTTATCATGCATTTTCCGGAAGTTTTGAAACAGCATGTGCATTTATTGCTTTAGGTTTTAAAATTGGAGTTGGCGGTGTGATTAGCTATCCTAATTCAACAAAAACAAATGAAACGATCACTCAATTACCACTTGAGTCTTTAGTTTTAGAAACTGATGCGCCTGATATGCCTCTCTATCAGCAGGTACAGGTTAATAACTCTCCGCTTAATATTCTCTCTGTTTTTGAGTCGCTTGCTGCACTGCGCAGTGAATCAATAGACTGTTTGGCCGCGCAGATTTATAAAAATACTGTCTCTATTTTCTCGTTAGACAATGACTAAACCGGAAAATTACCGTAAAATGTCTGCCTTTTACAGATACTGTAAACACAAATAATGTTTATATAAGGTGATTTTTAATGGTTCAATATCCAATGACGGCCACCGGTGCGGCTAGTTTACGCACCGAATTAGAACAGTTAAAAACCGTGACGCGTCCGGAAATTGTGAACGCGATTGCCGAAGCCCGCGAACACGGTGATTTAAAAGAAAATGCTGAGTATCATGCTGCGCGTGAACAGCAGGGTTTTTGTGAAGGCCGAATTCAAGACATCGAAGCAAAATTATCCAATGCACAAATTATTGATGTTAGTAAACTGACCAATAACGGTAAGGTTATTTTCGGTACAACGGTAACGATTGTTAATATTGATACCGATGATGAAGTTACTTACCGTATCGTAGGTGATGATGAAGCCGATATTAAGAAAAACTTAATTTCAGTCAGTTCTCCGATTGCACGCGGTTTAATCGGAAAAATGCTGGATGATGAAATTGCTATCGAAACTCCCGGCGGTACGATTGAATATGAAATTATCAACGTACAGTATGTTGCATAAACTTCATTAAGCGCTGAATACAAAAAAGCCCAGTGAAAACTTAATGCCGATCGTTTAAGAAAACTTGAACGATCTTGCAGATAGATCATAATCCTCAA
>NZ_AUAM01000032.1 GCF_000428725.1 Psychromonas aquimarina ATCC BAA-1526
GAGAGGGGATTTAGTGAGAGGATTGCATGTCTTTAGGCAGCAAGCACATCGATATCTTGGTAGGCCATGACTTGATCCCCAAGGTCTTAAACTAGTTGACTCACAATGTGGGCACTTGCGTAAAGTCGCCTTAATAGTTAACACTTCTTCAGTGGAGGTCTCACAATCATCAAGGGTATGATGAAGACGCTGTCGCTGACTGGGGGATAACTGTTTAAGCTGTTGTAAGAAAGGGATAAATTGTTGTTCATTCATGAGTGTAACCCGGTATCGTTATTCACACATGTATTAAGTATGGTAGATCTACAACAGCTAACTAAGACATAGCCTTTTTTTTGCCTGGATTCCGGGTATTAACCTGCTGCTTCAGGCAGTACAAACACTTCTTCTGTACACGTTACTGCTTAATAACTAAATACAGAAAAATAGAAGCACTGCATTATGCGGTGCTTTTTTTGCCTTATTTTCGGGTATTAACTGCTTGTTTCAGATACAAGGCTCTCTTATTTGGCTAGCTTACAGTTTAAAAACAAGATAATAAATCACTGGTGACGTTTATTTTTTAACCTCATGCTGCAGAATATACAATAAAATCCCACCCTGCTTTCATTTTGTATATAATCTCCATCCTCTTTTCCCATTTATACTTGGCCTTAAACAGATGAATTTGAAAGCGCGTTTGCTGTATTTTGTAAAACCTATTTTCTGGGGCATTATTATTGCCTTGTTAGTTACTAACGGCGCACAATTCATAACAGTAGTCTCCTCTTTTTTAGATAATAATAAAGTTTCCGGCTATAGTGATGCAGTTAAAAAAGCGGCACCAGCAGTAGTAAATATTTATTCACAGCAGTACCTGGACTCAAGCCTTGATAATCAGCAGCACCTGCAGCCTTCTGAATTAGGCTCCGGTATTATTGTTGATAAAAAGGGTTATATCCTGACTAACTTTCATGTGGTATCACAAGCCGATCAGATTCTTATTGCTCTGCAGGACGGCCGTTTATTTACCGCATCTATTGTCGGCAGTGATCTGATCACAGACCTTGCCGTCCTGCAGATAAAAGGTAATAACCTGCCGGTCATTCCCCAGAATATGCAGTACAAACCTCAGGTGGGAGATATTGTGCTTGCTATCGGCAACCCCTATAACTTAGGGCAGACCACCACCCAGGGAATCATCAGTGCAACCGGTCGAAACGGCATGAGCTCTTCGGGACGTCAGGATTTTCTGCAGACCGATGCGGCAATTAATGAAGGCAACTCCGGAGGCGCCCTGATCAACAGCAGAGGAGAGCTGGTAGGCATTAACACTTCTGAGTTCTCCAGTAATAATACAGGCTTCAGCAGCGGTATCAGTTTTGCAGTTCCCTATAAGCTGTCACGCCGTATTATGCAGAGTCTGATTTCACAGGGGCGTGTTATTCGCGGTTCATTAGGTATAACTGCAGAGAACCTGGATCCGCTTCTAGCTAGACTGTGGGGATTAAAAGCACAGAACAGTATTATTATCAAAAATATACACCCGGGCGGGCCGGCTTCAACAGCTGGTGTACAGGTTAATGATATTCTCCTGAAAATCGACGGTGTCGAGGTTGAAAATTTAATTATTGCGATGGATAAGGTAGCCGAAATAAAACCCGGTACTAAAGCTGTATTGACCCTGCTGCGCAAAGGTAATGAAATTGAGCTTGAGGTAGAAATTGGCGAGCTGAATAATATTCAGGCGCTGTCCAGAAAAGAGCAGGCTCAAACGCAGGAGCAGAATATAGAATAAAAAAAGGGGAGCTCAATGCTCCCCTCTATATTTAACAGCCAAAATAAAAACTAATCTTCGATACGTCTAATTTCCGCGCCAAGCGGAATCAGTTTATTTTCGATAGCTTCATAACCGCGATCAATATGGTAAATCTCATCAACAATAGTTTCGCCGTGAGCAATTAAACCAGCTATTACCAGGCTTGCTGACGCACGTAAATCAGTTGCCATCACCTTCGCACCGCTTAACTGATCATGATCACCGCAAATAGCCAGGTTGCCGTCTAATTCAATATTAGCGCCCATACGCTGCAGCTCAGGAACATGCATAAAGCGGTTTTCAAAAATATTTTCTTTAATAAGTCCGGTACCCGGTGCAACAGTATTTAATACTGTGAACTGCGCCTGCATATCGGTTGGGAAGGCAGGATGAGGTGCAGTGGTAATATTTACCGATTTTAATTCACGGTCCCTCATATCCACTTCAATCCAGTCATCACCAGTTGTCACTAAAGCTCCAGCTTCTTCAAGCTTCGACAGTACAGCAGTTAACAGGTGAGGATCTGTTTTTATACATTTTACCTTGCCGCCGCTGACTACGCCGGCAACCAGAAATGTGCCCGTCTCAATACGGTCCGGCTGGATCTGATAAGCGCAGTCACCTAACGATTCAACACCTTCAATCGTTAATGTATCAGTACCAGCACCCGATATTTTACCGCCCATGCCGTTAATAAAATTAGCCAGATCCACAATTTCCGGTTCTTTAGCTGCATTCTCAATAGTCGTAACACCTTCAGCAAGCGCGGCAGCCATCATTAGATTTCCGGTACCAGTAACACTGACCAGATCCATATATAGATGTGCACCTTTCAGACGGCCGTCAACACGCGCTTTAATAAAGCCGTCTTCAACTTTAATAGTTGCGCCCATCTGCTCTAAACCATGAATATGCAGATTCACCGGACGAGCACCAATTGCACAGCCGCCGGGAAGTGAAATATCCGCTTCTCCAAACCGTGCAACCAAAGGTCCTAACGCCAGGATAGAAGCCCGCATGCTGCGTACTAGTTCATAGGATGCGGTGTAGTTTTTTACACCTGATGCATTGATATGCACTTTATGACCATCTTGTGATGCATCTGCACCTAACTCTTTTAAAAGCTCAAGTGTTGTCGAAATATCCTTGAGTAAAGGAACATTGCTTAAGTTGACATCACCTTTTGATAATAAGCTGGCAAAAAGAATTGGTAATGCTGCATTTTTGGCACCGGAGATTGTAACTTCACCATTTAACCGGCAGCCGCCTTGAATTAAAAACTGACCCATCTAACTATCCTTTCCGCTTACTAAATAAAATGTTTTTGTTTTTGCCACTCATCTGGCGTTAATGCTTTAATCGTTAAAGCATGAATTGCGTTACTTGCTATCTCTTCAGTTAAAGGCCCGTAAACAATCTGCTGCTTTTTAACCCGGCTTAAATCACAAAAGATCTCACCAACAGCTATCACTTGAAATGTACCATTTTCACCTTTAACGATGCATTCATCGAGTACTAATGCCTGCTCTAATTTTTCTTTAATTGCTTCAATATTCATTGAATGCTCCACTATTTGAAGAGGAAACTTACCCCATATAAATCGGCTAAGATGGTTATTTTTTCAGGTACCCCGATAAAGGATAAGCCGGGATTATTCGTTTTTATCTGTACTAAATATGCAAGACCTGCGGAGTCTATGTTTATTAACTGTTGTAAATCAATTGTTTTTACATCTTGATAAACCGCAGATAACTTGCCGGCAGCTAATTCACTGAGTATCAGGCTCCCAGTTAATCGCATTGTCCCGTTATTTATTGTGTTAGTCACGAGGAAAACTCACTGTTTTTTTTCTCTAACAGCTGAATAACGTGGTTAATACCTTTTTTCTTAATTAAGTCATTAATTTCAGACTGTTTAGTATTAAGCATACTGATCCCTTCTGCTATCACGTCAAAAACTTTCCACTCACCGGTTTTCTTGTTTTTGCGTAATTTAAACGCCAGCTGAGTCAGCTGTTCATTCTTATCTCGGATTCTAACAGGAATGCTCACTATTTTCTTATCAGTAAAATGAGTATTGTCTAATATTTCAATCTGCTGCTGATCATATTTAAACAAGATATTCCCGTAAGCATTCACCAGATAAGTACGAAATGCATTAACAAAATCATTTCTCTGTACCTTAGAGGTCTCTTTTAAATGACTGCCCATCACTTTATAAGCGGCATATTTATAATCAAAATAGGGGAGTAATTCTTCTTCAATAACAACCTGTATATAATCCGGCTCTTCCTGCAGATGCTCCTTTTCAGCATTAATTCGAGCAAAGGTATTAATCGAAACAGAATGGATAACCTGATTAGGGTTACTCATATCAACTTCATTTGCAGCTGCAAAAGTACTGCACAGTATTAATAAAACAATAGATAAAATTCGCATTAATTATCCTTATTCATTGAATAAATAAACTGACCGATTAAGTCCTCAAGCACCAAAGCTGATTTTGTATCTTCAATACTGTCGCCGTCTGCTAACATTTCAATATCGTCATCAATAAATCCAGGCTGAATACCGATATACTGCTCACCTAATAAACCAGAGGTCAAAATAGCCAGAGAGGATGTTTCCGGATAAAAGCCCGTATTTTCAAACATAGCTAAACGCACCACAGGTGTATAAGTTTTTTGATCCAGGTGAATCTCTTCCACCCTCCCGACAACAACACCGCCGAGTTTAACCGGCGCACGTACCTTTAATCCGCCGACATTTGAAAAATTTGCATAAAGAGTATAGCTGCGGCCCTCTCCTTTTAATGAAACACCAGCAACGCTAAAAGCTAATAACGCTAACGCAACCACAGATGCGATAACAAAAGCACCAACCCATAACTCTAATCTTTTCTGTAACATATTAATTCCAATTCTTCCGTAGCCGGTTACATGCCGAACATAAATACAGTTAAAACAAAATCCATTGCTAATACTAGTAATGATGAAACAACAACAGTCTGCGTTGTTGCTTTACTGATCCCCTGCGCTGTAGGTATAACGTGATAACCGTTATAAAGTGCAACCCAGGTGATCATAACCGCAAAAATAACACTTTTAATAATACCGTTGCCTACATCAGGCAGATACTCCACACTGCCCTGCATAACAGACCAGTAAGCACCGCCGTCAATGCCCATCCAGCTAACGCCGATTAAATAACCTCCCCAGATGGCAATGACATTAAACAGCAGTGTCAGCATGGGCAGGGTTACAATACCGGCATAAAAACGCGGCGCAATTACCCGTTTCAACGGAGAAACAGCCATCATTTCCATACTGGCAAGCTGCTCGGTGCTCTGCATTAAACCTATTTCAGCCGTTAAAGCCGATCCGGCCCGGCCGGCAAAAAGTAATGCTGCAACAACTGGACCTAATTCACGCAGCAGCGATAAAGCCACCATGCTGCCTAAACTCTGTTCAGCGGCATAATCGACTAAAACATAATAGCCCTGCAGGCCTAAAACCATACCGATAAACAGGCCGGATGTTAAAATAATCGGCAAAGATAAAATACCAAGCTGAAATATCTGCCCTGTAAACAGCGAAAACAGTTTAGGGTGAGGTGCTCCCCAGACGGTGCGCAGCAGCAGCAGAGCTGATTTTCCAGCCGTACGCGTCAGCTCTAAACTAATACGCCCGACGGATCTTACATAAGTGCTTATCATTTATTCACCCTGTGCAGCTCGGAACGAAAATCATCACTTTTAAAGTGAAAAGGTACCGGGCCGTCACTTCTGCCGTGCAGAAACTGCTGTAATAACGGGTTATCCGTCTGCTGTAATATTGAATCAGCCGGCCCCTGAGCTATAATTTTCTGCTCCGCTAACACATAAACATTATCAGCAATCGCCAGTACTTCATTAACATCATGAGAAACAATAATGGAGGTCAGGCCCAGTATATCATTAAGCTGCTTAACCAGTTTTAATAATACATTCATAGAAATCGGATCCTGCCCGGTAAAAGGTTCATCATATAATATCAGCTCAGGATCCAGTGCTATTGCACGGGCAAGCGCAACACGTCTTGCCATGCCTCCGGAAAGCTCAGAAGGCTTTAAATCTTTTGCACCGCGCAGTCCAACCGCTTCTAACTTCATTAAGACCAAAGTAGATATTAATGACTCTTCAAGTTGAAAATGTTCGCGCAGCGGAAAAGCGACATTCTCAAATACACTCAGCTCATTAAATAAAGCACCGCTTTGAAATAACATGCCCATTTTCTTACGGGCTTCATACAACAGCTGGTCAGAGCAGTTATGAATAGGGATATCATTAAAAATGATCTCACCACTATCCACAGGCAGCTGTCCGCCGATAAGCTTAAGCAGAGTCGTTTTTCCGATACCGCTGGGCCCGAGAATAGCCGTTATTTTGCCGCGCTCAAATTCGAAACATAAATTATCAAATAATAATCGTTCATTTCGTGAGAAGCAGAGATTGTTTATAAAAAGATGGCGTGCCTGTTTCATTGCTAGCTGTTATCTATATATCTAAAATTAATCAATATTGTAAGGTTATGCTCATACATATACAAATAATTAAATTCTAAAGCGCTAAACAGCTGTACAGCCCCTTTACTTAAGATAACAACCCGCTTTTACGTTGTAAGTTTATTTTTCATTTAATAAAATGCACCAGTAAACTTTTGTAAAGCTTTAACAAAAGAACATTTATTATAAAAACCATGGAAGGATATATGCACATTTCTGATCTGAAGGAAGCAGATATTCACTGCCATTATACCTTTTATCACGATTTTACTTATACCTCTGTTGCTAAACGGTAAATCATTACTCGCGTTGCCGACGGCATTTTGTTATTTTATTCAATTGCCCTCACTTGCGGCATAATAAGAATTAATCGAGAATAAAATGATCACAACGCCTTACGGACAAGTCAGCACTGAAAATTATCAAAGGGCTGAAAAAATTAAACTGCTTATATGCGATGTTGACGGGGTATTCTCTGATGGACGCATCTATTTAGGCAACCAGGGGGAAGAGTTAAAAGCTTTTCATACTAAGGACGGCTTCGGGATTAAAGCCATATTAAATATCGGCATCAGTGTCGCCATTATAACAGGCCGCCAGTCAAATATTGTTGAAAACAGAATGAAAGCGCTGGGTGTACCTTATATATTCCAAGGTCAGGAAGACAAATTAACAGTTTACCAGTCTTTATTAACTACACTTAATTTAACACCGCAGCAGGTAGGTTATATTGGAGACGACATGGTTGATCTTCCGGTTATCCGGGACTGCGGCTTAGGTATCGCAGTACGGGACGCTCACCCGCAGGTATTACAAGGTGCAGACTTAATTACCCATATTAACGGCGGCTTCGGCGCGGTACGAGAAGTGTGTGATCTATTTTTACAGTGCGCAGATAAACTTGATATCACACAGGGCAAAAGTGAATAGATGAACAAACGCCAGAGTATCCCATTTGTTTTATTATTAGCAGCCTTTTTATTATGGTTATATTTCAAACCAGAAACCGTGCTGCCGGAATTACCCGAACATCACCCTAGCTATATAGCCAATAATGTTAACAGCACGCATTTTGATGAGACAGGTCTGATCAGTCACAAAATTTTTGCAGATAAAGCGACCAGTTTCACTGAAAAAAATATTACAGTCTTTGAGAAGCCGAAAGTCATTGTTTATATTCATAATGAAGAAACAGATAATACAACTGTCTGGCAGGTAACCAGTGAGGACGCAGTACTTCACGAGCAGAACCGCTTAGAACTAACAAATAATGTATGGTTAAAAAATCTCAGTTTAGATCAGCTGGTACAGTCTATGGCAACTGAAAAGTTAACAGTTCTACTCGATGAAAACGAGGTCAGCAGTGACCTGTTTGTAACCTGGTTAGGACCGCAGATGAAGCAGCAGGGGGTTGGGATGTGGGCCTCTTTAGTGACAGAAGAATTAATTGTTAAAGACCAAATCAAAACGGTATACCTAAATGAAAAAAAATAACCTAAGTATCATGTTCAGCATATTATTCTTTTCATGCTCCAGCTTTGCGCTGCAGTCTGACTTTGATCAGCCGATTAATGTCAGTTCAGTCAGTCAGCATGCGAAAATGAAAAGCAATACAGTTGTCTTTCAAAAAGATGTACTGCTGACCCAGGGCACGATCAAAATAACCGGTGATAAGCTGACCGTTATCCGCGGTAAAAAGCCGAACCATGAAGTGATGACCGCTGAAGGAAAAGTTGCTACTTTTTACCAGACGCAGGATGACGGCAAACCTTTTGATGCGGAAGCAGACAGCATTCGTTATGAGGTTGCCAAGGGTAAAATAACCCTCACTGGTAATGCACAGGTGAAGCAGCTTGACAGCCAGATTAACGGCGCAAAAATAATTTACTTTCTGGAAACTGAAGAGTTGATAGTTAATACCGCTGAAGGTAAAGGTGAACGTGTTAAAACTGTATTTTTACCGGCTCAGTTTGAAAAAAATAAAACTGCACAGCCGTCCGAAAAGAGCAGTGACAATGCCCCTTCTGAGCAAGTAGAAGGCAAGACTGAAAAAACAAGCTCTGATAAATCAGAAATTAATACTGAAAATTCAGTCTCAGATAAATCAGCAGTCGACACAGAAACCACTACAGAAAAAGAAGAATAAGCATAATGGCTGAATTAATAGCGAAAGGTTTAGTAAAAAGCTACAAAGGCCGCACGGTCGTAAACGGTGTCGCTTTAACGGTAAAAACAGGTGAAATTGTCGGTTTACTTGGCCCAAACGGTGCGGGAAAAACAACATCATTTTATATGGTAGTCGGTTTAGTTAAACAAGATGAAGGCTCTATCATCATTGATAATGAAGATATTTCTCATCAGCCGATGCATATTCGTGCACAAAAGGGTATCGGTTACCTGCCCCAGGAAGCTTCAATATTTCGACGCTTAACAGTAACTGAAAATATTATGGGTATTCTGCAGACACGTAAAGAACTAACCAACCAGCAGCGCGAAGATAAACTAAACACCCTGCTGGAAGAGTTCCATATTACTCATATTCGCGACAATAAGGGCATGAGCCTTTCCGGTGGTGAACGCCGCCGAGTTGAAATAGCACGGGCACTGGCGACTGAGCCTAAATTTATTCTCCTGGATGAACCTTTTGCCGGTGTTGACCCAATATCTGTTATTGATATCAAAAATATTATCCAGCAGCTGCGTGACCGCGGATTAGGTGTATTAATCACCGATCACAACGTACGCGAAACATTAGATGTATGTCAGCACTCCTATATAGTGAGCCATGGTGAAATTATTGCAGTCGGCACACAAGAAGAAATATTAGCTAACGATCATGTAAAACAAGTATATCTTGGCGAAGAATTTAAACTATAGTTTATAATAACTTACACTCTTTATTTCCCGGATTAGGAAAAATATTTTGATGAAACAAGGTTTACAATTGAAAATGGGTCAGCAGCTTGCAATGACCCCTCAATTACAACAGGCAATCAAACTATTACAGCTGTCCACACTGGATCTGCAGCAGGAGATCCAGAATGCACTCGATGAGAACCCGCTTCTTGAACAGGATGACGACAGCGGCATCGAACAGGTAAATAAAGAACAGGACAGCAGCCAGGTTGATACCGCAGAAGCCCTGACCAAACAGGAGTTCTCCGATGATCTGCCGGCTGATAATAACTGGGAAGAGTCATATGCCCCGGTACAGCCAGCCTCACCGGCTTCAGGTTCGGCAAATTTCGAGGGTGAAAATTCTGTTTATCAGGGAGAATCATCCGCCTCGCTGCAGGACCATCTAATCTGGCAGATGCAGCTGACCCCTTTTTCTGACAGCGATTTAATGATTGCAACAGCAATTATCGACTCTATCGATGATTCTGGTTATTTAACCACAAGCTGCGAAGCTATTTTTGACAGCCTGGCGCCTGAGATAGACGAGCTTGAGTTAGAAGAAGTTCAAGTAGTATTAAAACGTATCCAGCATTTTGACCCTATCGGCGTGGCGGCCCGTTCAACACAGGAATGCCTGCAGATACAGCTTCGGCATCTGCCTGAACAGACTCCATGGCGTAGTGAAGCACTAATGGTGCTGGATTTATATATGGATCTGCTCGGCAACCGCGATTACCGTACGCTGGCAAGAAAAAGTAAATTAAAGGAAGCACAGTTAGCAGAAGTGATGCGCCTGATTCAGACTTTAGAACCTAGACCAGGTAATCAGATTGAAGACAGTCAGGCGCAGTATATTGTGCCTGACGTTTACGTAAAAAAAATTGCCGGGCAATGGCGGGTATCCCTAAACCCGGACTGCAACCCTAACCTGTCGGTAAACCAGCAGTATGCAGATTTATGTAAAGGTAATATCAGCAAAACAGATTCTCAGTTTATCAAGGGCCACCTGCAGGAAGCTAAGTGGTTTATAAAAAGCCTGGAAAGCCGTAATGAAACCCTGTTAAAAGTATCGAACTGTATCGTACAGCAGCAGCAGGCCTTTTTTGAATACGGCCATGAAGCTATGAAACCTATGGTTTTAAATGATGTTGCATTTGAGGTTGAAATGCATGAATCCACCATTTCCCGGGTCACCACACAGAAATTTATGCATACACCAACGGGAATTTACGAACTGAAATTTTTCTTCTCCAGTCATGTAGCAACGGAAAACGGCGGAGAATGCTCTTCTACTGCGATCCGCGCATTGATCAAAAAGCTGGTTAGTGCAGAAATAAGCACTAAACCTTTAAGTGATAATAAAATAACCCAGCTACTTGAAGAGCAGGGAATAAAAGTAGCGCGCCGCACCATAGCAAAATACCGGGAGTCACTGGGAATTCCACCGTCAAACCAGCGAAAACAGCTCCTATAAGCCTTAGTATCCGAGCTGCTGAGCGCTAAATAGATTATGACTAAAATCATTATTATTGTTGATTAATGTTAAGAAACTGCAATTTCTACGTAGAAATTCATCAACAAACTGCTAAACTGGCGCGTTCAGTTACAGCAAATTAAATATAATATGAAAATTTCTAGTTTATTAAATCAAGAATCCGTTTTTAGCCAGACGACCTGCACCAGCAAAAAATGTGCGTTAGAAAAAATCAGCCATATTGCCGGTGAAAAATTAAATATCGACCCGCAGATATTATTTAATAATTTAATCGCCCGCGAAAAAATCGGTTCAACTGGCGTAGGATCAGGAATAGCCATCCCCCATGTAAAGATTGACAGCTCGCTGCCGGCCACGGCCGTATTTATACAATGCGATTCAGGCATAGATTACGATTCATACGATGGTAATAAGGTAGATATCCTTTTTGCTATTTTTGTGCCGGAAGACCGCTGTAAAGAATACCTGGCGGCACTTGCTGAAATCAGTAAAAAACTGCTAGATAAACCTTTTTTACGACAATTACGTAACGCTGAAAGTAATGAGGCTTTATTCGAGTTACTGCAGGCAAACTAATATGCTCAAGTTGGAATAAAAATGAAATTAATAATCATTAGCGGACGCTCCGGATCAGGAAAAACCATCGCACTTCATGTACTTGAAGATTTAGGTTACAACTGTATCGACGGTGTCCCGTTCCAACTGCTTGAACAGCTGATCGACACAGTTGATGCTAAAAATAATAAAGTAGCGATTAGTCTAGATGTACGTAATTTACCGGCAGAAGCATCTGCAATAGAAGAACTGCTTGCTTCATTGAAAAGTAAAATTGCTATCGAAATAATTTATATTGATGCAATAACCACCGAGTTAATCCGCCGTTACAGTGAAACAAGGCGGCTTCACCCGCTGTCTAAACAAAAATTATCCCTGTCTCAAGCGCTTGAACTTGAAAATGAACTGCTCCAGCCTATTCGAGCCTGCGCGGCCCTGTCAATCGATACAACAACACTGTCTATCCATAATTTAAGCGAGCGTATTAAAATCCATCTACAGGGCTCAGCCAAAAGCAAACTGCTGATTATTTTTCAGTCTTTCGGCTTTAAATATATGCACCCTGAAGATGCTGATTATATTTTTGATGTGCGGTTTTTACCAAACCCGCACTGGGAACCTGAATTACAGAAATTCAGCGGGCTGGATCAGCCGATCAAAGATTATCTTGCTTCATTTGCTCTGGTAAAACAGACGGAGAACCAGATTGAAAACCTTTTTCACTCCTGGCTTCCGCATCTTGAAACCAATAACCGCAACTACGTCACCATTGCAGTCGGCTGTACAGGCGGAAAACACCGCTCCGTTTACCTGACCGAGCAAATTGCTGCGCGCTTCAAACAGAAATACCAGGTACAAATTGAGCATAAGTGTTTAAAGGGGCAATAAAATAAGTGGATATCATCAAGCAAACTATTACAATACAGAACAAACTAGGTTTACATACTCGTGCAACTATTAAACTTGTTGAATTAGTTAATTCTTTTGATGCAACCATTATAATCAAGCATCAGGATAAACAAGCAGATGCCGACAGCGTGCTTGGTTTACTGGTTTTAGAAACATGTTACGGCCAGGAAATTGAAATATTAGCCAAAGGAACAGAGGCAAAGCAGGCGATGCTTGCGGTCACTAAGCTGATAGAAGATAAGTTTTTAGAAGAAGAATAATAATACAGGAGCTACGTAATGCTGGAAAATACCGACTCACAAAATGCCCAGCAACGCCTCCAAGAAGTTAATAAAGCCCTCGAAAGCGGCATGTTTGTATTAGCCCGCAGCATTCTTGAAAAAATGCCTGCCTGTGACGTTGCCCTGCTCCTTGAATCCTCTCCGCCTGCCAATCGTAAAGTCTTATGGAATTTAACCGATCACGACCAGCAGGGTGAAATACTGGAAGAATTAAACGAAGATGCTAAAGACGGCATTATCAGTTTAATGGGGGCTGCTAACTTAGTAGCAGCCACAGAAGGTATGGATACGGATGACCTTGCTTATATCCTGCGGGGCATCCCGGACAGTCTTTATCAGGCAGTGCTGCAGCAGATGGATGCCCAGGACAGACACCGCGTAGAGCAGGCACTTGCTTACCCGGAAGATACTGCCGGCTCGATAATGAATACCGACACAATCACCCTGCGTCCGGATGTTTCCATTGATGTGGTATTACGTTATCTGCGCCTAAAAGGCGAACTACCGGAAGCGACCGATACCCTTTACGTGGTTGATCAAGATGACCAGTTAATCGGTGATGTGCCTCTTTCTACTCTGCTGACCGTAGATCCCTCTCTTTCTGTCGCACAAGTGATGGACAATAAAACCGAAACTTTACTTGCAGAGATGGATGAAACAGAAATAGCCAAACTGTTCGAACGCCATGACTGGATATCAGCCCCAGTTGTTGACGCTCAAAACCACCTTCTGGGCCGAATTACCATTGATGATGTGGTTGATATTATCCGCGAAAATGCCGAACACTCTATGATGGGTATGGCGGGTATGGATGACGATGAAGATACTTTTGCTCCCATTCTGCCAAGTACAAAACGCCGCACCGTCTGGCTGTCAATTAATTTAATTGCCGCATTTATCGCCGCATCTGTCACTAATATGTTTGAAGCAACATTAGAGCAGATGGCAACGCTGGCTATATTAATGACCATAGTACCCAGCATGGGCGGTATTGCCGGTAATCAGACACTTGCTTTAGTTATCCGCGGGATTGCTGTCGGCCATATAGGCAGCGGCAATACACGCTGGTTAATCGGCAAAGAAGCGGCTGTCGGCATTCTTAATGGTTTGATCTGGGCGTTCTTAGTCGCGACAGCTGTAACCCTGTGGAAAGGTGATATTGCTGTTGGTTTAATCATTGCCGGCGCTATGTTTATCAATCTGTCTGCTGCAGGAATAGCGGGAGTCACTATTCCGCTGATTATGCATAAATACAAAATAGATCCTGCACTGGCCGGCGGCATGGCTTTAACAACGGTAACCGATGTTATCGGTCTGTTTTCTTTCCTAGGCATGGCAACGCTGGTATTAAGCCATTGACCTTAAAGGTCAAACTGCAGTGATACTCACTGCAGTTCAGGAGCTTAACCCTGTATAAACTCTAACCAGGACTCAAGCAGATTTAAAAAGTCTTCCAGACCGCAGCATGCTTCAATCTCCAGGTCATAAAACCCCCAGTCATCCTGCAGCTCACTGTCATCATCATTATTTAACAAACTGTGATTAATGACTTGTGCTTCTTCCTGATTAAGTAAAAGTGAAAACTCACTGCCGACTAACTTAACCTCAGTAATGACTCGCTCCTGCAGCTGCATGACCTGAGCAAGCAGATCTTCTGCCCACTCCTTTGCCTGCCCTTCTTGTTCCAGCCAGGTCGCAAATGCTTCATGTCCCATCGATAACTTAACCGTAGCCGAACCGGTAATAAAATCTTTTCTAAATTCAAATTCCATACTTTCTCTTATACATTAGGATCTATTTATCTTTGCTTTCTGCCCCTGTTGAGTCTAAAACTTTCTCAATCAAGGCGCTAAGTATAATAAACAGCCCTTCAACAAAAAAGGCTCTAACGTTTCCGCTAGAGCCTTTTTTACAGAATAAATAAAACTTTATTCGTTAACAGCTTTTGCCTGTGCAAGAACTTCTAATACGTCCGTTGGTACAAGTTCATAAGCAGCTTGAGGTTTTAAAACAACATTTGATTTGTTGGCAACCATTAACATCTGTTTTAGACGGTTAGCTTCAAATGGTTTCAGTAATAATCCCTGAACGTCTAATAGACTGTTCAGACCAAGCAGCTCGCGCTGCACATCAAAGTGTGAGCTTAAGATGCTGATATCAGCTGACGCAGAGGTCTGACCCGTACGGATACGTTTGATCAGTTCAACACCAGCACTATTTTCAAGTAAAGTATCAACAATAACCAGATCAAAGTCCTGCAGTGCCACAGAACGTTCTGCTTCAATAGTTGTTGCTACGCCTTCAACATAAGCAACTTCTAAGCTTTCAAGCTGCTCAATTAACTCAATACGTTCAGCAGCCAGACCTTCAACCACTAAAACCTTCATACAGTTAATAGCATTCGCAGAAACTTCAGACTGTACCATTGGTGATACTTGATTTTCAGAAATTCCAACACCTTCCATGCGCGCAATGTAACCACGTTTAGGAATTGTAGAAATATTTAAACCATGCAGACTCAGCGTACCGATGCTTTTACGCAGCTGAGAAATATGCTGGTTAATAGTATGGTCAGTAACTAAGCGGCCCCACACATGTTGAGCAAGATCTTCACGAGTTACAACCGTGTTAACATTTTTACATAGGAAATGTAATAGTGATGTACGTAAAGGACCCAGGTAAACCTTACGGCTTCCGTGGATTAAGCTGTTTTGACTTGTATCTATGTGGTATTCACCCACGACTAAACTTTTCTCTAACATAATAGTACCCATTCTATAGATTTACGTTAATAGTAATTTATTATTGCGGGCTGTTTAGACAGCCTCTGTTTTTTATCATCATTAATAATTTTATCAAAATTTGGTGAAAAAACAAACTAAATTGCATTTGTTAATGTTTCTGTCACACTTTTTTGCTTTACAAACTAAATTTATTAACTACCTTCACACAAAAAAACCCCATTCTAAAATAAGAATAGGGTTTTAATTGAAAGACTTACAATCAATTTAAGAAGATAAAGAATTATCCCTCTTTTATTGAAATAATTGTCTCTGCTTTATCAGTATAACTCTTAATTTGATCAAAATTAAGATACCTGTAAGTTTCAGCAGCAACTGCATCTAACGATTTTGCATATTTCATGTATTCGTCTACTGATGGTAATTTACCTTCAATGGCGGCCACAGCGGCTAATTCAGCAGAGCTTAAATATACATTAGCACTGTTGCCTAAGCGGTTCGGGAAATTACGAGTAGAAGTAGAAACGACCGTTGTATTATCACCTACACGTGCCTGGTTACCCATACATAAAGAACAGCCCGGCATTTCGGTACGCGCACCAACTTTACCAAAAATGCTGTAATAACCTTCGTCAGAAAGCTGCGCCGCATCCATTTTAGTCGGCGGAGCTACCCACAAGCGAGTAGGGAGTTGACCTTTGTATTTTTCAAGTAAATTACCCGCAGCTCGGAAGTGGCCGATATTTGTCATACACGAGCCGATAAATACTTCATCTATCTGCTGTCCTGCAACTTCTGACAACAGTTTTACATCGTCGGGATCATTCGGACATGCGACGATCGGCTCTTTTATATCATTTAAGTTTATGTCAATAACCGCAGCATATTCAGCATCTTTATCTGCTTCCATCAGCTGCGGATCAGCAAGCCAGGCTTCCATCTCTTCAATACGGCGGGTAATAGTACGAACATCACCGTACCCTTCCGCGATCATCCATTTAAGCATAACGATATTAGAGTTTAAGTATTCAATAATCGGTTCTTTATCCAGCTTAATAGAACAGCCGGCAGCACTGCGCTCTGCAGATGAATCTGAAAGTTCAAAAGCCTGCTCAACTTTTAGTGTTGAAAGCCCTTCTATCTCCAGTACTCGACCGGAGAAAACATTAATCTTACCCGCTTTCTCAACGGTTAGATGACCGTCTTTTATTGCCTGGTGCGGAATAGCATTAACCAGATCACGCAGTGTAATGCCCGGCTGGATTTCACCTTTAAAGCGAACCAGTACCGATTCCGGCATATCCAGAGGCATAACCCCGGTAGCGGCTGCAAATGCCACTAAACCAGAACCAGCAGGGAAAGAGATACCAATAGGGAAACGCGTATGAGAATCACCGCCGGTACCCACTGTATCAGGCATCAGCATGCGGTTTAACCAGGAGTGGATGACACCGTCACCAGGGCGCAGTGAAACACCGCCGCGGTTCATTATAAAGTCCGGCAGCGTGTGATGCGTGATCACATCAATAGGTTTAGGATAAGCCCCCGTATGACAGAAAGACTGCATAACCAGATCAGCAGAGAAACCTAGGCAGGCTAAATCTTTAAGTTCGTCACGCGTCATTGGACCCGTAGTGTCCTGTGAACCAACAGTAGTCATTTTAGGCTCACAGTACTGACCTGCACGAACCCCGTCCGTAGCGCATGCTTTACCGACCATTTTCTGCGCCAGCGTATAACCTTTTGTTGAGACCTCTGTTTCAACAGGCTGCTCAAATACACTAGAAGCTTCAAGCCCTAGAGATTTACGTGCCCGCTCAGTCAAACCGCGGCCGATAATTAATGGAATACGGCCGCCGGCACGTACTTCATCAAGAATAATATTTGTTTTTAATACAAACTCAGAAACTACCTCACCCGTGGCATTGTTTTTTACCACGCCGTGATGCGGATAGATATCAATAACGTCCCCCGTATTTAACGAGCTGACATCCATTTCGATCGGCAGTGCACCGGAATCTTCCATAGTATTAAAGAAAATAGGTGCGATTTTGTTACCGATACAGACACCGCCGGCACGTTTATTTGGTACAAACGGGATATCATTACCCATAAACCATAAAACAGAGTTGGTTGCTGACTTACGCGATGAACCAGTACCAACAACATCACCAACATAAACTAAAGGATGTCCCTGTGCTTTTAATGCTTCAAGCTGCTTAACCGGACCAACAACACCTTCCTGGTCTGCGTTAATCCCGTCACGAGAAATTTTCAACATTGCCAGTGCGTGCAGCGGAATATCAGGACGGGACCAGGCATCAGGAGCCGGTGACAGGTCATCGGTATTAGTTTCGCCTGTTACTTTAAACACCGTCATAGTTATTTTTTCGGCTACGGCTGGTTTTTCAGTAAACCACTGCGCATCAGCCCATGACTGAATAATCTGCTGTGCAAAAACATTACCTGCTTTAGCTTTTTCTTCAACATCATAAAAAGAATCAAACATTAACAGGGTGTGCGACAGTGCAGTAACGGCCAGCGGTGCAAGCGTTTCATTATCAAGCTGGGTTATCAAAGCTTCGATATTATAACCGCCCTGCATGGTGCCTAACAACTTAACGGCATGCTCTGGATGAACGATTGGTGAGACTACCTCACCGGATGCAACTGCAGATAAAAAACCGGCTTTTACGTAAGCGGCTTCATCAACACCGGGAGGAATACGGTTTTCTAAGAGATCAATCAGGAAGACTTCTTCACCTAATGGTGGATTTTTCAACAGTTCAACGAGTGCGGCAGTCTGCTCTGCATTCAAAGGTTGTGGAACAATGCCCTGTTCGGCACGTTCAGCGACATGTTTACGATAAGCTTCTAGCACAATAGTAACCTCTTGTTTTAGCGAAATTCTTCGCTTTTATTGGAATCGTTATTTTACTTTACTGTTATTTGGCGCAAAGTATATCGCATCATCTGCACAAATAAAACGCATGCCCCGTCAGCCCCTTTATTAAGTTACAAAAATGTTAACACCGTCTGCGCAGCAATAAACAAGCTATGCACTCAATTTCAGATAAAAAAAAAGCAGCTCAATGAGCTGCCTGATAATAGCTGTTAAACCTTATACTACTTACGTTTTACCGCTTTGGCATTAGGCAGGTCAGTAATTGAACCTTCATAAATTTCAGCGGCCAGACCCACAGACTCATGCAGTGTCGGATGCGCATGGATTGTTAATGCAATATCTTCCGCATCACAGCCCATTTCGATCGCCAGACCGATTTCACCTAATAATTCACCTGCATTTGAACCAACTACAGCACCACCGATTACGCGGTCTGTTTCTTTATCAAAGATAAGCTTAGTTAAACCGTCTGAGCAGTCTGAAGCGATTGCACGACCAGAAGCGGCCCAGGGGAACACAGCTTTCTCATAATTAATGCCCTGTTCTTTTGCTTCTTTTTCAGTTAAACCAACCCAGGCCATTTCTGGTTCAGTGTAAGCAATTGAAGGAATCGTTTTCGGATCAAAGTAATGTTTTTTACCGGAAATAACTTCAGCGGCAACATGCCCTTCATGCACACCTTTATGCGCAAGCATAGGCTGACCAACGATATCGCCGATTGCATGAATATGTTCAACGTTAGTATGCATCTGCTTATCAACTTCAATAAAGCCGCGCTCAGTCACAGTAATGCCCGCTTTTTCGGCATCCAGAGAAAGACCGTTTGGTACTCGGCCGACTGCAACTAATACTGCATCGTAAGCTTTTTCTTCTGCAGGCGCATTTTTACCTTCAAATGAAACATAAAGTGCATCTTCTCTAGCATCAACAGCGGTCACTTTTGTTTCCAGCATGATGTTGAATTTGTTCTTCACTTTTTTAGTGTAAATCTGCACGATATCTTTATCGGCAGCCGGCACCAGCTGGTCTGCAAACTCAACAACATCAACATCTGAACCAAGAGATTTATATACAGTCCCCATTTCCAGACCGATAATACCGCCGCCTAAAATAAGCAGACGTTTCGGTACGCAGCGCAGCTCTAGTGCATCAGTTGAATCCCATACGCGGTGATCATCATGAGGAATAAACGGCAGTTTAACCGGACGAGAACCGGCAGCGATAATGGCATTATCAAAGTTTACCGTGGTTTTTTCATCTTCGCCCTGCACAACAATGGTATTAGCGCCGGTAAATTTACCGAAACCGTTTACCACAGTCACTTTACGCATTTTAGCCATGCCTTTCAGGCCGCCGGTCAGCTGCGAAACAACTTTGTCTTTCCAGATACGGATTTTATCAACGTCGGTTGAAGGCTCACCGAATAATACGCCGTGTTCAGAAAGTGCTTTGGCTTCTTCAATCACCTTTGAAACATGCAGCAGTGCTTTTGACGGGATACAGCCGACATTTAAACAAACACCGCCAAGTGTGCTGTACTTTTCGATTAATACTGTTTCCAAACCTAGATCAGCTGCACGGAATGCTGCTGAGTAACCAGCAGGGCCAGAGCCTAATACCACAACTTGTGCTTTAATTTCTTTACTCATTTTGACCTCTATTATTAGCGTTTACGCTAGAAAAACGATTGAAGTTTTTCGAGTCTATTTAATTGTTAAATAAATGCAAAATAAAAGGTCGACAAATGCCGACCTGTTAACATTATTATAAAATTAGTGTACGTAAATCAGATAGGTAGTTATTCACTGCGGTGATGAAACGCGCACCGTCAGCACCATCAATCACACGATGATCGTATGAAAGAGCCAGAGGAACCATTAAGCGTGGTTCGAACTCTTTACCATTCCATAATGGTTTCATTGCTGATTTAGAAACACCTAAAATTGCAACTTCCGGTGCATTTACGATAGGTGTAAACTGCGTGCCGCCGATACCGCCAAGGCTGGAAATCGTCATGCTTCCGCCCTGCATATCTTTAGTTGTTAATTTACCTGCACGGGCTTTCTTAGATATTTCACCGATTTCACGACAGATATCATAAATGCCTTTGTTTAATACGTCTTTAACAACCGGAACAACAAGGCCGTTTGGTGTATCTACCGCAATACCGATATTAAAGTATTTTTTCAGAATTAAACTTTCACCGTCTTCAGATAATGAAGAGTTAAAGTTAGGGTACTGCTGCAGTGCTTTAGCAACAGCTTTCATCATAAATACCAGCGGGCTGATTTTAACACCTAAATCCTGCTTGGCTGCAAGCGCATTCTGCTCTTTACGGAATGCTTCTAAATCCGTGATATCTGCTTCATCAAACTGTGTAACATGCGGAATAGTTACCCAGTTACGGTGCAGAGTCGGACCGGATATTTTCTGAATGCGTGATAGCGGCTTAACTTCGATTTCACCAAATTTAGAGAAATCAACTGCAGGTGAAGCGATTACCTGCAGACCGTTGCCGCCGCCGGTTACCGTAGATGCCGTTGCTTTAGGACGAGATAATTCGTATTTAACAAATGCCTGAACGTCTTCTTTTAAGATACGTTTCTTACGACCGGTACCTGTTACTTTTAACAAATCAACACCAAACTCACGAGATAAACGGCGCACAGAAGGAGAAGCATGAATTGCACCGCCTTTTGTCTGTTCGTTTGATGCAGGATGGTGCGATACAGGCGGTGCTTTCACTGGAGCCGGTGCGGCGGCAGGTGCCGCTTTTGGTGCTTCAACCGGAGCAGCAGGTGCCGGCGCTGAACCTTCACTTACAGTTTCAACGATTAAGATTAATGTGCCTTCAGATACTTTATCACCGGCAGCAACTTTAACTTCTTTAACAATACCCGCAAACGGAGCCGGTACGTCCATTGAAGCTTTATCACCTTCAACGCTGAGAATATCCTGCTCAGCTTCGATGCTGTCACCAACAGAGACTAATACTTCTGTTACTTCAACTTCATCACCGCCGATATCCGGTACGCTGACTTCTTTTAATTCACTAACCGATGCAGCCGCGGCCGGTGCTTCAGCTTTAACTTCAACGGCGACAGCCGCTTCTGCAGCAGGAGCATCAGCTGAGCTTTCGCCGCCTGCTTCAACAATCAGTACAACATTGCCTTCAGAAATGCTGTCACCAACGTTTACTTTGATCTCTTTAACAACACCGGCAACAGATGACGGTACATCCATTGCCGCTTTATCACCTTCAACCGACAGGATATCCTGATCCAGGGCGATAGTATCACCAACAGAAACTAAAATCTCAGTGATATCAGCTGCATCAGCGCCAATATCAGGCAGTAAAAATTCTTTTAATTCAGACATAATAATTTTTCCTAATCAATAAAAACAGTTAAGCCATGTTCAAGGACATGGCTAATACTTTGTTTTATTTACGCTAATAACGGGTTGATTTTGTTCACATCGATATCAAATTTAGCAATTGCTTGTGTTACCACAGAACGCTCAACTTCACCTGATTTAGCCAGTTCATGCAGTGTTGCAACAACAACATAACCTGCATTAACTTCAAAGTGACGACGTAAGTTTTCACGGCTGTCACTGCGCCCGAAACCGTCAGTACCTAATACACGGAATGCACCCGGTACATAAGCACGTACCTGTTCAGCGTATGACTTCATATAATCCGTACACGCAACCGTTAATACATTCTCTTCAAGCTGCTCTGTGATGTAGGCTTTTACCTCTTTCGCTTCCGGGTTAAGCATATTGATACGATCAACAGCCTGGCCGTCACGTGCTAATTCATTGAATGAAGTTGCACTGAATACCGTTGAATCAATACCGTAATCATCGCTAAGAATCTGCGCTGCTTTACGTACTTCAAGCATAATAGTACCCGAGCTAAGCAGCTGTACTTTTGCTTTTCCAGACCCTTTAACTTCGTCCAGTTTGTAGATACCTTTACGGATCCCTTCTTCAACACCTTCCGGCATTTCCGGCTGCACGTAGTTTTCATTCATAACAGTCAGGTAGTAGAAGATATCTTCCTGATCATCATACATACGTTTCATACCGTCCTGCACGATAACTGCTACTTCATAACCGTAAGTAGGATCATAAGTAATACAGTTAGGAATAACACCCGCCTGAATGTGACTGTGGCCGTCTTCATGCTGCAGACCTTCACCGTTCAGTGTTGTACGACCGGCAGTTCCGCCGATCATGAAACCACGTGCACGCTGGTCACCGGCAGCCCAGGCCATATCACCTACACGCTGGAAACCAAACATTGAGTAGTAGATGTAGAAAGGAATCATCGGCATATCATTAGTACTGTATGACGTTGCTGCAGCAACCCAGTCACACATAGCACCCAGCTCATTGATACCTTCCTGCAAAACCTGACCTTTAGTATCTTCACGGTAGTAAGCAACCTGCTCCCTGTCCTGCGGCGTGTATTTCTGACCTTCACGCGAGTAGATACCCACTTGACGGAACAGACCTTCCATACCGAATGTACGTGCTTCATCAGGGATGATAGGTACGATATGTTTACCAATTGCTTTATCTTTAAGCAGTGCAGTTAATACACGAACAAAAGCCATGGTTGTTGAAATTTCACGGCCGTTTGAACCCGCTAGTAATGCTTTAAAAAGGTTTAGTTTTGGAATTTCTAACTCAACAGTCGTCTGCATACGACGTTTCGGCAGAAAACCGCCTAACGCTTCACGACGAGCAGTCATATACTTAACTTCTTCAGACTCAGGTCCCGGATGGTAATAAGGCAGAGACTCAAGATCTTCATCTTTTACCGGAATATTAAAACGGTCGCGGTAATGTTTAATTGAATCTAACGGCATTTTCTTAACACCGTGGGCGATGTTTTTACCTTCACCCGCGTCACCCATGCCGTAACCTTTAACAGTTTTAACAAGAAGTACGCTTGGACGGCCTTTAGTTTCAGCCGCTTTTTTGTAAGCTGCATAAACTTTAAACGGATCATGACCGCCGCGGTTTAAACGGTAAATGTCATCATCTGACATGTTCGCAACCATAGCGGCTGTTTCAGGGTATTTACCAAAGAAATGCTTACGCGTGTAGGCACCGCCTTTCGCTTTAAAGTTCTGGTAATCACCATCAACAGTTTCTTCCATCAGCTGCAGCAGTTTACCTGTTGTATCCTGTGCTAACAGTGCATCCCAGTAACGCCCCCAGACAACTTTAATAACCTCCCAGCCGGCGCCGCGGAATGTACCTTCAAGTTCCTGGATGATTTTACCGTTACCGCGAACAGGGCCGTCAAGACGCTGCAGGTTACAGTTAACAACAAAGACTAAGTTATCCAGTTTTTCACGGGATGCCATACCGATCGCACCTAACGCTTCCGGCTCATCAATCTCACCGTCACCCAGATATGCATAAACTTTCTGCTGTGAACAGTCCTTAATACCACGATCCGTTAAGTACTTAAGGAAGCGTGCCTGATAAAGCGCAGAGATTGGACCCAGGCCCATAGATACTGTCGGGAACTGCCAGTATTCAGGTAATAATTTAGGATGCGGGTATGAAGGGATGCCTTTACCGTCAACCTCCTGACGGAAGTTATTTAACTGCTCTTCACTAATACGCCCTTCAAGGAACGAACGTGAGTAGATACCCGGTGCAATGTGCCCCTGGAAGTAAACTAAATCACCGCCGTCAACATCACTTGGACCACGGAAGAAATGGTTAAATGCAACATCATAAACAGTCGCAGAAGATGCGAAACTTGAGATATGACCACCCAGTTCTAAATCTTTCTTAGAAGCCCGTAATACTGTAACCAGTGCATTCCAGCGGATAATCGAACGGATACGCTGCTCTAATGGCAGATCACCAGGGAAGTGAGGTTCCTGACCCGGAGTAATAGTATTGATGTAAGCCGTTGTTGAGTTAAACGGCAAATGGCCGCCGCTGCGGCGTGTTTTGTCAATTAATTTCTCAAGTAAAAAATGAGCACGATCTGTGCCCTCTTCTTCAATTATCGCTTCAAGCGCTTCAAGCCACTCAGAAGTTTCCTGCGAATCAATATCACTGTTTAAGATGTCAGTCATGACACTTTCCTTATATAGCACTAGGTAATCTCAGCCGTTAAGCTGAGCGTTAAATTTCATAACTATTTAGATTGACCCACTACCTGTGGTTTATGCCGCCCCGGCAATAAGTAATCTAAATAGCTACGCGTTGCAGTTATTTTTTTAAAAGCTAAAAACGCCCTAATTCGCGCTTAAATGAACTCTCTTCACGTAACATAACCAGACGTGTTTCTTCGATATAAATCAGATGTTTTGCCGACGCTTCCTGGGCTTTTCTCGGCTGTTTAGAAAGGATCGCTTCAAGCAGCTGCTGACGATGCTGCTGAATCTTTGCCGCAACTTCCGGATATAAATACAACTGCTTTACATTGTCGGAAATATTTTTTTCCAGCAGAGGTTTAATACCTCGAGCCAAATGTACAAACACCACATTATGCGATGCTTCGATAACAGACTGATAAAACAGTGCAACATTATGAATTTCCAGTTCTAAATCACCGCCCTGTCGGGCTTTTTCAATAGCAGTAAAACTGTTTTTTATGGCGTTTAAATCTTCAGCACTGCCGCGCAGCGCTGCGTAATACGCCGATACACCTTCCAGAGCATGACGAAATTCAAGCAGGTCATATTGAGATTCAGGATGTGTATTTAATAATTCAAACAGGGGAGCTGTTAACTGCTCACGCAGCTCTTCTTTAACATAAGTACCGCCGCCCTGACGACGGGTCAGTAAACCCTTTGATTCTAAACGCTGAATAGCCTCCCGCAGGGAAGGTCGAGAGACATCAAACTGTTTAGCCAGCTCCCGCTCCGGCGGCAGTTTTTCACCTAACTCTAAGGTGCCTTCTAAAATCATGCTTTCAAGACGGTTTTCGATCACATCAGCAAGTTTAGGTTGTTTGATTTTTGCGTAAGACATGATGCCCTTAATAAACAGAAATTCAGCCAAGTAACAAATGGTATTACCAATTTACTTTTCAACATAAAAATTAACAATTAATTTAACGGGTGTCCAGCATTTATTGATCTATATCAACAAATAAGTGAGCGATAGATTTTATTTGCCGTCATCTTATACTTAAATATTTAAAAGGTATGACCAATTTAAAAGAATGTTAATGAAATGTGACTAAGCCGGTATTTTTGAGGAGGTTAACAAACGAAGTTAATTACATAAAAACAGATGGGGTAAAGGCAATGTAGTTAAGCAGTAAACAGCAAAAGGAGTGATAATCAGGTTATGAGAGTATCAGTCTTTATACAGTGCAGATAAACAGAACCTTGCTCTCGGGCTTTAATTTAATTTTCCTATAGATTCAGATATTACACTTTTTTGCCCGCTCTCTTCCTGACTCTCCGCTAAGGGCTTAATATAGTTAGTTCTATCAAGTCTGGTTGAGTCTTCTGCACTATCGGTTTCAGTACAAGGCTTTAACCATTTACGCTCGCCAGACTCAAGCAGCAGTGCTATCTGCTCTACCGGGACAGGTTTGGAATAAAAATACCCCTGAATCAGATCACAGCCGTAACCATGTAGGCAGGCAAGCTGCTGTGCATTTTCTACCCCTTCAGCTACAACCTCTAACCCGAGGTTTTTTGCCAGACTAAGAATAGATTTAACGATGGCAACATCCTGCGCATCCTCTGGAATATGATCTACAAATGACTTATCAATTTTTAATGTGGAAATAGGCAGGTTTTTCAACTGTGATAAAGAGGAGTAACCCGTACCGAAATCATCAATAGACATTTTAATACCCAGTTCAGATAATTTTCTTAATGTTTCCTGACAGTCACCGTCCCGTTTATTCGGCACAAGATGATCTTCGGTGATCTCTATTTCCAGAAGCGCAGCGCTAACCCCCTCTTTATCGAGTACGGCGCAGAGATAATCGGTGAACTCATCACTGTACAGCTGCCTGCCGGAGACATTAACCGCAATAGTCAGCTCTGCACACTGGGTCTGCTGCCAGACGCGCAGCTGACTGACCGCCTGCTGAATCACCCATCTGCCTAGCGGAATAAGCAGGCCGGTTTCTTCTGCAACAGGAATGAACTCACTGGGCAGTATTGCCGGCTTATCACCTCTATCCCAGCGGATCAAAGCCTCAACACCTGTCATATGACCGCTTCCGGGCTCTACTTTGGGCTGATATAAAAGATAAAAGTCTTTATCTTCTAATGCCTTACGCAGGCCGTTTTCTAATGACCAGCGTCTGATAGTACTCTCGGTAAGATCTGCAGAATAAAATGAAAAGTGATGCAGCTCAGCACGTTTGGCCTGATACATAGCCATGTCGGCATTGCGCAGCAGCTCCTCGCCGCTGTCCCCGTTATCCGGATAAAGACTGATGCCGATACTAGCTTCGACATAAAGCATCTTATTTTTCAAGTAAAAAGGCAGTTCAAACAGAGCAACAATACGGCGAATAAAACACAGCGCTTCCTGCACATTTTCAACTGCATCCAGGATAATGGCAAACTCATCACCACCGAGCCGGGCCACCATATCGTAATTGCGAATTTCACGGCGAAATCTGGCGGCCACTTCACGCAGCAGGCAGTCACCTATTTCATGCCCTAATGAATCATTAATATTCTTAAAACGATCCAGATCAATAAATAACAGCGCCACTTTACGTCTTCGCCGTTTAGCGCGCTCCATCGCCCGCTCCAGCTGCTGATGAAACAAAATACGATTAGGCAGATCGGTGAGGGCGTCATGGTGGGCAATATGGATCAGCCGATGCTGCGATCTCTTAAGTTCAGTAACATCTTGTATTACCCCGGAAAGAACGGGGCTGACACTATTACGGCTTTCCAGGCGCCGCCCCTGAAGCTGTACATATATTAGGCTCTTATTAGAAAGCTTTAATCTTACATCAAGATTGAATGCCTCTCCGCTAGTGAATGCCTTAAGAAATATATTCCTTGCAAATAATCGATCCTCCGGATGCATCAGAGCAATCAGATAATCCAGGCCATGCCCGAACAAGGTACCGGGTAAAGAACACATTTCAGCTATCTGCCGGGATAAAAGCAGGCATCCTTCCGTTCCATCCAGTTCCCAATGCCCTAACCGGGCAATATGCTGAGCATGCTCCAGGCGCTTTTCACTTTTCTTTAAAGATTCCAGATAATAACTGGCACGCAGAATATAACGAACATGATGTTCAATTAACGACCAGTTAATCGGTTTAACAATAAAATCTGTCGCACCTAAACGATAAGCTCTATCAATTGATTCTGTGTCATCTGTCCCGGTGATCATGACTACAGGTACATCTTTTCCGTGAAGCGACTCTCTGATCCTTCTACACACCTCAAACCCGTTTAATTCCGGCAGCTGTACATCTAAGAGCACGATATCCGGTAACTGTTCATTAAACAAAGACAGTCCCTGAGAGCCATTTTCTGCTTCAATAATATTATACAGATTATCTGATAATGACCGGCGGATCAGCAGCCGGGTCATTTCATCATCATCCACCACCAAGATCGACTTTCTATTCATAGGGCCTCAATATTATGTTAACACATCGTTTTTTCACGAAAATAACGTTTTACTATATAGGATTCCTTTTCAATCTCGCTGATCAGCCCCGGTATCACCGCAAGCATTTCCGTTACAGCAGCCTTTTCTAACTGACGGCACAAATTCGACAGATGATGCGCCCCGACATTAGCACTGCTGGATTTTAGAGTATGGGCTAATAAGCGCAGACTTGCGACCTGTTGAGGTTTTTCAGCCAGCTCTTTTAAACTTTTTTCCAGCGTATCTAGAAACAGCTCCGTAACTTTAACAGTTAATTCCTGCGGCGCCTCAGGACTAAGCGCGGCAATATTCTGCAGAGCTTTAGGATCCACACATGGATCTGAATGTGAAACATCTTTATCTATATTTTTCGAGCCCTCTAAACTCTGCCGCTCAGAGGTTCTTTCTATCTTATTTAATTTTAACTGCCCAGCTGTACTCAGCCACGGCGTTAAAACTTCAAAAAGCTCTGCAGCAGAAAACGGCTTACTCAGATAATCATTCATTCCGGCCCGCAGGTAATACTCCCTGTCTCCGTCCATGGCATTAGCCGTTAATGCAATAATCGGCAGTTCAGAAGAAAGTGCGCCGCTTAACTCCATTTTCCGGATTTTTGCAGCCGCTTCCAGCCCGTCCATCTGCGGCATCTGCATATCCATCAAAATAAGATCATAGGACTGCCGCTGCAGTGCTTCAACAGCAGCCTGTCCATTATCAGCCAGATCAACCTGCAGGCCGAAGGCCTGCAGCATTACGACCGCGACCTCCTGATTGACTTTATTATCCTCAGCCAGCAGCAGGCGGTAAGGGTGATCAAAACGAAAGTCTGCTAAGGATTCATAAGCGCTTTCAGCAGCAGTCTCCTGCACAGATAAGTCCTCATAGGCAGCTGAAGCGGCATCCGGCACAGACGGCAGCGGCAGCGTAAAAACAAAACAGCTGCCTTTAGCAGTTTCTGATTTTACCTTTAGCTCTCCCCCCATTATCTCCACCAGGTTACGGGTAATCGCCAAACCTAACCCCGTACCTCCATATTTCCTGGTAGTTGAACTATCTGCTTGAGAAAATGATCTGAAAATATGTTCAATTTTGTTTTCTTTAATACCGATCCCTGTATCTTCAACTTCAAACTGCAGTCCCCCCGTTTCCAGCTCAGCAACACGCAGCCTCACTTGTCCGTGATCGGTAAATTTAACAGCGTTGCTAAGCAGATTACTAAGCACCTGCCTGAGCCGTATCGGATCACCAAGATAGGTACAGTGAAAATCAGCAGGGATAGAAAGCATCAGCTCTATGCCTTTTTGAGATGCGCCTTCAGTATACAAAAGAGCGGATCCTTCAATAAGCTCACGCAGATTAAACTCAATCGATTCCAGCTCCATTTTCCCCGCTTCAATTTTAGAAAAGTCTAAAATATCATTGATAATATCGAGCAGATCTTTCCCTGACTGATAAACAATTTCAGTAAAACGTTTCTGCTGCTGATCCAGCGGACTGCTGAGCAGCAGTTCAGTCATGCCCAGCACACCGTTCATAGGTGTACGAATTTCATGACTCATGGTTGCTAAAAATTCACTTTTTGCTTTACTGGCGGCTTCGGCATTCTCTTTGGCTAATAATAACTCCTGAGTCCGCAGTGTTACTTTCTCTTCTAAAGTATCGCGGTGTTCAGCCAGTACCCGGTCACGAGTCTCAACCTGCTCTAACATCATATTAAAACCGCGGATCAGCGAACCAATTTCATCATTACGCTGCCCGGGAATACGAATATGATAATTTTTCTGCGCTGAAACCTGCTGCATCACCTCGGTCATCTGCAGTAAAGGCTGAGAAATAAGGAGCTGCATACGAGCCGCAAGTATAAAAGCCAGTAAAGTTCCAAGTATAATAATAAAAGGAGCAAAAAATGCCTGCCGCCATAAACGGGCGCGCAGCTGACTTTGATCGTTAATAAGAATGACATGTCCGAGGACTTTATCCTCTAAGCGGATCACCTCAATATGGTAGATAACATCATCAGGTCCGCTGCTGTGCAGAGTGTTTAAATCCATCTGCAGCAGTTTTTTATTCGCTTCAGGATCAAAAGAGGTTTTGATATATTCAGCCATTAACAGGTTATCGCTGTCATAAATCCTAGCCAGTACAATTTCAGGTTTTGCCTCGAGACTAGCCAGACTCTCTTCTGCCGCTTCTTTATCCTGAAAAGTCAGAGAGGCGGTACTCTGTGAGGCCATTAACCTGGCCAGTGCTTTAAGTTGATTTTCGGCATCAGTATAGCTGTAGTGGTACTGCATCATTCCGATCAGCAGCACAATAATTAAAGCAACCAGAGTCCCGGAAAACAACCCGATTGAGGTTAACTGACTTCGTAATGAAAAACGGCTGAGTCTGATCATTAACATTACCTCGGTTTATCAACTAAGATCGCAATTTTAAGCAGTTTAGAACTTAATTTAAGCTCCGTCTGCGAGAGTCGGCGCATATTCACTTCAAAGCGCAGACGCTGATCTTTTTCAACTAAATTTATTAACCCGCCATGACGTAAAAAACGCGTGTCATCACTGATAGTTAATACCGCACTACGATTGATTAATGAAAGAATATAACGGTAACGTCGATGTTCAGAGGGGTCGATATACAGCGCATGGCATTGTCTGAAATCAGCCTCATTCAGCGGTTTCTGCACAACAACTGAATGACCGGCAATCTTTTTATTATGCAGTGTCTGCAGCTCGTCAGCCACCCGCCCTGAACCATACACACAAAACTGAAAGACCCCGTCGGGGCTGTCCCAGGTCGAAGCCGGCCAGCGGGTAAATTTGGCCATATTATACATATATGCGGCCTTTAACGTTTCTAAGGCATGCACAGCCGGCGCTGAATTCACTTCAGCGGCCGTTATCAGAAGACAGAAAAAAGCAAGCCGTAAACGCAAAGCACCACCTCTGAGCATTAACACCTCCTAAGATAACTCACCAGGTCAATACACCTTGAAGAAAAACGCTGCGTTCAATCATTGACGGCACAGACCAGGGTTCAGCAATAAACTCCTGCTTGGCAGAGTCCAGCAGATTACGACCGCTGACAGATAATTCAAGTGATGACAGCGGGCGCCAGGCAAGGCGCAGATCACCGTCAATATAACTGCTGACGGTACTGTCCGGCCAGGAACGCTCTCCGGCATAATAAAGGCGCAGATCCAGTTCGAGACTGCTGCTTAAATCAAAACTGCCCCATAAAGAGGCCAGCTGCTCAGATGTTCTGCCGGCTACTGTAGAGATAGGATTAACAGCAGACGCACTGGGTGCATCATCCTGCAGATTGATATCTATAATGCTGTACACCAGACGAAAACGGCTGCCGGGTGCCGCCTGCCAGGTAGTTAACAGTTCAAGGCCCTGACTGTAGCCGTGAATATTATTATCCAGCTCCAGCGGAATCACTAAAAATGTCTCCCCCTTGATAACCTGCGTGGATGCACTGCCCATATTATAACTGCGCAGATCTGAATAATTATTATAAAAAGCGGCCAGATCCACTGCAACAACAGGCTGCGGCTGCCAGCGGATACCTAGTTCATAAGCGTCCAGCCACTCGGACTGAAAACCTTTATTGCCGACAATCTGCAGCATAGTCGGCAGCGGATCACTAGGATCCAATGTAAAAGGAGGCGCAGAGCCGACATTGAGAATAAATTCACTCTCTCCTCGAGAGGGAGTGCGCACCGCGCGTGAAACCGCCCCCCACACAGTAAGCTGTTGATCAGGCACCCAGCTCAAGCGTATATTAGGCTGCAGCTCGGTGCCGCTGTAGCTGCTTCTTTCCAGCTTGGTACCTAAAGTCAGGGAGAGTTTCTGCTCAGGAAAACGAATGGTATCCTGAATAAAAGCATTCCATATATCACTGTGCTCCACAGGATCTGCAATAGAAATTATCGATGAGGAAGCCGCATCACTACGGCTCCAGCGGTAACCTGCTCCCCAGACCAGTTCATGATCGTTAAAAGGAACAAACTGATGCTGCAGCTCAAAATTCACAGTATCGCGGCGCTCACTGTACTTAAGGTCCTGATGATCATAGAAATCATAGTTAAACTTTACACTGAGCTCTGAATCCAGGCCCCGCAGCTGCCCCCAGCTGATACCTAAGTTACCGCCCAGCGCGTCGATATCACCATTAACCACCCGGTTCGTATAGGGAGATTCAAAGCCTGGTACAGTATGCTGCTGTCTTAAATCATCGCGATAAAGATCTCCTTGAAAAGTCAGCCACTGATCTTCTTTATGCTGTATATCAAGGCGCATTCCGGTCTGCAGGTAGTCACCGCCGTTATCCTGATCCGTTTCAGACAGATCCAGCGACTCATCCAGACTGCGCCCTTTAGCATAAACACGCATTTGCGCATTTTCAGCTGGTTCAAAACCCTGACGTATTTCAGCCATCCCCCGCAGCTCATTACCGGCAGCAAGTGATAAACGGCCGCCCTGGGTATCAGCAGCTTCTTTGGTAATAATATTGATAACACCATTAACCGCATTCATGCCCCAAAGAGTAGCCCCCGGGCCGCGGATCACCTCAATGCGTTCAATATCAGCCATCAGGTAATCAAGGTATTCCCAGTAAACACCAGAATAGGTCGGGGTATAAACACTGCGCCCGTCAACCAGTACCAGGAGTTTATTAGCCAGACGACCGTTAAAACCACGAATACTAACGGCCCACTTGTTAGGATCAATCTGTGCAACATCAACCCCGGGTACTAACTTTAACGCTTCAGGAATAGAGGTCGCACCGGAACGGCGGATCTCATGTTCAGTCACTACATAAACAGCGGCGGCCGCCTCGGAGAGTTTTTCACTTTTTTTACTAACGGAGGTGATCTCAATCTGCATTAATTCATCAAAATCAAGATCCGCCAGATCACTTGTTTCATTGTCTGCCAGCACCAGGCAGGAAAATAAACTAAGCAGTGCAGTTAGATAGTTGATATTTCTCATCTATATCAAATCCTTTTGCTATGGAATCTTATCTGCTGATATTAACCTAGGGCTGTTAACTAACTGCAGTCGGTATTGCCTGCGGCTATTACAGCGGATTAGAACTGTTGAATTATAACTAAGCGCTGTTAGCAGATGATGAAGATCTTAAAAGCCGCAACGCATCAACTCATGATCAAGTTATAGTATTTAAAGTAGCAGCTGCAGGCCTGTTTTTGTAGAGAAAAGTTGAAATAAACTGGATGATTACCTAAAAAATTTCCTTCTTTGCTCTTCTATCAGCAGTAAAAACAGCAACAAAAAAACATATACATAGAAACAGTTAAACCTCAGCTTAATAATTAAGCTGAGGTTTGCGGGTACTGTTCTCTCAATTCTAGCCCTATGCGGGACAGTGATTAAAGTGCTAAGAAAGACTTCACCTGATTAACAATACCCTCGGCAATAGTCTGGCTCTGCATTTCCGAGAAAATCCGCAGTAACGGTTCGGTCCCGGAGAAACGGGCAATCACCCAGCCGCCGTTTTTAAAGTAAACTTTAAGACCGTCCGCATAACTGACTCTTTCAATTTCATATTGAAATTCAGGCAGCTGCTTTTCAACATACACTTTATTGTAAATAACCTCTTTCTGCTCAGCTTTAAAAGTACAGTCGCCTTCTGCAGTATAGGAATATCCGTAAACATCATAGATTTCCGCAAGCAGTTCAGAGATCTTTTTACCGGTTACTGCAATCATTTCCACCAGCAGACTGGCGGCAAAAACACTGTCTTTACCCTTGATATGACCGCGAATTGTTAAACCGCCGGAGCTCTCGCCGCCGATTAATGAATCATCCGCTTCCATTTGTGAACTGATATGTTTAAAACCAACGGGTACTTCAAAGGATTTCTGACCGTGATCAGCCGCTATTTTATCGAGAATATGGGTTGTAGCGATATTACGCACCACCGAACCGCTCTGTTTTTTGTATTTAATCAGATAGTAATAAAGCAGAATCAATACTTCATTGGGATGAACAAAGTTACCCTTTTCATCAATAATACCGATACGATCCGCATCACCGTCTGTTCCTACACCGATATCATAACCTTTTGCAACAACCAGGTGCTTAAGCTGATATAAGGTAGCGGCGCTTGGCGACGGCATCAGCCCGCCGAAGGCCGGGTTTTCACCGTCATTAATAACATCAACATCACAACGTCCGGTGATTAATACCGTCTGCAGTGCATTTTTAGCCACACCAAACATAGGATCAATTAAAACCCGTAAATTAGCCTGTTTAATCGCCTGCACATCAAGCAGATCCAGCACCGAATCAACAAACTCATTCATCGGATTTATAACAACAATCATGCCGTCTTCTACTGCTTTATCAAAATCAAGCACTTTAATATCAGCAGAATTTATTCCCTCAATTTGTGCTTCAATTTTTTCGGTAATGATTTCATCGGCATCGCGCCCGCCTTCAATAAACACCTTGATACCGTTGTAATCAGAAGGGTTATGCGATGCGGTAATACATGCCGAATAAATCGTGCCCATTGTTTTAGCTTTGTGCATAACAATCGGAGTAGGCACGAATTTATCAATAAAACTTACCTTAATACCGTTACCCGCTAACACTTCCGCAAACCATTTCGAAGCCTTGTCGGAAAGAAAGCGACGGTCATAACCAATCACAAAACCTTTATTAACGACATCTTCAATCATCATAATATTTGCCAGCGCCTGTGCCACTAAGCAGACATTTGCTCTAGTGAATTCATCACCAATAATCGCGCGCCAGCCGCCCGTGCCGAACTTAACCATATTTATCTCCATCTATTTTCTGTGTGCTGATTCTTTAGCAGAAAAAGAGACCGAAGCCCCTTTACTGAATCAACCCATTACCACGATAACCTCGTTAACACTTGCTGCTGTTTGTACCGGGACAGCACCTTGGATAAGCTTTCCATTTAAAGTGATTGATTTAACACCTTTGCTGACATTATTCGGATTTTCAACTTTGATATTAAACTGTGCACCGCGCCATTCACGGCTTACTGTGAAACCAGGCCAGTCCGTCGGGATACAAGGATCAACAATAAGGCCGTCAAAACCTAAGCGCACACCAAGAATAAAATTAGTTACCGCAAAGTATGCCCAGCCGGACGTCCCCGTTAACCACGGATGGTTGGCTCTACCGTGATCCTGATGATCCCGGCCCATAATAAACTGCACATATGAATAGGGCTCTGCAATACGTGTTTCAATCATCTCATTCTGATTGTAAGGATTAAGTGCATCGTAGAATTTCATCGCCCGGTCACCGCGGCCTAGTTTAGCTTCAGCTACCCAGGCCCACGGATTAGGATGCGAGAATATTGCGCCGTTTTCTTTTACACCCTGATATACACGGGTAACAAAACCAATATCATCATTCGGTGTTGAAAATGACGGAGAATTAAGGTGTAAACCAAACTCAGAATAGAGATGCTCATCAACCGAGTTCATGGCAGTCTCACCACGCTCCTGTGATACCGCACCTGACAATACCGCCAGTGTATTTGACTCAAGATGAATGCGGCCTTCGGTCTGCTGCGCGGTACCTATTTTTTCACCGTTTTTAGTTAAACCGCGGATATACCAGCCGCCTTCTTCATCCCAAAGGTGTTTTTCACAGGCGGCACGAACGCCTTCAGCCATTGCCGAGTATTTTTCAATATCGGAGACTTTATCAAGATATTTAGCCAGGTCGATAAACTCCTGCAGTGCCCAGTAATGCAGGAAAGACACCATAGATGACTCGCCGCCGCCGAGATTCAGACAGTCATTCCAGTCAGCCCGCAGACCTTTACAAATCCCGGTTTGACCAACATATTGTGCAGAGAAGTCTAATGCGGCTTTCATATGCTCGTAAACAGTTGCATCACCACCGTTCGCATAGGGGATCACTTCATCAAAGAAGCTCTCTTCACCGGTTTCCATTACATATTTACAAATCGTCGGCACGATCCACAGGTGATCATCGCTGCAGGTATCATCAATACCGTGAATTTTGTCATCATCCGAAGGTGTCGGTACAACAGTTGGTGATTTAGACGGCTTTACATCGGCTTTTTCCGGATCAAACCAGTCAGGATCAAACAGATGCAGACCGTAACCTTCTTTAACCTGACCACGAAGCAGATCCACAATACGTTTACGGGTCATTTTCGGATTTGAATGCGGTACTGAAATCGCATCCTGAGCGGTATCACGGTAACCAAGGCCGGTACGGCCGCCGACTTCGATAAATGATGCAAAACGCGACCAGACAACACAGGTTTCCGCCTGGTACAAGGTCCAGGTATTGATCATGGCATCAAGACCTGCGTTTGGCGATTTAACCTGGAATTTACTGCAGCGGCTTTCCCAGTGATCTTTAATCTCCTGGAAAGCACTATCAACCTTGGTTAGATCCTGGTACTTAGCACGTAATTCAGCACCGTTACCTTTACCGATACCTAAAATGTAAACAAAACGCACCTCTTCACCCGGCTGAATCACAAACTGCTTGTGCAGAGAGCCGCAGTGATTATTACAGGTTTGTGCAGAGTTAGAACAACTGCCGTTTTCAAGCGCAATCGGATTTGCTTCATCACGGTAAGCACCTAAAAAAGCATCGCGCTGACCGTCATATGAATCCGGATCAAAACTAGATGCCAGGTAATAATAACCGTCAAGTTCATTAGTATTATAATAAAGATCGTATTCAATCACTCCGTTATTGTATGAGGTACCGGCTGAGTACAAAGACATCTGATGATTCTGATTATCTGACTGAATATGGCTGAATGAGAATTCAACAAATGAGAACGCTGAAATGGTGCGTGCTTCAGTGCCGTCATTTTTAATAACCACATCCCAGATCTCTGCATCTTCGCCTTTTGGTACAAATAACGTTTTAGTCGCAGTAATACCGTTATAAACGCATTTAAATTTCGAATAAGAAAGGCCGTGACGAACTTCATAGTCCGCTTCATCCAGGCTTTTCGCCACCGGCTGCCATGAGATAGACCAGTAGTCTCCGCTCTGATCATCACGTAAATAAACATAATGGCCGGGGCGGTCAAATGACGCATTCGGGCGGAATTTAGTAACA
This sequence comes from Psychromonas aquimarina ATCC BAA-1526, assembly GCF_000428725.1. Taxonomy (GTDB): domain Bacteria; phylum Pseudomonadota; class Gammaproteobacteria; order Enterobacterales; family Psychromonadaceae; genus Psychromonas; species Psychromonas aquimarina. Next base: position 36,873 of record NZ_AUAM01000032.1, read on the forward strand.
CGGTTATACTCTGGTGAATTGTAAAAAGAGTAACCACCAGCATTCTGCGAGATAACGGTGCAGAACTTTTCTGTTCCTAAGTAGTTAGTCCATGGCACCGGCGTGTCCGGGCGTGTGATGACGTATTCTCTATTGTCATTATCAAAAAAACCGTATTTCATTTTTCTTCCTTACTCTGTAGTAGAATTAGTTGTAAATAATTAAATATTAAGTCTGCTGTTAAAACTCTCTGAAATTAATGCCCTGCGCGGCTAACAGTTTTCGCTGTCCCTGCAGGCGGCTTTGGAAATCCTGCCAGCAGCGTTTCTGCGGCTGTGACCAGCTGACTTCAGCATTAGCCAGAAGCCGCGGGAACAGCATATGGTCGATCCTGTCCTGATTAAGCACCACTTCACTCCACAGTGCACACTGCACACCTAATATGCGCTGTCTTAGCGGATCATCCTGCTCTAGTATCTGCAGAGGTTCATAGCGGTAAGCCTGCTCTAAAGGCAGCACCCCGGCCCAGTCAACACCCGGCTCCTGCGGCGCATAATCCTGAACCAGATCGAAATAGGTATACCTGTTCGGCTGCATAACCACATCAAAACCGTTCTGTATACATTCCAGTCCAGCCTGCTCATCTATCCAGGAATAAACAACTGTCTCTTTGCTGACCTTGTCACCATGCTTAACTTCCTCCCAGCCAAGCATTCTCTTACCTCGTTTCTGCAGTCTGTTTTCTACATAACGAAGCAGAAAACCCTGCAGCTCTTTTGTATCCCTGTAACCCTGCTCTGCCATTAATAAACGGCATTTTTCACAGTTACTCCAGACGCCTTGCGGCACTTCATCTGCACCGACATGTATATAAGGTGAAGGGAACAGATCACAAACCTCATCCAGTACTTTATCGAGGAACTGATAAGTACCCGGTAGTGCAGGAGACAGAACGTTATCTGTATAAGCTTGAATACTTAAATAGTCCGACTTGTCTTGTGGATCCGCCAGCAGATGCGGCAGGGATTTAACAGCTGCCCGGCAGTGCCCGGGGATATCTATTTCAGGGATCACAGTAATGGCAAACTGCTCGGCATAGCTGATCACCTCACGGATCTCCTGCTGCGTGTAATAACCGCCGTATTTTTCAGTTAAATGCGAAAACTGCGGCTCTAATGCTGTGCCAGGCCCCCGCCATGCGCCGATTTCTGTTAACTCAGGAAATGCTTTTATCTCAATCCGCCAGCCCTCATCATCGGTGAGGTGCCAGTGAAAATAGTTGTATTTGTATAAGGCTAACTGCTTAATCAACCGCTTCACGGTAGCTATAGAATGAAAATGACGAGCACAGTCCAGCATCAGACCGCGGTACTGATAGCGAGGCAGATCATCTATTTTCAGACAGGGTAATAAACACACATTGTCCTGCTGCTCTGCTCCGGCAATTAACTGTATTAAAGTGGCGCAGGCATGCACAAATCCCTGCTGTGAGTTTGCTTTGATCAGTACACTGTTTGGATTAACAGAAAGGGAGTAGGCACAGTCCGGCATCTGTTCATCGAGCACCATGGAGATCCTGCCACAGACACTTCTGTCTAGTGTAAAACCTGCTGACTCTGTTATTTCGGCACTCAGCCAGTCAGCGGCCGCCGCCGCCTGCTCATACTGAGAGTTAATCTGTGTATCAGCCGATAATTCAAAAACACCTAAGACACTAACCTGTGAAGCTGGCTGAGGAATAACTGCGCCGGCAGCCGCTTTCGCAGTAATTTTACCTACAGCTTTCTGTACCGGCAGTTTTAAGCTGATCGGGTTAATCCGGACTGCTGTAGTTTTCTGATAATTATCAGAAGCATCACAAATAAATGCCTCTCTGATACCGCACTCATAATTACTAAGCGGCGCGGATTTTATTTTAAACTCAACCTGATAACTGCTGTTCGGGGCAATAACCTCAGCAGCCGGCGGCCTTAATCTGCTGAAGGTTCCAATCTGATTTATCGCGCCTTTACTCAGTGACTCAGGGAAAATATAACGCGCAAAATCCATGGTTAACAGCCAGCCAGAAAGCACGGTATCCGATAGATTATGCAGGGTTAAAGACAGGCGCATCTCTTGTGCATCAACAACAGCAAGATCTATTTTAAAGCTCATCGCTTATTCCTTTTGTAATTAATACTAAATACTTCATCAGGCCTCCTGACGATCTGCATACTGCGCCATCACAGCCAGCAGATACCAGCCGGCATGCGGGATCCACTGCTCCCCCCAGCGCCAGTTCTGAAGCATATCTTTACCCTGCGGCAGCGGGTTAAAAGCAATATCATTTTCATTTTCAAAACCGCCGGTAATGCCGTTACAAACTCCGCCTTTAGCATTAAAAAAACCTAACTCCGGCAGGTAATCCGGATTGTTAAAACCAGCCCCGTCCAGCATGCACATATCAAAGGGATTTAACCCCAGGATCCAGTTCAGCGATCCCTGCGCAAAGCGCTCTAATTCAGTAATAACCTCTGCATCGTTAACCCAGGGTTTAGCAAAATAAGCCATGCAGGCTAATGAAGCTAAGCGTGCATTTTCGCCCTGCCACCAGTAACCGCTCTCATTATCATGGGCAATAAAGAAAGCGCTGCGCTTCTCACCATTAACAGATTTAACGTACTGACGCGGATAAGAAAAAGGATTAAATACTTCACGGCTGATGGACAGCTCAAAATTCAGCGCATTAATTAATACCTGCAGATACAACTCTCTCTGCCGGCGATCTGTTTCAATCTCCAGGTACAAACAAAGTGCAATCACCGGCAGACCGGCTTCCGCGCCGTGAAAATAGGGACGTGAGCCGTCGGCATTAGCAGACCAGTAATTGCAGTGATTGGCATCACTTTGCTGACGTCTGCTTAATTGTGCGGCCCAGTAACGCGCTTCCTGCAGGTATTTATCCTGCTTTGTAGAGCGGTAAAGTTCCACCGATGCCGTTAATGCACAATATTCATCAATAATATTTTCAACGGCATCATCACAGTAATTACAGTTAAAGGTTTTCAGGTGCCAGTAAGCTTTTTCTGCACAGTTCAAATACTGCTGTGCATCATACTCACCGCCTTCAGGGCTTAAATAAGCCCGGGCAAGCGCGGCAATAGCCATGCCCGCTCCCTGACGAAAAGCCGCCTGATAATCATCCGTTTTATCACCGCTCTGTTTTTCGTAGGCGCAGATATCGCGCTGTTTTGGATCTTTGCTCCATTTATCAAAAACTGTCAGGTAGAAATAACCCTCTTCACTAAACATGCGCAGTAGAAAATCGGCACCGAATACGGCTTCTTCCTGCAGACGAATTTTTGAATGGGCCGCAAAATCCGGGTTGTCTTTTAATAAATCTAAACCTTTAAACATATTCCACACGATCATCGGGATCTGCTGCGGATTCATATAATTAGCATAGGAAAGGTGACTGAAATATTTACTCATATCCCCCGATGCGTCATACCAGCCGCCGTGCACATCAGCTTTTTTATCACTGCCGAAAACAGACGCCTGCTTATCGTGCTGATCAAAAATTCCCGTACAGCGCTGTGATTTAAAATAATGCAGCACATCAGAAAAACTACTGTGCATCAGAAGGCCCTCTGCAATTAAGAAGGAGTGTGATGTACATTCGCCGCAGCGCAGAAAATATGAGCCTGACTGCTTAAAATCGGAAAAGTCTATAGAGTAAAAGTATCTGCTGATCCACTGGTCAACAGAGCCACAGGATAAAATCGGCAGGTGTTTAATCACTTCTCCGTTTTCTGCGGATACTAATTGTACAGCCGGTAATTCTAAAAACGTTTCAGTCTGCAGGACGGCCTGCTTAGCGCCAAAACGTTCGTAACCTATATGATTGCTAAGCAGTTCCACTTAACCTCCAGATATTCGTAAAGATAACAAGCTGGTCTATTCCAAGCGCTTAATTATCTGATCTACTATAAATAAGATTCCCCGAGCCGGACGGCCCGGGGAAGACCACTTTAGAACGAAGCCCCGCGATTCAAAGGAGAGTTAAATCGCGGCATTTACCATTACTCATGCAAATGACAACGAACAAAGTGGTTTTCAGCAAGTTGTTTTGCCGCCGGCATCTCGTCTTTACAACGAGGTACAGCATGCAGACAACGGCCGGCAAAAGGACAGCCGACTGAGTCAGGCGTCCACAAAGGAATCTCACCCTTGTTACCTGCCAGTCTGGTATGAATCGATTTGCCCGGATCGGGTACAGCAGAAACTAACAGCTGTGTATAGGGATGCTGCGGATCATGAATAATCTGATCGGTATCTCCCCATTCAACCATATGGCCGACATACATTACCGCGAGATCTTCAGCAATATAACGTGCGGTGGCAATATCATGGGTGATGTACAGCAGTGACATTTCACGGTCAAACTTCATCTCCTGCATCAGGTTAAGTACCCCGGCACGGATAGAAACATCAAGCATGGAGGTTGGCTCATCGGCGAGCACTACTTCAGCCCCCACCGCAATATTACGCGCTAAGTTAACCCGCTGACGCTGACCGCCGGAAAGCTGATGCGGAAACTTAGCAGCCGTTTCTTTAGCCGGAATAAGACCAACCTGCTCAAGAAGCTCATAAACACGCTCTTCCAGCTCTTTTTTATTACCCTTGCTGACCTTATTGTGAATCTTCAAAGGACGGGCAATATGATGAAAGATATTATGGGTTGGATTTAAAGAACCAAAGGGGTCCTGCCAGACCATCTGCACACCTTCCCGGTAGGTCATCAGCTCCTTACGATGTGTAATGGTCTGAATATCACGCCCTTTATATAAAATCCTGCCCGCTGTCGGGGCGTACATTTTAGCAATCATTTTTGCAATGGTAGATTTGCCGGATCCGGATTCACCTACAACGGCCATGCCGCGGCTTTTGTACATTTTAAAAGACACATCATTAGATGCGCGCATCAGCGGCTGTTTTAATGCATTACTGCTGACTTTGAAGTCTTTGACAATATTCTGCCCTTCAACCAAAAGTTCACCGTACTTATTACTCATAACTATTTCCTTAAATAATCTAATCTGCAGGTCCTAAACCGCGGCAGCCTCAGTTTCAACAACCGCAATCGACTGGCCGCCGACAGCAAGATGACAATTAGACAGATGTCCGTCCTGGACATCACGCAGCTGTGTTGCTTTCCTGCGGCAGATATCTGTAACACGTTCACAGCGTGCCTGAAAACGGCAGCCCTGCGGCAGCTCCAGCAGATTAAGCGGATTTCCCGGAATACCTTTTAACTCGGCTTTCGGCCCGGTTAACGACGGGAAAGAACTTCCTAAGCCGTGCGTATAGGGATGGTAAGGTCTTTCTAAGATATCTTTAGCGGCGGCAACTTCAATTAACTCACCTGAATACATGATGCCGATGCGGTCGGAAAACTCGACCATTAACGACAGATCATGAGTGATGAATAAAATTGAAAAACCAAACTCTTCTTTTAAGGCATAGATTTTCTGCAATATTTCACGCTGCACCACCACATCAAGTGCGGTAGTCGGCTCATCCATAATGATTAATTTCGGATTAAGCGCTAATGCAATAGCAATCACTAAACGCTGACGCATACCGCCGGAAAACTGATGCGGATAGTCTGATAAACGGTTAGGGTGAATATCAACAATCTGCAGCAGCTGTTCAGCTCGTTTTACTGCTTCATATTTGTTTTTATCCGTGTGACGCATAATCACATCGGTGAACTGATCAACAATCGGGATAACGGGATTCAAAGCGTTCATCGCACTTTGAAATACCATGGACATTTCACTCCAGCGGAAGATGCCCATCTCGCCGTCACTGTACTTCATGATGTCTTTTGCACCGTTACCGTCATCAAAGAGAACTTCCCCGCCGCTGATATAAGCCGGTGGCTTATGCAGGCGCATTAATGAGAAAGCAACCGTTGACTTACCGCAGCCGGACTCACCGGCCAGGCCGAATACTTCACCTTTGCCGATATCAAAACTAACATTATTTACCGCACGTACATCGCCGTCAGCAGTGATGTAGTCAACACATAGATTACGGATAGATATTTGAGGTATAGTCATTATTTTTCTCCGCCCGCTAAGTCTTCTGCACCGACAAAGCTTGGAACAGCGACATGCGGGGCACGTGATTCTTTATCTTTTTTAGCCATTTTTTCCCAGCGCTTCATACCTTTATTGGCACGTAACTGCGGGTTGGCAATTTCATCAACAGCAAAGTTAAGCATGGAAAGACCGATGGCCAGCGTTGACAGTGCTAAACACGGTGCTAACAGCTCCCACCATGCGCCGATCAGAATCGCCGATGATGTCTGCACGTTGTAGAGCATGATTCCCCAGCTGATAGTGCCCGGATCACCAAGACCTAAGAATGAGATAGTTGCTTCAGTCACGATTGCGTAACTCACCGAACCGATAAAGCTTGCTCCGACAATTGAGATCAGATTAGGCAGAATCTCAATAAAGATAATGCGTATACGCGACTCACCTAATACTTCGGCGGCTTTGACAAACTCTTTTTCCCTTAATGACATGGTCTGTGCGCGTATTACCCGCGCCCCCCATGCCCAGGAGGTCATACCTATTATCAGTGCAATGGTTAACGGCCCCGCCTCCCCGATAAAGGCGGCTAATACAAACAGCAGCGGATACTGTGGAATCACCAGCATAATATTCATCGCGGCACTTAAGATATCGTCAACACGACCGCCGAAATAACCTGCGGAGATACCAACCACAGTGGCTAAGAAACACACAACGATACCCGCGCCGAAACCAACCGCCAGTGAGACACGTGCACCGTAGGCAACCTGCGCCCAGACATCACGCCCCATACGGGTTGTACCTAAAACATGCTCTGCTTTTTTAGACATCAGCATTTTACGCTTATCATCGGCTAAGTTCTGCGCCACCCAGCCGTCCGGTGAAGCCTGCGCCATTTTCACAACAGCCGCCGGGTATTCATGCGGTTTACCGGTACGTTTATTGGGTACATGTCCGGTAATTAACGGTGCAAATACCGCCATAAAGATAAATATAAACAGGATGCTGCAGCCGAATAATGCTTTCGGATTATTTGACAGTAATTTAATCAAACCTTTCATAATTCTTAAGCTCCCTTACGAAGGCGAGGATCCAGCACAACATAAAGCATGTCGGCTAATAAATTGAAGAACAGCATAAACAGTGTCATTACCAGTAACTGTCCCTGCAGCACCTGGTAGTCACGCGCATTGATTGCATTTAATAAAACCGTACCAAGTCCCGGGTAGTTAAAGATAATTTCCACAATCATCTGACCGCCGATAGCCATACCCAGCGCCATAGACAGCGCCGTTACACTCGGCAGCATGGCGTTACGCGCGGCATAATTAAATACCACTCGATTTTCACTAAGGCCCTTGCCTTTAGCCATGGTGATGTAATCTTCAGCTAACAAGTTGATCATGTTATTACGCATGTTGATCAGGAAACCGCCGACCTGCACAATCGAAGCTGCAATTAACGGTAATACTGCGTGGTAAGCGACATCCTTTATAAATGTCCAGCTTGTCCAGTCAGGAGTGAGTCCCGGCGTGTAGGCATTACCGGTAGGGAACCAACCTAAACCGATAGCAAAAGTAAACATCAGAAGCATCGCAATAACCACTTGCGGTACAGACTGAACAGCCAGCATGCCGGGAGAAAAAATAGTATCGAACTTACTGCCGCGGCGCCAGGCGGCAAAAATTCCGAGTACAGAGCCTAAAGTAAATGATAATAATACTGCGCTGCCGGCCAGGAACAGTGACCAGCCGAATGCGTTGCCCAGCACAGAGTTTACCGATAACGGGTAGAACTGTACTGAAGTACCTAATTCCCATGTAAGAACACTTTTGATGTAGATAAAAAACTGTTCGTAAAGAGGGCCGTCAACAAAACCTAATAACTCTTTCATGGCTGCGATACGCTCAGGTGTTACTTGACTAGTTGCATTTGCAAACATCATGGTCACCGGGTCACCCGGCATTGCCCGTGGAATAATAAAGTTCAAGGTTGCCGCAAAGAGCAGCGCAATAAAGTAAAACGATAAACGTCTTAAGAAAAATCCCATAACTTACACCTTAAGAATCCATTACTTGTCCGCGTAAGCGGAATGGAAAAATCATCATGGTAAAACAGTCACCACAATAAAAAATTGCGAGGAAAAAAGGCGCACATTTCATGCGCCAAAACTTACTTCTTATATTTAACAAATAACGGTTTAATTAAAAAAGGCACACAAGGTGCCTTTCATTCACGCTATTTAATCGGTTTTAAGTCTAATACCTGTAGAACACGCTCAGGGATACCAGCATAGATACCTGGACGGCCTTTAGCGTTGTCTGCATTCCACCAGCCGCTGAAACGACTTGTGTTGTACTGGAAGCTGTTTAAACCGGACATGACCGGAATGGTAACCTGCTCTGCCGCAATGATTGCCTGGATCTGGTTAGCCATCTTGATCTGCTCAGCTTTGTCTGCAGTTTTGTAGAAGCTTGCTAATAAAGCGTCAACTTTAGCGTTTTTCCAGTGGTGCATAGCAAAACGCGGATCAGTTGATTTCTGGTACTTAGACGCATACGCGCTGTCCCAGTATTTGTGCGGGTCACTGCCGTGGAAGTAGTTAGTGTAAGCTACATCATAAGTCGCATCCTGCATCGCTTTGTTGTATACCGCAAAATCAGGAGTACGTGCTTTAGCTTTAATACCTACTTCTTCTAAGTTTTCAACAGCAAGCTGTACAGTATTGTTGAAGTCAGTCCAGCCGTTTGGAGACTGAATAATCAGCTCAAATGACTTACCAGACGGAGTTTCTACATAACCGTCATCATTTAAATCTTTAAAGCCGGCTTTCGTTAATAGCGCTTTTGCACCGTCAACATTGTAGGTATTAAATTTTTTGTATTTATTATGAACAGCTTCATCAGACCATGCTTCAAACGCATAACCTAAACCAGAAGCAAAATCATTAACCACACCGTTACCATAGAATGCGATATCGATAATAGTTTCACGGTCTATCGCCATTGAAAATGCACGACGGAAATCAACATTAGTCAGTGCTTCATTTTTAGCTGCATCAGGGTTTTTGAAGTTAACAACAAATGCCTGAGTGCCCGCCGGCGTTAACCAGTATTTATGATTCGGATTTTTAGATGCGTATGTTTTGTCGATATCAGGAATAAATGAAGCAGACCAGTCCAGCTCAGAATTGATAACCTTGCCTAATAACTGATCGTTATTGGCGATCTGCGGCATACGGATACAGTCAACATCTAGATTATCTGCATCCCAGTATGTCGCTGCAGTACACTGAGTGTATAAAGTCGGAGTAAACACTTCCACTTCAGTAAACGGACCTGTACCGACAGGATTTTCATTGGTAAATGTATCCGGCTTATCAACTTTGCTCCATACGTGCTGCGCAACAACCGGGACACGAACTATTTCGTAAGGTGCATTGGAATTTGCTTCAGCTAGTGTGAATTCAACTTTATATTCATTTATTTTCTTAACCGAGGTGACAATTTTATTAACGCCGGTCTGATCTAGAGAAGTTGTTTTGTTCACCAGGTTAAATGTGAATACAACATCGTCAGCTGTGAATTTTTCACCGTCAGACCACTTAACACCTTTGCGGATATCAAAGGTTACTGATTTAAGGTCTTCAGCCATTTCAAAACCAGTGGCTAAACGGAACTCAGGTTTGTTAGCGTGCATCTCGTTAAAGATAACCAGCGGCTCGTATACAAAACCGAGTGTTGTACGTAAAGCAGTACCCAGGAACGGGTTAAAGTTACGAATACTTGTAGGGTATAGGTGAGAAACAATTGTTAATTCGCTTTTATCTGAAGCTTGAGCAATTTGCGGAGTAATCAAGCCCGCAGCGGCTGCTGAAAGAACAAGTGCAGTAATTTTCGTTTTTTTAAAATTGGCAAACATTTGTATTCCTTACTCTATATTTTTCAATAATATTTATACGTATAAACATTTTTCAATAAGTTTCCTGTCTCATACCTGAGTGATTAACTGCTCATTCTTAAGTCTCGTATTCACTCTTACCTGAGCGCCAGCCTATTGAAAAAATCCATTCAAACCATGGCCACTTAAACTGTAAAATATTCTCATGCCCGGCTTTCGCAACTAAGAAAACTACAGCGGCTCAAAAGAGTCAATTATCCCCTACGTTAAAAACGTCAAAAGCTTTTAAAACTCCGTTAAAAACGTTACTTTCGGCATTTAAGCGCTGCTTTTACAAACAATTTTATCTGCACCAGATCACCTTTATTTACAACACAAAGAAAGATCATGTTAGCACTCACTTACAACATTAACCTTGCGATACTAGAGAAAAAAACAGACAAAGGTGGTTAGAGTTCAATTTATTGCAGTTAATGATTTTTTCTTCCTGTATTTTGCCGGTTCGTTGTGACTTCTCTCGCATTTTACTCAACAATTCGCTTTAAAAACCTAAAGTAATAAGAAATAGTGCTGCTCTGTGATAACTTTAATGAGAATATTTCGCCTAACAAATTAAGATAAAACTATTGAATTGATGTTATAGATTTGATCTGTTTACTGTGACTAAAAAATATATTTAACTAAATAAATTATTTACTGAGTTCCTCTCTCCTGAGAGAGATGCAGGATTTAGAGAACCGGGGTTATCACTTAAAAAGCTTCTATGATTAAAATTAAATACTTTAAAAAACTTAAAAACACCTTAATGGTCGCTTTTCTAGTGCTCAGTATTACGCCGTTAACACTGAGTTCGTTATTTTATCTATACACACAAAGTCAGGACTTAAGTGAACAGATTAAAACCCATCTGATTACTCAACGTGATAATCAGCAGCAGCAGATAGAAAGTTATTTCAAAGCCCTGGAGTCTGAAGTCCGCAGCTTTGCCCGCTCAGAATTAGGTATCTCCAGCGGCGGACGTTTTTACGGACTGGTAAAGGCTTTCCAGCATTTAGGTAATACTCCCCAGGAAGCGCAGACTCATGCACAAAGACGTTATGAGCCGGGTTCCGGAGATATTATTAACAGCAAAATCAAGCGAGATTCACCAGAATACCTTGGCAGTGAACGCTACCGCCTGATCCATAAACGCTACCACTATCTCTATTCTGACCTGCTGGCACGATCTGATTTCAGCGACATTCTTCTGGTTAATTTAAAAGGCACCATTGTCTATTCCACCCGGAAATTCGATTATTACGGTACTAACCTGCTTAAGGGGAAATATAAGGACAGTCCGCTGGCAGATACCTTTAAAACGGTTTCGCAGCACGTTAAAACCAAGCCGAACGAAAAAATAACACCGGTAATTTTTTCTGACTTTAAGAAACAGGGAACAGAAGAGCCGGCCTGGTTTGCCGCCCCGATAAAAGAGCAGGGTTACCTGCACAGCTTTGTTATTTTTAAACTTGATAACAGCCGCTTAAGCAGTCTTCTTGCTAAGTCCAGCGGACACCAGCTGCGCACATTATTAACTGACGATAATTCCCGCTCACGGATCAACCTGCCGCAGGAGCAGGCTGCATCTCTCCAGACAGACAGTATCCAACAGGCAATTAACGGCTTCACTTCAGTTGACAGCTTCAGCAATAGCCAGGGGGAGCAGGTACTGGCGGCCTTTACGCCGATATCTGTGCTGGGAAAAAGCTGGGCATTAGCGATTGAACTACCGGAAAAATTAGCCTACGCACGGGTAGAGCAGCTCGAGCAGGTGTTTATTATCACTCTGCTGCTTGCTATTGCGCTGGTTGTTATTGCTTCACATTATCTGTCCAACTCAATAACCGCCCCTATTCTTAATTTAGCCTGGATTGCAGAGCGCCTGGCCGCCGGTGATCTTGAGCAGAAAATGACTGGAACTGAGCGTCAGGATGAAATCGGCAGGCTGGCAGTCAGCTTTGCACGAATGAAACACTCAGTAAGTGAAAAACTGCAGCTGATTCATAAACAGAATAAAGAGTTAGAAACGAATCTTGCGCTTATTCAGCAGCAGAATAACGAGCTGCAGCTTAGCGACAAGTTAAAAGATGAATTTTTAGCCACAACCTCCCATGAACTGCGCACTCCATTACACGGCATGCTTGGTATCACTGAGATGTTATCTTCCGGTGCCTACGGCCCTCTTAATAAAGATCAGCAGTATCAGCTCGATATAATCAATAACAGCGGCATGCGCCTGTCTCACCTGGTTGATGATCTGCTCGACTACCATAAAATGCGCTACGGCAATTTATACATTAATAAACACGCCCTTGATTTATCATCTGCTGTACATCTGGTCTTGGAGCTGTCCAGCCACCTGCTGGATAACAAGCCGCTGAGAATTATTAATCAAATACCCGAACACCTTCCGCAGATCGTTGCGGATGAACAGCGTTTAGAGCAGGTATTATACAACCTGATCGGCAATGCAATAAAATATACCAGTGAAGGTAAAATAATTATCTGCGCGAATGTTATTGAAGATAATCTGCAGGTACAGGTCATAGATACCGGCAGCGGTATTGAAGCAGCCCAGCTTGAGCATATCTTTGAGCCGCTCACTCAGGCTAATGTAGACAGCCCCTATTACCGTCAGGGAGCAGGACTTGGCCTGTCAATCAGCCGGCGCTTAATCGAATTAATGGGCGGCAGTTTATATGTCAGCAGCCAGCCGCAGATAGGCACCACATTCAGTTTTACCCTGCCCCTGGCATCTGCAGCAGAAGTCTCTGAAACTAACTTGTCCGGCCCGGTTAAACATTTTAATATTCCGGCCCCCAGTGAACAGATCTCGGTTACAACAGATTCGCTGCCTGATAACCCGAATGCACCGTTATTAATTGTTGCCGATGATGAAGCCGTCAATCTGCAGGTCTTAACCAGTTTTTTAAGGCTCGAAGGTTACCGGATAAAAACGGCATTAAACGGTGCTGAAACACTTGAGCTTATAGAACAGGAAATACCGGCTTTATTGTTATTAGATGTCATGATGCCGGGAATGAGCGGTTATGAGGTCTGCCAGGCATTACGTAAAGAGTTTGATGCCGGCAGTCTGCCGATTATTATGCTGACCGCATTAAGCCAGAGTAAAGACCGCATTAGAGGTTTTGAAGCCGGGGCGAATGATTATGTCTGCAAACCTTTTAATCAGAAAGAGCTGGCGGCTAGGATCAATGCTCACCTGCAGGCAAGTCAGACACAACGATTAAACAACAGTAATATACAGCTGCGTCAGAGCCTCAAAAATCAGGAGCAGATAGAAGCAGGCTTATTAGAAACGCAGGGTAATCTGCTCACCCTGCTTGAGCACAGCCCAGATGCAGTCCTGTGCATCCGCAATGACGAAAGAATCCACTTCGCCAACCGCAACGCCGGTAAATTATTTAAGCGCAGCCTGCAGCAGCTGCAGCACTATCAGCTTGATGAGCTGGTGGTGAAGCGCAGCTTAGAAAATAATAACAAGCATAATCATGAAATCGATATTTATATCGAAGGTAAAATTCAGCGCTTAACAGCTTCTGTTATCCCTCTGCCTGAACAGTCAGGCCTGCACAGCCTGATTATCATCTGCATTGATAATAATTATGATGCGCAGCGTGTTACTAATTTAGAAAATGCAGTTGAGACCCTTTCTAATTATGCCTTTGACGGCGACAGCAGGCAGCTGCAGTCATTAAAAGAATTAGGCGGTGAGTTCACCCGCCTGGTTGATAAAGTTGAAGGCAAAGGAGCAGATAAGAATCAGCTTAAACGTGAGGTTTTAGTCGATGTAATGAACCGGACACTGGAGTACTGGGAACTGGAAAACAGTCAAACTAAGTTTGAATTAGCCGAGCAAAGCCGCTTATGGCGTGTTTATCTGGACCGCAGCACCCTGCAGACCCGTACTCTTGACAAATATCTGCATTTAGAAACTTTGCCTAAAGCACCACGCTGGCGGACAGTATTAAGCACTATCGAGTATGTGCTTGCTAATTGTGATGTGCACAATCAGCAGCGCCTGAAAATAGAACAGCTTCGCTCTCAGCTACAGAAATTAATCAGCTAACAGACGAAAATAATAAGCCCAGTCAAACTGTCTACCGGGATCCGTTTTGCGTCCCGGTGCAATATCACTGTGTCCCGTTATCCGCTCTGTTGTTATCGCCGGATAACGCAGCTGAATCTGCGTGGTTAATGCGCTAAGCGCCAGATACTGCTCGTTTGTATATGTACTATGGTCTGTGCCTTCCAGCTCGATACCGATGGAATAATCATTGCAGCCTTCAATACCTGCAAAACAGGAGACTCCTGCATGCCAGGCACGTTTTACAAAAGGAACATACTGCTCTATCTGACCATCGCGGCGGATCACACAGTGTGCCGAAACTTCTAATCCCTGCAGATCCGCAAAGCCGGAATCTTCACTACAGTCTAAACAGCCGCTAAACAGCTGTTCAACAGCCCTGCCGCCATAAACCCCTTCAGGCAGACTGATGCAGTGGATCACCAGCAAACTGATCTGAGTATCTGCAGGACGCTCATTATAAAAAGGACTGCGGATCTGTTTTGCTGCCGGGTAAATGCCGAATTTGTCGATCACAATAATTTTCCAGTATCTGTAATTTTCACTGGCTCCATCATAGTCTTTCTTTCAAATAAAAAAAATCCCTGTATAAACGAGGATTTCTAATCTAGACCTTAAAGCTCCATTTAAATTCTATTTGCTGGCTGCCCGTAGTTAACAAAGAGGAGCAGCACGGTCAGAACGGCTTAAAGCTCTTCACCTGCCAAACCGCAGACAAAAAAAAACCACCGGAGTGAGGATTTAAAATCTTAAAATTTAAAAATCAGTGATTACTGACCTTTTCTTTAAGACTGAAGTAAATGCTGGTATTTAGCACCTGTAAATTTTCTTTAGGCATAAAAAAACACTCCCGGAGGAGCGCTTTAAAAGTATTAAGTTAATAATTCGTTTGAATTACTGACCTTTTCTTTAAGGCTGAGGTGCTTTTGAACCTAGAGCTTATTAGCTACGTAGAAGCTGGTTGCCCGTAGTTAACAAAAAGTTGCAACACGGGCTAAGCGACTTGCTACTTCACTTTTCTCTGGACAAAAAAATCCTCACCTAAGTGAGGATTTAAAATCTTAAGATTTAAAAATCAGTGATTACTGACCTTTTCTTTAAGACTGAAGTAAATGATGGTGTTTTGCACCTATATTTATAAACCGCAGACATAAAAAAACGCTTCCGAAGAAGCGTTTCAAATCTTATCGTTTAAAACTCAGTAATATTACTGACCTTTTCTTTAAGGCAGAGGTGCTTTTGAACCTAGAGCTTCTTAGCTACGTAGAAGCTGGTTGCCCGTAGTGAACAAAGAGTTGCAACACGGGCTAAGCAGCTTTCTGCTTCATCTTTTATCTGGGCAAAAAAAATGGCTATGTCTTAGTTAGCTGTTGTAGATCTACCATACTTAATACATGTGTGAATAACGATACCGGGTTACACTCATGAATGAACAACAATTTATCCCTTTCTTACAA
>NZ_AUAM01000033.1 GCF_000428725.1 Psychromonas aquimarina ATCC BAA-1526
ATTCCAGCGGGCTCCACATCTGCCAGTGCAGTGACCGGTATTACAGCCGTTGATGATGCCCTACTGGAAGGCGATGAAACGATTATTATTGATATCACCTCAGTGTCCGGCGGCAGTGCAGTAGAAAATGGTACTCAACAGCAGACGGTCACTATCAGCGATGATGAAGACGGCACTGCGCCGACTATCAGTGCGGTGAGTATTCCGAACAGCGTACATAAAGTGGGGGATACGGTTACCGCCACGATTACGGTCAGTACAGACAGCGACGACTACACCACGGGCAGCGGCGGTATCAGCGGCACGATAAACGGTTATGCACTGAGCAGTTTAAATAAAATTAACGACACAACTTATAGCGCAGCCTTTACCATTACTGACGGCGGTAGTGATACTGCTGCCGGCAGCGGTGTACCGGTCAACCTTACACTGACTGACAGTGCAGGCAATACCAGCAGTGCTTTCACCACGGCAGTCAGTCAGAGCAGTGACGCTATCTATGCCAACCTGCCGGAAATATCTTTAACAGCTGATACCAACAGCATTGTTGAGTTTGCTGGTGTGTCGACAATAACCGCGACTATCAGCGGCAGTTTAAATAATCAGTGGCCGGATGATATTACGGTCAGCCTGGCATATACGGGTACTGGTACAGCAGGTACGGATTACAGTAAATCTGACAGTATTACTATCGCTGCCGGCAGCCGCAGTAATAGTGCAATGATTATCAGTGCTCCTGATTCATTGTTTGATGCGGCTGTAGATGAAACTGTGATTGTCGATATCAGCAGTCTGTCAGTGGGAAGTGAAGGAACAACTAACCAGCAGATTATTACCATTAATGATGCGCAGTCGGCACCTACGGTTACCTTGACTACCGGAAACAGCTCGGTCGCTGAAAATGCGGGGACTTCGACAATCACTGCAACTTTAAGCAGTGCGACTTATGCCGATGTGACGGTTAATCTAGGTTATACAGGCACAGCGGCAAGCGGCGGTACGGATTACAATACGCCCAGCAGTTCTATTATTATTCCAGCGGGCTCTACATCTGCCAGTGCAGTGACCGGTATTACAGCCGTTGATGATGTCGTACTGGAAGGTGATGAAAGCATTATTATTGATATTACATCAGTGTCCGGCGGCAGTGCCGCAGAAAACGCTGTTCAACAAAAAACCATTACTATCAGCGACGATGAACGTATTGCCGCCAGCTTAAGTGTCAGCAGCTCAAGTATTAATGAGGATGCAGGGCAGGCGACGGTTACGGTTACTTTAGATAAAGTGGCGGTTGAAACTGTGACTGTTGATTTAGGCTTTAGCGGTACAGCAGGAAGTTTTGATTATTCAACAACAGCAGAGAGTATCAGCATTGATGCCGGGCAGACACAGGGAACAATCAGTGTCACCTCATTAGCAGATCAGATAGTTGAAGCTGACGAAACGATTATTGTTGATATCAGCAGCGTCAGCGGCAGCAGTGCTGACGAGAACGGCGTGCAGCAGCAGACTATTACGATTGTAAGTGCACCGACACCTATGATTACCTCTGCCGCCTACGATGCTTCGACAGGTTATTTAGTGGTCAGCGGTGTTAACTTCGAAGCTAGAGCAGGTGCAGAAAATGACGTTGATATCTCGTTATTAACTTTAACGGGTAAAGGTGATGCTGCTGATAGTTACAGACTCAGCAGTACAACAGATGTAGAGCTGGATTCGACTACGCAGTTTACGGTGCTTCTATCCGGAGCGGATAAAACAGCGGTTGACAGCATATTAGATAAAACCGGGACAAGTGCATCTGATTCTCTGTTTTACAACCTGGCTGCTGATAATGACTTTATGAATAAAAGTACCGCAGAAGATATCAGCGATCTGACAGGTAATGCTATCATAGTCAGCAAAGTCGCACCTGTTGTTAATACACCAGCCGATGCTGTTGTATTAAACAGCGACAGCCAGATCATCAGCGGCACCTACAGCACTGACGGTATCAGCATTAGTTTGTATTTAGATGCTGATAATGACGGTCTTTCTGACGGCGGAGCCGCACTGGGCTCTGATATTGTTTCCGGCGGTGAATGGAGTATTGAAACCTCGTTAGTTGATGACACGGTTTATAATACAGTCGTCATTGCTGATTTTGCCGGAGCACAAGAATCTGCTCATATCGATGTGGCAACAATTAGCGAAGATTCAACCATTCCAGCGGCGCCGGTTGTTATCAGCCCGGCTGAAGCTGTTAATGAATCCGGCAGCAGCTACATAATCTCCGGCAGTCATGCAGAAGAAAACGTGACTGTTAAGCTCTATGCTGACAGTGATAACGACGGCATTGCTGATAATACAGTTGTGCTGGCCAGTGATATTGTCTCGGGGAATGCCTGGTTATTAACTACCGCAATTGATTTAGGGGCTAATAATTTTGTTGTGGCTGCGCAGGATGCCGCGGTTAATAGTTCAAGTAGTATTGATGTGGCGACGATCACCAGAAATACAATACCAAGTATCAGCCAGGGCAGTTCAACTGTTTTAACAACCGCAGAGGATTCTCCAGGAGAAATTACACTTAATGCTTCTGATGCTGAAAATAACACCTTAACCTGGAGCATTACATCACAGGGAGCAAACGGGGCGGCTGCTGCTAGTGGTACAGGTGACAGTAAAGTCATTAGTTATATGCCGGACAGCAACTTCAACGGCAGTGACAGTTTTGTTGTTTCTGTGACAGATAATATGGAAAGTGTTTCTATTACTGTCAATGTTAGCGTGGATTCAGTTAATGATTCGCCGCTGTTTACCACTGCGGCTCGGACTTCAGCAGTTGAAGATACGGCCTACAGTTACACTGTGGCGGCTGCTGATAATGATGATGCGAATATCACCATCAGTGCGCTAAGCAAACCCGGCTGGCTGACACTGGTAGACAATGGCAGCGGTAGTGCAGAACTCTCTGGAATGCCAGTAAATGCCCATGTAGGTGAGCACAATGTGGTGTTAAAGGTAAGTGATGCACATAGCGGATCTGCAGTCCAGAGCTTTACGATCAGTGTCAGTAATACCAATGATGCCCCGGTTATTTCAGGAAAACCAGCCGTTTCAGTTAATGAAAACAGCTCCTACAGCTTTATGCCGGCAGTATTTGACGATGATCTCAATGACACAAAAACTTTCTCGATCAGTAATAAACCTGGCTGGGCTGCGTTTGACAGCAAAACAGGAGCTTTAACCGGCACTCCGGGCAATGCGGATGTCGGTACCACCACAGGTATCATTATCAGCGTAAAAGACAGTGCTCAAGTCAGTGCTGCTTTAGCCGCCTTTAATCTGCAGGTTGTCAATGTTAATGATGCGCCGGAAGGTATTGTCACAATAGTTGGTAATGCCGTTGAAGACAGTGTATTAACGGCTGCCGAGACACTGACTGATGCAGACGGTTTAGGCACACTAATTTATCAGTGGAAAGCCGATGGTGTGAACGTTGGAGCAAACAGCAATACTTACAGGCCGGATGATGATGATGTAGGTAAAGTTATTACTCTGACGATCAGTTATACGGATGCCCATAACACGCTTGAAAGTAAAACGAGCGGTGCAACAGCTGCTGTCCTTAATGTTAATGATGCTCCTGCCGGAAGTCTGACCATTAGCGGCAGCGCTGCGGAGCACAGCGTGTTAACTGCGCATAATACATTAAGCGATGCAGACGGCTTAGGTAAGTTTAGTTACCAGTGGTATGCCGATAATAATGCAGTCAGTGGTGCAGCCGCTTCTGCATATACATTAACGGCGGCTGAGATAGGTAAAAGCATCACAGTTATTATCAGCTATACAGATGCACATAACACTGCAGAAAGTATAGAAAGTGCACCGACAGCTTCGGTCGTTAATGTAAATGATGCTCCGCTGATTTCTGGTACGCCTGAGACAAGCGTAGAAGCAGCAAAAAGTTATCGCTTTATCCCCACTGTCAGTGATGTTGATGCCGGTGATACCGTCACCTTTACTATTGTCAATAAACCAGCCTGGGCAGGCTTTGATCCTAAAACCGGTACATTGACAGGTACACCAGCAGCAGAGAATGTTGGTACAACAAACGCCATAGTGATCACTGCCGCCGATAGTGCCGGTGCAAAAAGCTCACTGCCGGCATTTAATATTGCAGTGACTGATATTGATAAAACACCGTCATTACTCGGCATTGAGGATATTGAAGTAAATGCGCAGGCATTGCTGACGCAGGTTGCTTTAGGCGAGGTGACAGCTGAGGACTATTTAGGTGAAGCGATTGATCCTGTTAAGCCGGACAGCTTCTTAGCACCCGGCGAGCATATTGTTACCTGGACAGCGGCTGATTCCAGCGGCAATGAAGTGAGCGCCCAGCAGACTGTTAAAGTACATCCGCTTATTTCTTTAGGCAAAAACGCCTATGTAAAAGAAGGCGAGTCATACACGTTTAGGGTGTATTTAAACGGTAATGCGCCTCAGTACCCTGTTTCTGTTCCTTATATGGTCTACGGCGATGATCAGCAGCCGTTAGGCGCGGTTGAAACGGTTACTATCAGCGAGCAGGATAAAACCTATGGTGAGTTTATTATCAGTTCGGCGATGACCAGTGTACATAAGGTGTTAACGGTTCAATTAGATCCTCTAAACAGTATCAATAATTTGAATCTGGACGTTAAATCATCACTGATATTAACGCGCATCGAAGAAAATATGGCGCCGAAAGTCGATTTAACCGTGGTACAGGAAGGCCAGGAACGTACTCAGGTAACAACAACAGGTAATAAGGTAACTATTACTGCAGACTCGGTTGACAGTAATAAAGATACCCTGGAAACACTCTGGAGCAGTGAAAATAATGCGCTGATTAACAGCAGCACAGATGAAAAACTGTTTATTTTTGATCCACAAAACTTACCTGCCGGCGTATATAAAGTTACGGCTACGGTAACGGAGACGGATACTGCAGAGCGTTACAGCAATACTCAAGATGTACATATCAATGTGACAGCAGTACTTCCTGATTATGTTTCGGCTCCTTCGGAACTACCGGATAATGCCATTGCACAT
Source organism: Psychromonas aquimarina ATCC BAA-1526 (assembly GCF_000428725.1). GTDB lineage: Bacteria > Pseudomonadota > Gammaproteobacteria > Enterobacterales > Psychromonadaceae > Psychromonas > Psychromonas aquimarina. Next base: position 5,077 of record NZ_AUAM01000033.1, read on the forward strand.
AAAGCATCTGACGGTAATAAATACCTGCTTGAAGCGGAGCCGGGTACAAAAGTAACATTCGGGCGGCTTTCGCTGCAGGAATCTCAGGGAGGAGCAAAAGTGTCCATAGAAACCATTGAACAGGATCCTGCGATTGAACTTGATGATGCAGAGAATGTGAATGTCGGTGGTATTTTTGATTTTGAAATACATGATCTGCCCGTTAACGGTCAGTCGGTCAATATGGTACTGCCGCTGCGTGCTGTTGTTCCTGAAGACGCTGTTTACCGTAAATATATCAGTGGTACAGGCTGGATAGACTTTGTTGAGGATAGTAATAATGCACTGTATTCGGCGAAGGGGGCTGACGGTTATTGTCCGCCGCCAAGCAGTAATGCTTATACGCAGGGGTTAACAGCCGGCGACTGGTGTGTGCGCTTGACGATTGAGGACGGCGGTGCAAATGATGATGATGGAAAAGCGAACGGCACCATAGTTGATCCAAGCGGTGTTACGGTTAATACTCCGGTCGTTGTGCCCGTTGTACCGGTAACACCCGTTACGCCTGTTACACCTGCAGAGCCTGTGCAGAACAATACCAATATAGTCAATACATCCGGCGGCGGCGGCAGCAGCAGTATCATGCTGATGTTTATAGCTGTACTCTCCGGACTGCGCCGTTACGGCAAAAAAATCCTGGTGTTTTCTCTTGCATTGTTAAGTTTCAGCAGCCAGGCGAATAACTGGTTTATTGATGTTGATCTTGGTATGAGCAAGGCTCATGAAGGGGATAACTTAAGCTCAGTCCCTGCAGATAATATTATTAATCGTGATACTAAGGATTTCAGCTGGTCGCTTGGTTTAGGCTACAACTTGACTGATAACTGGGCATTAGCCGCTCGGTATATCGATCTTGGTCAAGGCAGTGCCGAGCTCAAAGGCAGTACAGCTGATTATCACCAGTCAGTCATTAATGCGACGCCGATGTTAGTTAAAGGAGTCGGTCTGGAGGTCAGTTATCGTTTATACAGCTATCAGGCCTTCAGCAGTTCTGTGACTCTCGGCGGTTTATCCTGGCGCAGTGAAGTTGAAAGCCGTTTCAATGGAGAAACGATCCAGCATACTCAGAAGGGCACGGATTTTTATGCCGGAGCCTCAATAGCTTATGATCTCAATGAAAGCTGGCAGGCTGCTGCCGCTTATAAACGTTATTTTATTGATGTGAATGATGTTGATAATGTTAGTTTGAAACTGATTTATCGCTTTTAGTTAAATATTCAAACTGTAGAAAATTAAATTCAATTAAGGTTTTTCGGAATATAACTTTTTATAAAGGATGCCGGAGCAGAAAACAAGGATGAGAGGAATTATGTTTATTAAAGCAGATATTCGCCTATTTAAGACAGGTTTATTAGCAGGGATAATATTTACTACGCAGGGTTTTGCCGCCTCTGTGAGCGGGGGCAGTGCAGGTATAACTGTCCAGCAGCTTCCTGCAGGCTATTCAAGTGTATTGTTAACCGGAGAAGGGATCCGTTTAAGCAGTGAAAACGGCAGTTTTAAACACAAAGAAGGTTTTATTGACGGACGTTATTCATACGCGATACTGGCTGAAACTGCTGTTAAAGCAAGGCCGCAGGAAAGCGGGACGCCTGAAAATAACGGCAGGGATATTGATGCGAAGCCGGCAGATACAATTATTACACAAATTGAATCCAAGAGCTTTTTGATACTTGAAGGGCAAGTGGTAAACCCTGACCTTAAAGAGGAAAAATAGCGATGAATACAGTAATTACAAAGTTAGTTTTAATTTCAGGTGTCTGCTTAAGTTCTCTGGCTGCTGCAGATCAGAAAATTCAGGATGATCTGGTTGTTGTCGGCAGTGAGTGTATCGGTGTTGACTGTGTATCAGGGGAAAACTTTAATTTTGATACAGTAAGGCTAAAAGAAAATAACTTACGTATTAAATTTCAAGATACCAGCAGCTCGTCAAGTTTCCCCAGAAATGACTGGGAGCTCACAGCTAATGATTCGGCAAATGGCGGACTTAATCGTTTCAGCATTACAGATGTCGATGCAGGGCGTACGCCGTTTACGGTTCTCGCAGGAGCCCCTGACCATAGCCTTTATATTAGCAGCAGCGGCAGGCTGGGTATAGGAACATCAGCACCACTGGTAGAAGCACATATACTGGCCGGTAATACTCCTTCTGTCAGGTTAGACCAGAATAATACGCAAGGCTGGGGGGCTTACACATGGGATGTAGGCGCTAATGAAACTAACTTCTTTATTCGTGATTATTCAAACAACTCAAGGATGCCTTTTAGAATCAGGGCGGCGGCACCAAACAATAGTCTGTTTATTGATGCAGACGGTGACATCGGATTCGAAACAAGTACCCCAGATGGATTATTAGATGTTGCTCACCCGATGGATGCGAATAACCATGCATTTTTAATCAGCCCTGCAGGTGATGTTGGAATTAATATTGACAATGGCTATGTGCCAACTGCTCTTTTTGATGTACAGAATTCAGGGCAGTCTGTTTTTAGTGTCAAAAGTGATGGTACTGTGGCTGCTAAAGCCGGGCTGGTTGCACAGGGAGATATTTGTACTAACGAAAGCGGCAGTTTGAAGTGCTTAAGTACTGCCGGCGGCAGTTCATCGACACCGGCATGGAGTCCGTGGACAATAGAGAATAATGGCAGCGGTAATTTAGAGTTTACCAGCGGAACCGGTGTATTAGCATTAACAGTAACAAAAGACGGAGAAATTCAGGCCAAATCAGGAGTCTGCGGTAAAGGCGGAAAGGCCTGCCATTTTGCATCATCTCGAGCTTTAAAAAATATTGAAGAGATAGTGGATACCAAAGAGGTTTTAGACAAGCTCAGCACTCTTGAAATTTCCCGCTGGACCTATAAGTCCGATAATGATCCTTCCATTGTACATATGGGCGTGATGTCAGAAGATTTTCATAGTGTATTCGGGTTAGACGGCGACACTAGCGATAAAATAGCAATTGTTGATGCAGTTGGTGTTTCTATGGCTTCAATTCAAGCGTTAAATAACAAGCTTTTAGAAAAAGATATTGAAATCACAAAAATTAATAATGAGCTGGATTCTTTAAAAAGTGAACTGCAGGCAATTAAAGCTTTACTGCTGCAGAACTAGATATTTTATAGAAAGGGAATTTCATTTATGCGATCAGCTATATCTGAGTGCTTTAGCGCTGTTGTATCTGCAGAAAAACAACAACTGAATCTGATGTATTTATTACGTGGTTTTGTGACTGCCTGTCTGCTGTGTTCTGCGGTGCCGGCTACGGCTGCTCAGCCGGTTATCAGTACAGTTTCAGGCCCGGCAGCGGGAACTTACAACAGCAGTGACAGTCTGCAGTTTGTTGTCTCCTTTTCTGAAAATATTCAATATACTCCCGGTGCTGACGGCCCGGGTTATTTAATTTTAGAGCTTGATTCCGGTAATGCTTATGCGCAGTACCAAAGTGTAAGCGGCTCTGATGTTACATTTTCTTATACACCCACTCACCTAGATTTTGACTTTAACGGTATTGAACTCTCCGGATTTCAAAATTTTCAAGTAACAAGCACCGGCGGAGTAACTGCCGACATGAACTTCGGACAGGGAAGTGCACTGCCTTTAGTTAAAATAGCTCATAGTAATGCAGCCGATCTGCCTGCATTGGATGTTTATCTGCCTGGAGACAAACTCACCTATACATTACGCTGGGGGCGGATTGCCGCGGTTACGTTGTCCGGGGGGATTCCGCAGCTGACTGTTAGCGTGGGCGGCAGTGAATATATTTTAAATGGTGAAGCAACAAATCAGGGGGAGATTGTATTTACCTATACGGTTGCAGAGTCAGATACTGACACTGACGGGGTTAGTATTGGTGATTTAAATTTAAATAATGCGGTTATTGTCGGCACGCTAGATGAGCTGGATGATAAAAGCTACGGCAGTCATGAACTAACTGTCAGTAGCAGTACATTCAGTAATAACGGCTTAGCTAAAGTGACTAAACTAAGTGACGGCTCTTCCGCTGTTTTAGTGGGGCGAACGGCTGTACCACAGGTAACGCAGGTAGTGCTTCCTGCTGATAATGATTATCGAATTGGCGAGACTCTTTCTTTTGTCGTGCATTTTGATCAAGCCGTTCAGGCTGTAAGTACGACCTCGACTAAATTAAATATTTTGCTGGATAATGAACGGATCGTACAAGCAGGTTATGTTTCTGCTGCCGGTCCTCAGTCTAGCTGGCAGTTTGATTATGTGGTAACAAAAGAGGATGCCGCGGTTAACGGTATTCGTTTAGTAGATCTTACATCTAATGCTGATTATTTGGATGAAGGACCAGTTTATAGTTTTTCCGACTGGCGTGATTTAGTTCTGCAGAATATTGCTGACAGCAGTGCGGTGACCGTTAATGCCGCGGATACGGCAAAAATAAACAGTGTAACAGTACCGGATGCGAAAACCTATGTTGCGGGTGATACATTGAGTTTTACCGTTAACTACAATCAGAGTGTTACAGTCAGCGGTTCTCCTCTGCTCTATTTAACGATTGGCGATCAGCAGGTTTTTGCTCAATATGCTAGTGGAAGCGGTACTTCATCCTTAACTTTTAATTATGTTTTAGCCGAGAGACTTGAGGATAATAACGGCATTACAATTGATTATCTGCTGCTTAACGGAGGTGCAGTAAGTTCATCGAGTGAGGTTGGCGCTGATAATGCTTTAGCTAATATTGATAATTTAAGCGGAGTTATTGTTGAATCCGGTGCAAAGGTTCTTAGCGTGGCTATGCCTGATGCCGCAATTTATGGTTATGGTGAAACACTCACTTTCTCGGTTAATTTTGATGAAATAGTTACTGTATCCGGTCAGCCGCTATTATCGGTTTTAATTGGTGAAAATACTCGAACCGCTAATTACACTGGCGGGAGCGGTAGCAGGCAGCTTCAGTTTGAGTATCAGATTAATGCTCTGGATGTTGATATTGACGGTATTAATATTACAAGGCTGCAGACAGCTGCTGCAAAAATCCTTAATGAAAAACAGTTAAGTGGCGATCTTACTTTAAATAATATTGAAAGCGGGACCGGGATCTTCATTGATGGCGGAGCTCCCCAGGGTTACAGTGTGAATTTTGAACAGACTGTAATTGATAACAGCAATAAAACTGCACTTAGCTTCATGCTTAATAATGCCCCTGTCGGCGCTTATTATAACTATAAATTAACTATGCTTAACGGCGGCGGGAGCATGATTTCCGGTACCGGTAGCGTGACACAAAGTGAGCAGCAGGCTGCAGATATTGACCTGTCCGCCTTACCTGATGGAGATATATTATTATCACTGAGTGTAAGTTATATATCAGCGTCAGACAGTGCATCACAAGGGCAAATTGTTACTGACAGCATTCGCAAATATACCCAGATACCGGTTGTCAGCAGTGTTGAAGTGCCTGTGGCGACCTTTTATGCGGCCAATTCTATTCTTACATTTAAGATAAACTTCAGTTCGGTTGTTGATGTCAGCGGTTCTCCTCAGTTAGCAGTTAATATTGGAGGAAACGAAGTTTTTGCGGCTTACGACAAATCATTATCGACTTCTACAGAACTTGTTTACAGCTATACAATACCGGCAGGAAATACTTTAACAGACAGTGATGGTATTGAGTTAGGGGCTGTTATTCTAAATAACGGCAGTATTAACGATCCGTTAGGTAATCCCGTTGATCTTACACTCAACAATGTAGGTTTGTTAACCGGGGTGATTATTACTAGTGATATGATCTTGCCGTTAACTTCCAGCGCTTCCTCGGCATCCGGCTCTTACCAGACTGGTGATACGCTCAATATTACCTTTTCCAATCAGAATAATTTTCCTTTTTCTGTAACAGGGACACCAGAGATTGTACTAGCCCTCGATTCTGGTGATGTGACTGCACAGTATGTTGTTCCGGCTGGTTCATCATCCGTGCTTACTTTCAGCTATCAAATTCAAGCTGATGATTTTCATGATGAAAGTAACCAGCTGGCAGTGAAGTCATTATCTCTACCTGAAGGAACTGCGATTAGCGCATTTTCTGGAGCAGTAAAATTCAATGCAGATCTGAGGTCTGTTAATAATTTTACCGGAGTTGCTGTTAATAAAAGCAATGCCGCCGCAGTCAGCTCATTGGGGGCTGATGTTGTTGGAATTTATAGTCAGGGCGATACATTTTTGATTCAAGCCGCATTTAATAATGCTGTACGTGTTACAGGTACTCCGCAGCTGGTTTTAGATATTGGCGGGCAAACTGCTTATGCACAATACACTGCTGGTGATAACAGCAGTGAGCTCACTTTTCAGTATAGCGTACAGGTGAATGATAACGACGAAAACGGTATTGAGCTTAAATCATTCGATTTAAACAGCGGAACGATTAATGATCTGCAAGGCAATGCGGCAGCTTTATCTTTTGATAGTGTGCAGCTGCGCAATATTAAAATTGATAACAGCGCACCATTTGGTTTCTCTTTTAAAAAGATAAGCAGTTCAATTACCGCACTGACCGAGCATGATTTTGGATTTACCTTTGCATCAGCTGAAATAGGCGCCGCATATTCTATTTCTGTTATGCAGAACAGCACTACTACATCCGTTCGAAGCGGCACTATTACAGATAGTGAACAAGTGATCAGGGGATTAGATCTCTCTGCTTTTGCAGATGAAGAGCTGGTTTTGTCTGTTACACTGACTGATACAATTGGTAATGTTAGTACAACACTAAACCATTCTATGATTAAGGATGTGTCTGCGCCGCAGCTGCTCTCTTTACTTCGATATAACCCCCTCGGTGCAGCAACAGAGGCTGATTCATTGAGCTGGCGCTTAACATTTAATGAAGCGATGCAGTTACCTGATGCAGATAGCTTTTATTTATCCGGCAGTACGGCGCTGTTAACAGTGAATGCTGTTGCCGGCGAGGCTGCTGAATTTGATATCACTGCAAGTGGTGGGGACTTAGCTCATAAAATTGGAGATGTCAGCTTAAATTTCGTCACCCCGACAAATATACAGGATACGGCAGGTAATATATTAACCAGCATTACAGCATCAGGTGAACAGCAGCCGAGCTATACCTTAGATAATCCCGTCTGGATAACTATCACTACACCAGAAAATATAGAGGTTGATGCCGCCGGGTTATTAACTAAAGTTGATATTGGCCAGGCTTCAGCAGCTGATCAGTTAGGTAATATTTATACTCCTAAACGGCTTGATAATTCAGAGTATTTCAAGCCAGGTGCAAATTATGTCAGTTGGCAGGTAACACTGCCGAATGAACAGAAGTTTACTGCTCAGCAGCTGGTTAAAGTAAACCCGCTTGTTAGTATCGGGCAGGATGCGCAAATATTAGCGGGTGCAGGTTACACTGCTAAGGTCTATTTAAATGGTCAAGCCGGTGTATATCCGATGAATATTCCCTATCAAATGTTTGAGCAGACAGGTGAAATGATTGAGTCTGGCTATGTGGTATTATCCAGCGGCAGAGAGGCTGCTATCCAGATTGAGGATTCTTTTACTGAAGACTACGAGCAGGTAATTATTAAATTAGATGATGCTTTGAATTTAGGGGAAAAATCGACATTTACCTTAACTAGACTGTCTGATAATGCACAACCAGAGCTTAATTTAACTATTGCACAAGCGGGGGAGTCCCGTTATCAGGTTATCAATAATACACAGCAGGTAAGCATTGTCGGCGAAGCATTAAATATGAGTGTTCACGACAGTTATTCTATTGACTGGTCAACACCACATAATGAACTTCTGAACATCAGCTCAGATCCGTCTGTTTTCCAGTTTACTCCCGACGGCCTTACTCCAGGTATTTATAAGGTTACTGCCGCGTTAACTAAGGACACTGTCAGCCGCACTCAAAACCTGTTCTTTGAAGTGACTGCACAGCAGGCTGTTTTAAGCGCAGAAGATTCTGACGGCGACAGTTTAGCGGATAATGCAGAAGGCCATATCGATTCTGACAGTGACGGACTTGCAGATTATTTAGATAATAATAATTATTTGAACAATGTTATGCCGCATAGGCTTGCTGATGGTGCCCGCTATCTGCTTGAAGCGGATAGCGGTACGCGCATCACCTTGGGGCGCTACTCTCTGCAGGATATCAATAATGGCGCTTTACTCAGTGAGGATCTGCTGCAGAAAGGTTTGATTACTGCAGATAGCGGCGGCGATAATATTGGCGGGTTATTTGATTTTGAAATTCATGATTTAGAAAAATCAGGGCAGTCGGTCAGTATTGTTATTCCTCTTCGCGCCTCTATTCCTGAACATATGCAGCTGCGCCGCTACGGCCGGGAAAATAACTGGCTTAATTTCACTGCTGATACAGATAACAAATTATATTCTGCGCCGGGTGAAAACGGCTACTGTCCAGAGCAGGGAGACAGTACATACAGTGAAGGGTTAACTGCTGGAAACTGGTGTATTCGTATCATTGTTGAAGATGGTGGTATTAATGACGGTGACGGTTTAATAAACGGCATGGTAACGCTGCTTGGCGGGGTTGCTGTATATCAGCCTAAGATCAGCTCTGTTTCTGCAGTCTCAAGCGACGGCATTTATAAACTTGGCGATATAATTGAACTGAATGTGACTTTTGATAAAGCTGTAGCAGTTACCGGCACCCCGAAATTAGAGCTTGAAACAGGAGGGACAAACCGTTCCGCTGAATACCAGTCGGGCAGCGGTAGTGACAGGTTATTATTCAGCTATACAGTGCAGTCTGGAGACAGTACTGCTGATTTAGGGTACTTGTCAAAAACAGCCCTGATACTGAATGCAGGCAGTATTAACAGTGTTAGCAGCGGCTACCCGGCAGTATTAACGTTAGCGGTTCCGGACAGTGTTAATTCCTTGTCGGCAAACAGTGCGCTGGTTGTTGACGGTCTGGTACCGCTTGTAACAGATGCAGGCATCTCTATCACAGGAGGTAACGGTACACAGGGTTATAAGGCCGGCGATACTCTTACTGCCGCCTGGGATAATTCATTGTCAGGGGATAACAATGCAGATATTCAAAATGTAGAATTTGATTTTACAGCATTTGGCGGCGGCAAAGTAAACGCAGTGCTGAATAATGGTATATGGACTGCGGCTCTGCTGATTGATGAGGGCTCATTAGATACAGCAGATATTAATGTCACAGTTACTATTACTGATAATGCAGGAAATAGTGTTCAGCTTACAGACAGCAGTAATGCCAGTATTGATAATCAGGCTCCGGTTATTGATACTAATAACCTGACGGTTACCGGAGCGACGGGTAGTAACGGTACTTTTAAAATTGGCGATATCATCACGGTCAGTTTTGATAATACTAATCCAGATGTTAATAACTCAGATATCAGCTCTGTTTCTGTAGATTTTACTCCTTTCGGCGGCTCAGCCGCGGCTGCTGCTAATACGGAGAATATCTGGACGGCACGCTTTACTGTGACAGAATTCCCTCTCGATAAAAGTAACAGCAGTATTTTAGTGACGGCTGCTGACGAGCTGGGCAACAGTGCATCAGGCGCTGTCGATAATATTGCCGTTGACAGTCAGAAACCGGAAATATTGAGTGCAGATATTAGTGTTCAGGGGGCAACGGGAAGCAATGGTACCTTTAAAAGCGGTGATATACTGGAGCTGATCTGGGATGTAAGCAATTCAGAAAATAAAGATATTGCTTTAGTCACAGCCGATCTTAGCGCATTAGGCGGCGGTAAAACCGCTGAGCTGAAGAGAGAAGACAATAACTGGTCTGCATCTTATACGCTGACGGAATCTAACCTTGATAAGCTGGATGCTGAAATTTCACTAACAGCTTCTGATGATGCCGGCAACAGCAGTACAATTACAGCTGTCAGTAGTATTGCGCTGGATAATCAGTCACCGGCAGTTTCTGATACTCACCTTAGTTTAAATAGCGGTACTGGTAATAAAGGTATATTCAAGCTGGGTGATATTGTCACTGTGACCTGGAATAACAGCGCTACGGGAGAAAATTCAACGGCGAATAATGACTTAACTTCAGTTATCGCAGATTTTAGTGCATTAGGCGGCAGTGCAGTACAAGCCGTAGAAAATGACGGGATGTGGATCGCTGCTTATAAGGTTAGTGCTGATTCAATAAATGCATCCGATCTTCTTGTTAAGCTTATTGTTAAAGATGATGCAGACAACCTCACTTCGCTTAATGCTGAACCGCTTATCAGCATAGACAGTAAAGTGCCAGTTGTGAGTAATGAGCATATTACCATCAGCGGCGGGAACGACACATCCAGCTTTAAAGCCGGAGATACCCTGGTGGTTACATGGAACAGCCTGGCGGCAGGTGAAATTAATAATGATATCAGCCAGGTTGAATTTGATTTCTCAGCATTTTCCGGCGGCAGAGTCAGCGCAGTAGAAAACAATGGTTTATGGACAGCCAGCTTTGTTATTACAGCTGGTGGGCTTGATGCTGCAGACCTTAATGTGGTTGTTAATGTGAGTGACAGCTCGGGTAACAGTAAGCAGTTAACCGGCAGCAGTATTAGTGTTGATAATCAGGCACCAGTTATTGATACTAATAACCTGACGGTTACCGGAGCAAAGGGAAGTAACGGTACCTTTAAAATTGGCGATATCATCACGGTCAGTTTTGATAATACTAATCCAGATGTTAATAACTTAGATATCAGTTCTGTTTCTGTTGACTTTACTCCTTTCGGCGGCTCAGCCACTGCTGCGGGTAATGCGGAGAATATCTGGACTGCACGCTTTACGGTGACAGAATTCCCTCTCGATAAAAGTAACAGCAGTATTTTAGTGACGGCTGCTGACGATCTGGGCAACAGTGCATCAGGCGCTGCCGGTAATATTGCCGTTGACAGCCAGAAACCGGATATTTTAATTGCGGATATTCGTGTTCAGGGGGCAACGGGAAGCCACGGTACCTTTAAAAGCGCTGATATACTGGAGCTGATCTGGGATGTAAGCGATTCAGAAAATGAAGATATTGCTTTAGTCACAGCCGATTTTAGCGCATTAGGCGGCGGTAAAACTGTGCCGCTGAAAATAGAGGGTAATAACTGGTCTGTATCTTATACGCTGGCGGAATCTAACCTTGATAAGCTGGATGCTGAAATTTCATTAACAGCGGCTGATGATGCCGGCAACAGCCGTACAATTACAGCTGTCAGCGGTATTGCGCTGGATAACCAGTCACCGGCAGTTTCTGATACTCACCTTAGTTTAAATGACGGTACTGGTAATAAAGGTATATTCAAGCTGGGGGATATTGTCACTGTAACCTGGAATAACAGCTCTACTGGGGAAAATTCTGCGGCTAATCATGACTTAACTTCAGTTATCGTCGATTTTAGTGCGTTAGGCGGCAGTACAGTACAAGCCGTAGAAAATGACGGGATGTGGAGTGCTGCTTATGAGGTTAGTGCTGATTCAATAAATGCATCCGAGCTTCTTGTTAAGCTTATTGTTAAAGATGATGCTGATAATCTTACTTTGCTTAATGTTGACCCGCTTATCAGCATAGACAGTAAAGTGCCAGTTGTGAGTAATGAACATATTACCATCAGCGGCGGGGACAACACATCCAGTTTTAAAGCCGGAGATACCCTAGTTGTAACATGGAACAGCCTGGCGGCAGGTGAAATTAATAATGATATCAGTGAGGTTGAATTTGATTTCTCAGCATTTTCCGGCGGCAGAGTTAGTGCAGTAGAAAACAATGGTTTATGGACAGCCAGTTTTGTTATTACAGCAGGTGATATTGATGCTGCTGATCTTAATATTGTTGTTAACGTGAGTGACAGCTCGGGTAACAATAAGCAGTTAACCGGCAGCAGTAATATCAGTGTCGATAATCAGGCACCGCTTGTTACAGCAGGTAATATTAAGATCAGCAACTCAAACGGGGGAACTGATTTTAGAGTCGGAGACTTAGTTACAGCTGTCTGGGATAATTCTGCACAGGGTGATAATAATCCCGATATACAGTCAGTTATGTTTGATTTTAGCGCTTTTGCTATAGACGGTATTAGTGCGGTGGTAAGTAACAATATCTGGACTGCGCAGTATAAAGTAGCTGCGGGTGAGCTGAATGCTGAAAAACAGAAAATCTCTGTATCGGTAGTTGATAGTGCCGGTAATGTCAGTGATCTCCAGGACGATCAGCACTTCAGCATTAACTCTTTAACACCAGTTATTACTTTAGAGCCCGAAGTCTGGTTTAATGCGGCTGGGTTATATACAACTATTCAGCGCCCGGATGCGCTTGTTAATGATGAAAATGATGAAAATGATGGACAAGTTGATCTGATTATTACCGATAAGTATGGAGCTGTGCCGAAACTTGCCCCTGGAACTTATCTGTTTACCTACAGTGCACAAAACTCCTTTGGAAATAAAACTTCAAAATCACAAACAGTGCATATAAGGCCGTTAATTAATTTTGCAAAAGATCAAATTGTGATGGAAGGTTCTAAGGTATCTGCTCGTGTGATTTTAAATGGAACATCACCTGTCTATCCGTTGGAGGTGGCATATCGTTTAGCTGAAAGTACTGTTGTTAATGATGATCATGACTTTGTTGACGGTTATCTTGTATTTGAACAGGGAGAACGTGAAGCCGCTATTAAGATTAATATTGCAGAAGATAATGAATCTGAACATGACGAATATCTGAACATAAGTTTAGTTTCTTCTCCAGATCTGAATCTGGGGGGCAATACGCATCATCAAATTACTATTCGCGAAGGAAATATTGCTCCGGAAGTTTCAATTAGCGCGGCACAAAATGACGATGGACGAACCTGGTTTGCTCAAAATGAAGGGCTGATTGTAATAAAAGCAGATGTTATAGATGCTAATGCCGGTGATCAGCATTCATTTAGCTGGGATATGGCAAATGAGTTAACTGAATTTACATCAGACGGTGCTGATTTAGTCATTGATCCCAGCTTAGTACCTGCTGGAGTTTATTCACTGAAAGTAACAGTTAAAGATAATGGTGAACCGGCGATGAGCGGTTCTGATATCTTTAATTTTGTAATTAAAGATCAGCTTCCTGTACTTTCTGTTGAGCTGGATAGTGATAAAGACGGACTAAATGACCTTCTAGAAGGTTCAGAAGACAGCGATTCAGATGGAATACCGGATTATTTAGATAATGTCTTATTATCTTCTAATGTACTGACACATCAACTTGCAGACGGCAATAAATACCTGCTTGAATCAGAAGCGGGTACAAAACTGACATTAGGTCTTTTATCTTTACAGGGCACGCATGGCGGCGCTCTTTTAACAGATGAATTACTTGCTGATGAAAAGTTATTAGAAGCAGACAGTTTGATAAATGTCGGCGGATATTTTGATTTTGAAATTCATGATTTACCAACATTTGGACAAGCTGTTGATATGGTTCTCCCGCTTAGGACTGCTATTCCTGAAAATGCAGTGTACCGTAAACATACGCCAGAAACCGGCTGGACGGATTTCATTATTGATGAGAAAAATGTGCTTTATTCGGCACCAGGTGAAGAGGGGTATTGTCCATATCCCGGCAGTGAGCAGTATAAAATCGGATTAAATGCGGGTGACTGGTGTTTACGTCTAACAATTGAAGACGGCGGCGCAAATGATGCCGATCAGATAGCGAATGGAACTGTTGTTGATCCGGGAGGCGTATCAGTATTGAAAGCCGTAGAGCCGGATGATAATAATGAAATAGCGGATGATAAGGAAGAGGCTAATAACAACGAAACAAGTATTAACAACAGCTCTGGCGGCAGTACCGGTATATTTGCATTATTTACACTGCTTTCTGCTGCATTCTGCCGCTATTCTAAGAAAACAGGAGTACTTCTGTTTTTCTTATTAAGCTTCAATGCATTGGCTTCAGAATGGTTTATTGATGTTGATCTTGGTATAAGCAAGGCTCATGAAGGAGATAACTTAAGCTCTGTCCCTGATGATAATATTATTAACCGGGATAATAAGGATTTCAGCTGGTCACTCGGTTTGGGGTATAAGCTGACAGATAACTGGGTATTGGCCGCTCGTTATATCGATCTTGGTCAGGGCAGTGCTGAATTGAAAGGCAGTACTGCTGATTATCACCAGTCGGTAATTAATGTGACGCCGATTTTAGTTAAAGGGGTTGGCCTGGAGGCCAGCTATCGCTTTTACAGCTATCAGGCCTTCAGCAGCTCTGTGACCCTTGGCGGTTTATCCTGGCGCAGTGAAATAGAGAGCCGTTTTAATGGAGAAATGATTGAGCATAGTCAAAAGGGTAATGACTTTTATGCAGGGGCAGCCGCCGCTTACGATCTCAGCGAAAGCTGGCAGGCTGCTGTTGTTTATAAACGTTATTTTCTTGATGTGAACGATGTAGATAATGTCGGGGTGAAATTGATTTACAGTTTTTAATATAAGGGTAATTCAGAGACAGCAGCAGGGGCGCAAGCCGCCTGCTGCTGTAATTATCTTACTGCTGCTTAATATCCAGTTTATCTAAAAGCGAAGGATATCCCCAGCCGTTACTGCCTGACTGTACTGGCTCTCCCGTTAAGTATTGATACAGAGTCGGTGCTAAAGATCCGTTTTCTGCATAGGGAAGGCGCTTGTTTCTATTATTAACTAACTCTCCCCAGAATCCGATAAAGGCATCCTTTTCAAGATAACTCTCACCGGCGTGACGGCCGGGTACTTTGGTATTAAAACCAATACCTTGTTTAGGAAACAGATTAATGGTGCCGGCACGGGGCTCTTCATAAAGTGCAATTAGCTGATTAAGCGCATCGGGTCTTGCTGTATAGCTCATTAATTCCCGCCACTGACTAGCTGAACACCAGCTCGATGGTGAGCTTAAGCATTTAGAAATCAACCGGCTTTTAACCATTTTCTGTCTGGATAATGTTTTTAAGTAAGGGTTACCTGCATATATATTTAATAAAACCACCGGACTGCCGTTTACGGAATAGTGTCTGATTTTTCCGCCCTGGCGTTCAATAATTTCATCACGGCGCAGGCCGTCTCGAGTACCTATCAAGCGCACTGAGCAGAAATCTAAGCTGCACGGTTTTTCACGTAACACCATATAATCCAAAGATGCGGCCAGTCCGGCTGATAAGCGTTCGATTATATCAACAGGTGCATTCTCTTTAGGTGCATTAATCGGGCGCCAGTTAGTTAATTCCTGATAAACCGGCTGGGTTGACCAGCTCTTTTGAGCATTAAAGAAGTCCATCATAAAGTTGCCGCCGGCCGTTGAGGCAATAACAATATCAGTGTCTTTAATACTCGGGGCATCAAGGTTATTGGTGATTTTCGGGCCTTCACCTTCATCGGATGAGATCTTTTTAATTTTCAGTGTATAACCAAGTTCCTGCTGCAGCAGCTGCAGCACTTCTGCCTGCGGATCTGTTACATAATAAACCGGTGCTAATCCATGGTCGCCGGCCATTCCCCACAGGGTGTTTTTATAAACTCCGGCTTTTTTATACAAAGACTCAGTTTCATTAAGCCAGTAATCCAGCCGGTTTAATTCCCCCGTCGGTGAGATAACCTCGTTACTGAAGGGGCCTTTGAAATGTGAGAAATGATCTAACCAGGGGTTATAGACCAGCAGATAATCGGGCATACCGCTGAAAGCCTGCTGCGAATAGCTGTGCAGCAGACGGCTTATTTTCTTTTGTTTAGCGTGAGTGCTGAATAACCGCCAGCCTGGAATAGCAGTATATTCGTTGATTAATTTAATCAATAAGCTTCGCGAGGCGCTTAATTCAATCTCTGTATCTGCTCTTTCTGATAGTTCGCGCTGGCAGCGTTTCTCACCGAAATCCCGCTGTGATTCACCGGCACCTAAATTCAATAAAGCATCGTAACTGACATGGGCATTCCAGTCATACTGTGCATTGCAGTTAAGTGTTGAAAGGTGATTTAAGCGGTCAAACATAGTTAACAAACCATTGTCAGCGGTCAGCTTGTCCAGTTGAAGCGCATCATTGCCGAAAAAGTAATATGCGCGGTCCTGACTGCGGTCCACAAAATGAAAGTTGGGGATACCAGTGCCTTGTTTTCCGGATACTTTTGCGCCGGTTTTTATAATCGGTAAGTTTCTGACACTGATGGTCGGAGTGGATGAAATCCCCTGCTGAGCAATACTGCTTTGATGGTTTTGATATAAGCGCTTGAAAAAGGGTAAATAAAAGTCATTTTGATAGTGCTGCGAGGTTAATCCGGTCAGGAACGAAAGGGCCTGGGTGCTTTGGATGGTGCTGCTGGCTGTGCTGCCCGGATTAAAGTTGAGTCTGTTCTGGTGCTGCTGATAGGCTTGACTGATAAAGGGCAGGTTCTGGTTAACCAGCCCTTCGACCAGGCCCTGCTGCAGGCCGTCGACGGTTATCTGTACCGCGAGGCGTCTGTTCTGCTGCGCCTTCAGAAACTTAACAACATCTTGCGGATTATCGGTCAACAGCTTGTGCATCCAGTCATTTAAGGCATCTGCGCGTCTGCTTTTAAAAATGTACTGGCGGTAGCCTTTAAGTACATTCAGTCTGACAAAGTCGATTAAGGTAACGGTCAGTGCCTGTGCTTTGTTGTTGGGTTTATCAACACCATTGTCCAGTAAAATCTGCTCTAGAGAGAGTTTTACATCTCCCTCTTCCATGCCTTCGACTGCCTTGCCTAATACATCCATTAAGATTGGCTGAATTTTATTAACTATTTTTAAGTCTTCTTCACTGTTGGTTAAATAGTCATAATTATCCGGTAAATACTTTTCTTTACGCCATTTATCTATGTCAATCAGGGCATCATAAACCACCACCATAGAGGCAATTAGTTCACGGTTGAACTGCAGACCCTGTCCGTGATCATCCTGCTCGGTTTTAACGGCTTTCTTATTATCAAAGCTGTAAAGAGAATGCTCAAAGCCCCTTAGCTGCGCCTCTGAATAGCTGCCTGCCAGGTGCTTTTTAAAGATATCCCCCTGCTCAACACCCGTATAACGATCCCGGAACATCTTTAAGAAATACCCCAGAGGAATGGAATACATAGGGTTTGCCAGCTGCACAACCACTCTTTTCTTGATTTCACTATCCAGCGGTAGAGTGAGAATGTAGGCTTCTAGGGACACACCTGCCACGGTAAAAATGGAAATATCACGGGTAACGGTAGATGTCATTTCTACTGAATCCATAATGTTTTTTTTCAGTACATCGGAATAATCAATAACTGCGCTGATCACCGGGGCTTGATTTATGTCGGCTTGTGCATTGGAGAGTGTTAAAACAAAAGCCAAAATTGAGCCTGATAATTTATAATTCATTTATTTAAATCCATTATGTAAATGATTTTTATACTTTATCATGATTGATTATTTTGACGAATGAATGATTGGGAAGTTTGTCGGGATAGTTACAAAAAAGCAAAATGCCCTTATTAAAATAGCAAAGGCATTCTTGCAGAGTGATTAAGAGCAGCTGCTTTTACCTGCCCGTTTTAACAGAAGCATATCAAAGAATACTTTTGCCATTAATACTGCTAAGACGACAGCAGAGCTGTAAACTAGTGCTTCGGGCAGCAGAGCATTTTGTTCTCCAATCTGAGGCATAACCACGAAACCAAACTCAGCCGCTAAGTAGTTCACTACAACTCCCGAGAGCAGCGCAACACCGAGAACTCCGCCAAGGTATCCCCATAATGCTCGTTTACCGAGTTCTTTAGCCACCACTCCTAAGGTTGCAATATTGGTTGCCGGACCTGCCAGCATAAATACCAGTACGGCGCCCGGTGAAACCCCTGCGAGTAACAGTCCGGCGGCAATCGGTGTTGAAGCGGTGGCACAGATATACATAGGTATAGAGACAATAACCATTACCAGCATGGCTAATATTCCGTCACCCCATTTAGCCAGAAAATCTGCCGGTACATAGGTCTGCACGACAGCGGCAAAGAATAAACCGATCAATAACCATACGGTTGTATCGCGTACGAGATCTGTCGCTGCAAAGTGTAAGCCTTTTAAAATGCGGGTGCGGATCGGCGCGCCCTGTAGTTCCTGAGCAATATCTTTAGTTGAATCACAGCACTCGACATTCGCAGTGCCGCTGTGTTTATGTTTATGCTGTTTAATTGAACCGCCCGAACATGTTGAGTTGCTTTCTTTTTCACAGCTGCAGCTGCTTTGTACCGGCTGGCTGCTGTTATGAGTATGGCAGCGGTCGGCCGCTTGAGTTTTTATTTCCTGAAACTGCTCATCCCGCCCGACCAGTAAGCCAGCTGTTACTGCACTGATAACGGCTGCTATTGGTCTGACTACTGCCATAAAAGGGCCCAATAAAACATAGGAAATAGTCACTGAATCTACGCCGGTTTCCGGGGTTGAAACTAAAAATGAGGTGGTTGCCGCTTTAGATGCCCCAGAGCGTCTCAGTCCGACAGCCGCCGGAATAACGCCGCACGAACATAAAGGCAGCGGCGCTCCCAGTAAAGCTGCTTTTAATGTGCTTTTAAAACCATGTCCGCCGAGTTGTTTATGCATCCATGACATGGGTACAAACATCTTCAGCATGCCGGCTAACAGTAAGCCCAGTAATAGCCACGGGGCAGACTCTAAAAACAGATCGATAAAATTTGCGAACAACATAGTTAAGGCCTGTTTTGACAGTTTTTGCCGTAATGAGACTGATCGTGATCATGTGTCTGATTTTCGCATTTAACGGCCGATGAATTTGATTCTAATGCTTCTAAAATAGAGCAGTGCTCTGCGCTTTCCGGGCCGCCGCAGCAGGCATCCGATAAACGTTGTAATGAAGCTTTAAAATAATTGAGCTCTGCTATCTTAGCTTCAACATCTGCTAATTTAATATCAACGACCCCTTTAACATCTGCACAGGCCCAGTTTGATTTATCCAGCTCAATAGACAGAAGCTCTGCAATATCTGTTAAAGAAAAACCAATTGCTTTGGCTCTTAATATAAAACGCAGGCGCTCAGCATCAGCTTCCGTATAAATTCGGTAGCCGGATTCACTGCGGGATGAAGGTATCAGCAGGCCGTGTTTATCATAAAACCTTAAGGTATCGGTTTTTACTTCATAACGCTGAGCGAGTTCCCCAATGCGGTACATATTCTTATCCTTTATTCGCAGAAGTATATTGTGTTTATCTTATAAGTATAACCTTAGAGTTGAATCTAAGGTCAAGGGTAATAGGTAAGATGATTAAATTTTCTTAAACAGGGCTTTTCAAGGCCTAGCGTAAATGAAGGTTTTAGAGACCTGCTGCGAAAGTTATTGTTTTAATTTAAAAATTCATCTGGTACCTGAGCTTATTTTTCGACAGTCAATACAATCTCTAATTTTGTGCATCGTTCTATATAATTGATAGCTAAAAAATTGACCCATAAATAGCCCTCAGACAGATGACCTGTCTGGATTTATATGCTGAAAACGCTAGGCTCAGTTTAAGTACTGCATGTCATTATTTAGAGGTGATCTATGAAACACATTAAATCCCAGCTGGTTATTGCTCTGTCTGTTTTACTGACCGCCTGCGGGGGCGGTGGTGGTGGAAGTGCAGAGGGCGTAGCCGGCGCAAGTGAAGACGCTGCCTCAGCTGCAGACTCGGCAACATTCAGCCTGGGAGTCTCGGATAATCCAGCAGATGCACAAATCGTTAATATTGCTTTTAAGCAGGTTGTTTTAAAAAATAGTGACGGCGCAGTGTCGTTTGATGTATCGCAGAGCGGGGCGCCAAAGCATGTAGATCTCCTTACAGTGCAGGGCAAAGAGACTGAAATGCTGGTTAGCGGTCAGTCAGTGCCGCTCGGTGAATACCAGATGTGTATCTATATAGAAAACAGTGAAGTTGCCGATACTGCCAGCTCCTATGTTAAAACTCAGGATGGTAATGATGCGGGCCTTGTTACTAATAGTAATGGTTCCTGTGGAGGTGTTGGTGCAGAGGAGCTCAATACCGGGCGTTTATTCCTTAATAAAACATTTACGATAGCCGCCGGTGTTAATACCTTTGTGGCTGAATTTGAGCTGGGTAAAGGGTTACAGGGTCCCCATGGTAATAAAAATTACTGGACCCTGAAACCAACTTCTGTACAGCTGAACAACAGAGCGGAAGTGGGCGTTATATCCGGGCAGATAAGCTCTACGGTAATAGATAATTGTGAAGCTGAAGCGGGCGGTTCTGAGTTCAGCTCTGCTGTTTACCTCTACCCGGCTTCTACAACTGTTGAAAATATGGGCGATTTTCGATCTGCAGATACTGTTCTTCCTCAAGTCGCACCAACCGCTTCTGCGCGGGTTAACCCGGTTAAAAACGAGCTTGATGAAGTTGTCGCTAATAAATATGAGTTCGGTTTTGCAGCTGCTGGTACTTACAGCTTAGGTTATACCTGTACGTCTCAACATGATGATCCCGATGCTGAAGAGGGAGTAAGTGACGGATTTATCATGCATGCTGCTGAGCAGGATATTTCTGTTACGGCAGGAGAGACAACAGTACGAGATTTTCCAGCTGCCCCTTAATAAAGTTATATTTCTGCATGCTTAAAATTGAGACTTAACTGGAGCTGGGAGTTGTTATGTACCATTGGCTGATATTTTCAATCGGACTCTTTTTACTGCTTTTTATCTATGTTGTTTATTATGTCCTGCAGATCCAGTTTATGGTCAGAGCCACATTAGCTTATCCTGAGGTCAATGCAGAAATAGGCTCTCCCCGCTCAATTATGGATATCAGCCGGCAGCAGAACAGTGAATGTTATCAAGCTTTCAATAAGTTTTGTGCTCAGCAGCGTTATCTTGATGCTGATATACCCGTTCAGTTAGCAGAGCGGTTTGTCAGCCTGGAAAAAACCAAAAAGAAAGGTCTGCGCTTTACATGGATTATAATAGCTAATTTTGCTGCTTGTCTGGCGGCTTTGCTGTTTTTAAAATAGCTATGGAATAGGGAATGGAAGTGCTGCTGTATTTATCCTCAAAAAATGCCTGCCAACCTTAACGTGCATTTAAGTCGTTCTTTTATATTGATGCGACGCGGGTAAGCAGCTAACCGTGATAATCTCTTTTCTTAGGGATTATCTCGCCACTTGCAACGTCAATAATTAACCCCTGATCATTTGCAGGCTCTACTTCGTAGAAAGTGATGCCTTGTTTATTTTCTAATTCCAGCTTAATGATACTGGAGTCATACTCTTTCTGGATTTTTTGAATGCTTGCCCTGCGGGTCACTAGCTCGAAAACCAATACTGCGTTGCAATATTCGATAAGGCTAGCCATCTAAAGATTAAAGTCTTTATTTTAATCTTACCGATAGAGAATTAACGGAGTTAATCGCTCGAAAGGTCATCATGTTACGCCTTGTCTTGGTGTCCGAGCTAGCGACTGATAAATGCATTTTGATTGGTAACGGGTATATATCCTTTGTTTTAATTGAGATTGAATATTAGCAGCCTGCTCATTTCAGGAAGGTGGATAAAACATTAGCAAAAGTGAATGCTGTCATTTTTTACGCTTTAATACCAGCAATTGCTCAGGGTGGAATTTATTTTAAGTTTAGGAGAACTAAATTACAGATACTGAGACTAATTTCATAACAAAATCAATAACTCAGTTCGAGGTTGACGTTCAAATACAGCAATAGGAAAAACTGAATCATGACATTCCAATCAATTCTAAATATTATATTGCCGCATTGCCAAATTCATAAATATCCTGCGAATCACGTATTAAAGGACAATAGTGAAAATAAACTCTGCTTTTTACTTAAAGGAAGAGCCTATTCTTTAATAAAGAACGACAGGCAGAAAAAACCGCAGGAGCTTATCCTGTTTGATTTAAATCCAGGTGATTTCTTTGGAGATCTGATTTTTTCAAGTGAGCGGGAAGTAGAACGGTTTGACAGCTGCGTGAAATCCACAAAAATATGTGAAGTAGCAGAAATATCTTATGACAAGCTAAAAAATATTATTATATCTTCACCTGCAGTGCTGTTGTATTTATCTGATCAACTTGCCGTACGAATGAATAATTATAAAGCAAGACTAATTGCAAGAGACCGCCCATTAGCTGTTCGTACTCAGCAGCTCTTAGAAACGCTGCTGGACGGCCCTCATGCCGTACTTCATCCGGACGGTGTGCAGATTAAAATATCACGCAAAGAAATCGGGGCGCGTCTTGGTACATCTGCACTAAGGGTCAGCAAGGCTCTTTCTTTATTGAAAAGTCAAAAAATAATTACGGTTAGGGGAAAGTCTCAAAACATCGTACTGCTTGGAGCAAGACCAGAATAGGGCGGAGTATAAGGTGATGCTTAATTATTCTCACTTCTATAAGCAGTTGAACGTTTTTTTATCGAAGTGAGTTAAAGCTTTATAGTCTATAGGTTCGGCTTTTCCTTGCTGTTTAAGCCGCTAAAAGCTAAAAGTCAGCAGACTTTTTCGACTTTATTCACCTTTCTCTATTTCGTGTAATCGCCTCTATATCAATGTGTTACCTGTTTGTATAAAATGTTATGCATAATTAAATGATTTAAGTTCAGGAAGTTTATATGCAGGGGGGCTTTGCTCTCTGCCTCTATAGTGAATTTTTCTGCTTTCTCTATTAAAGGTGAGTTCGTGCTGCAATGGATATCAGATAACTGGTTAGCATTATATGGGGCTATAGCTGCTTCCGCAGCACTTGCTATTAATTTATCAAGGTTAAGAAAAGGTGAAGTAAAGCTTGAAGTCGCTATCTGTCCTCATGAAAATCAACAAGAAAACATTAAATTAATTTCTCAGAACCAAACTAAGAAAGTATACGAACGCATCAATCTGGCACCGCTTTATACATTAAACGTCTGCAATACCGGCCGTGTCGATGCTGTTATTAAAGATGCCAGACTGGTTTGTAAATCTGGTATAGATAGAAAAGCTCTGGTGCCTAAAAAAATTGGTGACGGGACTATCCTGAGCGAAATTTCTGAAATTAAAATTTTCCCTAGAGCGTCTTTTAATTTTAACATCTACTTACGACATGGCGAGGAACCCTTTGAGGCCGCGAAAGCTGTTATATTAGACAGCACTGGAAAAGAGTGGTGTAAGATTAACAGTAGTAAAAACAGCAGGTTATTTAAAGCGGTTAATAGAATGGACTGGAGATTTCTATAGGGCAGCCTGCCTGCGAAAGACTCCTTTATTTGTCAACTCTGGAGAACAACGGCGAGTTAATTACAACTACCGGAAAACAGCGTAATATTCTTCTTCGCACGGATAATAAATGACGTGAACACCATCAGAATCTGTTCTTAGCCACTTGAGTGAAATCTTGTCAATAAGCCACTGTGAACTATGCTTGAGTCAGATGAGTGATTAAAGCAGAGACTGAAGAAAATTCGTCTCAATTGATTATTCATAAATACATAAACAGATGAGCTCAGTATCGGCTTAGCTAAAATGAACAGGGTGTTTATGACTCGGTATTGAGACATCAATGCGGCAGCAAACAAAGTGGTGGTTACATGCCTATACAGTGGCTTAAGT
The DNA here is from genome assembly GCF_000428725.1 of Psychromonas aquimarina ATCC BAA-1526. Classification (GTDB taxonomy): domain Bacteria; phylum Pseudomonadota; class Gammaproteobacteria; order Enterobacterales; family Psychromonadaceae; genus Psychromonas; species Psychromonas aquimarina. The sequence continues at coordinate 28,674 of NZ_AUAM01000033.1, forward strand.
CCTTATCGGGCGGATTTACTTTGATCGAGTTATTGATTGTAATAGCCATTATCGGCCTGCTGGCCTCTATCGCCTTACCTGCCTACAATAACTACGTTAAACGGGCACAATTGACTGAAACTGCGGTGCAGCTTGGTCATTGGGGGCGGGAATTTAACCGCTGGCAGCAGATTAACGGCAGCTACCCCAATGACAGCCATATCGTCCTGCCCCCCGATGCCCCCGGATTGGGTATAGATAATACGGCATGGCAGGCGGATACTGCGCTGGGCGGCAACTGGAACTGGGAAGGACCGGACAACTATCCCTATGCAGGCATTGCCATTCTTGGTGCTACCAAACCGGTGGAAGATATCCAGCAGCTGGACAGTATTTTAGATGACGGAGATCTGAGCACTGGAAAATTCCGCAAAACGCCTAACGGGCGCTATACCTATATTCTGGACGAGTAACTGCCGGCGGGAGGGGAGTCGAACCCTGTCCTGCCTAGTAAAAACAACGGGTTATGAGCGTTTTCAATGAGTTAGATGCGATGTGCTGTGTTGTAATGTGCTGTTCTGCGGGCAATGTGGACACAATATGGTCATTTGCCCACTGTCGATAACGGGTTTAATTTGATTGCATCTTCTAAATGCGCGGGAGAAAAATGGGCGTATTTCATGGTGTCGGTGATACTAGCATGGCCTAAGATCTGCTGTAATACCAGTATATTGCCGCCGTTCATCATAAAGTGGCTGGAAAATGTATGCCTCAATACATGAGTTGACTGCCCCTTAGGCAGTACAATGCCCGCCCGGTCAACAGCCATTTTGAATGATTTAATGCAGTTGCTGAATAACCGTCCGCTGTTTTGCGGCAGCTCGTTATATAACTCTTCACTAATGGGAACTGCCCGGCGTTTATTACCTTTGGTGTGAATAAAGGTAACCCGGTAAGGTGATAGTTGTGAGCCGGTTAATGATTCTGCTTCACCCCATCGGCAGCCCGTCGAGATGCAGATTTTAGAGATAAGGTAAGCATCATAATTACGGCCTTGTTTTAACTCGTCAAAAACAACCTTAATCTCTTCTGGTTTTAAAAAGCCCATTTCCGGCTGTTTATATTTCAGCGCTCTGAGTTCAGACAATGGATTACCATGCTTCCATTCTCCCAGGCGTTTTAATTCATTAAACAGGGCGTTGAGGTAAGTCTGCTCATTGTTAACGGTTTTGATAGAAACCGTTTTAATACGAAGTTGACGGTATTTTGAAAAATCACTGGCAGTGATATTTCTGGCAATCGGATTCTGCATCAATAATGACATAGCCAGCAGTTTGTTTTTACGCTTTTTGCAGTCGTTCAGTGCCTGGCCGTGCAGGTTAAACCAAAGCTCAATTAATTCATCCAAGCGGCGATTATCAACTTTGTTTGGCTGCCATGCTTTTTTCTCTGCTTCATTTAACGTGTACTGCTCAAAGCGCTTGGCTTCCCCTTGTGTATCAAACAGCTTACGAACACGTACTCCGCCGATGCCGTTAGGGCGGAAATCAGCGAGATATTTACCGTTGGCTTGTTTTTTAATAGACATAAATGACACTCTTTTTTCTGTTTTATACAGGTGTTATACAGTGTTTTTTAAAAGTGGAAAAGTGCTTGATTGGAGGCTGTGCACATTTTGTAGGTTCAAAAACATCATGCAATTACCCTTATTTATATTGTGGTGTAATAGAGTGTAATGGTTTTGTGTTGTTGATTTATATAAGATGTTTTAATCGCGTGGCGGGGCTATCTTTTTACGTGCTGCTTGCATTAAAAGTGTCTATGTCCCTTTCAGAGCGTCTGTTTTGTCAGGAAGATGATAAAAGCGTCACAGTGAAGGTTATCAGGGGACTATTTGAATTTCCTTTATGGAATATAGTCTTAGATATGTTTTGAAAATGTGCATATCTTCTTAATGATACATTTGTCGATTGCGTCACTGTGACGTATATAAAGCTGTTAGTTTCTGAATCGGAGTTTCAGTGAAGAAAGAAGAAGGTATCTCAAAGTACAAGCTAAATAAAATCGCAGCGGAGTCTTTGAGAAATACTATCCGTCTTCATTTTGACTCGGTGTTGCTCTATGAAAACGGCTCTTACCCAAGTGCTCTTCAGCTTTCAGTCTTGGCTTTGGAAGAGTTCTCAAAGGCCAACTGGGTAGACCACTATATTTGGTCATCGGAAACCAATGACGGCTATCCTGACGCAGAGTCCGAACAAGGATGGCTAAAGCTTCTGTACCTACATCCAAAAAAACAGTGGAATTTTGTGGCAAGAGAAACAGATGATTACTCGCCAAAGTTTATTTCTCTGATCCAGAGTCGGAAGCTTGAAGAGAAAAAGCAAAATGCTATCTATGTTGGCTTGTCTCGCTCAAAAGGTAAAATTGATACAGATAGCCGGATTTCTACTCCGTGGAAGATCAAACAAAAAGATGCAAGGCAGTTTATTTCAATTATTAATGATGAGCTGCTTAGAATATGTTCAAGAATTGAAGAAGATGAGTTTTACTTCGAGGGTGGCACAGGCATGGATGAGGTGTTCGATTATGATATTTATAAAAAGCTTTTAAAATGGCCCCACAAGAGTGGAATAAAGAATAACGGTTGGAGAAAGAAGAATCGCCAACGAAACTAACAAGCGCATGTTGTCGGACTGGTTTTCCGCTGCGCTTCAAACCAGCCACAAATGCGGGCGTTATAAGCCCGTTCATTTATATACTTGAGAGTCCAATGATTAGTACTTCAGAAAAAATTAGATTGCTTAAAAAACTACTAGATAAAGCGGATCTTGTGACTATTGAAAATAGTAGTGACCCAGAGTTTAAAAGTTGGAAAAACCTAGTTGAAAGAACCTTTGTAAAAGTCTTTGGTGAAAGCTCAACTGAATATAAACATTTCTCTGAGTTACGTTTCTTCTTTCAAGCATTAATGTGGACTACAGATAGTGACTTTACCGCCGATCATTTAAGAGTTTTTAGACAAGATTTTGGCATTTTGAAATCTTCAATTACACAGTATATTGAAGAATTCGAAGAGCAGGAACAACACGAAACTCCTGTCATTAAAAAGCAATCAAAACTTAAAACAAAGGCATCAAAAGTATTTATTAGTCATGCATCAAAAGACTCCGCCATAGTTGAAGAGGTAATTGAATTACTTGAGTCGATTGGCTTAGAGTCTCACCAAATATTTTGTACTTCGTTTGACGGATATGGGATCGGACTAGGTGAAAATTTCCTAGATAAAATTAAAGATGAATTGTCTTCGGATACTATAGTGCTCTTTATATTATCCAATAACTTTTATTCTAGCCCTGTGTGTTTATGCGAAATGGGGGCTACTTGGGTTCTAGCGAAAGAGCACATTCCAATTGTGATTCCTCCATTAGATTATTCTGATATTTCAGGAGTTATTCCTTTGACACAAGGAATGAAAATTAATGAACCGTTGAAACTAAACTTATTGAAAGAAAAAATAGAAAATGAGTTTAATTTGAATAATTCGGGTTCTCTTTCCACTTGGGAGCGTAAAAGAGATCGAGTTCTTTTAAGAATTTCTAAATTAATAGCTGTGGAAAGTTAAAAACGCTTATAACAAGGCATTTAAACGGAACTAAAACAGTGGGTTACGTTTCGCTTCGCTCCACATTTTAACCCACTATTTTAGTCCGCTTAATGTGGCGTTTATGCACCTAAAGGAATGTTGATGCAAGAATTTATAGACTTAATCAAACCATACATTGAAATTTTATATTTAATTAGTGCGCCAGTATTAGCTTTCTTTGCCTACAAAGCATTGGAACAAATTAAGGTGGCGAAAAATGGTACCAAAGTACAAAGTCAGAGAGAGTCGATAAAATTGGCCGCAGAGAGATGTGAGTTTTTTCATAAAGAGGTTGAGCCAGAAATAACAAAGTTTTTTAATTGCCTAAAAGAAAAAGATATTGATTTTCTAGATAAATGCGAAGTGATTTTTGAAAAGAATCGAATGAAATTCAAACCACACAAGGACAAAGAGGCGCTAAAAAAGTTAGTTAATGAATTAGATAGTTTCATTGATCTATTTAACAAGTTGGAACTTTTTTCAATGTATTTCACTGGAAAAATTGCCAATGAGGAATTCGCTTACCATGCATTGGGTAAATCTTATTGTCGGTTGGTTGAGAAATTGATTCCAGTCCTGATGATGAAAATGTTTAAAGATGAGTGTAAGCATATAATGTCACTATTTTTTATTTGGCATCCTCGGTTAGAAAAAGTATTAGATGAAAAAAGAAAGCAAGAAATTATGGAAGAATTATCAGAACTAAATGAAAAAGATATCCCTGATAGAAAAGTTAAGCCGATCGGTGCATAACAAGGCACTTAAACGCAAACGATGGGGCCAGGTCTTGCGTTTTGCCTTTTAGATAAAAATAAAAAGGCTGGATATCCATAATTTTATTATTCTAATAGGTTGATTTTTAATATTTTAATAAATGGATGTCCCATCTTTTTATCTTTTTATCTTTTTATCTTTTTATCTTTTTTGTTCATTCAACGTGGTGAGATTATGGATAATATCAAAGCAAATTTACATGCCTGTAAACATTGCAATGAGACAGGAACTTGTACTTCTAATGAGAATGAAAGTAGTTGTGCTGCATGCATTAAATATCATGAACTTAAGAAAAGTAAAACTTACACTGGTTTAGCTTGTGGTACGTGTGGTGGACTTGGTAAATCGGAGCCAATGACTGAAAGACTAAATAAAAGGGTTAAGCCGTTATTAGCATTGAGTATTGTCTTGTGTTTAATGATTTGTACAACAGTATTAGCGTTTACAAAGAATCCTCATTTTTCAACGTTCTTAGCTTTTTCAGCGACGTTAATTGGGAGCGTAACAACGTTCTATTTTAGCAACGCGAATAAAAATACATAAAAATACTAGGGCCAGGTCTTGCGTTTTGTTTTTTAGAGCAAAAGACAAGACCTGTCCCTCGGATTCTCAAATCGTCAGTGAGCAGAGCGTTAAGTTACAAAATGGAAGTGAAATGATCGCAATTATAAAAAACACGATACAAAGTAGTGAATCTTTTTCAGGGAAAGCGTTTGATCTATTCATACAAATTATGATCATATTATCACTGATTAGTTTTTCCATTGAGACGTTGCCATCAATTACAGATGAAACAAGAAGCTTCTTGTATAACTTCGAAATCATTAGCGTAAGTATCTTTACTGTAGAGTATATTGCTCGGGTTATTTGCGCAGAAGAAAAAATGAAATTTGTATTTTCATTTTTTGGTATCGTTGATTTGTTAGCTATTTTGCCATTCTATTTAGCCACCGGTCTGGATTTGCGATCTCTTCGGTCATTTCGATTATTGAGGTTAGTGAGAATATTAAAACTAGCGAGGTATAGCGCAGCGGTAAGGCGATTGCACAGAGCATTTATCATAGCTAAAGAAGAATTAGCTTTATTTTTGTTTGCAGCTTTAATTGTTCTCTATCTTGCTGGAGTAGGAATATATTACTTTGAGTATCCTGCTCAGCCAGATGCATTCTGCTCAATTTTCCATAGTTTATGGTGGGCCGTAGCTACACTAACCACTGTCGGCTATGGTGATATTTACCCAATAACGGTTGGAGGTAAAATATTTACATTTTTAATATTAATTATTGGGTTGGGTGTTGTTTCAATTCCTGCCGGAATGATTGCATCAGCATTATCAAAAGCAAGAGAAATGGACAATTAAAGAACGGCGGGGTCTTGTGTTTTGACTTTTATAGCAAAAGGCAAGACTTGACCCTCGATTTTCCTTATTTTTAAATAGAATCAAGGAGAAGCTTATGTCAGTAATAGGCGAGAATATTATTAAAAATCATACGATTAATGAGAAAACAGGAGCACTTAAAGTAGAGTTCTTTTATAAAGGAAAGCTTTGCCCATCGAAAGAAATTAAAGGCCCAATAATTAATCAGTACATTGGTTATTATTTGATTCTCCAAGATTTAAAAGATGTATTGACTTGGTTAAAAAAAATTGACGATTTCCATCCTAAAGAAGGTGTAAAAGAAACCGAAAATAATAAAGAATTTGATACATTTAAATACGTACTTTCCCCCGAAAACTGGAAGAACGATGGTATGTTAGTTAAAGCCTTGTATTATTCATGCCTTGTTGTATACGGAAAGTGTTTCACTCAGGCAAAAGGCCGAAAAGTGAAATTAGAAAGGAAAAATATTGAAAAGAGACTTCAAAAGCAGCATGACTTAATAATGGAGTATAGGAATACCATTGTAGCTCACTCTGGTGAAGGAGAGTGGGAGAACGGGAAACTTTATGTTTTGCCTACGCCAAAGGAACTTTTGAAAAATGAGGGGATGAATATTCATATCGAGCCAATAGTGAATAGGCTTGATTATGAAGATGACCGAAATAGTGATGAGTCATTTCAATTTCTTGTTGAGCATTTAATTGATAGCGTTGAGAAGAAAAAGAAAAGTCTATTTGAGGTGATACTGAAGGATATTATAATTCCAAAGGGAACTGAATATTGGTATTCATAGTGACGTCAGGATCAAGTCTTACATTTTACTTTTTAGATACAGAGAAGCCCGTTAACGGGCTTTTTGTTTTCTGCAATAAAATACTTACATTCTTTGCCCTGACCAGACTACTTCCCCGATGATTTCAAAATCTTCGGTGGCTAGTTCGTCGCGGGTGAGTTCCCACTCTTTGTAGGTGGTGTTGTCGCTGACGACGGTTAGACCTGCTTTTGAAAACTGCAGGCGTTTTACCATTAACCGGCTGTCAAATCTAAATACGTAAATTCCATCACCTGAGAACTCTTGAATTCTATTTACCATGATAAGAGCATGGTTTTTCAGGGTAGGGGCCATACTGTCGCCTTTTACCGGCATCATGAATGCATCTTTTGCATTTACGCCAAGTACATCATCAAAAAATTTACGACTAAAGGTTATGTAGTCGTTTTGATCCTCTCGCATGACCAGCGCACCATGCCCCGCACTGACTTCTACATCGTAAAAATCTAATGCAATAAAGTCATTGCCTGGCGTATTACCATGCTCCGCTATTTGCTGTGCTTTCAAGTAAACAGCATCAGGGATGTTCCCTCTATTTTTCCAGTTTTGAACTGTTCCTCGTGCTATTCCGAGTGCTTTTGCTAAGTCAACTGTTGTAGCAGTTTTGGTAAGTGCCTTCAGCTCTTTGATTTGCTGTTCAATTTGATCTCTTGTATCGCTCATTTGTTACCCGCATCACGCAATAGAAATTATAAGTGCAGAAAAATGCAAATGACTGCTTGATAATGGAGTCATTGTGATCAACAATGAAGTCATTGGGAGTCATTGAGTGCATATGATTGCATTTGGTTGCATTTGGTTGCATTTTGGTGCATTCATTAACATTTATACAGGGCTGAGTTATGAATACAAGTATGAAACAAGCAGAGATTGCTGAAATTGAGAGGGAACTCATTGAGCGTTTTGGGGCTTCTGAGATTCCACTTAAAGAAATATCAAAAGAGGTATTGAATATGATACCTCGTGTTGCGGCTGCAAAGGCCGCGAAAAGAGAGCTCCCTTTTCCAGCACACCGGCTGCGAAACCGCCTTCCTTGGATGGTCACGCTGAAAGATGTTGCTATCGCTATCTTTAATGCTCGTCAGCAAGCTAAAGAAGATTGGCAGTCAGCACAAACTCATTAGTGTCAGCCAGTGATCTGTGCTGATAACCGTTCCCTTTTTAATAAGGACTAATTATGAACATGATCGTCTCATTCGACACCCCGATGCTGAGCCTTAGCGAATATGCTCGGCGCACGGGAATTACTGTTGATTCTGTTCGCAATCAAATTCTTCAAGGGCAGCTGCCTGTTATTCAGCATGAAACACGCGGCACTCGTTATATCAACATGGTGAAGTTGACGGAGTTTTGTATGGAAGCCGATGCTGATAAACCGCATAACAACTGCTCTTTCAATCGAGGTTAAGTATCTATGAGCGAACCAACAAATGAAATGTTCACTTTCCGTGAGTCTGTACAGCAGGCCATCAATAACGCCTGCTTTGCATTTTCAGATAAGGAAAACATGCAGGAAATAGCCCGTAACACCGGGATTAACTCCACGCTGTTACGTAACAAACTAAACCCGGCTCAACAGCACCGCTTAGCACTTGATGATTTAGTGCTGATCACTAAAGACAGCGGCAACTATGCGATTTTGAACAGCGTACTGCTTTCACTGGATATGGTGGCGGTAAATGTCAGCCGAGAGGGGGAGCAGGAAACATTAGTAAAACGCGCTTTAACAAACAGCATGAATGCCGGTGATCTGTCCCGCCTTGCATTAGAGAACGGCGGCGAAACCCGCTTACCGCGAAGAAAACGAAATGAACTGCTGGCAAGCGCACAGCAAAGCGTCAGTAATTTAGTGTTGCTGATGAATGACCTTGAAAACAAAACCAGTGGAGTAGCGCCGTTTTTATCCATGGCAACAGACTTTGTTATTACCAATGGTGCACCGGGATTAGTTTAGGGAGTAAATAAGAAAGTGAGAAGAGTGTGATAACCAGAGCTGGAACTCTGATTATCACGTACATAACGTTATCTGGAGATTCAATTATGTCCAACGAATATAGCACAGCTTTAAAAATGGGTGCAACAGCCCCGTTTATTTTAATCATGGCATTGAGCCGTTTTGAACGCCGCGCCTTTATTGAGGCGGTATCACCTGATTTATCACCGGCACAGAAACATCCGTTACTGAAAGGAGTTTAGTTATGCGAGTAGAAAATAATAATTCAACAACAAACCACCGTGCCATGCTACTGGGTATGGATTCAGCTTTTGCTAAAGCTGTGCCGACAGTGAACACGCACAGTGAAAGCGAGGATGCGGTTTACAGTATGGTGAACTCCATTATGACGCTGGCGATGTTGAATGCAGAGGTACTGCATATCCAGACCTCATATTCACCGCATGTAAAAAAGCTCAATGTGCGTGTGCAGCCTGCCGATTCTGACTATAAAAATCCGAATGTGGTTTTTACTGAGGAGATTTATTTAGATAAACCAACGTCGCTTGAGCAGTTAAAAATATTGGAAGATCTGTTAATTGAACTGGTTGCGGATGCTAAAGATTTAGCAATGGGGGCGGTATGAGATTTGAAAATGTCGCATCGCCGGAAGTGGCAGGCCAGCACCTTACGCAGATCCACGCAATGATGGGCTCACAGAGCACCGTTAATTATGGTGAAAACATGTGGAACTCATTAACCGCAAAAGAGCGGGTCATGTTCTGTAAAGAAGCCGGATTCCACAGCCGGCTTGCTGATAAGCCGTTGTCAGATATGAAGCCAGATACCCGTAAGGCAATTTTTAATACCATCAAACGCATTCAGCGCGCCGCTGGTTTGTTCAGCAAACTGTCATTCAGTGATTTTGGGTAGGTTTCTGTGGCTAAGAAACAGCTTAAAAAACTGGTGTTAAAAGCTCGCCCTGGTGCTTGGGATGATTTACCTGAGCATGAAAAAGCCTATATCTGCAGACAGGGCGATCTACCTAAACATGTGGCGCAGTTACGCGTGAGTGAAATGAGTGTGCCGGTACTGGATAAACTCTATTTCGCTGTGATCTATTTGGCTGACTGTGATGTGAATATTCTCGATGCATTCACAGGCGGTCGCCTTGTATAAACTTGCCTTTCAAGAACTCCCCGAAAAAACATTAGAAAATGCCCACTGTGGAACCCAGAGCCAGTGGAGCATTTGTGAAAAGCATGCCGTTGAAAAACTCAATGCCTGTCTGCCTGTTGAGTTAGCCGCTTCTGTTTATAAGCAGTATGTTCAGAAATGGGATTACCACATGAGCAAAAGCGGTACTGCACGCAGTGCCAACATTTGGTTTCGCAAGGTGGTTGAAACAGTTGAACGTTCAGTTAAAAGCTTTCCTGTTGATCTGCGCTTGTTAGCCAGTGAAACCGGGCGGGAAATGCAGGCGGTGTTTCATGCTGAAGCCTGCCTGCAGACCATGGTTGATATGAAAGGCTCTGGTCTTTCCCACAAAATACGTGTAGAAGCGACTCAGGCGATTGCTGATGAATGGGGTTTTGTCGTGCATTTGCCTGGCCTGCATTTAGAGCAGGAAGTTAATGAAAGTGATGAGGAGTTTGAACTTAGGAAAGTAGAGGTAAAAGCTGAATATCATGTCAGGCGGTTAATTGATGTTAAGTGGTGGAAAAAGAAGATAGAGAATGCATACAGACAGTTTTGCGAACATTGCCAGATAGTACGTGGTTATGTTCGCAAAGGTGTTTCTAACTATGTTAGCCAGCAGGCATTGCGAGATGCGCATGCACGACACGTCGCCAATATGGATATGCTTGAAAGCATGCTTATCCGCAATGATGTGACGGGCGAAGAGCATGAAATGCTTGATATATATAAAGGCTCAATTTCTAACCCCGAACTGCGCCGTCATGATTTAATGGTAAGAATGCGCGGCTTTGAAAACTGGGCGCAGCAGAATAATTTAATCGGCGGGTTTTTTACTATTACCGCCCCCTCGCAATATCACCCCTGCAGAACCAAAGCCAATGGCAAGGTTTCTGACAATCCCAAATACAAAGGCGCCTCACCTAGAGAAACACAAGACTACTTAAATTCAGTCTGGAAACGGGTCCGTACTAAGCTGGGTAATCACGGTATTCAATTAGCCGGCTTTCGAGTGTGTGAACCCCACCATGATGCAGCACCACACTGGCATGCACTTTTCTTCTTTAAACCGGAACAAGAGCAGTTTATCCGCTTTGTTATTTCTGATTATTTCACCCAGGCCGACCGTGAAGAGCTGAATGCAAATAATGATGAGTTTGATGCATGGAATAAGCTGGTTGTAAGAAAAGCATCTAAGGAATATTGGTTTCCAGAGCTAAGTGAATTTGATGAGAAGCTGCTCATTACTCCTCTGACTGAGCGCATAGAGAAACGTGTGAAATATGTGCGTATTGATGAAAAGTTTGGCAGTGCCACTGCTTATATCGCCAAATATATCGCTAAAAATGTGGATGGTTATCAGGTGGAGAATAATGAAGATGGCGAGCCCGCGAACAAGCTGGCCTTTGCTGCCTGTGCGTGGTCAAAGCTGCATCGTATTCGTCAGTTTCAACAGATAGGTGGTCCTCCTGTTACTGTTTACCGTGAATCAAGGCGCCTAGAGCAGGATCCTGTTGTGAAAGCTGCTAAGGAGCAAGCGAAAGAAGCTGGTGAAAAATACACTCCTGAGATTAAAGATTTTTTCACCTTAAAGCGCGAAAAAGATCCGGTAGAGCTGGTGCGCTTTGCTGCCGATGCCGGCAACTGGAGCATGTTTATTGATGCGATGGGCGGACTGCATTGTAAGCGCAGTGACAGGCCTGTGCAGATAGCTTACTGCCCGAAAGTTAATGATAACGGCGAGGCTGTTAAGGTTTTAAAAGGTCTTTCTTGCCGTTCATTAACGATGATTACACATGACGGTAATTGGTCGATAGTGAAGAAAGGGAGTGCGGCACCTCTTGAGAAAAACGACAGTTTTTCCCTTGGAGTTCTGTCAATAACTGTACGCGAACGTCTCGCGGACCCAGATATATTAGGGTTGTGGTCGGAATTTAAACAGAAAGGTGAGCCTGTTTCGGTACCTGATTTTGAACGTTTTTTACTGGGTTCAACCCTGGTTATTGAAACAACCGTTAAGGGGGACATAAAGCGGCAGAGAAAAGCCAAATTGAAGCAGTCATATTTAGATAGAGGCAGTTATTCTGTCGATATTTGGGAAGATGTACGTGATATGTCGTGTTTGTATATTGAGAATTTGATCAATACACCTGCTAATGCACGGAAATTAAAAAGTAATGAATTAGCCCCTGTGCACAGTCGTAAATCAAGGAAAGACCGTATTTATGACATGGTAAAACTAGATGAAGCCTTAGCTGAACGCGGGGATAAGTTGAAACTGTGCTACCGGGATTCAGGCTGGCGTACCAGTTACAGTGCACTGCATAACTATGGCAGTGATTTTAATTGTGCTCCATCAGCAGATTACGAAGCATTGTCTTCAATTGAGGTAAACACTGCCAGCCGTTTAGCCATGGTGAAAGCCTGGGCAGAAAAGCACGGTGTTGAGTTAATTGAAACTAAAGCAGAGGTGAAAGGGGATGAGCGTTGGTAACTAAGATTTAGCGTAATAATTACCCAATAGTGATTATAAAAAATACTAGGGTACGTATTTGAATTTTATTGTATATAGATGAGAACAACATCAAATAAATGTTTGTTTTACATTGTGAGATTGCATTTAAACATTTAATGTTCTCCTCCCAAAAAAGCTGTGTTGTATGCGATTGGTCAAATACATATAAATTATCGCCATGTTCTACTTTGAGCTGCTTCCCACTTTCGATATGGATAAAATTAATTAAGGATAGAAGAATGAAGAAATATTTAATGCTGTTTTTTGTACTGTTGAATCTAACAGCATGTGGAAGTGGTGGAGGAGGTGATAGCTCAGGAAGTGCGACAAGTGCTACAAGTACTACAAGTGGTTATTTAACGTTTACGCCAAGTACTATTACGGAAAATACATATATGGGTGATGCAAAATCCTTTTCTGTTACTGCAAAACTTAATAGTGAAGTTAAAGGATATGTTTATGCTTATGTTATTGACAAAGTCGGGGTAGTTAAGCCAGGTATGAGCCTGATTCAGGTTGGCCCTATGTCATATAAGGTGGATATGGATATATCACAGGACTTGGCTGCTGGAGTTTATACTGGGCGTTTCGAAGTTAAGCTGTGTCGCGATTCAGCCTGTAATTCACCAATTGAGAACTCAACCTCGTTTCTTGATTATAATATAGAAATTTTATCGACCACGAATTTAACTCCCCTTACTTCTTGGGCGAATGTAAATGATTGGGAAACATATCAAGGAAATGCAGCACATACAGGTTATGTACCGGTAACACTTGATGTAGATAAGTTTTCTTTGCGCTGGAGATGGAGTCGAGACGTGCATACTGTAATTAGCCCTACCGTAGTTGCTGATGGTATGGTCTATTTTTCGACTGAAAGTTCGGGTGAGTCTAGCGCTACACTGCATGCCTTGAAAGAAGAAAATGCTAGTGTGCAATGGCAGCATGACTTCGGGAGCATTGGTATATTAAATCCGCCGGCAGTATCTAATGGTAAAGTCTTTGTTGTTGCCGGCGACGCAACCGATTCCGTTGAGTTTCTGTGGGGGTTCGCTGCCGAGACAGGAACAGAACTATTTAACACTGAAACTGTATCTCACTCTTTATCGCAAAGTAATTATGCTCCAACGGTCGATAATGGTGTCGTCTATGCAAATGCTGGTTGGGATGGTTGGACTCGTGGGCTGAATAGCTTCAATGGAGCAAATGGAACTTCTATTTGGTCTACTGATTTGAGTACTAGCTATGAATGGACACCAGCTGTTGATGCCAATAATGCCTATGTTTACGAGGGCAACACTTTCAATGCCTTCAATGAAAAAACGAGTAATGCTGGGTTGGTGATAATCAATAAAAATACTGGTGCGATTGTTAATCGGATTACTGATTCATACTATCCTGCTGAGGAAATTAATCTATCTACTAAAGGATCACCTGTTATCGGTTCTGATAATACAGTTTTTGCTATTAATCAGCCTTCTAACTATAACCCAGCTTTTGGTTCTGATTTTGGTATTAATCAACTGGTAAGCTTTAATACGAAAGACTTGAATGTTAATTGGGCTGTATCTGGTGCTTTTAAAACAAATCCAGTACTTGCAAATAATGTTCTATATACGAGAAATAGTTTAACTTTTCAATTAGAAGCTCGCGATGAATTCAGCGGAGACATATTGTGGACTTGGACACCTCCAGAAATGGCTGAGCTAAGTAGTTTCTTCGGTAATATGATTGTAACAGACAACATTATATTTGTTAGCACAGAGAAACGGGTTTATGCAGTTGATATAAACACGCGCACAACAGTGTGGAGCTATGTAAAACCTGGAAAATTAGCTTTATCAAATAACGGGGTGCTATATATTAATACAAGTACTTCAGATAGATTTCAGTGGAGTAACGGAGGAATAGATGCGATAAATTTGAAATAATTTATTGATATCTAGAATAAAAAAGCCCACAGAATGTGGGTTTTTTTATGTCTGAAACTTAGCAAAATGGAGTAAATGGGTTCAATACTTCTCCTCAACTCTCTTAATTTAATTATTTTAAATAAATCCAGGTATGAATTCTCATCTGCTCTGCGTCACAATTTGGTCGAATAACAACCAGTAAAAATAACTCATTTATTTAATATTAACTACCATTTATCTATGACTATTTTGTGATGTTTGTGAGAAAAAATGATAACTGTGTATGAGTTTGATATAAATCCATTAACAAGTAATTATCTGTCATTGGAATTTAAACCTTTGGTACGAGCCGCTCAATTAACGTCGGATTTAGCAAACCTGGTTGGTGGGAGAGTTGTTAATCCGCACAACCAAGTTATTGCTAGTGTACTAAAAGATATTTCAGATTCTATTGAGCACAGTGGCTCATATTTTGAACATTTGGATTGTAATGAAAGTGAGATAAGAGCAATTTTTAAAGATTATGTAGATGCTGTTTATGATAGAAGTGTTAATAGGCTACTCTATGAACATTTAATTGAAGCGTTGGAAACCCACCGTGAATTGTTTGAATAATAAAAAATTGAGGTAAGGCGACTTTAAAATTATTTGTTGTACAACTGGCAATCTAAATAGATAAGTAGGTTCTTATGAGTAGATGGTATGACAGGTGGCCTCGGTTGGGGAAAAGATTGGATTCATTTAAAGAAATGGACCAGGAAATTAGGGAGCCTATTTTAATCGATATAATAGATTTGGTAGAGCAAGAACAACCAAGCCTTCTTACCACAGAAAAAGCTTTTGACTTTCGTTTCGACTCTTATCGTCTGCGTTGGTATGAGCACGATCCCTATTGTTGGTTTGTATTTAACGTCCTAGAATCAGCCACTCTCGCTACTTTAGAATTAGTAGAAAATTACCTCGAAAATAGATTCTCGTTTGCCGCGTAATAAATAATAAAAATAGTGGATATCCAATAGCTGTTAAAGCATAAGCCAATGATTATAACCTATTGGTTGTCCCAGTTTTTTTGTGATTTTGGATTTTTTTAAACCTTTATTGATCTGGGTTTCTAAAAATACTCACAACTATCATTGAACTACTTTTGTTCCTGCCTCGTTTCGCTTAGTATGCTCCTGCCGAACATTCGGTTATTTAACTTAATTGAAATATGAAATAATAATGTTAGGAATTAAATAACAATGCTGACTGATATCGACATTTCGAATCAAACACCACGAAAGAAGATCACCGATGTTGCCAATCAATTTGGCATTTTAGAGGATGAAATAACCGCATTTGGAGATGCGAAAGCTAAGGTAGAACTTAGCCTACTAGATCGTTTATCAGCCAAGCAGGACGGCAAACTCATTATTGTTACGGCGGTAACGCCAACTCCTTACGGGGAAGGAAAGACAGTCACCACTATAGGCTTGACCCAGGGGCTTGGACATATAGGCAAGAAAGCCTGTGCCTGTATTCGTCAACCTAGCATGGGTCCGGTATTCGGCGTTAAAGGCGGTGCAGCAGGCGGTGGTTACGCACAGGTCGTTCCGATGCAGGAGTTGAATCTGCATTTAACCGGAGATATCCATGCCGTCAGTAGTGCCCACAACCTCGCTTCGGCTGCGCTCGATGCAAGATTATTTCATGAAGACCGGTTAGGTGCTGATGAGTTCACTCGACAATCCGGGCAAGCAGCGCTTAATATCGACCCGCAACATATTCTTTGGCGCCGGGTCGTTGATCATAATGAACGCAGTTTAAGAAGTATCACCGTTGGTTTGGGGCCGGTTAATGGTCCTGTGCATGATTCTGGTTTTGATATTACTGCCGCTTCGGAGTTAATGGCTATTTTAGCATTAAGTCATGATCTGTCTGATATGCGCCAGCGAATTGGCCGTCTGGTATTAGCATTAGATTTTTCAGGTAAGCCGATCACAGCAACCGACCTTGGTGTTGCAGGGGCCATGACTGCCATTATGGCCGAGACAATTAAGCCTACACTAATGCAGACCGTATCAGGCCAGCCTTGTTTTATACATGCAGGACCCTTTGCGAATATTGCGCACGGAAATTCCTCTATTATTGCCGATAAAATTGCACTTAAACTAGCAGACTTTGTTGTTACTGAAGCAGGCTTTGGTTCTGACATGGGGTTTGAAAAGTTCTGTAACATCAAAGTGCGAGAATCAGGTCAAGCACCAAGTGCCGCAGTACTGGTCGTGACTCTTAAAGCCTTGAAGGCCAACAGCGGGATCAATTCAGATGCAGATATTAACGCTCCTGATATGGAGCGTTTGAAAGAAGGTTTCAGTAACCTTAAGTGGCATATTGATAATGTCACCAAATATGGTGTGCCTGTAGTTGTAGCTATTAACCATTTCCCAACCGATACTCAAGAAGAACTTGACTGGCTGCAGCAAGCGGTAATGAATACTGCCGCATTTGGCTGTGAGATCAGTGAAGCATTTACTCAAGGTGCAGCTGGCGCTGAGGCATTAGCAAGAACGGTAGAAGCTGCAACAGAGCAAGCGAGTCAATTCAAGTTTTTATATGATGCTGACGCAAGTATTGCGAGTAAGTTGATGACAATAGCGGAAGTCGGTTATGGTGCCCGCAATGTCAACATGTCAGCTAAAGCAAATGAGCAAATGGAGAAGCTTTCTGCCCTTGGATTTTCTAAGCTTCCGATATGTATAGCTAAAACACCAATGTCAATTAGTCACGATGCCAGCATTAAAGGTATTCCTACTGAATTTAAGCTGCCTATCACTGAGTTCAGGCTTAATGCCGGAGCCGGTTTTATTACTGCTTTAGTCGGTAAGGTCGTAACAATGCCAGGGCTGGGTATTGCTCCTAGTTACCTCAAGATTGACATAGATGACAACGGCCAAGTTACAGGGCTTGATTAGCCATCGAGCCGAGATGAGAACATCTAATACTTGTTAAGTCCAAAAGCCCACACCCGTGGGTTTTTTTATGCCTGTAACCTACCGAAATAAGAAGAAAATCATCCGCATGCTGTATATAATAACAACTGTTGGTTTGAACAGCTTTATTTTCCTTTCCTGCCCGCCATTCGGGGCTTAAATTAATTTTAAATCAACCGATTAAATCATGCTTAAGGGGCTATTTATCCTGAGCCGGTTACTATTAATTTCAAGTAAAAAGGAGTTCATATGCTTGTACGCTGCCCAGAATGTTTATCGAAAGCTCGGATTGCCGCCTCGGAGCAAATTACCAGTAATACCCGCTCATTATACTGCCAGTGTTTGAACCTGAACTGCAGTGCAACTTTCAATGCTTCTCTGTCTTTTGACAAAATTATCCGCTCCCCAAAACAAGGATCGGAAAAACCTGACTTTACGAAGCAACCCGAATTAGTGGCTAACGCAAATCAGATGGACTTAACCCTCGAAGAGCCCGCGCCATGCCTGCCTTAGGACGATCTCAATTAGATCTGTTTTGGATCTTATCTGCTTCGTTATTTTTCGTGTGCAATTTTAGTGCGGAGGGGGAGGTGTGCGAATTCTTTGGGATTTGCTCGCCCTGGTCAGCGCCGCTGAGTGAGGATGATGTACATGTGGGAGCGTAAAGTTAAGACCGCAAAATGGAACGGTGTTGCGTTTAATATTCAACAGACAACATTGGATAACGGCAAGCGTCTGCACGTTGCTGAGTTGCCCTATGCGGATGAACCTCAGATTAAAGTGATGGGCGCGAAGGCGAAGGCCGTCAGTCTGGAAGCTGTGTTTGTCGGCGGCGATTCTTTGATGGATGCGAACGCCTTTGTTGCTGAGCTTGAAGACAGTCCTATCGGTTCACTTGAGCATCCTTATCTGGGCGAGTTGTCACTGGTTTATCAGAGTTCTTCGCAGTCGTTTAGTACTAAGAAAGGACTGGTTACTTTATCGCTTAAGTTCTTAAAGCAGGGTAAGCATGTTGTCTTAACCAGTACGCACCTGGATGAGAAACCCGTCAGCCGGTTAAGTGCGGATGTCATGTCCGCATCAAGCGAGCAGTTTGTGCGTGATGTTGAACAGGCTTCACCTGCACAGATTACTTCTCTGCAGGATGACTTCACCAGTCTGCTGAATACGTTAAAGTCTATTGCGAACCGGGCTACTCAAGGCAGTATGAGGCTGGCGCGCCTACATCATCAGATTCAAGACGGTATCAATGCCGTGAACACCATCATTGATGTACCGGCAGCGTATGCTGCTCATCTTGATGCTGTTATCGACAGCTTAAAAAAGGTGTTGTTTGATGAGAGCAGTGCATCTGAAAACAACAGCTCCGATTCTGCTCAATCGTTGGGTCAAGCATCACCGAATAAGACCACGGTCAGTCAGTCGCTGGCGAATAAAACCGGCATGAGCATGACGCAGTCGGCCTGCACGCTGATGCATAAGTTGATTAAGCCGGGCAGTGTTTCAGCGCATTGCAATATTCAAATTACCGTTGCCATTGTCCTGCTGAGTGAAGAACTGGACCTGTTGGATAAAGAGGAGGTGTTGAGTTTTGATACCTTCACAGACAGTGCGGTTGAAAACGCTGTCGATAACAGCATTGATAAAGCAGCGGTCAGTATTAAAGTGATCAGCAAGTTAATTGACGATCGCCTGCAGGAGGTGACTCAGTCAGCCGATTATGAAAGCCTGCTTTTGGTTGAATCCCTCGATGCCTTGCGTGAATCGGTTATCAAGCAGAGCAATAAAATAAACACCTTACTGCAGTCGGTGAACAGAACTGAGGTTTTCAGCAAACGTCCTCTGCTGTGTATTGCGCAGTCAAAGCAGTGCCGTAGTACTGAGCTGTCTGCACTGAATGCTATCAAACATCCGCTGTTTGTCAGCGGGTTGTTGAGGGTGCCGAATGTCTGAACTAACCCTGTTTATAGACAGCAGGCAAGTGCCTTTTCAAAGTGCTTCGCTGTCTTTTTCACTGGAACGCCTAGCGCATACCTTCAGTGTGACGATTCCTTATATCGAGATTAACCAGCCTTTGCCCGTTGAGTTCAAACTCGACAACCAGGTTATATTCACCGGCAGAATAGACAGTGTCAGTGATGATGTATCGGGCAGTGAGGATAAAGTCAGTATCAGCGGGCGCTCAATTTCCGCGGATTTAATCGACAGCCGTATCAAAATTGATGCGATTTATAACCAGCGTCTGGACCAGCTCCTGGAGAGTATTGTCAGTGACTTCGGCCTGGGCGTTAAAAACAATCTGCCGTCGATGATGCCCTTGCCCCTGGTACCGGAATTTCAAATCAATGCAGAATCGCCGGTGGCTAACCTGGCACAAATCGCTAAGCAGCAGAATCTTATGCTGATTGAACAAAACGGGGTCCTGGTGATTGAACAACCAGGACAATTTACCGAGCGTAATATTAAGTTAGCCATGGGCGAGAATACCCTGAATATAAGTATCAAAAAGAGCTGGGCTGAGCAGTTTTTTCATTATGAAATTCAAGGCGCCTGGGATGGTGCTGAAGCAACAGTATTTAATAAAAGCATTACCCGCTGCCGACAAAAAGTGATTATCGCTGACAAACTTCAGGATGAAGCTTCCTGCCGAACACGGGCTTTGTATGAGCGCAATATGGCCATTGCTAAAGGTCTGCATGTATCGGCGACACTGCCGGGACTGTTTCCGGAGCTGACCGGCTTTGCTTTAAACAAACTTATCAGTGTGCAGAAGCGTCAGTTTAAAGAAAACCTGCTGATTAAAACGGTAAACATCAGCGTCAATGAGTCATCTGAAAAAACCAGTCTTGAACTGTTCAGACCCTTTGGAGCATAAGCCGTGTTTGAAACGATAATGAACCGTCTGAAAAACCTGTTTGGTACTGGTATTTCTACCCGTGTGGAGACCGGGATTGTTCAGCTGAGACTGGCAACGGGTATCACTAATGACCGTATTAAACGGGTGCATAACTACGGTTTTATGAGCCGGCCACTGCCCCAAAGCAAAGCTTATACCCTGTTTGTCGGCGGTGACACTTCGCGCGGTATCGCGGTCTGTATTGAAGACGAACGCCACCAAATGGAGCTTGCTCCCGGTGATGTAGCGATACTCGATGATAAGGGCAACTTAGTGCACTTTAAGGAATCGGGTATCAAGGTGGTGACTAAACAAACGCTGGATATTACGGCTGATAAAGACGTAAAGGTTAAGTGTGTTAACGCCGCTATTGATGCCGATAAAACCACAATTAACAGCGAAACCGAAATTAACGGTAATACGAAGATTAACGGCAATGCCACCATTACCGGTATTTGTGCGGTCGGCGGTTTAGCGAAAGTCGGCGGCGGGGCGGTACCAGCTAAAGGTGGGTTGGAAATGACCGGCGGTGATGTGGTGGTTGACGGTATCAGCACCACGCTGCACACACATAAAGAAAACGGCACGGGCGGCGGTATAACCGGCGGCCCTCAATAATAAGGATTTCCATGAGTCACTTTGAACTAGATGCATTTACCGAGCAGGTAAACAGCCCGAACGGCTTGGAGCATGCAGTGCTGCAGAGCTTATTGAACTGGTCACAGGCACAAAAAAACGACCCGTTAGATGCCGACCAGGATAAACAAGGTTGGTGGGCAGGGGAGTTTATCCAGGCGGTGGGCTGTCGTGACTGGACTTTGGCCCGCGGCAAACAAACGCCCGATACCCTTAACCGTGCTAAGCGTTATACGCGCCAGGCACTGCAGTGGCTGCTCGATGAAAAAACAGCCGTTCATATCGATGTAACAACCTTTTTTGAGAATGAGCGCTTAATTCGTATTATCAATATTACGTTACCCGACAACAGCAAACAGCAGGTTACTCTATGAATCCGACTCCTAGTCTCGCTTCACTCCTTTACCGTGCTAAAAGCACCATCACTAATAAGCTGGGTGTCAGCAATCCGGCCATTGATGCCATTGCTGCTTCCATCGCCGGGGTGAGTTACGGCCAGTATGCTTACCAGGACTACCTGTTTCAGCAGCTTAATCCGGAAACCGCCGATGAAGAGTGGCTGTACCTCTGGGCCAACCGCTTTAAGGTGGAGCGCTTAACCTTTGTGTTTGCGGCCGGTACGGTGAATTTTCAGTTAACCCAGGGCGTGGTGAACATCCCTAAAGGCACGCTGCTGAAAACGGCGGACAACAAAGAGTATCAGGTGACGACTGCAACTAACTCTGACCAGCCGGTGCCGGTGATTTCCCTGGAAACCAGTGTGGCCGGCAACCTGCCAGCCGGCGTTAATCTTTACCTGGTTACCGCTGTTACGGGGTTAAATCCGGATAATATCAGCAGTAATGAAATATCAGGCGGGGCAGATTTAGAAGACGTTGAGCATTGGCGCGAGCGTATTGTTACCGCCTTTAACGATAAGCAGATTGTCGGGCGCCTAGTTGATTATGAGTTCTGGGCCACCTCTGCGCACCCGGATGTAGATTTTGCCTGGGCCCTGGATAATACGCCGATGTTAGGTCATGTCACTGTGTATATCGGCCGGCGTCAAAACAATCCGCTACTATCAGCCGAAATCAAAGCTCAGGTGCAGACTCATATTGATGCCAACAGACTGGCGGGCTGTCATGTGTTTACCAAACAGCCCACCCTTAAACCTGTGCCGGTATCTATATCAGATGTCAGTGATGTAAATACCCGGGCCTCGATTCAAAGCGCACTGCAGGCATTCATCAACAGCCGGTTAGGCAGTCGTGCGGTATTGCGCCCGAATGAACTGTCGCAAGTGATTACCACGGTAACCAGTGAATTCATCCTGGTGCATCCAACATCAGCTATTGAGCTGGAAGAGCATGAACTGCACACATTAGGGGATATCACATGGCTTTAATGGAGCCCGATTATTCTAGCGATGATTTTAAACAGGCGGCTGCCGCGCTACTGCCGCCGGGAGAATACTGGCAGTATTCCCCCGGCGGTACTTTAGACAAACTATTAACCGGCTTAGCCCTTGAGTTTAAAACTACGCACGATGAAACCCAGCAGAATATTTTATATCAGGCAGATAATATCCAAGCCGGTTGGAAGCTGTCCGATTATCAAACACTATTAGACACCCATAAGATTGCCGGCCGCGTTTTTGATAACCACGCCACGCCTAATTATATCTACATTGATGTTGAGCCTAATATGCAGGCCGGTGAATTGATGAAGGAGCTGGAAGATTATCGCCTGCCGCACACCGCCTTTTTATGGACCTTAAAACAGAAGCAATCCCTGCACCTGGGCACTGCCCGTCAAAATGTGAATATTGACCGGCGCGAGGTGACAGCAGACTGCTGGGACTTAGCACAAGCACAGCACTTACATGCGGGAGCCGGCCGTCAGACTGTGCAGATTCACCGCAGAAAAGTGGTGCTGCAGTATTTAGCAGAGCAGCCGGTCATAGACACAGAACGGCAGACGCAATTCATAGCGCACCAGCTGACATTTTCTCTGGTGCAGGGGCGCAGCTGTGTCGTGATTAACAGAACAACCATGAGGGCGATTTAATGTCATTGACCGTTACACAAGCAGGGCTGAACAATGCAGTGCAGGCCAGTGCAAAAGGTATCAGTTTACAAATAACCCATGTTGCATTAGGTACTCGGGGTTACGTACCGCACCGAAATATGACGGCACTGCAGCATGAAATCATCCGAGTGCCGATTGCCGGCGGTGCTAATGTGGCCGGTAATCAGGTTCACCTCACGGCGTTATTTGATAGTGATGTGGAAATCACCGCCTATGAGATTGGTTTTTTCTTAGCAGACGGCACCTTGTTTGCAGTGGACAGTCACCCGAGCGATGTGCTGGTTTACAAACATCAAAGCGCCAAGGTCGTTGAAGCCTTTGATTTGATTTTAGATGCCGTGCCGCCGGGCAGTATCACCGTAAATACAACGGGGGATATAAATCTCTATTACGCCGAATCATTTGCCGTTATGGCCGCTGCACAAATTAATAATATGCGTCGCTCGGTACGTGCCTTTATGCGTACCTGCGACTTTACTCATTTAACAGAGGACTTTTAATTATGTCGTTAGAGCAAGCGATAGGCGAGCTGGTTAAATCCAATGATGCCATGGCGCAGTCGATGGAGAAGAAGGCGGGAGAGATTAACAATGCTTTGTCACAGCAAGAGCTGAAGGTGGCTGACTATTTAGCTGGTGCCCGGCTCGAAGCGCCATTTTATCGACTGACTAAAAATCAGTATGGGAATTTAGCCGACGGTCTTCTTGAACACTACAGCATCAACAATGCTTTCCCGATTACATTTGAAGTTCATCGAACAATTACTTCCGGGGTTAACTGGGCATTACGAGATGCCGAAGAGCAGGAGATTTTGACTGCGATGGGGCTTGGCGGCGGACAAAGCTTCATTCCAAGTATTCCAATTATCAAAATGTCGTGGAGTGGATATACAGGTGTTTTCCCAGGTAATCATACCTTTTATCAGCTCGTGCCAGGCTCTGTGAGCTCAACAACAGCGTGTTA
>NZ_AUAM01000034.1 GCF_000428725.1 Psychromonas aquimarina ATCC BAA-1526
ACCTGAATAGCACGCTGCTTCATTAATGCAGACATACGTAAACCGTTACGTGCGTATTCCATAAACATCAGGAATGTTGCGCCGTAAGGAACAAAACCTTTATGCAGTGCCATACCATTAATGATTGCTGACATAGCAAACTCACGTACACCGTAATGCAGGTAGTTACCAGATGCATCATCAGCTGTAATGGCTTTAGTACCAGACCACATAGTTAAGTTAGACGGAGCTAAATCCGCAGAGCCGCCAAGTAGTTCCGGCAGCATAGGTGCAAATGCTTCGATACAGTTTTGTGATGCTTTACGTGTTGCGATATTTGCTGAATCAGCTTGTAAATCAGCAATGTACTGAGTTGATTTTTCAGCCCAGTCGCTTGGCATTTCACTGTTAATACGGCGCTTGTATTCAGATGCTAACTCAGGGAAAGCAGATGCATAAGCGGCAAATTTCTCATCCCAAGATGTTTCAGCAGCCTGACCGCCTTTTTTATTATCCCAGTCAGCGTAAATATCAGCAGGAATTTCAAAATCACCGTAGTTCCAGCCTAATGCTTTACGTGTTGCAAGAATTTCATCTGCGCCTAATGGAGCACCGTGACAGTCATGCGTGCCCTGCTTATTAGGTGAACCAAAGCCGATAGTTGTTTTACAACAGATAATCGTTGGTTTAGTTGTTTCAGCTTTAGCTGCGGTAATTGCAGCTTTAATTTCTTCGCTGTTATGGCCGTCAACAGCAATAACATGCCAGCCGTATGCTTTGAAACGTGCCGGAGTATCATCAGTGAACCAGCCTTCAACTTCACCGTCGATAGAGATGCCGTTGTCATCCCAGAATGCAATCAGTTTACCAAGACCTAGAGTACCCGCTAAAGAACAAGCTTCGTGCGAAATACCTTCCATCAGACAGCCGTCGCCTAAGAAAGTATAAGTATGGTGATCAACAATATCGTGACCTTCACGGTTGAACTGCGCAGCTAAAGATTTTTCAGCAATCGCCATACCAACAGCGTTAGTAACACCTTGCCCTAGAGGACCGGTTGTTGTTTCTACACCTGGTGTGTAGTCATATTCCGGGTGACCCGGTGTTTTAGAATGCAGCTGACGGAAAGATTTAAGATCGTCAATTGACAGCTCGTAACCCGATAAATGTAATAGAGAATAGATCAGCATTGAACCGTGTCCGTTAGACAGAACAAAGCGGTCGCGATCTGCCCACTGCGGGTTAGTAGGGTTATGCTTTAAGAAATCACGCCATAGGACTTCAGCGATATCAGCCATGCCCATTGGTGCGCCTGGGTGACCTGAATTGGCTTTTTGAACGGCATCCATACTTAAGGCTCGAATTGCGTTAGCTAGCTCTTGACGAGAAGGCATCTGTATCTCCTGATTTGGTTTAGTTACGTATTAACAGCGGGTATTAAGTGCGCGAGATTATCCCAAATGAACAGGGGCAGATGCAATGAAAAAATTGCAAATACATCACATATTTTTACAAATATAAGCTCATTTTCCAGCTAACAGCTAAACTAGCTCTTTGTTCAGCAGATAGTGTCCTATCTTTAGCGTAAGACTCCTTAAAAATAAAAAATCATGAGCCATCCGCAATACACAGTCACTAAATTATTACCCTTGGTGTTATTAAGCACCTGTTTCAGTATGGCCAGTGTTTACGGCTTCCGCTTAATTGTACTTAACCCTGTTTATCCGGATATGCACAGTTTAAGCAGCGAACTGCTGCCTCCGCTGTCAGGTGCCGTGTTATTAATCATTCTTTTTTACCTGTTTGCTAAGCATCTAAAATCCGGCCTGCCGCATGTTGTTTTAGAGTTTCATATCGGCCTGGGGAGACTGCCTTTTTTAAATCTTCTTTTCCAATTTCTAAGTGCCAGTGTCGCTTTAGTGACCGGCTTTGCTATCGGAGCAATTGGTCCGGCAGTGCATATCGGTGCAGCTAGTTCAAATCTGGTCGGACAGTTTTTCATGGTTCGTTCCCACACACTGCGGGTATTAACAGCCTGCGGTGCGGCTGTCGGCATCACAGTTATGCTTGATACACCATTTATGGCGATATTATTTACCTATGAAACAATCATTCGTCAGTTTAGATGGCGGACTTTACTGCTGGTCACAGCGGCCACACTGTTTGCACAGTGGTCTGCACACCAGCTGGGCATTTACGCCTTTATTATTACAGTAGTGCCTTTTTCTCTTTCTTTATTACTGCTGGCAAAAATGCTGCTGTTTGGTGCGCTCTGCGGCCTGCTTTCCTCTTCATTTTTAAACTGCATCGATCTCTTAACCCGGAAAATCCGCGGCAGCTACTGGCAGAAACTACTGCTGGCCGGACTCATAACCGCAATATTCTCCTGGTTCTCCCCGGAAACTATCGGACTGGGCTATGGATTATTAAAAGATCTGTTTTATGAACCGCAGACACTCACACTTATCACACTCTGGCTGATTATTCGTTTTATCAGCTCAGCTGCAGTCATCGCCTTAGCGGTACCAGGGGGGGCGCTGGGGCCAAGCCTTATTTTAGGGGCTTTATGCGGTGCTCTGTTCTGCAAATTATTTGCAGTAAACGATAGTCAGCTTTTTATTATTGTCGGTATGGGGGCACTGTTAGGCGCTGTATTGCATGTACCGCTGGCGGGTATTTTATTTGTTTTGGAAAGCACTAATGACTTAAACCTGTTACTGCCTTGCTTAGCAGCCGGTTACAGCGCTTATTTTATCCACCAGCATTTTAGTAAACAGAACAGTTTAATCGAGTTATTATTAGTCCGGCAGAATGTTATTCTGCGCAGCGGTTCCTTAAAGAAAAAGCGGCTAACGTCGCCCCTTTAAAAGCAGCGGTTAACTCTGCTGCTCTGCATAACCTGTTTCTTTATTCGGTCCGAACACAAAAACAATGCCTTTATCCAGCAGAATCTGCGAGGTTTTATCAAAAAAACTGACCGCTTCTTCACTTGGCATATGTTTTAAAATCAACTCAATGGCAATATCAAAACCCTCTGCATCCGGCAGCGCTTTAATTAACTCTCCTGATTCAATAAAAAACAGATAAGTGTTTATCTTCTCCTGCAGAGTATAAAGATGTACATTTTGATCATCCCAGGCCAGCGCATCAATAATACTTAAAAATACACGGCGCGCTTGTTTTTCCAAACCGATAGCATCAATACTATCTGTATCAATTACACTCATTTTTTCCCTTATAATATATTGAAAGCAAATAAACCGGCAGAGCTTTGGCTGCGCCCTGATAATTATTCATGCGGATGTACAATTCGCCAGTCAGTGAAACCGCCCTCAATACTGTAGACATCTAAATATCCCTGATCACAAAGATACTGCGCAACACCTTTACTGCTGTTGCCATGATAACAGATTACAAATATAGGGGTATTTACATCTACTTCCTTCATAAACTTAGCCACACTGGCATTAGTCAGATGAAAAGATCCTTCAACATGATCTGCCTTGAATGATTTATCATCACGAATATCAACTATCTTCACATCTTCATTTAAAGAGCGCTGCTTTGCATCATGTGCATTAATTAAATGGAACGTCGGCATAATATTTCCTTATTAGATATCGCCTTTCCCCCCTCAATTTAGCAAACACATTTGAATTTATGCAACATTTCATTTACGTATTGATAAATATTTAACCGCCGGATGCTGAAATAAAAAGTTAGCACCGAAGCGGACTCTAGGCGTATAATCGCGCGTAGCAGCTGATTAATATTCAGCAATACTCATTTTAATATCGTATCTATTTTAGAGGTGAATGCATGTTTATAGTTACAGGCGGCGCAGGTTTTATCGGAAGTAATATCGTCAAATCACTTAATGAGCGCGGCATTACAGATATTCTGGTTGTTGATGATCTTACTGACGGCACCAAATTTGTAAACTTAGTTGATCTGCAGATTACTGATTACATGGACAAAGATGACTTTATTACGCAGATCGTATCCGGCCAGGATTTTGGTCAGATAGAAGCTGTTTTCCACGAAGGTGCCTGCTCTGCAACCACTGAGTGGGACGGTAAATTCATGATGGAAAATAATTATGAATATTCAAAAGACCTGCTTCATTACTGTATCGAGCGTAATATTCCGTTTCTATACGCCTCTTCTGCAGCCACTTACGGCGGCAATGATACTTTTAAAGAAGAGCTTAAATATGAAAAACCGTTAAATGTCTACGGCTACTCCAAATTTCAGTTTGACCAGTACGTACGTGGTATCTGGAAGGATGCTGAAGAGCATGGCGAAAAACTGCCGCAGATTGTCGGCTTCCGTTACTTCAATGTTTACGGGCCGCGCGAGCAGCACAAAGGAAGCATGGCAAGTGTTGCTTTCCACCTGAATAATCAGCTTAATGCCGGTGAAAATGCCAAGTTATTTGAAGGTGAACACAAACGTGATTTTGTTTATGTGGGTGATGTCTGTAAAGTAAACCTATGGTTCTTCGATAATAATGTTTCAGGAATTTTTAACCTGGGTACCGGTCAGGCAGAATCATTTCTTGAAGTGGGCAAAGCAGTTGTTGCATACCATCAGAAAGGTGAAATTCAGCGCATCCCCTTCCCGGACCATTTAAAAGGCCGCTACCAGAGCTTCACTGAAGCCGATTTAACTAACCTGCGCGCAGCCGGATATGATGCTGAGTTCAAAACAGTTGCACAGGGCACGGTAGAATATATGGCAATTATTAACAAATAAAGCCGTTACCTTAACCGTTGAAAAAGCAGTAATGAGTTATTACTGCTTTTTTATTTTAATTTCTAAATGAGATAGTTAGATGAATATATTGATGGCGCTTTCGCAGCTTGAAGTAACAGGTGCGGAGGTTTATGCAACAACCGTTGGCAACCAGCTAAGCCGGAGAGGACATCAAATTTTTTATGTCTCAGATACATTAACTAAAAAGCATAACGGCCCTTTTTTTAAACTGCGCTTTAATAAACGCAGTGTGCCGAGACGCTTCTGGCATGTTTTTTACTTAATCTATCTTATTAAAAAACACAATATTCAACTGGTACATGCACACTCCCGCGCCTCAAGCTGGAGCTGCCACCTTGCCTGTAAACTAACCGGCACTCCTATGGTCACGACGGTACACGGGCGCCAGCCTGTACATTCATCAAGTAAAAAATTCCATGCCATGGGCGACAAAGTTATTTGTGTCTGCGAATCGATTCAGCAGCAGATAGTAACTGAACTTGGTGTCGATATGCAGAAAACGGTGGTCAGCCGTAACGGTATTGAATGTAACGATTTTAAGGTACAGGCAGCACCAGATAATAAGAAAAAGATAATCTCTATTATCGGACGGTTAAGCGGTCCTAAAGGTGATGTTTGTTATCAGCTGCTTAATCAGTGTATCGATTTAGATAAATACCAGGTACGCATTATCA
The DNA here is from genome assembly GCF_000428725.1 of Psychromonas aquimarina ATCC BAA-1526. Classification (GTDB taxonomy): domain Bacteria; phylum Pseudomonadota; class Gammaproteobacteria; order Enterobacterales; family Psychromonadaceae; genus Psychromonas; species Psychromonas aquimarina. The sequence goes on from NZ_AUAM01000034.1 coordinate 5,430, forward strand.
GCGGTACACAAGTGGATAAACGTTTTGAACCGTTTAAAAAGCAAGTAGAATTCAGCGGCTACAGTAATGATGTGCAGACTATTATCGCGCAGTCCGATTTAGTTATTGGTGCCGGCCGTGTTGCTATGGAATCCCTGCTTTGCGGGCGCCCTACTTTTGCCATCGGCGAAGCAAGCTCTATTGGTGATGTCACCCAGGATAATATCCAGCAGGCGATGGCCACTAATTTCGGCGATATAGGTAAAAAAGGACTCAATGTAGACTTCTCTCTATTAAAACCGCAGATAGAAAAAGCACTGCAGCAGACAAGCTGCGCACCTGCAGTGACTGAAGTAATTAAACAAAATTATGATTTAGAGAAAATTGTCGATCAGCTTGAAGTGATTTATCAGGACACCTACGTTGAAAAGCGTTCTCAGGAAATCCCAATTATTATGTATCACCGTTTTATTAAAGACGAATCTGAAAAAGGGGTACACGGGACTTATCTTGATATCAAGATGCTGGAAAAACATTTCAAATTATTAAAGCGTTTAAATATCGAAACCTTAACCTTTGCAGATTTAAAAGAAGCAGGCACTGTGTCTAGGCTACAGCCGGGGAAACGTTATGTTATTATCACCGTTGATGACGGTTATAAAGATAACTATGAATTACTGTTACCTCTACTGAAAAAGTATAACTTTAAAGCCGTAGTGTACGCAGTTACCGGTGAATCATTTAACCGCTGGGATGTTGAACAAACAGAGAATCCGGAAAAGTCTGTAGAATTAATGTCAGCAAAGCAGTTAAAAGTATTAAGCGAGTCCGGCTATGTTGAAATCGGCGGGCATACTTTAACTCATCCCAAGCTGGATACTTTATCCTATGAACAGCAGTTCAAAGAGATCAGTGAAAACAAAAAACAACTGGAAGCCATTACCGGTAAACCGTTAATCTCCTTTGCTTATCCCTTTGGCATTCACAATCAAGATTCAAAAGATATCGCAAAAGAATTAGGTTATGATTTTGCACTGGCAACTAACAGCGGTCCGCTGGCCATGCATCAGGATTTATACCAGATCAGGCGTATAGCGATTTTCCCGCGCACCGATGTTTTCGGATTATGGCGCAAGATTCGCGGTAATTATGTATTTAGAAAAGCCAAGTAATATAAATAAAATGAGTGTTTCAGCAAAAGACAAAAGCAGGTTAAGTGATTTATTCTCTTTAAGCGAAGTATTATTACAAGCTAATTTTATCAGTGCTTTTTATACATTTATGCAGGCTCGATTGATGGCTTTAGCTATTAGTTATCAGAAACAGAAGCCAGCACTATGACTCCTATTTTCCCATCTCTGCAGCAGGATACTAAATAATGAAGATATTCATTGTCAGCCCGTCATGGGTCGGTGATATGGTAATGACCCAGTCATTATACATCACTCTAAAAGAACAATACCCAGAGTGCACCATTGATGCATTAGCTCCCAAATGGTGTCTGCCTATCTTAGAAAAAATGCCACAGATAAACAAAGCCATTGAGATGCCTTTAGGACATGGAGACCTTGATTTTAAGCTTCGCTACCAGTTAGGAAAATCATTACGAAATGAAAATTATGATATAGCCTACATTTTGCCTAATTCAGCTAAATCAGCGCTTATCCCATTCTTTGCTAAAATCCCCAAACGAATCGGCTGGAAAGGTGAAATGCGTTATGGTTTATTAAACGACTTACGCAATAATAAAAAATCATTTCAATATATGGTTGAGCGTTATGTATCCCTTGCTTACCCTAAACATGAAATGACAGGCTCAGGCTGTTTGGGAGAGATACATTCTTTACCAAAGCCAAAGCTGGAAATTAATGAGCAGATCAAAAACACCATTTTAGAGAAGTTTAACCTGTCACTAAATTCGCCAATAATCGGCCTTTGTCCCGGCGCCGAATTTGGCCCGGCAAAACGCTGGCCCGAGGAGCACTACGGCACTATTGCTCAGGAGCTCATCAGTTTAGGATATCAAGTATGGTTATTCGGCTCAGCAAAAGACAGAGTGACAACCGACAAAATAGCATCTCTGGTTGATGAAGCGGCTCAAGACAGGATTATTAATCTCGCTGGTGATACCAGTTTAAATGAAGCTGTTGACTTACTGTCCTGCTGCCATACGGTTGTCAGTAATGACTCTGGATTAATGCATGTTGCGGCAGCTGTCGGCTGTAATATTGTAGGTATTTACGGCTCAAGCTCACCTCAATATACACCGCCGTTATCTAAGCATGTTGAAATAGTGCACACCGATATTGAATGCCGCCCCTGCTTTAAAAAAGAATGTCCATATCAGCACCTAAAATGCCTTAAAGATCTAAAGCCAGATACGGTAATGCAGCGTATTCAAAACTTTATCAAAAAAGAGAAAACATAGTGACTAAATATCATATGAAGCATCTATTCATACCGAACAGATGCTCTTATGTTAGTCTTTCCGGAAGCCAAATTTAGTGTAAGCTGAATTTTCCTGCCTTACTTGATCAAATAAAGCCTTGAAGATCTTTAACTGCATCGTTAAAGTTAAATTTACTTGCCATGTGTCATTCCTGTTTTGCTATATTTTACTGAAATGACACAGATTTTTGAAAATCTACCTTATAAAAAACGTTCAGTGTCGTTTGCCGGACGCTTACATATCGACAGCTTTTAGATTGGAGTTTATTTTAGGTATTTATCAATACCGTTTAGTGTGTAAAATTGCTTATTCTTAAGTGATTCAGCAGTAATTTCCTTGTTTTTCTCAGAACCTTGACGGTTGACTTTATGATTAAGATGATAGGTTGGGGTTATGAATTTTACACTTTTCTCTGATTTCCCCATTGCTCTTAATCGGATTGCTAAATCATCATCCTCGGCTCCCGGACCGACCAGGTTTTCATCATAACCGTTTACATCCAACATATCCTGCATTGACAGAGAGAAATTACAGCCGACGATGCTGACATGCCGGTGCTTGGCTCTTTTATGGAGAAGATAACTTCGCAGCCCCAATTCGTAACATTTTACTTTGTCGAGGTGTAAAGGAATGATAGCTAAAAGATAAAGGAAACGGTTTTCAATATAATTTAAGATATCCGGATTCTGTCTAGTCCACTTTGAGAAAAATGGCCCTAGATAAACGCGTCTGCCGGTTAGGATCTTACCTGGCTCTTGCTGTGCTAGATGTGTCTCAACATGACGGCTATGGGGAATGCAGTCACCATCAAGGAAAATAAGGTATTCAGACTCTGCTTTGGCGACAGCTTTATTAACAGCGGACATTTTTCGCCAGCCGTTATCTTCCTGTGTAGTGTGTTTTATCTTTAAAGATGGGAATGGTGTAACTCTCAGATATTCGGCAACTTCGCTACTCTCACCATCTTCAGCAATAATAACCTCAAAGTTTTTTTCTGTTTGTACATTCAAACGTGAGAGAATAGCATTTAAAGCGACAGTATCTTTGTATATTGAAATTATGATTGATGCTTTGCAAAAGGGGATCATTTATTTATCCTTTAGTGATGCCGTATGGCGTGAAATACTGTTGCTGTTCTTGTACTTGACGAAATAAAGACACATTAAATTCAGAACGGGGTAATTCCTTATGATAAAGATGGATTTGGTTGGCCATAAAGAAAATATTATTTATTTGAATATCAGCCTGACGTAGACGAAATTCAATATCACTATCTTCTCCGATTCCAGGGGCTTCATAACGTTCATCAAAACCATTGATCTTTAATATATCTTCTTTATGAGCTGAAAAATTACAGCCAACTAGTCCTTTGTCTTTACGGTTGAGGAATTTTGAAAGTGGAAGCCAAGTGATACGCAGTCCCTTTTCAATATTTTTACCTCGACTTAATGCGTAATCGGCTAAGATCGCCAGCATATGTGACTTGAACAGATTATTAGGGTGAGGCGTATTTTCTTGACGAATAATATCGCTAACCTTTGGTGATAGATCGGCTCTACGCCCATTGAGGCAAACATTTTTTTCTGCATGAGTCAGGTGGTCGACGACAAACTGATCTTGAGGGATACAATCACCATCAATAAAAATTAGGTACTCATTGCTTGCCGCCATAATGGCTTTATTGAGGATCTTGTTTTTCCTAAACCCCTTATCCTCATGCCAAACATGATGAATATCAAAGTTGTAATCTCTGGAAAGCGCCTCTACTTGGGTAACGTTCTCTTCTGCCGAACCATCATCAGCAATAACAACCTCAAAGTTATTTTCATATTGATTATTCAAAGCGGTTAATATCATCTTTAAACTTGTTACATTATTATAAAAAGCAATAATTATGCTGGCTTTAAGCATGAGCTTTCTCCTGCAGGCTTGGTAGGGAAATAGATATAAAATAGAAAAAACAAATGGTTTGATACTCAAGCTGATTAGTATAGAACATACCAATAATGAAAAAGGCAACGATGACACTTAACCCCGAATATTTTATGTTGGGGCTAGCTTTCATAATTTGTCTAGTGATGAGTACTATTAGTACTAAGAACATTAATTCATAGACAATACCAAGTTTATTTGTCGCATCCAGAATACCATTGTGGTTATCGCGAAAAGAAAAGTCAGGATAGTCACTCAGTATATTATCATTTAAACTATTGATATATATACTGTACTCTCTTTCGAAATCAATAAGCCCAGTGCCAAAGAAGAAGGTGGTTGGATTATTTTTCAGGTTATCAACAGCAAATAAATAGCCGGACTCCCACATTTTAATTCGTGCTGAGTTAGATCCATCTGTTGTTGTATTTGCGATACTTGCTATTCTGCCTTCTACGACATTGACTGTTGATGGAAAGATAAACATCAATAGTGGCAATACGATTAATAAAATTGCGGATAACTTCAATAACACATATCGTTTGTAAATGACAAGGTATAATACCGTTACGATGACAGTAGCCAGCATCCCACCTCGTGAGCCACTTAGGATAAGACAGGCATATCCAATGATTATCAATAATAGGTATAGAATTCTTTTCTGTTTTTTCTCCTTGGCATCTAATAGTAGAGGTAATAGAAAGACTAGGAAGTAGGTAAGCATTTCTGACCAGCGACCAAGATCAAAAAAGCTAGTGACTCTTTCTCCATGCCAGGCACCAAGGTGATATGCCTGATAAGCAACATTAACAGCAGCTACCATAAATCCGGCACATACTGAATTTATTGCTAGGCTCTTGTTCTCTGCATCCATGTTGAGTATAAACAGACAAGGAATGACTAATAAAAAAGCAGCTTTACGGGCAAAATAAATCGTATCCGCTAAGTTAGAGGGGTAGACGAGCGTTGACAGCAGACCAATAATATACAACGAAATAGATAAAAGAAAGATCTTGTTATTCGCCATTTGTGTCCAATAATTTTTATCACTAATGAGCTGATAAAAAAAGAGGATAAAGAGCAGTACGACTGATATATTCAGCCCCGCTTTTGACGTAAAGACAGAAAAACCAAAGAAAATAATAATGGCTTTTTCAAGACTCTTGATTTTTATTAGGTGTTTCATTGCTTTTTATGTGCCTTCGTGAGTTTTTCTAGACTGTCAGCATGCATCTCTGCACTAAAGTGAGACTCGTCCTATCTTTTAAACCTTGTGCCAGCAAGCTGAAATCTTTGAATATCATTATCAGCTTGATAATTTGATACAAAATGTCCTTTATGTTGAACGCTGAACATAGAGTATTGATAATCATATCTTCAATTTCCCACCATACCTTGAAAACAATTGATTTGACATTAAATTAATCAACAATATTATTCAGGGAAAGAATATCACAACTATCCATAAGAGTACTTTCTTTGCAGTCCTATTAGCATTTTCCAAAAGCTAACCTTTTCAGAGACATTGTATCCTGAAAAACTCAGATAATCTCGCCTGTAAACTTATTCGTTATATTCTCCCTTTTAAGTCGTAGATAAAATCCATTTAAACAGTAAAATAAAATATATAAAAAACAGGTATACTACTGCTATACAGCTTGAAATGGTTAATTTTTATGTTTTTTATTTACAATCTACTGCTTACTTTAATATCTCCCATATTTATCTACACCTTATATCGACCAAAAGAAGGCAAACCACCCTTCGGGCCACGCTGGAAAGAGCACTTTGGTTTTTCCTCGCCTTTAAACTCAGCTGCCCCACCGGTCTGGATCCACACAGTATCTGTTGGAGAGGTTATTGCGGCTACTCCCCTGATAAAAAAAATCAAAGATGCACATCCCGAGCTGAGTATATTAGTCACCACGACCACCAGCACCGGTGCAGAGCAGGCTGCTAAATTAGGCTCGTTAGTCGAACATAGATATATGCCACTGGATTTTAGCTTTGCAGTAAAACGTTTTATCAAAATAATACAGCCTCAGCAGCTTCTTATTATGGAAACAGAGCTATGGCCGAATACACTTAGTGCGGCGGCAGAAGCCGGCATTCCAATTACTATTGTCAATGCACGATTATCCGAGCGCTCCTGTTCCCGTTACGCCAAAGTACAAGGGGTTTTTAACTTATTATCAAAAGATATTACTCAGATTTTGTGTCAGACAAAAGATGATTCTTTACGTTTTCAAAAATTGGGTATTGAAAGCAGTAGAATCAAAATCACCGGCTCTATCAAGTTTGATATCAGCATCTCAAAGGAAGATATAAATAAAGGCTTTGAACTTAGAAAACAGATCGGCAGTACACGGCCGGTATGGATTGCGGCAAGCACTCACCCGGGTGAAGATGAACAACTCTTCAATGCGCATAAATCATTATTAACTACACAGCCTGAAGCACTGCTTATTCTTGTCCCAAGACACCCAGAACGTTTTACTTCGATGTTTAAGCTAAGTGAAGAAAGCGGCTTTAATACCGTCTGCCGTTCAAATAATGAGCCTGTAGAAAAAGTAACACAGGTTTATCTAGGTGATACAATGGGCGAGATGCTGAGCTTAATTCAAGCTGCCGATATCTGTTTTATGGCGGGCAGTTTAATCGGAGATAAAGTCGGCGGACATAATGTTCTTGAACCCGCCGCACTGGCAAAACCAATATTGACCGGCCCGAGTTATTATAATTTCACCGATATTACCAGGGAGCTTGTTAACAATAAAGCCTGTACAATCTGCGCAGACAGCGGGCAAATAACAGCCCAACTGCAGAAACTATTTAGCGCTCCAGAATTACGAATGCAGCAGGGAGAAGCTGCTGTTCATGTGGTTAACAGCAACAAAGGCGCCATCAAAAAATCGATTGAATTTTTACCCGCCTTTGTTTGAAGAAAAAACACCATTAAGACTGGCTCTGATACCCCTGCATTAAAGTCATCCAGTCTGTTTCCTGCCAGTTTAAAGTGTTGTTAATATTTTTCTCTTTACGAAACGAACGTAACAAACGCTCCAGTGTTTGATGTTTCCAGCCCCCGTTTTTCCGTTGTTCGCATTTATCAAAATCAATTAACCAGACTTTATCTGAATTATCCAGCATAATATTGTGGCTGTTCATATCGCTGTGGTAAATATTATTATCATGAAATAAACGAATTACCCGGCCGATTTCTAACCACTGCAACTCACTGATTACTTGTCGACTTAAAACAGCAACTAAATCCTCTGCACCTTCAATCAGTTCAATAATCAAATCCGCCTGATAAAACAGGGCTTTTTTTGTAATACGGCCGGCATAGGGTAATGGGATAGGTAAACCTAATTGCGACATCTTTTCTAATAAAGAGAACTCTTTATAAGCACGTGTATTTTTCAAACCGCAATACAGGAAATTATCCGGATTAATTCTGCCGATTAAACCGCCGCGATAATAATGGCGTAACACATACTTTTTCTGTTGGTGCTGAAAAAACCAGGTTGTACCGCGTCCGACAGAACTGCCTGTTATCAGATTATTAGCCTGCAGGTAATCATGTTCAAAAAGCGAAGCAGAAAAAGTATCGTCGTTAAAAAAACAGGTTTGTTTGTTTAATTTATTAATTTTCACATTTATGACTTTATTTGGATAAATGAAGGTCTGTTATTTTACATTAGCAATCGTCCTTTGCATAATGTCGCACTTGTTCCTCATATTTTCTTTTAATAGGTTTTTTATGCCCTTATTCACCTCCGCACCTAAATCAATCTGCATTTTGCGCCTTAGTGCAATTGGGGATGTTTGTCATGCAGTTGCCTGTGTGCAGGCAATTCAAAGACAATGGCCGGAAACTAAAATAACCTGGGTAACGGGAAAATTAGAAGCACAGTTACTGCAAAACCTCGCAAATATTGAAGTGATCAGTTTTGATAAGAAATTAGGCTGGAAAGCTTATTTTCAGTTACGAAAACAGTTAAAAAATCATCGCTTTGACGCCCTGCTGCATATGCAGGCGGCTTTACGTTCCAGCCTAGTCAGTTTAATGATTAAAGCTAAGATTAAACTTGGATTTGATAAAGCACGAGCGAAAGATAGTCAGTGGTTGTTTACTAACAAAAAAATCGATACAGCTAAATCATCGCATGTACTGGATGGTTTTATGGCTTTTGCTGAAAAACTTGGTGTACAGGATTTAACGGTAAAATGGGAACTGCAGTTACCGCCAGAAAGTAAACAAAAAGCGGCGCACCTTATTAATAATAAACCGACCTTTATTATCAGCCCGGCAGCCAGTAAAGCTTATAAAAACTGGACAGTTGAGGGTTACAGCGCGGCTGCAAACCATGCGCTCAAGCAGGGGTATCAGGTTTTAATCTGCGGAGCACCAACTGCACTGGAAAAAACATTAGCAGAGCAGATTGTTAATAATACTCAGCAGCAGGCTAAAAACTTAATCGGCCAAACCACCTTGATTGAGCTTGTTGCATTAATCAGACAGGCAGATATTTTACTGGCGCCGGATACCGGCCCTACTCATATGGCAACCATGGTTAATACCCCGGTTATTGGTTTATACGCCCACCACAACCCTAAACGTACCGGCCCCTACACACAGTTAAATCATGTTGTCAGTGTTTATGAGGAGCTGATCACCAGACAGACCGGTAAAACCATTAGTGAGCTTCCATGGCGGGCACGGGTAAAAGATGCAGATGCAATGCAGCTGATATCCATTGAGTCAGTTACCAGAATGTTTGATCAGATAATTACAGAGCAGGAATAGATAAATGTCAGAAAATAAAATCAGCGCGATTATCATCACTAAAAATGAACAAAACAACCTTCCCACATGTTTAGATTCTTTAACCTGGGTTGATGAGATTATTATTGTCGACTCGGGAAGCCGCGATCAGACAGAAAATATTGCTGAAAAGTACGGTGCTAAATTTTACTCTCATACAAACTGGCAGGGTTTTGGTAAACAAAAACAGCTTGCGCAAAATTATGCCAGCAGCAAATGGATTTTAGCCATTGATGCCGACGAAGTTGTTTCACCGCAATTACAGCAGTCAATTCAGCAGCAGATCAGCAAAGCTGATACGAACACTGTTTTCAAAATACAGCGTAAAACCTGGGTCTTCGGGCGCTTTCTAGAGCACTCCGGCTGGGTTGACAAAATCATCCGCGTTTATCCGAAAAATATCGCACGCTATAACGATGCGCTTGTTCACGAAAAAATTGTCACAAATGATAATGTAAAAACAGTTCAATTAGACGGCGATCTTTTTCATTACTCCTACGGTGACATGGAAAATTACTTAGTTAAATCAGCCAGTTACGGAAAAGCCTGGGCAGACGGACGACAAGCAAGAGGAAAAAAATCCAGCCTGACACAAGGTTTTACCCATGCGCTAGGCTGTTTTGTAAAGATGTATCTGTTAAAACGCGGCTTTTTAGACGGTAAACAAGGTTTACTGATTGCTATACTTTCAGCGCACTCTACCTTTATCAAATACGCAGATCTTTGGATTCGCAATAACGATTCAAGAGCAGATAAAAACAACTAGCCCAGCATATATACTGTTACCAGTCGAAATGCATTTTGAATGATAACGGGTATAAAGGGAGCATTTCAGTATGCTCCCATCTAGATTAGTTAAAACTATGGCCTTGTAAGAAAACTGATAACTCTTTCATTACCAGATTAATATCAATCGACTGCATATTCTCCTGACTTTTATCATTACTGGCAGGAATAAAAGCGATATGCCGCCCTTCACCATTTAAAGGTTTCCAGCGAAGCGGTGTCGCGCTGCGTTTAGCCGGGAAGAAACCAGCCGTTAATACATCGGCCGCTCCGGCAATATGCAACGGCCCCGTAGAGCCTGCAATAAACAGATCTGCACAGCTGATTGTCTGACAGAATGAAGTTAAACCTAAAGTAGACTGATACGGATAAGAAGGTATATCTGCTTTTAGTAAATTCTGCAGTTGTCCGGCCTGCTCTTCTTCTCCCGGTCCGGCAGTTAATATAAAGCCGATACCCGAGAACTTTTCATGCAGCAGCTGAATTAACTGCGCATACTGCTGCAGCGACAAGTTATTTGCACTGCCACCGCTGCCCGCATGAATAAAACACAACTTATTAACTGTTGCGGGTAATTTTTCTAACAGTGAGTTTCTTAACTCTTCTTTTAACTGCAGGTCAGTATTTAAAAATGGAGCATCACCTTCTACTGGAGAGATATTCTTTTTTTGCAAAAAGTGGCGAATAAGATCCAGGTTATACTCGGACTCCGGCTTTGCCGACTGTGAACGGCGCTGCTTTAAGCGATCGGTAAATAAAAACTGCGCCCATTTTGTCGCAGGCGCCAGGCGATAGGAAATTCCAGCTTTTCGCCCTAACTGTGCATTACGGGTAGTGGAAAAGAGGCAGATATAATCACTGTAGTTTTCAGCTTTTATCTCTTTTATCAGTCTGCTTTGTTGTGATTTACAGGCATCATCAATAATCACATTATCTATCCACGGACAAAGCTCTGCTAAGGGTTTTGTATAAGCAGGCACTAAAGCATCAATCTGCATATCGGGCATCGACTTTTTAAGCATGGCAAAACTTGGCCATGCCAGCATAAAATCACCGATTTTATCATTGCGTACAACAAGTATTTTAGACATCACTTATTCTATTTCTCCTTAATTAGCTATACATTGTACTGTATTTTTAAGATTCTTGAAATTAGCTGTGAAGACAAGCGCTTTATTGACGACTGCATTACGAATATGTTTGTACATAAAATAAAAGAGACTTAAACTGCATGGTTGATATTCATTAATGAGTGAACATTAGAGTTATTAAATTCAATTGATCGTCATTTAATGAAATTGGCTATTTTAATTCAAAGGTACTCAATGAAGGTCTTAATAATTCGCTCAGGCGCACTTGGTGATACTGTTTTTGCAAGTGCAGCGATATCAGCAATTCAACAAAATTTACCTAAAAGTACGCAGATTAACTGGCTGGGAACACCTTTAGCTCACTCTCTTTTTAAACATGATCCGCGGATTCATGATGTCTATTCAATCAAACATAAAAAAATCCCCACTTTATTCAACTCTGATAAAAAGCGTATCATTTCCGACAGCCAGTCCAGCCCATATGATCTTATTATCAACTTAGAAAACAGCCCGTATTTTTTCTCTTTAATGAAGAAAATAAATGCTCAACATAAAGTTGGACTACCATATACCGAAGGTCCTGTAGAACAAAATAATGAACATGCTGTCCAGGCAATGCTGCGTATTGTTAAATTAGGACTAGGTAAACTCAAATCTAATTGTAATGTTGAACAATCAGCACCAACTTTAACCGGCAGTGATTTTCCTCCTTTACAAAAAAAATTCAATTTAACAAGACCTTATATTGTACTACACCCTGGGAACAGCCATGTAGGGCGTTCAAATCCAATAAACTACCGAGCCTGGCCGTCCAGTCATTGGCAGACTCTAGCTAAAAGCTTAACTGCCCAATACAAAGAAACGCATCAAATTATTTTAATCGGCAGCCCAGAAGAAAAAAACTTAGCTGATGGGATTGAAAAAGAAGCGAACAATAATAACGCACTGAATTTATGTGGAAAAACCACTATTAGTGAACTGATCACACTGATCGAGCATGCCGATTGCGTAATAACAACAGATACCGGTCCATCACATATAGCATCGGCAGTGAATACCCCGGTATTCGCTATTATTGGTCCAAATGATTATCGACAAACAGGGCCCTATGCACATTCAGACAACCAGGTTGAAATAATTTCACTAGCTCTTCCATGCAGCCCATGTTTACCAGACGGCAGTATTAAACAATGTACAAATAATATCTGCATGCAGAAACTACAACCTGAACTAGTCATGCAGAAAATAAGCAGACAGCTCGATGAGTCTAAATAGAAATTTTATTTACAATAAGCATTAAGACTCACATACAAAAAAGCAGCTGATAAACAGCTGCTTTTTTATGCCAGCAATAAATTATTTGTTAATAACTTATTTCCAGGCTTTCCACGCATTGATCAGACCGTTTGTTGAACTGTCATGGCTTGCTACCGCTTCATCATTAGTTAGCTCAGGTAAGATTTGACCAGCAAGCTGCTTACCAAGTTCAACGCCCCACTGATCGAAGCTGAAAATGTTCCAGATAATGCCCTGAGCAAAGATTTTCTGTTCATACATAGCAACCATCTGACCTAATGTTTTCGGCGTGATTTTATTAACTAAAATCGAGTTAGTTGGTTTATTACCAGCAAACACTTTAAACGCTACTAAAGCCTCCATCTCTTCTGCTGTTTTACCAACAGCAGTGAACTCAGCTTCAACCTGCTCTTTGCTTTTACCAAATGCTAACGCTTCAGTCTGTGCAAAGAAGTTAGACAGCAGTTTAGCATGGTGATCGCCGGCTGGATTATGACTTACAGCAGGTGCGATAAAGTCACAAGGGATCAGTTTAGTACCCTGGTGAATCAGCTGGTAAAACGCATGCTGACCATTTGTTCCCGGCTCACCCCAGATAATTGGACCAGTCTGGTAGTCAACTAGATCGCCGTTACGGTCTACACATTTACCGTTTGATTCCATATTGCCCTGCTGGAAATATGCAGGGAAACGGTGCATATACTGATCATAAGGTAAAATAGCTTCTGACTCTGCGCCGTAAAAGTTGTTATACCAGATACCGATAACCGCTAAAATAACAGGGATGTTATCGGCAAATTCAGTTTCCGCAAAATGTTTATCCATTTCGTGCGCACCTTCAAGCAGCGCTTCAAAGTTATCGTAACCAACAGTTAGTGCAATTGATAAACCAATAGCAGACCAGATTGAATAACGGCCGCCTACCCAGTCCCAGAATTCAAACATGTTTTCTACATCGATACCAAACTCAGCAACTGATTCGGCATTGGTTGATAAAGCAGCAAAGTGTTTTGCAACATGCGCTTGATCTTGTGCAAAATTCAGGAACCAGTCACGCGCGCTATGAGCGTTAGTCATTGTTTCCTGTGTAGTGAATGTTTTTGATGCGATTAAGAACAACGTAGTTTCAGGATCAACTTTAGCTAACGTTTCAACAACATGTGTACCGTCAACATTAGAAACAAAGTGTGTTTCAATGCCTTCAACTTTATAAGCACCTAATGCTTCAGTCACCATGTACGGGCCAAGATCTGAACCACCGATACCGATATTCACGATATCTGTAATACGTTTACCAGTGTAACCTTTCCATTCACCCGAATGTACTTTGGCACAGAATGCTTTCATCTGTTCCTGTACTTTATTAATTTTCGGCATAACATCTTCGCCGTCAACCATCACCGGAGTATTACTGCGGTTACGCAATGCACTATGTAATACCGCACGGTTTTCAGTAACATTAATCGTTTCACCGGCAAACTGCGCTTTAATTGCACCTTTTAAATCAACTTGTTCTGCTAACTGTAGAAGCTTATCGAAAATTTCTTGAGTAATTAAATTTTTAGAAAAATCGATTAACAGATCATCATTAAATGAGCGAGAGAACTGCTTAAAACGCTCCGGGTTACTGCTGAAAAGTGTAGATAATTCCATATCAGCATGAGTATCAAACAAAGCCTGTAGTTCAGACCAGGCTGCAGTTTGCGTAGGATTGATATTTTTTAGCATAGATAGTTTCCAGAAGGTAAGGTTTAAAATACTAAATTGTTATATTTTATAAACAATAACGGACTTAACAAACGGATGTTAGCCCGCTTTAAAAGAGCTGTGATCGTTCGCAAAATTTTATTTTTTATTAAAGGAATTCTAAAGTAAAGTCAGCAATTCTACCGTAACAAAAAGTAACATAAACAAATTTTACACAATCACTTGTTTGCCGAATAAGATTAATGATCCTATTTTCAACAAAATCAGGTATTATCTCCGCTCTCATTTTTACCACAAACAAAGAGAAAACCATGAGTAATGCATTAGAAAATACCACACATTTTGGCTTTAAAACCGTAGAAGAAGATAAAAAAGCAGATTTAGTTGCCGAAGTTTTTCACTCTGTAGCGGCTAAATATGATGTGATGAATGATGTATTGTCTATGGGTATTCACCGAATCTGGAAGCGCTTTACGATTGACTGTTCAGGTATTCGTAAAGGCCAGAAAGCACTGGACCTTGCCGGCGGTACCGGTGATTTAACCGCAAAATTCTCTCGCGTAGTGGGTAAAACCGGTCATGTTGTTTTGGCCGACATCAACGATTCAATGCTTAAAGTAGGCCGCAGCAAGCTCCGCGATATGGGCATCGCCGGCAACGTCGATTACGTCCAGGCAAATGCTGAAGAACTGCCTTTTCCAGATAATCACTTTGATTTAGTAACCATTGCTTTTGGTTTACGTAATGTCACCGATAAAGATAAAGCCTTAGCCTCTATTTATCGTGTTTTAAAACCCGGCGGGCGTTTATTAGTATTAGAGTTTTCAAAACCTCTTTATCAGCCGGTGAGTAAATTTTACGACTTTTACTCATTTAACATTCTGCCTAAACTGGGCAAGATCATTGCAAATGACAGCGAAAGTTATCAGTATCTGGCTGAAAGTATCCGCATGCACCCTTGTCAGGACACATTAAAAGGGATGATGGATAATGTCGGTTTTGAAGGGACAGAATACTTCAACCTCAGCGCCGGCATTGTGGCGTTACACCGTGGTTATAAATACTAATTAACCATTAATTAAATAGAGAAAATTATGCCATTAGACAACCTGCTTTGCGGCTTACTTGAAAGCGGAGTGAATAAACTACATCAGCTGGATACAAGTGCACAACAAAGACGTAAACAACTTGACGGTCTGATTATTAGTGTGACCTTAAAAGAAATTAACAAACCACTCTATTTTGTAATCAGTACACAGCAGATTGATATTCTGGCCAAATATGAAGGCCAGTCGGACTGCTTTATCCGTCTAAATATCTCAGCTTTAAAAGAGCTGCAGAATAATCATCAGCTCACTCGTCTGATCAAAACAGAACAGCTTGAAATTGATGGTGATATCCAGATAGTACAGCAGTTTGCACAGCTGCTGACTGAAATGGAGATTGACTGGGAAGAGCAGCTTTCAGCAAAAATCGGCGATGTATTAGCCCATAAGTTCTGCTATCACCTTAAGCAGTGCCACAAAGGTACTGTCAAACAGCTCCATAAAATTGAAAAACACAGCGCAGAGTACATTACAGAAGAGCTAAGACTTGCACCGGGCCCATTAGAGGTGATGTACTTCTGTGAACAGGTAAATGATCTGCACAAACAAACTCAAGCATTAGAAAAACGAATTGAGCAGCGCTTCAGCAGCTGACTCTAAAAGCATTTTAAGCACCTTTATAAGTTCACGCGGAACATCTAATGATAAAATTAAAAGAACTATCCCGCTTATATCAAATAAATAAAACCGTTATAGAATACGGGTTAATTGAACTGCTGCCTAAAGAGCACATTCCCTTATCTTACCGTTTGATGCGCCTGACGCTTTTCTGGTTAAAAAACAAACACAAAAATACAGATCTGGCACAGCGTTTACGCCTAAGTTTACAGTCACTGGGGCCGATTTATATTAAACTGGGGCAGATGTTATCAACCCGCCGCGATCTTCTTCCGCCGGTTTATGCGGATCAGCTTGCTCATCTGCAGGACAATGTGCCGGCATTTTGCGGTGAGCTGGCCATAAAACAAATTGAGAAGTCATTTAACCGCCCCGTTAAAGCGCTTTTTGATAACTTTGATAAAACCGCCCTTGCCTCAGCCTCAATTGCACAAGTTCATACAGCAACATTAAAAGAAGACGGCCGTGAAGTTGTCATAAAAGTCACTCGACCGGGTATTGAAAAAACTATTTATGCCGATCTGCAGCTGATGAAATGGCTGGCGGCACTGATGCAGCGTTTCTTAAAAGATGCTGAACGACTGCGCCCGGTTGAAGTTGTACAGGAATATGAAAAAACCATTATTGACGAACTAGATCTGATGCGCGAAGGTGCCAATGCAATTCAGCTGAGACGCAATTTTTTAAACTCTAAAGTACTCTACGTTCCGGAAATATACCCTGATTACTGCACAAAAAATGCGTTAGTCATGGAACGTATCTACGGTATTCCCGTTTCTGATATCGAGTCGCTGAAAGCACAGAATACCAATCTAAAACTGCTTGCAGAACGCGGTGTAGAAGCCTTTTTCACCCAGGTTTTCCGCGATAGCTTTTTTCATGCAGATATGCACCCGGGAAACGTATTTGTCTCCTATGAACACCCGGAAGATCCGCTGTGGATAGGCATCGACTGCGGCATTGTCGGTACACTCAATAATGAAGATAAACGTTACCTTGCTGAAAACTTCTTAGCCTTTTTTAACCGCGATTACCGCCAGGTTGCGCAGCTGCATGTCGACTCAGGCTGGGTTCCGCCGGAAACCCCCGTCGAAGAGTTTGAATTTGCAATCCGTGCCGTTTGTGAGCCTATTTTTGAAAAACCACTTTCAGAAATCTCCTTTGCCCAGGTTCTAATCAACCTGTTTAATACCGCACGCCGATATAATATGAAAGTGCAGCCTCAGTTAGTCTTATTACAAAAAACCCTGCTTTATATCGAAGGTTTAGGGCGTCAGTTATATCCGCAGCTCGACTTGTGGGATACCGCAAAACCGTTTTTAGAAAACTGGATGAAAGAGCAGGTCAGCCCTAAAACATTAATGAAAAAAATGCAGCAGAAAGCCCCGTTCTGGTTAGAAAAACTGCCGGAGCTGCCGGAGCTGGTTTATCACAACTTGTCGCAGTCTAAAAAACAACAGCAGCAGTTGAGCTTGTTAACAGAATCAATTAATAGACAGCAGCGCAATAACAGTAAAAGTTATTTTTATATTGGCGCAGGTTTCACTTTCAGTATAATTTCTGCGCTGGCATATATGAAACCAGATCAAGATTTAGCTTTATTCTTTGCAGTACCGGCATTTTTTTCCTGGTTACTGGCATGGAACCATACCAATAAGGGCTAAACTTTGTTATAAAACGTTACAAGCTTTTAACCGTTTAATAAAATAATAGAAAGAGAAGGAAATAAATTATGGGTGGTATCAGTATCTGGCAGCTGGTCATTATTGCAGTGATCGTAGTTCTACTTTTTGGTACGAAAAAATTACGCGGCATTGGCGGTGATTTAGGCGGCGCAATAAAAGGCTTTAAAAAAGCGATGAAAGATGAAGAGTCTACTCCTCCAAGCGTTGATGACAAATCAGAAAAAAGCGCAGCAGACGAACAGAAGCTCAACGAAAAAACTAAACACAAAGATCAAGCATAGCCTTGAGCTAAAAGGTTTATATTTAAATGTTTGATATCGGATTCTGGGAGATGGTTGTTATCTCCGTAATAGGTTTAGTAGTGCTCGGTCCCGAGCGCTTACCCACTGCTATCCGTAGTGTTCTGCGCTGGGTAAATACTGCCAAAGGCATGGCTAACTCTGTCAAAAGTGAAATATCTCAAGAGTTAAAGCTGCATGAAATAAACGAGAATATGATCAAGGCGAGCAAGCAGGGTCTTAGCGATCTTGATCCGGATCTTAAAGAATCAATTGATGAAATGAAAAAAACGGCACAGGAAATTACCCGCCCGTATCAGAACAGCAATGAAGAGTTAAATTCATCAGCTATAAACACAGAAAATAACGGTGAAAATAGTATTCTGAACAAGTCTGCAGCGCCAATTACACAGGATAAAAGTGAATGAGTTCAAGCGAAACCAGCGATACGCAGACAAAACACAGCTTGCCCTTAATATCTCATTTATTAGAACTTCGCGACCGCTTATTACGTGTTATTGCCATCGTTATGGTTCTATTTTTAAGTCTGGTTTATTTCGCTAATGATATTTATCACTACTTAGCAATCCCGCTTACCAGCCAGCTTCCAGAAGGCTCAAGCATGATTGCAACCGGGGTAGCGACGCCGTTTTTTACACCGATCAAGCTGACCATTGTACTGTCCATTTTTATTGCAATTCCAGCTATTTTGTATCAGGTATGGGCATTTATTGCGCCGGGTTTATACAAACATGAACGTAAATTAATTGCACCTTTAGTGGTCAGCAGCGCCCTGCTCTTTTATTTAGGTATGGCATTCTCTTATTATGTGGTTTTCCCCTTAGCCTTTTCCTTTTTCACCAGTACAGCGCCGGAAGGTGTCACCATAGCAACCGATATCAGCAGTTATTTAGACTTTGTCTTAAAACTGTTTTTTGCCTTTGGTTTAGCTTTTGAAATCCCAATAGCAACTTTAGTATTATGCTGGACCGGGGCAACAACACCTGAAAAGTTAAAAGAGAAACGCCCTTATATTGTGGTCGGCGCATTTGTCTTCGGCATGTTATTAACGCCGCCGGATGTTATTTCTCAAACACTACTCGCTGTTCCAATGCTTATTTTATTTGAATTAGGTTTACTGTTTTCACGTTTTTATGTGCGCAAAGACAATGATCAAGATGAAAACGAAGAAAAACTTCAAGACTGAATCAGCGAAAATCACAGAGTTTTTTAAATGATAGATATCGGTGTAAACCTGACCAGTAAACGTTTTGAAAAAGACTTGTCTGATGTTATTTGTAACGCCAGACAAGCAGGTGTGACAAATATGATTATCACCGGAACTTGTTTAAAAGAAAGTGAAGCGGCTCTGCAGCTCGCTTTATCCGAACCAGATTACCTGTACTGCACTGCAGGCATTCACCCTCATGATGCAAAAACCTTCGATTCTACAAGCCTGTCTCACCTTAAAAATTTGGCATTAAACAAGCAGGTAAAAGCCATTGGAGAATGTGGTTTAGACTTTAACCGTAATTACTCCACACCAACAGAACAGGAATACGCATTTGTGCAGCAGCTGGAATTAGCTGTTGAACTGCAGCTGCCGGTATTTATGCATGAGCGAGATGCCAATAAACGTTTCATTGAACTATTAAAACCTTATATCAAGCAGCTTCCTAATGCTGTTTTACACTGTTTTACAGGTAGCCGGGCTGATTTGGAGCGCTCCTTAGCCATTGATCTGCACATTGGTATTACCGGGTGGATTTGCGACGAACGTCGTGGGGGAGAGCTTTTAGAGCTGGTAAAGCTTATTCCTGGCAGCCGTTTAATGATTGAGACGGACAGCCCCTACCTGCTGCCGCGTTCAATGCGTCCAAAACCCAAATCCAGCCGTAATGAACCTAAGTATCTGCCCTTTATTGCACAGACAATTGCAGAAGCTCGTTCGCAGAGCACTGAACAGCTTCTTATAGAAACAAGCGCGACAAGCCGCGCCTTTTTTAATATATAAATTTAGTTTTATAAAGTACATAGTTTATAACACTGAATTCAGACAAAAGAACAACCATCCAACAAGTTGCTTTTTATTTACAGACTTAATAGGAATATTAATGACTACTTCTCAAAGTTTCCCTGCACGACGTTTACGTCGTTTACGTAAGCATGATTTTTCTCGTCGTTTAGTTGCTGAAAATCAGCTTTCAGTAAACGATCTTATTTACCCTATGTTTGTTCTTGAAGGTAAAAACCGCCGCGAAAGTATCACTTCTATGCCCGGTGTTGAGCGCCTTTCGGTGGATCTGTTAATTGAAGAGGCCAAAGAGTTAAGCGCATTAGGTATTCCGGCTATCGCACTGTTCCCTGTTACACCAGATGAAATAAAAACACAGATGGCAGAAGAAGCTTATAACGCAGAAGGCCTTGCACAGCGCGCCGTAAGAGCTGTCAAACAGGCTTGTCCTGAATTAGGCGTTATTACCGATGTAGCGCTGGACCCCTTCACCACACATGGTCAGGACGGAATTATTGATCAAGAAGGTTATGTATTAAATGACATAACAACCGAGATATTAGTCAAGCAGGCACTTTCTCACGCACAGGCCGGTGCAGATATTGTTGCGCCTTCAGATATGATGGACGGCCGTATCGGCGTAATTCGTAAAGCATTAGAAAACGCAGGTTATATCAATACACAGATTATGGCCTACAGCGCAAAATATGCATCAAACTATTACGGTCCTTTCCGTGACGCCGTCGGCAGTGCAGGTAACTTAAAAGGCGGCAATAAATCCACCTACCAGATGGATCCGGCAAATAGTGACGAGGCAATTCATGAAGTGGCATTAGATATTCAGGAAGGTGCGGATATGGTCATGGTTAAACCGGGCATGCCCTATTTAGATATTGTCCGCCGCGTTAAAACTGAACTGCAGGTACCGACATTTGCCTATCAGGTCAGCGGCGAATACGCAATGCATAAAGCAGCTATTGATAACGGCTGGTTAAAAGAAAAAGAGTGTGTTTTAGAATCATTACTCTGCTTTAAACGCGCCGGTGCCAACGGTATTTTAACCTACTTTGCCAAACAGGCGGCAGTCTGGCTGCAGGAAAAAAAGTAAAAATAAAGCGATAAAATTGGAGCAGACAGCTCGTTTGCTCCTCTAACTAAAGGTATTTTTTAATATGACGCGAATTATATAACCTTAAAGCGTAAATAATACAATCTCAGCTTATTTCCCCTCCTAGCCCTGCATTTTCATTTTTGACAGCTAAAGTCCTTATAGACAATAGGATTTCGCCGTTTAAGTTTACCCTGCCACACTTAACAGTTTCTCTATCGGCCAGCGGGGTTTAGCTTCAATTTCCAAATTTTCAAAATGACCGGCTTTAAGACGCTGCATGCCGGCATAGGCAATCATTGCACCGTTATCGGTACAAAATTCATTACGCGGATAAAAAACTTCACCGCCTCTGGATTTCATTAATACCGCTAATTGCTTACGTAATGACTGGTTAGCACTTACGCCGCCGGCAACAACTAAGCGTTTTAGTCCGGTCTCTTTTAACGCACGTTTACATTTAATAGCAATGGTATCAATAACCGCATCCTGAAATGCAAGGGCAATGTCCGCCTGTGTCTGCGCATCTTTGCCTTCTTTCTGAATAGTAACTGCAGTAGATGTTTTTAAGCCACTGAAACTAAAATCAAGGCCTGGTTTATTGGTCATTGGCCTTGGAAACACAAAACGCCCGGGAACTCCGCCTTCCGCCATTTTAGCTAACCGCGGTCCGCCGGGATAATCTAAACCCAGTAATTTTGCTGTTTTATCAAATGCTTCACCGGCAGCATCATCAATACTTTCGCCTAATACCTTGTATTCACCGATATTATCAACCTGCACCATAAGGGTATGGCCGCCGGAAACCAATAAAGCTAAAAATGGAAATTCGGGGCGGTTTTCTTCAAGCATTGGGGCAAGCAGGTGGCCTTCCATATGATGCACTGCAATGGCCGGTTTATTCCAGGCAAACGCAATACTGCGTCCGATACATGCCCCGACTAACAATGCACCAACTAAACCTGGTCCAGCGGTGAAGGCAACAGCATCAATATCATCCTTAGTACAGCCGGCAGAAGCTAAAGCTTCTTTGATTAACGGGATGGTTTTACGGACATGATCACGGGATGCAAGTTCGGGCACAACACCACCGTAATCCGCATGCAGTTCGACCTGACTGTATAATTGATGTGATAACAAACCTAATTGATCATCATAAACAGCAATACCAGTTTCATCACATGATGTTTCAATACCTAAAATACGCATATGATAAATGCCCCTTTAATAAAATAATTCTGCTGAAAAAAGTGCGCTAGTTTAACGTAAAAAATAGAGTAACAGTGTTTTTTTTCACCTGCTTATCAGCAATAAACTTATTGACAGTTAAACAAAGCCAGGATCTTAAGGATCTTTGCATTTATTTCACTATATTTAATACACTAATCCTTTACTTTCTGACCCAAATAGGATTAAAATCTCGCACCATTTTAAATGAACTGGTCAATATACGACCGTAACCATAAAGGTAATAGGCACATGCCAGTAATTAAACTTCGTGAAAACGAACCATTTGACGTAGCACTTCGTCGTTTTAAACGCTCTTGCGAAAAAGCAGGTATCTTAGCTGAAACACGTAAACGTGAATACTTTGAGAAACCTACTACAGTACGTAAACGCGCTAAAGCAGCTGCAGTTAAACGTCACTTGAAAAAACTTTCTCGTGAAAACGCACGTCGCGTTCGCCTTTACTAATTATTAGATAAAGGTTAATTATGTCTTTAAAAGCAAGATTAAAAGAACAACAAATACTCGCAATGCGGGCGAAGGACAAGGTCCGCCTGGGCACTGTTCGTATGTTGCTCGCTGCTATCAAACAAATTGAAATCGATAATAAAGTTGAGCTGAATAATGATGAAGTTACGGCTGTCATCATTAAATCAGTAAAACAGCGTAAAGATTCAATTACTCAATTTGAAAAAGCGAATCGACTTGATCTTGCTGAAGTTGAAAAGACAGAACTTGCTATATTGCAGGAGTTTCTTCCACAAGCACTGACCACAGATGAAGTGAAAGCTTTAGTCGAGCAGGCGGTTGTATCTTCGGGTGCAAACGGTATGCAGGATATGGGGAAAGTGATGGCAGTACTCAAGAAAGATATTCAAGGACGAGCTGACATGGGTGAAGTAAGCGCACTTGTAAGAGCCTGCTTAGCTTAACTCTGACACTCGTTAGATAAAAAAGCCCCACGCTTAGCAATAAGCTTGGGGCTTTTTTGTTTCTAAAGTACACTTAACAGCAGTTCCGAATAACGGATTAATTTAATAATTTACTAAATGGTTTAATAGATGGCTGGACGCATTCCTCGAAATTTTATTGATGATCTTATCGCCCGTACCGATATTGTTGACTTCATTGACAGCCGCGTAAAATTAAAAAAGAAAGGCAAAGACTACCGCGCCTGCTGCCCTTTCCATAACGGTAATAACAACTCCTCTTTTTCTGTCAGTGCCGATAAACAGTTTTATCACTGCTTTAACTGCGGCGCGAGCGGTAATGTCCTGTCTTTTGTTATGGAATATGACGGCATTGAATTTGTTGATGCTGTTGAAACACTAGCAGAGCAGCTGTCAATTGAAGTGCCGCGAGAAGAAAACGGCTCATCAGCATCACCACAAAACAGTTATATTGACCGTAAAGATCTTTATCAGTTAATGGCTGATATTACTGTTTTTTATCAGCAGCAGCTGCGTTCCCATAAAAACAGTAAACAGGTGATCAACTACCTTAAAAGCCGCGGTTTATCCGGTGAAACCGTCAAATATTTTAAAATCGGCTATGCGCCGGACGGCTGGGATGAAGTACGCAAACGCTTTGCTGTTTCGCCAGATTTAGAAAAACAGCTGATTGATGCCGGTATGCTGATCCCCAAAGAAAAAAACGGCAGCTACGATCGCTTTCGGGACCGCTTAATGTTTCCCATTCATGATCAGCGCGGCCGCGTTATCGGATTCGGCGGGCGCGTTTTAGGTGAAGGTGAGCCCAAATATTTAAACTCTCCAGAGACACCGATCTTTCATAAAGGTAAAGAGTTATACGGTTTATATCAGGTTAAACAGAGCTATAAAGAAATTCAACGCATTTTAGTCGTTGAAGGTTATATGGATGTTGTTGCGCTTGGTCAATTTGCTATTGATTATGCGGTTGCATCTCTTGGCACCAGCACCACAGCAGATCACATTCATACTCTTTTCCGTCACAGCAGTGAAGTTATATGCTGCTTTGACGGCGATAAAGCAGGAAGAACAGCCGCCTGGCGCGCGCTGGAAAATGCACTACCTTATATACAGGACGGTCGAACATTACGCTTTATGTTTCTTGCCGATGGTGAAGATCCGGACAGCTTAGTACAGAAAGAGGGAAAGGAAGCCTTTGAAAAACTGATCGAGCAGGCAGTTCCATTATCTGACTTTCTTTTTCAGCACTTGTTAAGTCAGGTCGATATGAGCATTGCGGACAGCAAAGCCAAACTGGCGCAGCTGGCAATTCCGCTGATCAGTAAGCTCCCTGAAACCGTATTTCGGCAAATGATGGAAGAAAAATTAATTCAGTTACTGGGCATTGAAAAACAAGGTTTGAAGAAACTGCTGCCTGAAGCGGCGAAAACAACTAAGCCAGATAACAAACAGAAAGTAACACCAATGCGCTTAGCCATTTCTGTGCTGCTGCAGCACCCCGGCATGGCTTACGGTCTGCCGGAGTTTCCTGAATTTAAGGAGATGAATTTACCCGGCTTAACTTTATTAAACTCGTTACTTGAAATTTGTCGAGTCAGTCCCAACATAACTACAGGACAGTTACTTGAACACTGGCGGGAAAAACCAGAAAGTAAGCAGCTGAATAAACTGGCGGTATGGCAGAATGATGTTGAAGAAGAAAATTATGAAGCTGTTTTCTTAGATATATTAGAAAATTTTCTTAATCTTCACATCAGTCAAAAAATTGAATATTTAAAACAAAAAGCCCGTACAGGGCAGATATTAACTAGCGAAGAAACGCTGCAGCTTGCGCAGCTTCTCGTTGAACAAAAACAAAATTAATGAAACTGGAAAAATTTACAATATAAGCGTATAATCGAGCGCTTGTATTTTTTTCAATTACATATCCTATTTGCACTCTATTTTGGACGGTATCTATGGCTCAAACACCTCAGTCACAGCTCAAAGAGCTTATTATAAAAGGTAAAGAAAAGGGTTTCTTAACCTACGCAGAAGTTAATGACCACCTGCCGCAAGATATTGTTGAATCAGAACAGGTTGAAGACATAGTTCAAATGATCGGCGACATGGGGATCCGTGTCGTTGAAACTGCACCAGATGCAGATGAAATGATGTTAGGCGGAGATGACAGCGATACTCCCGATGAAGATGCAGTAGAAGCTGCAGCTCAAGTTTTGGCAACGGTTGAATCAGAGATCGGCCGTACAACAGACCCTGTGCGTATGTATATGCGTGAAATGGGCACCGTTGAGCTGCTGACACGTGAAGGCGAAATTGTTATTGCCAAACGTATCGAAGAAGGTATTAAAGAAGTACAGACTTCAGTTTCTGAATATCCGGCAACCATCACCGGTTTATTAGACAACTGGGACAGCTACGAAGCTGAAGAGATGAAACTGACTGATTTAATCAGCGGCTTCGTTGATCCGAATGATGAAATGACCCAGGCAGTCAGCGCGACACATATCGGCTCTGAATTAACAGACAGTCAGTTAAAAGATGAAGATCTGCCTGATGATGAAGAAGCAGGTGAAGATGAAGAAGAAGGGCCAAAAGGTCCTTGTCCTGAAGAAGCTGCTGAAAAATTTGCAGAACTTCGCAAACTTAATAAAGTTGTTGAAGATTCAATAGCCAAAAATGGACGCGGTCATGCCGAGACCCGTAAGGCTATTAATGAACAAGCAGAATTTTTCCAGCAGTTTAAACTGATCCCGAAACAGTTTGACCGTATGGTTAAAGCTATCCGCTCTTCAATGAATACAGTGCGGGTTCAGGAACGTCTTGCTCTGAAAATCTGTGTCGAACAGTGTAAAATGCCTAAGAAAGAGTTCATCTTCATATTCAAAGGCAATGAAACTAATAAATCATGGATAGAAGCAATTCTTTCCAGCGGTACTGATTACGCAAAACGTATTAGTGAATTTGAAGAAGACTTACACCGCTGTTTAAGAAAAATGCTTTCAGTTGAAGAGCAAAGCGCGCTTACCATCAGCAACTTAAAAGAAATTTCACGCAATATGAGCATCGGCGAAGCAAAAGCACGCCGCGCTAAAAAAGAGATGGTAGAAGCCAACCTGCGTCTGGTTATCTCTATCGCTAAAAAATACACTAACCGTGGTTTACAGTTCTTAGATTTGATTCAGGAAGGTAATATCGGTCTGATGAAAGCAGTTGATAAATTTGAATACCGTCGTGGTTACAAATTCTCAACTTACGCAACCTGGTGGATCCGTCAGGCAATTACCCGCTCTATTGCTGACCAGGCGCGTACTATTCGTATCCCGGTACATATGATTGAAACGATTAATAAACTTAACCGTATTTCTCGTCAGATGCTGCAGGAGATGGGGCGTGAACCGCAGCCGGAAGAGTTAGCAGAACGCATGATGATGCCGGAAGATAAAATCCGCAAAGTGTTGAAAATTGCTAAAGAGCCGATCTCAATGGAAACACCGATTGGTGATGATGAAGATTCACACCTAGGTGATTTTATCGAAGATACAACCATTGCTCTGCCGGTTGACTGTGCGACAAGTGAAAGCCTTAAAAATGCAACTAACGATGTATTAGAAGGTTTAACTGCACGTGAAGCGAAAGTCCTGCGTATGCGTTTTGGTATCGATATGAATACCGACCATACTCTTGAGGAAGTTGGTAAGCAGTTTGACGTAACACGTGAGCGTATCCGTCAGATTGAAGCGAAAGCATTACGTAAACTTCGTCATCCAAGCCGAAGTGAACAGCTGCGCAGCTTCCTGGACGAATAATTCGTCTAGAGTACTGACAAAAAAATCCTGCATCAGCAGGATTTTTTTTAACTGAAAAGTGATAATTAACTTAGTTTGTCGACTAACAGCAGAAAGAACGTTTAATTAATAGGCAAACAACTTACATATGCTAGACAGATATAAGTGAAGCTTATATAATCGCGTTTCAAATTCAGCACCTTAGCTTTAGCTTCGAGTGTAAAAATTCGGCCCCTTAGCTCAGTTGGTTAGAGCATACGACTCATAATCGTCAGGTCCCGTGTTCAAGTCACGGAGGGGCCACCATATTAAAAAAGGCTTTTGATTAATATAATCAAAAGCCTTTTTGCTATTTATAGCAGCTGAAATTGTAAATCTTCTTTCAGACAGACTTTTTTTTAGCTAAAGCTTTAAGCATATCTCTAGTAACCAGGGTGATTCCTTTTTCAGTCACACGAAAGCCGTTTGCTATATCCTGTTGTTTATCATAACCAATAGTTAAACCCGCCGGGATCCTGCATTTACTGTCGACAATAACGCGGAATAATTTACAGTGCTCACCAACATCACTGCCGTGCATTAATACCGATTCTTCAATAAGACTGTAAGAGTGCGTGTGAACATTCGAAAATAACAATGACTTGCGAATTGTTGAGCCAGAAATAATGCAGCCGCTGGAAACAGTTGAGTCAACCGCCATGCCGCGCCGCTGCTCATTATCAAAAATAAATTTTGTAGGAGGAAGCGGCTCTTGATGCGACCAGACTGGCCAGTCTTTATTATATAAATTAAGTTGCGGCTGAGGAGCAACTAACTCCATATTGGCCTCCCAGTAGGAATCTAATGTACCGACATCCCGCCAGTAAGGCTGTTTCGTACTTCCCGGCTCCTGAAAAGCATAGGCAAAGACATTATGCTTTTTAATGATTGACGGAATAATATCCTGGCCAAAATCCCGGCTGGAGCCTTCTTTAGCATAATCTCTTAACAGCTGTTCAAATAAGAATTCACTATTAAAAACATAATTACCCATGGAAGCTAAGCACAGCCCAGACTTACCGGGTACTTCATTAGGCTGCGCCGGTTTTTCATTAAATGCAGTCACTTTATTATCACTGTTTACGGTCAGTACTCCAAAGCTTCCGGCGGCCTCCTGTACAGGCACCTCAAGACAGCATACGGTCATATCTGCACCGCTTTTCACATGCTCAGCTAGCAATAGTGCATAATCCATGTGGTAGACATGATCGCCTGATAAAATCAGAATATATTTAGGACGCTCAGAACGAATAATATCCATGTTCTGATAAACTGCATCAGCGGTTCCCTCGTACCAGTCATCACTATAACGCTGTGATGCCGGCAGTATTTCAACAAAGCCGGATAATTTTGCCTTTAAATGTCCCCAGCCACGGTTAAGATGACGGATTAATGAGTGTGATTTGTACTGCGTTGCAATACCTATATGATGAATACCTGAGTTAATACAGTTTGATAACGGGAAGTCGATAATACGGAATTTACCACCAAAATAAACTGCAGGTTTGGCACGCCAGTCCGTCAGCTCAAATAAACGGCTGCCGCGGCCGCCTGCTAAAATTAAAGCGTAAGTATCACTGGTCAAGGTACGGCTATGCTTATTAATTTTGTGCAGCATAAGTAACTTCTTCTATATGTGAATTTGAAATTGTATTTATCGTATATACAAAAATTTGAATAAAAAATATTACAGCTCAACAACCATATAATCTAAAAGGAGTAATAATTAATTATAGTGCAGACAGGTAAAAATAAAGTACTTATTGAGAAAAATTAGCAGAGGCTGACAGGGGAAGGACAGATAAACTCAGGAGTGATGCTCTTCCTAAAAATACTAAAAGGCTGACAAATATCAGCCTTTTTATCAGCAGAGCATTGTATCCAGCTTAACAACACTCTTAATAAAAAACTATCAGGCCAGATTCACTAAAAAAGGATCACGAGAAAGTTTCTGATTACTTTCAGGTTTATACCAGGCAAGCTTCTCCGCCAGGCTAACGACCTCACCTATAATCATCAGAGTGGGGCCTGCCAAACCACCGCCAAGCAGCACTAATTCCGAAAGTTTTCCAATCACAACATGCTGCTGTGAACTTGTACCTTTATTAATTAAAGCAACTGGCGTATCAGGGCTTCGTCCATTAGCGATGAGTTGTGTCTGAATCTCTTCAGACTGAATTAGCCCCATATATACAACTAGTGTCTGATTACTGATAGAAAGCGCCTTCCAGTTTAACTGCTCACCATTCGCCTTGCGGTGGCCAGTTACAAAGGTCACTGACTGTGCAAAATCCCTATGGGTTAACGGAATACCGGCATATGCACTGCAGCCCGAAGCAGCCGTAATACCGGGAACAACCTGAAAAGCAATACCAGCTTCAACAAGCTCTTCCAGCTCCTCACCGCCGCGGCCGAAAATAAATGAATCACCGCCTTTTAGGCGCACCACTTTCCTGCCCTGCAACGCATATTCCACCAGCATCTGATTAGTTCGTGACTGCCCGACTTCATGATTACCGGCTTCTTTTCCCACAGAGATTAAATCAGCATCACGGCGCACTAAGTCTAAAATCTCAGATGAAACCAGACGGTCATACAGGACAACATCAGCCTGCTGCATCAGCTGCAGCGCTTTTAGCGTTAGTAAAGACGGATCTCCAGGTCCGGCTCCAACTAATGCAACATCACCGCGAGCCACATCTTCAGTTAAACTGCTTTCCATCAACTGCACAGCTTTATCTGTCTGCCCTTTCTGGAGCAGGTTAGCTAACTCGCCATTACCAAATAATTTTTCCCAGTAGCGTCTGCGCAGAGAGACATTTTTTATGACCGCTTTTACACGGTGACGAAACTCTCCGGAAATAGAAGCCAGACGCCCTAAATGCATAGGTAATAACGCCTCTAAACGCTCTCGTATTAAGCGTGCTAATACCGGTGCTTTACCGCCGCTGGAAATTGCAACCACAATGGGTGAACGATCCACAATGGAAGGCATAATAAAACTAGACTGCTCCGGGCTGTCAACGACATTTACCAGTACCTGCAGCTGATCCGCCTTATCAGCCACCAGCTGATTTATCTCTTTATTATTAGTAGCGGCAATCACCAGCCATTTATTATTCAGCAGTTCCGGGGTAAAAGCCTGCTTCAGCAGCGTTATTTGTTGTGCATTACCTTTTTCCAATAACGATGAATGAAACTGAAGAGCACAGACCGTGACTTCCGCACCGGCTTTAAGCAGTAAATGCACTTTGCGTAAAGCAATACTGCCGCCTCCAACAACAAGGCACGGGCGGTTTTCTAGTTTGGTAAAAATTGGTAGGTAGTCCATAGCAGCACTCTATTATTATCGATAGAAGAACACTATAAAGAAATATCTCCCCTAGTTAAAACATTAAAAAGTGATTAATTATTTCATTTTATGATATTGCCGATAAACACAGGCGCAGCGTTATAGTTATTAGCCAGACGATTTATTCATCCAGTAAAGCACGTACACCATCATGCCAGGTAAAAATCCCTCGGATCTGACCGTTTTCCAGAACAGGCAGGCAGCCTATATTTTGGTCTAACATAAGAATTAAAGCGTCTCTAACTAACAGATCTGCATTAACAGTAACAGGGCTGCGCGTCATCACCTGGTGAGCACGCTGCTTGATTGTCGCGGTATCACGTACAGATTCTGCACCGGTGCCTATAAACGGGCTTAAGCAGCGTAATAAATCACGATCACTAATCACTCCCTGCAGCTGCTCATCTTCAATAACTAACAGATGGCGAAAAGGTGCGCAGTCAAGAATTTCTTTAACAACAGTTAAACGATCATCCATTTCTACAGTTACTACACGTGTTGTCATCACTTCCGAAACTTTCATTTTTATACCTTGTTAACAAGTAGTTAGGTATAAAGTATAGCTATAAAAAAGCCGGCATATGCCAGCTTTTTAAAAATATTAGTCAGAAGGCATTAATTACGCATTATTTTTTACAAAATCAATGCCTTTCTCAATATCAGCATGTAAAACGGCTAACATTTTTTCTTTTATTTCTTCTTCAAAAGCGCTTAATTCACCAAAAGGTAATACCCGCTCAATACCTTTTTTACCTAACAGCAGCGGCTGAGTGAAAAATGGTGAGCATGAGTTACCACCGTCTACATAAGCATTTTGAATAATCCCCTGCTTGCCCTGCAGGGCCTGTACCAGGTTAATACCAAAAATAGAAGCTGCGCGGGCCATTGATAATGTCGCAGAGCCGCCGCCTGCTTTGGCATTAACGACTTCTGTACCAGCATTCTGAATACGATCTGTCAGCTCAATAACCTCCTGTTCCGTAAACTCGACACCTTGTACTTGTGAAAGTACCGGAAGGATAGTTGTACCGCTATGGCCGCCGATAACATTCACACGAACATGCTCCGCCGGCAGACCTTTCTTCTCAGCAACAAAATCCTCAGCGCGAATAACATCTAATGTGGTGATACCGAATAGCTTACTTTTATTGTATACACCCGCTTCTTTAAGTACTTCCGAAGCAATAGCTACAGTTGTATTAACCGGGTTAGTGATAATACCGATACAGGCTTCGGGGGCAACCTGTGCGACTTTGCCGACAAGGTTTTTGATGATACCGGCATTAATATTGAAAAGATCGGAACGGTCCATACCTGGTTTACGGGCAACACCAGCTGAGATAAGTACTACGTCAGCCCCCTCAAGAGCAGGTGTCGGATCATCACCAGCATAACCTTCTACCTGTACACTGGTAGGAATATGGCTTAAATCTTTTGCTACACCGGGAGTAACGGGGGCGACATCATAAAGTGATAAAATTGAATTTTCAGGTAAATCAAGTTTTAGCAATAACGCGAGTGCCTGACCAATACCACCAGCGGCACCAAGAACAGCAACTTTTACAACTTTCATAATGATCTCCAAAATAGTTATTAAGGTAATAATATCTAAGAGATTTTAATCAAAAATAATAGCTAATGTGAAAAATGTTAAAAAATTGTGAGCGATGTAAAGGTGCATGACAAAATAAGTGAATTTAAAGAGAGCTGACGCTTATTTTATATAATAAACATTTGCTAAAAATACAGGTCATATATTTTTTGATAAGTGCCGTTTTCAATGATTATTTTTAAACCAAGATTTAACCGTTCCCGTAATTGATCATTACCTTTTTTCACAGCAATACCGTACCCTTCCGAAAACTTACGCATAAACATATCTTCGATACGGCGAATAGAAAAATATTTTTCATTATCTTCCTGTTTTAGAAAGTCAGCTACGACCGCATGATCGGCAAAAGCACCGTCTATTTTTCCATTTTTTAAATCAATCAACGCATCAGATACCGTCAGATAGGAGATAATAAAACTGTCTTCTTTGGCATAGCGGATTAAATAATTCTGATTAGAGGTATTAGCTTTTACACCGATAAATTTACCCGCTATTGAAAAATCATCTGAAGACGATTTTTTACTCACAAAAACCGGCGGGTTTTTATAATAACTATCAGAAAAATCGACTTTTTCTTTTCTTTCATCGGTAATATCCAGAGCCGCAATCACCGCATCGAAACGGCCGAACTGCAGCGTTAATAACAAGCTGTCAAAGCTTTGCGGATGAAAACTGCAGGATAAATTAACAGCCTGACATATTGCATTGGCAATATCGATATCAAATCCCTGGAGTTCCTGCTTCTCATTTAAGTATTCAAAGGGGTAATAATTGCTTTCAGTGGCAAAGCTAACCGTAAGAGGTTCATTCGGCTCGGCAGCTGATAAATATGAAGAAGACAATAAACACAGGCAAAATAAACTAAGGCGTGATAAAAACATAATGTTTAACTTCCAATAAGCACGGCATACAAAAGAGATATTCATGGTAAAATTTTAACTATCTAGAACAAAAATTCGCCATTATAACAATCCTGAAGTTTATAAACTATCTATTTACAAGGTATAGCTCAAAAACGCATAATTATGCACTTATTTTGACAATTAAGTTGTTGATAATTGCCCAATATAACTTATCATTGCCCATTATTTTCAAAGTAATTAAATGAGTAATTTTTAATATGAAACAATCAACTGAACTAATGGATTTCTTTAAAGCCTTATTAAAAAAAGAGCGCCTAAGCTCACAAGGTGAAATCGTCGAAGCATTACAGCAAGCTGGTTTTCATAATATTAACCAATCTAAAGTCTCACGGATGTTAAGCAAAACAGGTGCAGTACGCACCCGTAATGCCAAAAGAGAGATGGTCTACTGCCTGCCGGCTGAACTTGGTATTCCAACAACAACCAGCCCGTTAAAAAACCTGGTATTAGATATTGACCGCAATGACAGCCTGATTGTTATTCGTACCAGCCCTGGCGCCGCACAGCTGATTGCACGACTGTTAGATTCAATAGGCAAAGCTGAAGGCATATTAGGCACCATTGCCGGCGATGATACAATTTTTATCACCCCGAGTAATAGTAAAAAAATCGATGAAACCCTGACTGTGGTCAAACAATTATTTGAATAAAATGAAGCCTGCAGACAGACAGTAAACAAATACATAAATCAGCAGCGCTATGCACTTTGACAGCAGTGTTAAATTGATATAATCATCATAAATAACGGCAGCGGTATCACAGCAGCCGGGCACGCGGCGACTATACAAAAGAGTAACTTAACACAACACAAGCAAGCCGTTTCCTAAGCTGTTATTAACGAATAGCAGCTTGTACAAAGGCACTCAGCTCATCAGTTAATTCACAACGATGCAACTCCATTACACTAAAAACGTTTATAAACGATTGATTAAGAAACATATAACTGCCTTAGCTGCGCTGTCGGTAAATATGCATTCAGCGTAAAAACAGATGCGGCTTTTAAAATAAAGACCTACACTAATCAAAAACAACATAAATAAACAGCAGTCACGGCATAAAGGTTATTATATGAAAAAAAACCAGGGGCTCACATTAATTGAACTTTTAATTGTTGTTGCAGTTATCGGTATATTAGCCGGCATTGCCTACCCCTCCTATCAGTCACATCTGATTACGGCTCGCCGCGGAGACGCAAAAGCAGAGTTAATAAAAGCACAGCTAAAACAGAGCGGACTGCATATATTAAACCCGAGCTATTCAACCGATAAAAGCGAACTCGGACTGGAAGACAACGATTATTATACTTTTACTCCGGTTTCTGCCGGGGCCAGCACTTATTTAATAAAAGCAGTCGCCAAAAACGGCACAAGCCAGGCTAATGATGAAGCGCAGTGCAGGTCATTATTCATAGATCAAGACAGCAACCATACCAGTAATGGTACAACCAATAATGATCAGTGCTGGTAATGACCGGCAGACAGGTCTGGCGCAGTCACATCAGTTAATAGCGGGCATTAAGCTCTTTGGCATTAAAAAATTCCAATGGTTTATCTAAAATATGCTGATAAATAACGTTATAAGCTAAAACATTTTTTACATAGCGCCGGGTTTCATTATAGGGGATCGTTTCTATCCAGCTGTCCATGGCAAGTCCCTGCACCGCCCTGCCTTTTTTCTTATCGCGCCAGCGATCCACACGATGAGGCCCGGCGTTATAAGCAGCTGTCGCTAAAATTCGATTACCTTCATAACGCTTAAGCAGCATATCGAAATACGCGCTGCCTAACTGAACATTAATTTCTCCCTGAGTTAACTGCGCTTTTTTCTTATATTCTTTCAAACCTATTTTTCTAGCTGTTTCCTTAGCGGTCTGCGGCATCAGCTGCATATAACCACGCGCTCCGACAGGGGAATTTGCATACTCATCAAAAGAGCTTTCCTGACGAGTAATGGCATAAAGGTAGGTAGAATCTAGCTGATATTTATCTGCATTAGCTAAAAACAGCTCAGGTTTAACTTCAGGAAAACGAATATTTAAAGCGTCCCAGCTTTTTGAACGGATGCTTGCAAGTACAGACAAATGCGCCCAGCCTTTCTGAAAAGCATACAGACCTAACTGCTGCTGCTGCCTGCCGCCTCGGCGTTTAAGCAGAGCTTCCCATTCTCGTTTTAATAAGGAGTTATGTTTGTTAAATACCAGTTCCTCAATATGTGCGAGTTCAGCCTGCAGATAACTCAAGCTCTGCAGCTGATCCATTACTAACTGCGCATTAAGCTGATAAGCAACACCGAGTTTTTGAGCGGCCAGAAAACCGTAATAAGTTCGTTCAGCTGCAATTTTCTGATAAAGCTTATTCGCCTGAACATATTGCTTATTATTTTCCAGTACCCGCGCCTGCCAGTATATCCATTTTTGATGCTGTTTTCGGGCCGGCGGCAGCTTAGTTAACCAGTGTTCAATATCTTTCCAGCTATTAAACTTAA
The DNA here is from genome assembly GCF_000428725.1 of Psychromonas aquimarina ATCC BAA-1526. Taxonomy (GTDB): domain Bacteria; phylum Pseudomonadota; class Gammaproteobacteria; order Enterobacterales; family Psychromonadaceae; genus Psychromonas; species Psychromonas aquimarina. The sequence continues at coordinate 40,682 of NZ_AUAM01000034.1, forward strand.
TGGCGTAACGAATACGGCGTTCAATTAACGAGCTGTCCCCTATATTAATCAGCTCAGTATCTAACCAGGCAAAATGCTTAATTTCATTACGGCTTAAAATAAGTGATGCGAGATATCTCTTTATTTTAATCTCTTCCTGCAGGCTAAAGGCCGCCTTTTTCTGATAGATAGAAAATGCCTGCAGCCCTGAACTCACCTCTTTTCTTGCGAGTCTTTTGATACTCGTTGCTAAAAAAGCAAAACTTTTCTGCTGCCTGTTTTTAAATAACTGCGAATTTAATAATTTTTCAGGATGTTTATTAAGCGCGTATAATTTTTTAGCTAAAGCTTTATCCTCGGCTTCCATTAAACTGATCAGATAAGACATTATGCCTTTATTATTATTTAAATAGGCTAATTCAAAGCGTTTCCAGATTAGTTTTGCAGATATCTTTTTATTGCTTTTGTAGTGGTCAAAAACCTCATCGCAGGCATTAGGCTGGGAAAATCCGCTTAACCAGACTTTTCTTGCCGCCGGCCAGATTTTCGCAGAAGCTCCTTGTTTTATCTGCGCTTTAATATGGGAACATTTCAACGAGGGAGTGTTAGGCAGTTTAGGGTAAAAAGAGAGGAACTCATTCCAGTATTCATTCTTAGCCAGGTAATACAAATAATCGCGCTGCAGATCATCACTGATCCGCCGGTTAGGATACTGTTTAAGATAAGCACGTACGGCCGCCAGACTGCTCTTGGTAAAACTTGCTTTCAGCTGATAATAATCAAGAAGATAAGTCAAAGGATAATCAGGGATCAACTTGGCCTGTGCCTGCGCTTTAGACCATTTCTGCTCTTTTTGTAAATCTCTAGCCTGCGAGTAAATTTCTCTCTGCTGATCCAGAGAAAAAGAAGCTGCCAAAGCAGATATTGAGAAAAAATAAAGACATACAATAAATATTTTATTCATAGCAACCTACTTTATAACAACAAAAAGTATTTATAACATCATAAGGCTGCTGAAGATAATAGTATCTGGGTATATTTTTCCTGCGCATGCCCAAATATTTCGCTGGTCAGCCCCTGCTCGATAATTTTCCCGGCCTGCATTACCACAACACGATGGCTGACTGCCCGCACTACAGATAAATCATGACTGATAAAAATATAGCTTAATGAAAACTCTTTTTGCAAATCAATTAACAATTCTAAAATTTGTTTCTGGATCGTACGGTCAAGTGCCGAAGTAGGCTCATCTAACACGATTAATTTAGGCTTTAATATCAGTGCCCTGGCAATGGATATACGCTGTCTCTGACCGCCTGAAAATTCATGCGGATAACGTTTTCCACTGTTTTTATCTAAACCTACCTTAGCTAAAACCCGCTGCACTTCAAGTTCAATTTGTGTTTCATCCATAGCACTATGCACACGCAGACCTTCAGCAACAATTTCATGCACCGACATGCGCGGACTTAAACTGGCAAAAGGATCCTGAAAGACAATCTGCAGTGAACTGCGAATTCGGCGCATCGCACTGTTTTTCAACTGATCGATACGCTGTCCTAAATAAACAACTTTGCCTTCACTGTCATTGAGCTGCAGTACAGCTTGTGCGAGAGTGCTTTTACCTGCACCGCTTTCACCAACAATAGCAACCGTTTCGCCCTGGTGAACCTGCAGACCGGCATTTTTAACCGCATATAACTTAGAGGTTACTTTTCCCCAAAAGTTCTTGCTCAGTGGAAATGAAACATTAATATTTTCTGCACTTAAAATAAGATCGTGTCTCTGCAGTGCAGGCATCTGTCCCTGCGGCTCCGAAGATAATAATTTTTTTGTATAACTCTGCTGCGGTGTAGTGAATAAACTTTCTGTCTTATTGTATTCAATCTGCCTGCCGTCACACATAACAACCACATCATCGGCAAAGTTACGCACAATATGCAGGTCATGAGTTATCAGCAGAATCCCCATATTAAGGCGTTTCTGCAGAGATTTAAGCAGCTCTAATATCTGTTTTTGAATGGTGACATCTAATGCGGTCGTCGGTTCGTCTGCAATTAACAGCTCAGGTTCATTCGCTAATGCCATGGCGATCATAACCCGCTGGCGCTGACCACCAGAGAGCTCATGAGGGTAAGAAGATAAACGGCTTTCAGCATTATCTAATCCCACTAATTCCAGCAGCTCAATAATTCTTTTAGTCGCTGGTTTTCCTGTTAAGCCCTTATGCAGTAGGAGTGCCTCTGCAATCTGCTTCTTTATCGTATGCAAGGGATTAAGCGAGGTCATCGGCTCCTGGAAGATCATACTGACTTTATTACCGCGGATCGCCTGTAAAACTTTATCCCCCTTGCCTACCACCGCCTGGCCTGACAAGTAAATTTCCCCCTGCTCATGATGCGCGTGCGGATATGGCAGCAGCTGTAAAATAGACAGCGCAGTAACCGACTTTCCGGAGCCGCTTTCTCCAACCAGCGCCAAGGTTTTGCCACGCTGCAGTTCAAAATTAAGGCACTCAACCACCTTCAGCTGTGCAAAACTAACTGATAGATCCTGCACTTTTAATAAAGGCAGGCCCGCATTATCTAAGCTCATAAAATTTTCCTAGGATCAAATGCATCACGAACAGCTTCGCCAATAAAAACCAGCAGTACAAGAATGGTAGAAAGGGAGATAAAGGCACTGGTCGCAAGCCAGGGAGCATGCAGATTGTTTTTCCCCTGTGCGACCATCTCGCCTAATGAGGCAGAGCCTAAAGGTAATCCAAAACCAAGAAAATCCAGAGAGGTTAACGTTGTTAATGCTCCGGTAAACAGATAAGGCATAAATGTCAGCGTAGCAATAAGCGCATTGGGTAGAATATGACGGAACATAATCTGATTATCCGAAACACCAAGCGCTCTTGCAGCTTTAACGTATTCTAAATTACGCCCGCGTAAAAATTCAGCCCTGACAATGCCCACTAACCCCGGCCAGCTGAATAAGATCATTAAGCCTAATAACCACAGAAAAGTCGGTTCAACAAAGCTGGCTAAAATTATCAGCATAAACAGCATAGGCAGGCCTTCCCAGATCTCCAGCAGCCTCTGCCCGAAAAGATCAATACGCCCGCCATAATAGCCGTTAACGGCACCAACAAAAACGCCGATAAGCGAACTGCACAGAGTCAGCGCCAGAGCAAAAAATACAGAAATTCTAAAACCGTAAACCAGACGGGCAATCACATCCCGGCCCTGATCATCGGTGCCTAAATAATTAATATGATTAGGTGCAGAAGGGGCTGACTCAGTTAATTCATAATTAATGCTGTCGTAATAAAAAGGAATTAACGGCCAGAGTATCCAGCCCTCCTTCTCTATCTGCTCAACCATATAAGCATCATGATAATCCGTGCTGATATCAAAATCACCGCCGAGCTTATTTTCCGGTACATCTTGAATAATTGGAAAGTACCACTGTTCCTGATAGGAGATCATTATCGGTTTATCATTTACCCATAACTCCCCCAGTAAACTGAGTAAAAACAAGCCTGAAAATATCCACAGAGACCAGAATCCGCGCCGGTTTCTTTTAAACTGCTGCCAGCGTTTTTCATGGATAGGGTTACTGCGCATCCGCTGCCAGGTTTGTAATAGTGCCATTAGGAGTGCGCCTCAAAGTTAATACGAGGGTCGATAAGCGTGTAGGTAATATCACTGAGCAGTTTCAGCAGCAGACCGACTAGGGTAAAAATATACAAGGTCGCAAAAATCACCGGATAATCCCGGTTAATAACCGATTCAAAACCTAATAAGCCTAGGCCGTCTAAAGAGAATATAACTTCAATTAACATAGAGCCGGTAAAAAATATGCCGATTAGCGCTGCAGGCAGCCCTGCCAGCACAAGCAGCATAGCATTGCGGAAAATATGCCCGTATAAAACACGCATTTCCGAGCACCCTTTGGCTCTTGCTGTTACCACATACTGTTTATAAATTTCATCAAGAAAGGAATTTTTAGTGAGCATGGTTAATGTTGCAAAGCTTGCTAGAACCGAAGCAAAAACCGGCAGAGTTAAATGCCAGAAGTAATCTTTAATCTTGCCCGGTAATGATAACTGTTCAAAATTATCCGATGTCAGTCCGCGTAAAGGAAACCAGTCGTAATAGGAGCCGCCGGCAAAAAGTACAATCAGCATAATCGCGAGAATAAATGCCGGGATCGCATAACCTATGGTAACAATGGTACTGCTCCAGATATCAAAACGGCTGCCGTGTGATGTTGCTTTTTTTATACCTAAGGGAATCGAAATCAGATACGCCAGCAGGGTTGTCCATAGACCCAGAGAGATAGAAACCGGCATTTTCTCAATAATCAGATCCGTAACTTTCGCATTACGGTAAAAACTCTCGCCAAAATCAAACTGAATATAACGCCCCAGCATAATAAAGTATCGTTCTATAATGGGTTTATCAAAGCCGTACAACTTTTCCAGGGCGGCAATATATTCAGGGTCCACCCCCTGCGCGCCGCGATATTTACTGTGTTCCGACCTTCCCTGAGTTTGTTTTATTTCGCTGTCTGTCCCGGAAGCAATACGGCTGCTGCCGGAGGCATCAATGCCCTGATACTGGGCAATGGCCTGTTCCACCGGACCGCCGGGAGCAATCTGCACGATAAAGAAATTAAGGGTCATAATGCCGAGCAGCGTAGGGATAATAAGCAGCAGTCTGCGAAGAATATAATGATACATTACAGCTCCTCTTGTGCATCAGTCTCAGCGCCAGTTAACCACCAGGTCTCTAAGCCCAGCTGATAATAAGGCTGTATCTTAGGGCGGGAGAATTTATTCCAGTAGGCAATACGGTAAGCAGAAAGGTACCAGTGAGGGATAACAATATACTGAGAAAGCAGAACCCGATCCAGTGCACGTGTCACATCAACTAACTGCTCCCGGGTATCCGCCATAATCAGAGTGTCGATCAGCTTGTCAATAACCGGAGAGCAGATACCCGCCCAGTTTGCCGTACCCGGCTGCATCACGCTGTCACACCCCCAGTAGCCTGACTGCTCATTACCGGGAGAACTTGACTGACCTTTACGCAGCGAGACAATATCAAAATCAAAATCATTTAAGCGGGTCACAAATTGTGAAATATCCACTAAACGAATAGTCGTTTTAATACCGATACGCTGCAGATTACGCCGGAAAGGCTGTACAACACGTTCAAAGTCTTTACTGTAAAGTAAAAATTCAAAAGTAAACTGCCTGCCGTTTTTATCCTGCATTTTACTGTCTTTAAGTGTATATCCTGCCTTCTCAAAAAGGGCAACCGCCTGCCTCATCTGCGCACGGTTATTGCCGTCAGTAGCACGCTCAGGAATCACAAGCGGCTGAAAAACTGAATCCGGGAGCTGATCTTTATAGGGCTCAAGTAAAGCGAGCTCCTTCCCCTGGGCTTTACCTGCCGCAGCCAGCGGTGAGCCGGAAAAAAAGCTGTTAATACGCGAATACGCCCCGTAAAAAAGGTTTTTATTCGCCCATTCAAAGTCAAACAGCAGACCAACTGCCTGTCTAACGTGTACATCTTTAAACTTATCTTTACGTAAATTAAACCAGAATCCCTGCATCCCCTGCGGATTATTATCTGCTAATTTTTCAAAACGAATATCACCAGAACTGAAACGGCTGCTTTTATAAGAGGTTGCCCAGCGTTTCGATGACGTCTCCATACGATAATCAAAAGCACCGGATTTAAATGCTTCAAAAGCGACACTGTCATCCCGGTAGTATTCATAAACTAGCTTGTCAAAATTATGCATGCCTTTATTAACCGCAAGATCTTTTGCCCAGTAATCGTTAACCCGCTGATAAATTATCTGTTTTCCGGCTTTATAGCTCGCCACTCGATAGGGCCCCGAACCTAACGGAATGGTTAAATCGGCTTTAGAGAAATTTTTATCCTTCCAGAAATGCTCAGGCAGAATAGGCAGCTGCCCTATGATCAGTGGCAGTTCACGGTTATTTTTTTCATTAAAATAAAAACTAACCTGCTGCGGGTTATCAGCAGTCACATGATCCACACCTGAATAATAAGAGCGGTAGTGAGGTGCCCCCTCGCTGATTAACAGCTCAAAACTAAATTTTACATCCGATGCTGTAATCGGCTCACCATCATGAAAGCGGGCAGAAGGATTAATTTTAAAGCTGACAGAGCTATAATCTTCAGCCACACGTACCTGCTGCGCAATCAAACCGTATAAACTAAAGGGCTCATCTGCGGCTTGTTTTAATAACGTATCATAAATACTGGCGATCCCCGATGCGGCCCGGCCTTTTACAATATAAGGGTTCAATGAATCAAAACTGCCGATGGTCGCCTGTTTAAAACTTCCGCCCTTAGGGGCTTTGCTATTTACATATTCAAAGTTAGTGAAATCAACAGGATACTTTAAGTCTCCATACATGCTGATGCCGTACTGCCAGGAAGAGGAAAAAGAGCTGGAACTCACAGAGCAAAAAAAGATAAAGATAATAAAATGAAGTCGTCGCAATACTATGTTTTTTGGCATTGAATAGGCTACTTTTATATAGAGAGCAAAATACAAGGAGGCATAATAAAAGAATATAGGTAATTCAGAATGAACAAAAGTGTTTTTAAAGAAAAAAGAGAGGTAAAAGCAAGGAACTTATCCATTTAAGAATGCCCTAACTTTTGTAATTCAACAAGCAATAAATTAATTTATTTGAAGAAAATATAGTTGGGTCAAAAAACGGTTTTCTTAATTACAAAAGCCGGATAAACGTGATCATGATCACTTTTAAAATGTGCAAAAAAGCCTAATCTATTTATGAACACAATGAGTGTATAACCAAAAGGTGTCTTATATGAGAATTGAAATTACTAGCAAACAAATTACTATCACTGACACAATGCGCACCAAAGTAGAGGAACGTTTCCAAAGATTAGAAAAACTGCAGATTCCTTTAATCAAACCACACTGCATCATTACAAAAGAGCCTAAAGGCGTAAAAATAGAAGCAACGATCGGTGTACCAAACGGCAAAATTTTTGCCCATGCAGAGCACGATGATTTATACACAGCCATCGGCCAATTATTCCAGAAAATCGAACGTCAACTGAATAAATATCTTCACAAGTCTGAAGCGACTCGCGCTAAAAACCACGGCAAAGATATGTGCCGCAATGGTGAAATTTCAGGTCAGCCTATGGAAGAGCCGGAAGTTGAAATTGAATCTGATGCAGAAATCAAAATGAATAAAGAATTTGCTGCATAAACCAGATAAATAGATAAATAACAGGCAAAGAAAAAGGAGGCTAATAACCTCCTTTTTCTTTGCCTGAAGATAAATTATTTATCTTCGTAGTGACGGTTATCATGAGCCTGCTGCAGCAGTATGCGGCTCTCATTCAAAAACAGCGTGGAATAGTCTCCCATCCAGTTAGTCACTGATTTAAAACGATTGATAAATGCCTCTCTATCAACATTTTCCAGCAGCTCAATGGCCTCGGCAAAATGCTGATGATAACGTTTAATCATAGCCAGATTATTCTTCTGCGACAGAATAATATCAGCATACAAAGCCGGCTCCTGAGCAAACAGACGGCCGACCATGGCTAATTCTAAACGGTATATAGGCGAGCTTAAATCCAGGAGCTGTTCCAGATCCGCATCGACCTCCTGCAGGTGCACACCATATACAAAACTCGTAAAGTGACGTAAAGCCTGAATCAGGGTCATCGACTCATCATGAGTGGCTGCATTTACATTATATAAATGTGCTCCCCATATCTTCATCTGCTCAATTAACCAGGCGTATTCTTCCTCACCGCGGCCGTCACAATAAACAATAACCTGTTTAGCGAAGCTGCTGATATCCGGGCCAAACATAGGGTGCAGACCAACAACCGGGCCTTTATGCACATCCAGCATTGCCTGCAGAGGACCGTCTTTAACACTGGTAATATCCGCTAAAATGCAGTCATCGGGTAAAAAGCTCAGCTGATGAATAACCGATTCAGTCACATCAATTGGAGAGCCGACAATAACCAGCCCCGCTTTACTGCAGATCTGCTCTGCCTGCTCCCAGTTAGCACGCCCGAGAATATCAACCTGATAACCAGAGAGTTCAAACATTTCAACAAAGCGTTTACCTAATAAACCGTTACCACCGATAATAACAATTCGTTTCATCGCCGGGTTAACCGTTTTAAAGCCGGTATCATTTTCACTGGCGTAAGACTCACGCATGGTGCGGCGTAAAATATCTTCGATTAAATCAGCCGGAACACCTTTAGATTCAGCCTCTGCGCGTCTTTTCGCCAGCATAGCGGCTTCACGCTCAGGCACATAGATAGGTAAACCGTGTTCAGTTTTTACTTCGCCGACTTCGCCCACTAAACGCAAGCGCTCTGCCAGCAGATCAATTAACTGCTGATCAACAGCATCAATCTGATCTCTTAATTTACTTAAAGGCATAGTCTCTTCTTACCTGTTCTTTAATGTGTCTTTTAATAAAGATACGGCATCTTCTAATAATACCGTTGTAGTTTCCCAGTTAATGCAGGCATCCGTCACCGATACTCCGTATTTCAGCTGTTCAGCAGGAAGGTCAACAGACTGATTACCTTCATTAATATTACTTTCCAGCATAATACCGATAATAGATTTATTGCCTTCAATTACCTGATGGAATACATCTTTAGCAACCAGCGGCTGCAGCGTGTGGTTCTTATTAGAGTTTTCATGACTGCAGTCAACAATCAGAATGTCATCAACTTTCGCTTTTGCAAGTGCCTGTTCAGCAAGGGTCACATTAAGTGAATCATAGTTCGGTTTACCGCCGCCGCCGCGCAGAATAACATGACCGTCCTGATTACCTTCAGTTTGTAATAAAGCACTCTGGCCTAACTGATTAATACCCATAAAGCGGTGCGGAGATGAAGCAGACTGCATGGCATTTACCGCTGTTGATAAACTGCCGTCAGTGCCGTTTTTAAAACCAACAGGCATAGACAGGCCGCTGGCCATTTCACGGTGAGTTTGTGATTCTGTAGTACGGGCGCCAATAGCCGCCCAGCTGAACAGATCCCCTAAATACTGCGGGCTGATAGGATCAAGTGCTTCGGTCGCAATCGGCAGTCCAAGCTCTGAAATCCATAACAGAAGTTCACGCGCACGCTTTAAACCGGTTTCGATATCAAATGAATCATCCATATGCGGATCATTAATCAGACCTTTCCAGCCGACCGTAGTACGAGGTTTTTCAAAATACACGCGCATTACGATATATAAAGTATCTTTATACTGATCATGAAGCTCTTTCAGTCTAGCGGCATACTCTTTTGCGGCTTCAATATCATGAATAGAACAAGGGCCACAAATGACTAAAAATCGCGAGTCATTTTTATGAACGATGTTAGAAACCACTTTTCTAGAATCGTTAATGAATTGATAAACACTTTCAGATGCCGGCAGTTGTTTTTTTAATTCTGCAGGTGTAATTAATACTGTTTCTGATTGAATGTGGATATTTTCATTTTGTGGGGTAGTCATTTTAGTCTCAGTTGCATGTTAATCGTGCAAACATCATAACATAGCGGGAAAATAGATCATGCGAATAACAATTCAAATTGTTAAATAGGCAGATCTGCATGCATATTCTTATATAGTGCATAAAACAAAAACACGGAAAGCTGGAATATTATGGAATAGAGATAGTGTTTTTGTGCAGGCGTGAAACTTTAAGGGAAAATTCATGTGTTGCTTATAGAGAGCAAGCTTGGCGATGGCCAGGACTCGCAGAGCTCCTCCGCTCGTGACACTGCGCTGTCGCCAAATCTCCAGGGCACGCAGAGCTTATACCATTCCGCCTAATTATGTGATCTAATAGTATTATTATTTTAAATAATTAAATACTACTGGTGATTATGAAAAAAGATGACTTTAATTTATTAGCTAAAACTCATCAAAGTGTTCGGATGAGACTTCGTTTTATGGCTTTAGCTCATTTCCAAGAAGGACACTCACGTTATGCAATCGCTAAGTTTTTAAAAGTAAGCAGAACCAGTGTAAATAAGTGGATCTCACAATATCACTTGGATGGGATAGACGGATTAACTGATAAAAAAACAACTGGTAGACCTTTTCG
>NZ_AUAM01000035.1 GCF_000428725.1 Psychromonas aquimarina ATCC BAA-1526
CGTTATCGTACGGAAATAACACCTGAGATTTGTTTATTTGAGGCTGTTGGACGAGTGTCGCAACAGCTAACTAAGACATAGCCTTTTTTTTATCTCTGCTTTGCACTCTGTTCCTCTTTCTTCTTTATTTTCCTGCTCAACTCTCATTATATTTTCATCATCGCTTATTCTATCTATTTGGTATAAAGTGAATATTTAAAATAATTTATACCTAAGTTGTTTGGGTAAATGAAATGGAGATAGAGATGCTGGCCGAGACTATGGTTGAAAAATTGAACGAGCAGATTAATCTGGAATTTTATTCTTCGAACCTGTATCTGCAGATGAGCGCGTGGTGTGAAGATAAAGGTTTTGAAGGTGCCGCATTAATGCTGCGTAATCACGCAGCAGAAGAGATGGAGCATATGAACCGTCTCTTTACCTACGTTAGTGAAACTGGCGCATTACCTGTTTTAGGGGCTATTGAGGCACCGCCGCATGAATTTGACTCTTTAAAAGATATCTTTATGGAAACTTATCAGCATGAATGTCTGATTACTAAACAGATTAATGAGCTTACCCATGTGGCTTTCTCAACTCAGGATTATTCTACTTTTAACTTTTTACAGTGGTATGTTGCGGAGCAGCATGAAGAAGAGAAGTTGTTCAAGGGTATTTTAGATAAAATAAAATTAGTAGGTGAAGACGGTAAGGCCTTGTTCTGGGTTGATAAAGATCTTGCTGATTTAGCTAAGAACGGCTCACCTTCAATAATGGACAGCCCTGCATAGTTAATGTCGTTTATTTTTAGCCTATTACCTCATAAATAGTTCACTTAATGAGAGCATGGTCAATTAAGCCGTGCTTTTCTTCTTCTGCCTTCGTAAAAGTAATGTTAATAGCTTGTAAATATTGGTCTATTTCTTTAGAATTCAGCCAGTTTTTGTGCACTTAATATCAACTGAAAAATGTGTATATCAAGTTTTATGTTTTCTGAACTGCTTTTCTGCAGCTCACAATGGAGATGGTTAAATGAGCAATGCGCCTGTTAATTCTGGTCGCCGCAAGTTTCTGACACTGACAACTTCGGTTGTCGGCGGGGTGGGGGCTGCCGCTGTTGCAGTACCTTTCGTGAAATCTTGGAGCCCAAGTGAAAAAGCAAAAGCGGCTGGAGCCCCTGTTGCCGTTGATGTCAGCAAGATCCAGCCGGGTCAGCTGATTCGTGTTGAGTGGCGCGGTAAGCCCGTTTGGATTGTATCTCGTACGCAGAAGATTATTGATGAATTAGCTTCCCTTGCAGGTCAGTTACGCGATCCTGACTCACAGGAGCCGCAGCAGCCTGAATACGCGGCAAATATAAACCGTTCATTAAAAGAAGAGATTTTTGTTGCGGTTGGTTTATGTACCCACCTGGGCTGCTCTCCTACTTACCTTCCAGATTCCTTTGCCGAGCAGGTTGAGGGGGTCGAATCAGGTTTCTTCTGTCCTTGTCATGGTTCTAAATTTGATATGGCGGGACGAGTCTTTCAGAATGTACCGGCTCCGTTAAATTTAGTTGTGCCGCCGCATCATTATGTAAGTGATACACAAATTTTAATCGGTTTAGATAAAGGAGATGCCTAATGCTTAAAAAATTAGTCACAGGCACAATCGACTGGGTTGATGCGCGTATTCCGATGACTGAAACATGGAACAAGCATTTAGCACAGTATCCGACGCCTGTTAACTTTAACTTCTGGTACTTTTTTGGTTCACTGGCGATGTTAGTGCTTGTTAATCAGCTGTTAACCGGTATCTGGTTAACCATGCATTATAATCCGTCTGCTGAAGGAGCATTTGCTTCGGTTGAGTACATTATGCGTGATGTACCCTACGGATGGTTATTACGCTATATGCATTCAACGGGGGCTTCTGCATTCTTTGTGGTTATCTACCTGCATATGTTCCGCGGTTTAATTTACGGCTCTTACCAGAAACCGCGTGAGCTTATCTGGATCTTCGGCATGCTGATCTTTCTGGTGCTGATGGCTGAAGCATTTATGGGTTATCTGCTGCCTTGGGGACAGATGTCTTTCTGGGGAGCACAGGTAATTATCTCTCTGTTTGGTGCAATTCCAATTATTGGTGATGATCTGACACTGTGGATCCGTGGGGACTATGTTATTTCCGGAGCCACCCTGAACCGTTTCTTTGCTCTGCATGTTGTCGCTTTACCGTTAGCCCTGGTCGCTTTAGTTTTTCTGCATATTGTTGCACTGCATGAAGTGGGCTCAAATAATCCAGACGGCATTGAAATTAAACAGAAAAAAGGCAGTGCTTCTGAAGAAGCCAAAGGTAAGTTCACTTTCCACAAACATTACAGCGGTAAAAAAGATATTATCGATGCCGTTCCCTTCCATCCCTATTTCACGGTCAAAGATATTATGGGAGTCGCGGGCTTCTTAATTTTCTTCTGTGCAGTTATCTTCTTCCTGCCGGAAGGCGGCGGTTACTTCCTTGAGCCGCCGAACTTTGAGCCGGCAAACGGTCTGAAAACACCGGATCATATCGCTCCTGTGTGGTACTACACGCCGTATTATGCAATTCTGCGTGCTATTCCTGACAAGTTAATCGGTGTGGTATTCTTCGGCGGATCAATTGCTATTTTGTTCCTGCTGCCGTGGTTAGACCGCTGTAAAGTGAAATCAATCCGCTACCGCAGCTGGATTCATAAAGCGAACATTACTCAGTTTATTATCTGTTTCATTGTCTTAGGTGTATTAGGCGCGCTAGCGGCAACACCGGTTCGTACCATCATTGCGCAGATTGCCTCTGTTGGTTACTTCGGTTTCTTTATTGCGCTTTGGATATACAGTAAAAATGAAAAAACTAAACCGTTGCCAACGAGGTTAACATTCAAATGAAAAAATTAATGATAGCCTTAGTGGCACTGTTACCGACACTGGTGTCTGCCGCCGGTGGTAATGTTCATTTAGATAAAGCAGAATATGATTTAACGGACAAAACCTCGCTGCAGAACGGCGCTAAATTGTTTATGAATTACTGTTTTGCATGTCATTCAACCGGGTATCAGCGTTACCAGAGAGTAGCGGCGGATCTGGATATACCTGCTGAATTAATGAAAGAGAATCTGATTTTTACCGACAGTAAAATCGGTGATTTGATGAATAACAGCATGGATAAAAAAGATGCTGGCAAATGGTTTGGTAATCCTCCGTTAGACCTGACATTAGAAGCACGTCTGCGTGGTCCTGACTGGATCTACACTTATCTGCGTTCTTTTTATAAAGATGAAAGCCGTCCGTTTGGTGTGAATAATACGGTATTTAAAGACGTGGGTATGCCTCATGTACTTGAAGAACTGCAGGGTATTCCAACGGCTGTTTTCGAAACTAAAGTTGTAAACGGCGTTGAGCATAAAACGATTGTCGGTTTTGAAAGCAATGAAAACGGTGAGATGTCATCCGATGAGTATGACGCGGCGGTACTGGATCTGGTAAACTTCCTCGTTTACGCCGGTGAGCCGAATAAGTTAGAACGTCAGAATTTAGGTATTTGGGTACTTGCTTTCCTAGTGATACTCTTTGTTCTCAGTTACTTATTGAAGAAAGAATATTGGCGTGATATTCACTAAAACTTTCTTCTCCTAATGTTAGGAGCAGATAGTGCGTAATTATCGGCAATGCTGGTTTTATACCGTCATTGCCGTTGTCGTTTTTTAAACAAATAGAATTTTAATAAATATTAGGGGATTTTCATGGCCGTAGCTGCAAATAAACGTTCTGTAATGACACTCTTTTCGGGTGCATCAGATCTGTATAGTCATCAAACACGTATTGTTTTGGCAGAAAAAGGCGTTAATGTTGAAATCACATTCGCTGACGAAGAGAACTGGCCTGAAGAGTTAGCTGAACTAAACCCTTATAACAACGTGCCTACACTGGTTGACCGCGAGCTGGTTTTATACAACTCACGTATTATTATGGAATATTTAGACGAACGTTTTCCGCATCCGCCTCTTATGCCTGTTTACCCGGTAGAGCGCGGCAAAAGCCGTCTGATGATGCAGCGTGTTGAAAGCGACTGGTATCCGCTAGTTGAAATCATTATGGGCAGCGATGCACAGGCTGCTGAGCAGGCACGTGTTAAATTACGTGAATCAATTTTATTAATTGCACCTGTATTTGATCATTTCAGCTACTTTATGTCAGAAGAGTTTACATTAGTTGACTGTTACATGGCGCCGTTATTATGGCGTTTACCTGAACTAAACATCGATTTAGGTAATGAAAATGTCAGCGGTATCAAAAGCTATATGGTTAAAGTATTCGAACGTGAATCTTTCCAGGCATCAATGACTGAAACTGAACGTGAAATTAGAGTAGGTATGTAATGACAGCTATGTTAGTGCAGCGTCCGTATCTTTTACGTGCATTCTATAACTGGATTGTTGATAGTGAATGTACTCCGCATATTATTGTTGATGCGGCTCAGCCTTGTGTTGAAGTGCCTCAGCAGTATGTTGAAGACGGAAAAATTGTTCTTAATATTGCGCCGCAGTCTGTGATGCAGTTTTCCATGGATGATGATGCAGTAGCATTTAATGCTCGATTTGCAGGACAGCCGATGCAGGTATATGTGCCTTTATACGCAATTGAAGGCATTTACGCCCGTGAAAACGGTGCCGGTACTATCTTTCCTGAAGAGCCTGCTTATCAGGCGCTGGATAAGCCTTTAGAGCCGACAGCTGAAGCGCCTAAAAAACCTAAGCCGGGTAAACGCCCAAGCTTAACCGTGGTTAAGTAACCTTTAGGAATGTTGAAAAACCGAGATTTATCTCGGTTTTTTTATATCTGCAGTAAATGTTTTAATTAAAACTACTTCTGGTTGGCGCTGTTTAGATCGCTTTTTACCCAGAATAGATAAATAGAATATAAGCAGGCAGGTATCATTAATAATGTTACCGCAGTCGACACTGAGAACAGCCAGGGTTCAGCTGCAAACAGGACGGGTTTAACCCTGCCGATAACCAGATATCCTGCTATCTGCTGAGTATACAGGGCGCTCCAGAGCAGTTTAAAAAACAGCACTGTAAATGCGCCGCTGATAATAAAGTTGAGTGCCAAAGGCAGACGGTAAATGCCGTGTGCACAGTCATTCGTATTCATTTTCAGCGCATTAGCAGGCCCGGACAGTTTAGCCATAATTTTTTCCTATAAAAAAGCCGCTGTCCGGGCGGCAGACAGCGGCTGTGTGTAGATGCTTTTATTACTGAGAGAAATGTTTCTTAGAAAAAGCTACTCGCTCCTCCGCGTCCATACCATGGTCATCACCAAGGCTTTCAATCAGTTTTAAACGCGGCAGGATACCTTCACCGTTAGCTATCTGAATAGCCAGGCCGGGGCGTGCATTAAGCTCTAACAGCATGGGCCCTAAATCCCGGTCAAGCACCATATCTGTGCCTAAATAACCCATACCGGACATTTCATAACAGCTG
The DNA here is from genome assembly GCF_000428725.1 of Psychromonas aquimarina ATCC BAA-1526. Taxonomy (GTDB): domain Bacteria; phylum Pseudomonadota; class Gammaproteobacteria; order Enterobacterales; family Psychromonadaceae; genus Psychromonas; species Psychromonas aquimarina. The sequence continues at coordinate 5,477 of NZ_AUAM01000035.1, forward strand.
GCGGCCAGATAGATCAAACGCTCCCATTTCGGTACTTCTAACAGAGCAAGCTCTTTATTGGTATCCGGATGATACTTTACCGGCTGATCAAACTGTACGGCGTGCAGCGCTTTACCCGTGGTGATATCTACACCGACACCAACCGCTCCCTGGTGTAAATTAGCTTTACCGTCAGAGGCTGCTGTTGACAGGCGCATCATCGCCATCACTGGAAAGCCTTTAAAGACGATAACCCGTACATCGGGCACGCCTTCAAAACTAAAACCGTCAAAGGCATTATCGAACTGGATTAAACCTTCTACGACAGCAACATCCGCACTGCCGCCTAAGCTGAACAGGCCGGCAAGGATATCGGTAACATGGCGTTTAATTTCAGACAGGCTCTCTTCACTGCCGTTCGGCTTGAAATAGCGCCCGTTTTCAATTTTAGTAATAACCAGAATGCCTTTACCGCCGCTGCCTTTTGCGGGTTTAATAACAAAGCCGGGCGTGTCTTTGATATAGGCTTCAACGCCTTCAACTTCCGCCTGCATAGAGATAACACCTAATAAAGCCGGTGTTGTCACATCTGCTTCGCGGGCAATAATTTTAGTCTTTAATTTATTATCAACCAGCGGGTACAGTTTACGCGGATTATAGCGTCCGATATAGCCGCTGTTACGCTGGTTCATGCCCATAATTCCTTTGCTTCTAAGTTTAAAAGGGCTGCAGAAAACCATGGTTTATTCCTTATCGGCTAAAGGTTTAAAACGGCGCAGCTCTAATAAACGGTAACCGGTATAACTTCCAAGAAGCAGTACCAGCGCCATAACAACGAACTGCAGACCAATGAAGTTGAACATCAGGTGACGGGTAACTTCGTTGCTCATTGCAAAGTAGGCAAGCACTGCAACAATTAAACTGCCGCCGCCTTGAGCGATAACATCTTTCGCACCTTCCTCTTCCCATAACACCGACATACGTTCAATTGTCCAGGAAAGAATAATCATCGGGAAGAAGGTGATTTTAAGCCCCTCGGTTAATCCAAGCTTATAGGAGAGCACGCCGAACATAGCAATCAGCAGGATAACCATAATGATTACCGTTGATATTCGCGACACCAGAAGCAGGTTGAGGTGGGAAAGGTATGAGCGGATAAATAAACCGACAGCTACCAGTAGAATAAAGCCGATTAACCCGGTCAGCAGGCTTGTTTGAATAAATGCCATGGCGATTAAAACCGGCATAAAGGTGCCCGATGTTTTAAGGCCGATTAATACCCGCATTATTACTACAATTAAAACACCTAAAGGAATCATTAAGATGCCTTTAAATAGTGACTGGTCTTCAACTGGCAGGCTGTGAATGGAAAAGTTGAACAGATGTTCATTTTCGGCTTTCTGCAGAATCGCAGCCAGTGCCGGCTGTTCCTGCTGAATCATGGAAAAGCTGACCTTTGAGTTTGTTCCACCGGTTAATTCCAGCAGTGCTTTACCGCTTTGGTCCCAAAGCAGCAGGTTGCTGCGGTCTACCGCCTCTACGCTGTCAGCATTAAACAGACGTGAAGTTATAACGCCGTCTTTTTCCTGAAAAACTTCAACTAGAGGCTGCAGATGCTGGCGTCGTCGTCCGTCTTCCAGATAAAGCGCGCCGACTTTTTTCGAGGGAATTTTAGCTTTGTTCAGTAATGAGATTAACAGATCGGTTTTGCTGCTGTTATCGTTAAGAACCAGGCTGACATTCTGGCTGGTTTGCTCTGCGTTTAATACTTTCAGGAGTTCCCTGGTAAAGCTGAATGCATCTGCACTGGTTTTTAATGCATCATTAATGATTTCTGCACCTGCTGTCTGCCCGGCCGGATCATACTGCAGATCCAGCAGAGGCGGCATTTCATTTATAGGCTGATCAGTGCTTTTAGAATCGGCTAGAAACTGGACATTGTAGTATAGAGTCTGTCTGCCGTTTGCTTCGCGAATTGTCCACTGCGCCTGTGGAACACTGTTCTCTTCTATAAACGACAGGCCGTAACCTGGAGACGCTGCATTCTGGCTCAGCTGCAGATAACCGGCTTGTACCTTAGGTGTGGTTAGGGAAGCAATAACCTCCCGTCCGTCGGCTTCAAAATCGATTTTTGCATCAATATTCCAGATGGTGCGTGTTTCACCCGGCATCCATGGAATATCAAATGCGACATGGCGCTGAATTGTCTGCGATAACCCTAGGGTAAATAAGCCGGCAACGAGAAGATAAAAGAAAATACGAGCATTCATAACGGTTCCCTATTTTTTAGCTTTTTTTTGATATTTCGGGTGGATATATTCCTGGCTGACATCAACCAGAATTACATCACGCATAAATGTACGGCCGATTAATACCGGGTATTCCATATGCTGGCGGTCAGTTAAAGTGAATTCGGTCAGGTGTACCGTCTCACCGATACGTACCTGTAACTTAACAACCGGGCGGTCGTCAGTGACACCTGGCTTACTTGACTGACTTATTTTTGCTATACGTTCTATTTTTGCTTCAATGCGCTGGCTATCGCCGCCTTTATCATGGTTTAAGCTGAAACGTACCCACTTTTTTCCGTCACGTTCGAAGCGTTCAATATCAACGGCATTAAGTGATGAAGTGGCCGCTCCGGTATCAATGCGTCCTTTGTAGCTGCTTTTAGCCGCGGAAATATAAACCCATTCAATGCGTCCCAGGACGGTTTTATCATCGAACTGCACTATCTTTTCTTTATCGACAACTGCTACTGTTTCAGTTTTAGGTTTCTGCACTTTAACTTTTTTAGCTTTAACTAATAAAGCATCTAATTCTGTGATTTTATCCTGGCTGGCTTTTAATGCTTTGCTGGCTGCTGCTAACTCATCTTGAGTTTTCTGGTTGGTTTTCTGTGATTCCACAAGTTCACCCTGAAGGTTGGTTATTTGTGTTTGTTGTGATTCAGTATCAATACTGACACAGCCGGAAGTCACAAAAAGAGCAAGTGCAGTCAACAGCACTGTTTTATTTAAAAACATTAAAAATTCCTTAGCCATATATATGATAATCAAATAATAGATGTTATCAGCTTGACATCAAAATAGCAGGATTAATCTCACTATTTTGCTGAGTTAGCTTCATAACAATTAGATATAAAGTGGAATTTTTACGGATGCAGCATGTTTTTTAACCAGTGCTTTTTGTGGACGCGCTGAATAACCAGAATAACCTTGATAAGTTCTTCTGATAAAGTGACCAGATAAGCTTCAACTAAGGTGAAATGATAATATTTAACGGCAATAAAAGTCAGCGGAATACCGACGCACCACATACAAAAAATATCAATGAATGTACTGTAGTTAACATCTCCGCCGCTGCGTAATACGCCTATGATACCGATAAAGTTAATTACCCGGACGAACAAAGCCAATGCCAGTACCATCAATACCTGTGAGGCGCTTGCCGCCGCGCTGACAGAAAGAGTCGGAAAAAATGCTAACACCGGCTCCCTGAAGAAAATAATAATCGGAGCAAAGAAAACCGCCAGGATCGGCACAAATAAAATAAAGGTCCAGGCCTGCTGCCAGGCTCTATCGAATGACTTGGCGCCCAGTTCATGGCCTATCATGGTGCCGCTGGCAATGGCAATGCCGATAAACAGAGCAAAAATGGTTTGTTCTATAGTGGATACCATGCTCATAACAGCCAGTTCCTGAATGCCTATCATAGCGAAAATCAAGGTATAGACAAAAACACCCAGTGCCCAGCAGCCGTCATGCATAACCATAGGTACAGCAAGTTTTATATAACGTTTGATTTCAAAGGCACTGAGTGCCTGTTTGATTTCCGTGGCGGCTGCAATAATAAAGGGGCGCCTTTTAGCAACAAAAGCGAGCATTAACAGTAACTGAATAAAACGGGCCGCCACCGTACCCCAGGCGCTGCCTTCTACACCCATTGCCGGGAACCCTAAATGTCCGAAAATGAGTATGTAGTTTAGAAATGCATTGATCGGCAGTGCCAGCATACTGATACGCATTGCCGTTTTAGTATCGCCGGCGGAGCGCAGGGCGGTCTCAACGGGCAGTACAATGGCGGTGAAAATAAAGCTCCACGCGGTAATGACTAAATAGTCGTTGGCGAACCCTAAAAGATGTGAGTCATCACTAGCAAGCCCGGTAACTGTTTCCGGGAATAAAACATAAAAAGCAATAAAGGGCAGGATGCTGACTACAGAAAATAACAGCGAAATTACCAGGCTGCGTCTTAATCCGGAAAGATCTTCTGCTCCGTAATATTGAGAGGCCAGCACACCGCCGGCGTGACTGATGCCCACCATAACCAGCAGATTAAAGAAGAATATTTTATTACCCAGTCCAACGGCGGCAATTTCACTCTCACCTAACTGGCTGACCATTAAAATATCAACCAGGCCGAGAAAAGAGTATAACAGCGACTGAAAAGTAATAGGCAGAGCTAACTTCCAGAGCTTGTTCTGGAAGTCAGGATGTCGAAATGTGGCAATTTTGTTTTTCATTTATTAGCCTGCAGGTTTCTTTCGTTTTCTATGGTAGAAAAACATCCCTGTCAGTATTAATAAGCAGTATAAGTACAGCGGTGTGGTTCCGTAACGCTGATAGGGGGTCTGCCCGAATGCCGGCTGCACATTTTTACTTAAGACTGCCGCTGTGTTGACCGGTAAGCGCCCGACTTCATTGCCGGATGAATCAAAAATAGCTGTTACGCCGTTATTTGTGCTGCGCAGCACTGGTCTGGCAAACTCAATGGCGCGCATTCTGGCTATCTCTAAATGCTGTTCCGGGCCTATTGAGTCACCGAACCAGGCATCGTTGCTTAAGGTTAAAATAAAGCCGGTTTTTTCTGCGATATTTTTGCGTAATAATTCGGGAAAGGCGATCTCATAACATAAAGCGGATGCTAGATCGGCCTGTTCATTATGCAGATTCGGCTGAATTTCAGCGCCGCGCTGGAAGCTTGACATAGGCAGATTGAAATAGGGGGCAAGCGGGCGCAGGTACTCTTCGAAAGGAACAAACTCGCCGATCGGCAGTAACTGATGTTTCTGGTAGCGGTTATCCCCTTTTAATGAATACTCATGCCCCTGCGGCAGTTTGCCCAGCATAATAATTGTATTGTGGTAGTCCTCTGTTGCCGGGTCATAACCGACAATACCGGTGATCAGGCTTTTATTTTTACCGCTCAGCTCTGCAGATAAAGGCTCTAGAAAGCGCTGCATATCCAGCTCTAATGCGGCAATCGCTGATTCCGGCCAGATAATAAGCTCGCTCTGGTCATCTAATCCGGTTTCACTAAGATCCAGGTATTTAAACAGTGACGGGTAGAGCTGATCTCTCTGCCATTTTTCATTCTGGTCAATATTACCCTGCACCAGCGAAACCATTACCTGCGGCTGAAGCTGCGTGTATTTCTGCTGCTGTAAAATATAACCGCCTAGCAGAATAGTGCAGATTAAAAGCACATTTAAGAGAATTTTCTGCTTCTGGATAATCAGAGTCAGCGCGCCGCAGATAATCATAATCGCCAGCGTGATCCCCTGAACGCCTAATACAGGTGCAAACCCGACTAAAGGAGTATCTGCGTGACTGTAACCTAGATAAGCCCACGGGAATCCGGTTAAAACATAACCTCGGAGCCAGTCAGAAATCAGCCAGAAAACCGGGATAATCAGCAGATAACGTTTTGTATTTGAAAAGTGCAGAAAACGTGTACTTGCCCATAATGCCAGGGTTGGAAACAGGGCTAAATAAGCACACAGCAGAACAATTAAAAAAACGCTGACCGCTGCCGGCATTCCCCCGAACTGATCCATGCTGACATAAACCCAGTGAATGGTAGCGATAAACATCGATAAGCTGAAGGTAAAGCTGACTAAAAAATAGCGCTGCGTGGTTTTTTGTACCTGCTGCAGTAATAGAAACAAGCCGATAAATGAAGGGTAGACTGTCCACCATAATGCAAAAGGCGCAAAAGCGAAAACCTGTACAGCACCAACAATAAGGGCAGCAAAAAGCTGCCCCGGTAGATTTTCTGTAACAGTGTGTAGTTTTTTGAGGGTATTATTGATCAATATTTTTTAGCTCTTTAGGCAGACGAACTTGAAGTTGTACTAAGCGGCGGTTATCGGCGTTGATCACTTTAAATCTATGACCTTCAATGGAGATGCTTTCACCGCGGCCCGGCAGATGGCCGAGTTTATGGATAATTAAACCGGCGATGGTATCCTGCTCATCAATATTAAACTCAGTTGCAAAATAGTCATTAAAATCATCAATTGAGGTTAAGGCATTTACCGCATAAGTTCGTTTACCGATTTTGCGGATTTCGGCGACATCGATATCATCAAATTCATCTTCGATCTCACCGACGATAACTTCTAAGATATCTTCTATGGTCACCAGACCGGAAACGCCGCCGTATTCATCAACAACAATCGCCATATGGTAACGCTGACTGCGGAAATCTTTAAGCAGGGTATCTAAGCGTTTGCTTTCCGGAACAACAACGGCTTCACGCAGGATATCTTCAATTTTAAAATCGTCTGCTTCACTGCTGAAACCAAATTTAAGCAGATCTTTAGCCAGCAGCAGTCCGACAATATGGTCTTTGTCTTCTGTAATAACAGGGAAGCGCGAGTGAGCGGATTCAATTAACTGCGGAAGAAACTCTTCTACACTCTGATGCAGGCCCAGTGTGATCATCTGTGAGCGGGGGATCATAATGTCGCGTACGCGTAATTTGGAAACATCCAATACACCTTTGATCATCTCTTTAGTTTTCTGATCAATAACCTGACGTTTTTTCGCGCCTTTAATTATTTCAAATAATTCTTTCTGGTTCTGCGGCTCTCCCTGGAAAAGGCTGCCGATTTTGTCTAATAGACCAGATTTAGAATTTTCAGGCGCTGATTGTATATTGTCTTCAGACATTAATTTTATTTACTCTTTTTCACTTAAATAGGGATCAGCAAAACCAAGTTCTATTAATAGTTTTGTCTCAAGGGTTTCCATCTCAACAGCTTCCTGCTCGATGATATGATCATAGCCTAACAGGTGTAATGTGCCGTGGATAAGCATATGCGCCCAATGTTCCGTCACGGATTTATTCTGCTGTAGTGCTTCATTTTCAACCACTTGTTTACAGATTACCAGATCACCTAATAAAGGCAATGTGATCCCCGGCGGATTTTGAAAAGGGAATGACAGTACATTGGTCGGCTTATCTTTAGCGCGGTAGGAACTGTTCAGTTCCTGACTTTCATCCTGATCCACAATGCGCACGGTTAATTCCGCTTCTTCGCGCGGTGTTTCTAAACCTGCAAGCAGAGCCGTATGCACCCATTTTTCAATAGAGGGCAGATCCGGCAGCTGGTCTTCATTTTCACTGGCAATTTGTAAATCAACAAACAGATCCATTATTTTTTGTCCTGTTGAGAGGCTTCTGACGCGGCAATCTCAGCTTTGCGGTCAAATGCTTCATAAGCTTTAACAATACGTGCCACAACCGGGTGGCGTACAACATCCTCTGCAGCGAAGAAACTAAAGCTGATATCGTCTTCAACATTACCCAGAACTTCTATTGCATGGCGCAGCCCCGATTTCTGATGACGGGGCAGATCAATCTGAGTGATATCACCGGTAATCACTGCGGTTGAATTAAAACCGATTCGGGTTAAGAACATTTTCATCTGTTCAATCGTGGTATTCTGGCTTTCATCAAGAATAACAAATGCATCATTTAAAGTACGGCCGCGCATGTATGCTAATGGGGCAATCTCAATAACATTTCGTTCAATTAGTTTTTCAACTTTTTCAAAACCTAACATTTCAAACAGAGCGTCATATAACGGGCGCAGGTAAGGATCTACTTTCTGCGACAGATCACCGGGTAAGAAACCTAGCTTTTCACCTGCTTCAACGGCTGGACGGGTCAGTAAAATGCGGCGTACTTCCTGGCGTTCTAAAGCTTCAACCGCACAGGCAACCGCTAAATAGGTTTTACCCGTTCCGGCCGGTCCAATACCAAAACTGATGTCGTTTCTTAATATGCTGCTGACGTATTTGGTCTGATTTTCACCGCGAGGTTTAATGACACCACGTTTGGTTTTAATTGACAGGCTGTGATAACCGCCTTGATCGTCAGCCGGTTTGACTTCTAATAAACGATGGTGGGAAATTAAATCCTGCAGTGCAAGGTGCACCTCTTCATCTGATAAAGCGGCTGTTTTACCTTTGACCGGCATTGTGTCGACATACAGATCTTTTAAAAGGTCCGAGCATGCCTGAGCATAACGATGCTCGCCGACAACCTGGAAGTGTGAGTTTTTATAAATAATCTCAACACCTAAACGACGCTCAATCTGTTTAAGGTTGTCATCAAAAGAGCCGCATAATACCGCTAAACGGTTAGTGTCTTCCGGTACTAAATCAAGATGAACGGTAGTCAGTTTTGTTGTCAAAATAATTGAACCTTATTGCAGATGAAGCTGTTTGAATTAGTTTCTTAATGAAAGTTATGTGCTGCGCAGGGCAGTCAGAATTATTAATTCTTTATAAGAGCGGGCACAGCAAAGAAGATATACCCGTACTTTATAGCCAGGCCGCCTCAATATGCAGGAATCAGCATCTTGAGGCTGTCTGGTATATATTAACCGTTTAATTCAGGTGTGAATGTTTCAACACCCAGGTTTTTCTCATGTTTATTCACGATATCGCCAGGACGAATCGATTCACGCAGATTCATATCTGCTTCAGCGCGGATAAACTTACCGCGAATTGAGTTGCTATGCACCTCAGTAATTTCAACATCAACGAAACCGCCGATTGAGCGGTGATCACCTTCAAAGTTAACAATACGGTTGTTTTCAGTACGTCCGCACAGTTCCATAATATTTTTACGTGAAGGGCCTTCTACTAAAATCCGCTGTACAGATCCCACCATACGGCGGCCGATCAGCTGCGAGTGCTGATGAATTCTATCCTGCAGAACAGCTAAACGCTGTTTTTTGGTTTCTAGAGTCACATCATCGGGCATATCGGCGGCCGGTGTACCCGGGCGCTGACTGTAGATAAAGCTGTAGCTGGTATCAAAACCGATATGGTTAATTAAATCCATTGTCTCTTGAAAATCTGCGTCGGTTTCATTCGGAAAACCAACAATAAAGTCAGAGCTTACCGTCAGGTTCGGACGAACCGCTTTCAGACTGGCAATTCTTTCTTTGTACTCGTCGGCCGTATGGCCGCGTTTCATCAGGCTGAGAATACGGTCTGCACCGGCCTGCACGGGTAAATGCAGGAAATCCACTAACTCAGGAGTATCTCTATAGACGTCAATAATATCATCACTGAAATCAATCGGATTACTAGTGGTGTAACGTAAACGGTCAATGCCGTCGATTGAGGCTACATAACGTAATAACTCGGCAAAACTGCAGGTGCCGCCGTCGTGAGTTGCGCCGATAAATGAGTTTACATTCTGTCCTAACAGGTTAATTTCACGTACGCCCTGTTCGGCTAACTGCGCAACTTCCAGCAGGATATCATCAAGCGGACGGCTGACTTCTTCACCGCGGGTATAAGGAACAATACAGTAAGTGCAGTATTTTGAGCAGCCTTCCATAATGGAAACAAATGCGGTTGCACCTTCTGCGCGCGGCTCAGGCAGTGAATCAAACTTTTCAATTTCAGGGAAGCTGACATCAACAACTGTGCCGTGATCTTCTTTAACCTGTTTAATCATCTCCGGCAGACGGTGCAGAGTCTGCGGACCGAAAATAATATCTACATAAGGCGCGCGGCGGCGGATTGCTTTGCCTTCCTGAGACGCTACGCAGCCGCCGACACCAATCACTAAATCTGGTTTTTTATCTTTTAATTTTTTCCAGCGCCCAAGCTGATGAAATACTTTTTCCTGGGCTTTTTCACGAATTGAACAAGTATTAAGTAAAATAACGTCTGCATCTTCTGCATTATCTACGGTGGTATAACCGTTGCTTGAATTTAACAGGTCTGCCATCTTTGATGAATCGTATTCATTCATCTGACAACCCCAAGTTTTGACGTGTAATTTCATGCTCATAATCTGTTTACTCATACTGTGTTCTATAAAAAGAGGTCGCATTTTACGCACTTCACCGCAATCATGCTACTTTTTGTTTAACTCTATTAATAACAGCTAAAGGGCTTAAAAACAGCAGGGAATTAAGTTTCTGAATTTGAGCCTTTTTCTCTATTGTTTTTCCCATAAGTCAGAATAATTTGATTACAATAAACGCAGCTTAAAATTTTCAGGAAAATAATAATGCAAAACAGAGAAGTAATAGTAATCGGCGGCGGTATGGTTGGTGCATTAACTGCATTATTGTTAGCCCGGCAGGGGGAGCTGGTTCACCTTGTGGAAAAAACGCCCTGCACTATGCCGTCTGTAGACGAAGCCTTTGATCTGCGAGTATCGGCGTTCAGCGCGCAAAGTAAAAACCTCTTAGAGCTTGCCGGAGTATGGGATTTGATCCCGGCAAACCGCCTTTGTGCTTACCGGGGCTTACAGACCTGGGAAAGGGGCAGCAGCAAATTGAAATTTGACAGTGCTGATATTGGTATTGACGCTTTAGGTTATATTGCTGAAAACCGCTGGATCCAGGCGGTATTATGGCAGGCGCTCAAAGAACTTAATAATGTTACCTTCTATGAGAACAGAGAAGTTAAGGGGATCAATAATTCAGATTCAGGTGTATCGGTAGATTTAGATAACGCCGGGCAGATCAGTGCGGATCTTTTAATTGCCTGTGACGGCGCAAATTCTGCTGTCCGCCAGTTATTAAATATTGGTATTACAGCATGGGATTATCGTCAGCAGTGTATGCTGATTAATATTAAAACCAACAGCACTCAGCAGGATATTACCTGGCAGGAGTTTCGGGAAACGGGCCCCTGTGCATTTTTACCGCTTGCAGATAATAACGCCAGTTTAGTCTGGTACCATAACCCAAGAAAAATCAATCAGTTAAAGTCATTGTCTAATGCGCAGTTAAAAGATGCCGTAAAAGCTGAGTTTGCCCCTTTAGATTTTGACTTTGAAGTGCAGGATAAAGCTTCGTTTCCGCTGACCCGCCGCCATGCGCACTCTTATTATAAAGGTGCATGTGTATTGTTAGGTGATGCCGCTCATACTATTAACCCCTTAGCCGGGCAGGGAGTAAACCTGGGTTTTAAGGATGTTGAATGCTTAGTAGATCTTCTGCACAACAGCCGCGATCTGCCGCTGCAGAGTATATTAAAACGCTACGAAAACAGACGTAAACCAGCCAATTTACTGATGCAGACGGCTATGGATGTTTTTTATAAAGGCAGTAAGTGTGAATTAAGTTCGGTGCGCTTATTACGTAAAGGCATTTTAGGACTGGCACAGAACAGCGGGGCCCTTAAAAACAGAGTGATGAAATATGCGATGGGCCTGCAGTAGTGAGTCTTTGTACTTAAAGGAATAAGAAGATTAACAGGAGCAGGGGGCTCCTGTTAATCTGATTGTCAGGTCAGCCTGGGTTTACCACCATGCTTCAGCCTGCATGCCCACACTAACTTCGCTGTCTGCACCGTTGAATGCGGTCTCATTTTCGTAGTCATTCATGTAGCTGGCGAAAACACGAATTTCAGGGCGTGACCAGAAACCTACCTGCGGCACCCATGCCTGAGCAACAGTAACTTTACTGCCGGCACCGTCAACATCATTGATTGTTTGAGTAAAGCCGCCCACTTCTACTATGGTACGCATCTTCTCAGTCCATTTGTACATTGGACGAGCAACGACACTGAACAGCGTGTCATCGGTATCAGTACCGTCAACATCTCCAGCAGCTGCAAAAAGTACAGAGTGACCAAATTCGATATCATCACTTAAAGACACTACACCCCAGTTGATAATACGGTAGCCTGAAGCATCGTTATCATTAACATCACGTTTTATGCCGTTACCAGAACCGTAACCTGTCATCTGCTCTGCATATCCGGCAGTGGCTGCCTGTAAAATGGTTTTATTAAAACCGGCATCTAAGTTCTGGGTTATGCTTGCAGTCAACAAGATGCTGTCATCAGCGTCAATTTTCTGGCCGTTTCTTTCATGCCCGTAATTGTAGTCAACACCCACTTCTAAATCAGCTCTGTTCCATAGAGGAATGCCTGCATAGCGGATATCGGCTATCACTGCAGTGATTTCCTGACCGTCATCAAGATCACCTGCAACATCATCTTGAATTAATGCCATAGACAGTTTACCCGGGCCCATATTGATATGCTCAATACCTGCACCTGTGCCGCTTATATCCCAGTAGTAAGAATCAAGGATATGTACGTCATGACGCTGGTAGTAACGTTTACCGCCCCAAAGAACAATATCTTTATCTTCAAACAGACCTTGTGCCTGTACATTAAACTGTGCAACTTCTACATCACCGCCGGCTCCGTCCTGACCTGCCCAGTACTTAAGCATTGAATCAACCACATATGAAGTTTCACCATCATTAAAAACTTCTTTTTTAAAACCAAACTCACCGTAGAGGTCATTTTCGTTACCTAAACGTCCAACTTTATTGACTTCCCATTTTGGATTCGAACCGCTTTCACTGCCCAGGCCCACACCACCGCGCATGTAACCGTTAAATTCTAGAGGAGACGTTTCTGCCGTTACATTTGCTGATAATAGTGCTGCAGAAATTGCGCCTGCAAGAGGTAATAGTTTCATTGTTGTTTCCTTATTGTGTTAAAGCTTAATCATATAAGCAGTCTGGATTTGCTGTGTTTCCTTTCTACACCTTGTTTTTAAAGATGTTTTTAGTAAATCTGGTCATTTATCCGGTTAATGAGAATGTCTGTGCCAAAGAGTTTATGAAGTTCTTCGTTTAAAATTGTTTGCTCTCACCACTTTTTGGGACTGGTCCCGGGACCGGTCCCTATAATGTATTTTTAATAAGAAAATAAAAGTCAGCGACAATAATATTGTGATCAATATAACGGTCAAATTTTGCTCATTTATGTGATTCTTATATAAATGATATTAAATTGTTTATATAAGTAGTTGTTTTTATGGGGATGGTTGGCTGCTGGTTTATAAACTTTATGCGCTTATAAATTATCCGCTGAAAATCACTTTTATTGCTGCAGGTTCGCAAAATAAGCAGGCGGGATTATGTTTTCTGTCTTAATCTAGATAAATAAATGCATAAATTTATACAAAATCACACAGCCTGTTGTTGGCTATATAGATTAAACCAAGATTATAAATAATAGGGATATTAGTATGCGAAAGATCCTCATCATCTCTTTTTTTCTTGTATTAACCTCACTTTCCAGCCGCGCTTTTTCCAGTGACTGCGGCAGAGTCAGTATTGCAGATATGAACTGGGATTCAGCGACTCTGATTGCCAGTCTCGACCGCTTTATTCTTGAGCATGGTTTTGGTTGTGATGTTCAGATTATAGCCGGCGATACTATGCCTACGGGAACTTCTATGATTGCTTCAGGGCAGCCGGATATCGCTCCTGAGTTCTGGAGTAGTTCGTTTAAGCAGGCATTAGATCTTGGTGTACAGGAAGAGCGAATACGTTATGCTGGTTCACCATTATCCGACGGTGGAGAAGAGGGCTTCTGGGTACCGGAATATATGGTGAAGAAAAATCCTGAATTAGCTACGATTGCCGGTATTAAAGCGAATGCTGCATTATTTAGAGATCCGCAGCATCCGGATAAGTCTGTTTTTATGGGCTGCCCTGTCGGCTGGAACTGCCGAATTTCAGCCGGCCACCTGTTTCGCGCGCTGGAATTAGATAAGTTCGGTTTTGATTTAGTTGATCCAGGCTCAGGTATCGCGCTTGCCGCTTCGATTGCTGAAGCTTATAAGCGTAAACAGGCATGGTTTGGTTATTACTGGGCGCCGACATCTGTGCTTGGTAAATATAAAATGGTCAAGGTTGATTTCGGTTCGGGAACAGACGAACAATATTTTAAAGAATGTATTACTCAAAATGACTGCGCAGCATCTAAAGTCACCATGTATCCGCACTCTGCTGTCGATACTGTAGTGACCGAAAGGTTTGCAATGAATTCGCCTGAAGCATTAGCCTACATTTCAGCGCGTTCATTTACTAATGCACAAATGAACCAGTTATTAGCCTGGATGGAAGAGCAGCGGGCTGACGGTAAAGATGCGGCTGAATATTTTTTAGTGCACTTCCCGGAGGTCTGGACAAAATGGCTTGATAGAGCAACGGCAGGAAAAATAAAAAAAGCATTGTCAGAAATACAATAACAGCCCGCAGCTTGTTGTGAGTTTTAAGCGGGTTTGTATTACCGGGTATTCTGACACAATACTTGCTTAGCGGATAAGTCCGCTTTAAAACTTGTAAACGATACCGGCTGAAATGCGGCTCATGGTGGAGTCAAAGAAATCTTCCTGGGAATTTGAGCGTCCCCACAGGGCTGTCGCCAGCCCGCTTAGTGACTCTACCCCAAAGAGGTTATGTCTGAATAAACTGACATTGACAGCTATTTCAGCAGCATCGGTTTTAGTATCATAGACAGGATTGTTTTCATCATAGCGTAAAGCACCTGCATAAAGGTTGCTGACAATAGTGTAGTTCTGAGTGGATAAACTATGTGTGAGCTGTCCGCCGATACGTGTGCGGCTCATTGCTTCCCCCTGCAGATCATAATTTTCCCATATTAGCGCACCGGTCAGCTGCTGATTTTTCTGCAGCCGCCAGCGGTAGGCACTTTCAAGGGAATTTATTGTACCGTTGCGGTCCAGACTCTGCTGCTCGTCAGTTGTTAAGCCTAAACTGCCGCCGCTGCTTTCTTCTGCTAAGGTCTGCTCCCGGCGGGTGTAAGTCAATGTTAACGGTGTTGCCCATATCTGTTCCCACCCTAGGCGTACACCGTTTGAGCTTTTTTCAGTGCTGCTGCGCTGCGTGTCTGTCTGATAGGGATCAACCCACACTTCGCTGGCAATACCTGAAAACAGGTAAGAAACGGAGACAATACCCTTGTTTTTTACCTGTTGACGAATACCCAGCTGCT
The DNA here is from genome assembly GCF_000428725.1 of Psychromonas aquimarina ATCC BAA-1526. Lineage (GTDB taxonomy): Bacteria > Pseudomonadota > Gammaproteobacteria > Enterobacterales > Psychromonadaceae > Psychromonas > Psychromonas aquimarina. The sequence goes on from NZ_AUAM01000035.1 coordinate 20,548, forward strand.
GACTGAAATCCAGGCGCAGTGCATCCTGCATCAGATTTCCTAATACAAGCTGAGTGCCGCTGTCTGCAAAAGTGTAACGAACATCAAAGTTATACTGCACAGCGAATGTTGATTCTTTCTGCGGTGAGCCGTAAAGAGAGTCTGTATCTGCGGATGACAGGCTGTTCATTTGCGTGCCGGAAACAAAGTTTGATGAGAACTGCGTACTGCCGAGTCCTCCCATTAAAAATCCGTTCCATCCGGACTGTTCCGGAATGGCGGTAACATCGGAGGCGTAAGTATTTACAGTAAATACAAGCAGGGGCGCCGCACAAAGCTGTTTAAGCATAGTTTGTCCTATTTGTTCAGGTGCCTGATATATCTGCTTACATTCAGGCATGGGTTACTAAATCGGATACCAGCCTAGGGAGTTCCGCCTGAAGAAAAAAATCAAAAACTATTATTGATAATTACTGATAAAGCTAGTGCATCAGTGCTAATGTGTATGATGCTGATATATAACTAATTTATAAACAGCAGCAGTTATTAATGATTATTTAGAAGTACATGTTTGTGAGAGCAAAAGCTCCCGGCCGTTGCGGCAAATCTGGACAAACTCACTATAAAAAGAGTTTTAGACTGATAACCATTTATGCTTCGTTTGTATAAATATTGTTAACTGCTGTATACAGGACTGTTAAAGTTATTACTTTTGGGGTATAAGTGCGGGGTGGGAGCACTGACATAAATGATAGATTATTAATTAGAGTATAAACCTGTGCTTTACATTCTGCGCCGCGGGTTATCTATAAGAGAATGTTAAGTCATGTCGTATTTTCGCCTGTGCTCAGGTGAAATCCCATTATATTCAAAGCCTATGGTTAGTTATGAAGACACAGATATGACACAAAAAATAAAAATTGAGCATCACACTTTGTGCTTGGAAAATAAAAAAATTCAACTGCCCCATTCAGAAATAAATATATTAGGTTTGTTATTAGCGCATGCCGGAAAGGTGGTGGAAAGGGAGGCTCTTCTGAAAACCGGCTGGCCGGAGCGGGTTGTAAGTAATAATACGCTCAGTGTGGCGATTAAAAGTCTAAGAAGAAAACTGCAGGAGCTTGGTGTTGAAAACAGCATAACAACAGTACCTTCCAGAGGTTATTATATTGATGCTGAAATTATACCCGTTTATTTTTCTCTTGCTGACGGCCTTGAATTTGAGCCTGAATCTTTATCTGTTATTGACTTAAGTTCACAGCAGAGCCGCTTAGGCGAAGCTGATGTGAACTTAAACCCGCAAGAGCAGATTTTATCTGAGCAAACGGGGCTTAACAGTGAGTGGTCCTATAAACATATTATATATTTAACCGCATTACTGTTATTAACGCTGCTGCTGGCTAATAATATCTATTCTCCATTTTCCAGCACTTATTTTTGTGATGATTCCCCTGACAAGCCATACTGCAAGTTAACAGGCGATTAAATAAAGGCCCGAATTTTTTATGAACTTTTCACTGTTTAGAAATAAACCATCATTATTTGTCGGTGCGGGACTGTTAATAATATTCGTAGTATTGAGCGCGCCGTTCCTGATCGGCACTTCCTGTTCAATGGATTTTCATGGGGAAAGGGAACGCTTCGATTTCAAGATGAAGTGTGAGAACGGTATCGCCTACACTGCAATTGAAACGGATAAAGGTTCGTTTTTTTTTGGTAAAGCTGTATTCGGGCGGCTTGGAGATAATATTTATCTATTAATGCTCGATAGAGAAGTTCATATTTCATCTGATGACGAGTCACGTTTTATTAAGCAGTATTTTTTAAGAAAAACTCTTAATCACCTGCGCCTGCTGGATATAAACGGCAGTCAGGTGATCTGCAGTATGGAAAACGCTGTTAACCAGTGTATTACAGAAAAGAAAATAGAATTATAAGATTAATATCGACAGGTATATACCTGCCGTTATTTTTCTACCTCTTATACACTAACAAAGCCTAAGTAAGGTGAGTCAAAATTGTTTAAGTTCGGAAATAACTCTAGAATCTGCGCGTTATCTAGACCAAACCAGCTGCATAATGAAGCGTTGACCTGATCGGCTGCAGTTCCCGGAATGATACGGCCGTTATTGTAGTTATGCTCACTCTCGAGTGTTAAGTCCGGCCAGTTCCCGTAAGCTGAGGCTGCATTAACTGCACCGCCGCTGATAATCTGATGTCCGGCCCAGCCGTGATCCGTACCCGAAGCATTAGCTATGATGCGCCGTCCGAAATCTGACATGGTAATACTGGTTACCTGTTCACTGAGTCCCTGGTCATTCATATCCTGATTAAAGGCCGCTACGGCATCACTAACTTGAGCCAGCAGGTTATGGTGAGCAGTCTTTTGATCTTTGTGGGTATCAAAGCCGCCTATTCCGACAAAAAAGACCTGGCGCTTTTGTCCCATCATATCATTGGCCTGAATTAAACGGCTTGCCATGCTTAACTGCTCTGCCAGATCGCTTTGCGGATAACTGCCCGTTGCCGGGTAGGCATTAAGCACATTTTTTAATTCATCATTTTCTATGACGCTTTCTTTCATTCGCAGAGCATAATTACGTTCATAGACATTGCTGTACTCCCTGTCTTTGAAGTGAGAAAAATAACCGTTCACTCGGCTTTCCTGATCCCAGGCGTTGTAGTTATCTACGCCTGAACTGTTGATAACTGTCTGACTGCTGGATGCATTACGCAGCAGTTTTGCTTCATTGCTAATCGAAAACAAAGGAGATATCCCGCTGCTGATGCCGAGCATATCCATCATTCGACCGGCCCAGCCGTAGGGATGCGAAAGATTCTCTGTACCTGACTGCCACATCTCCTGCTGCGAATTATGCGCCATTAAAAAATCGGGTAAGTCTACTTCTCCTTGTTCTATCTGACTTCGTGTGGTCGGTTCGATCAGCTGGCCACTGTTAATAACTACGCTGGCCTGACCGTCTGCAAATAACGGCAGCATAGAAGCCATAGCATGATGAATACCCAGCGCTACACCGTTATCTGTAGTCAGTCCTGTGGGGCTAATCTGCTCTTTAGTCAGGCCTAGCTCCGGTCGGGCGCTAATGTACTCTGAATATGCAGGCTCTGAGAGCGGCACCAGCATATTATAAGCATCGTTACCGCCAAATAAAAAGATGCATACCAGCGCTTTGTGGCCGTCTTGAATGTCAGCAGCTGAAGCTGTATTCGGCAGTGATGCCAGTGCCGTTGATGATGCAAGCGTTGCGCTCATTTGTAAAAAAGATCGACGAGATAGTTTCATTCTATTACTCCGGGCAGAAAAATTCAGGTGACGTTACAGCGACATACAGAGTGTTCCTTACCCTGAGATGGACATATTCGCCCTGCAGCTCAACAGTAAGCATATAATTGAGATAATCCGCTAACTCTTGTGACATTAAACCGCCGAATAAGCGCTCATTAATCAGTGCTATATACTGCTCGGGAAAGGCCTCTAGTGCTTCAAATTCAGCAGCATCCCAGGTCCATTTTCTTTCGCTGGGTGAAGCCCAGGCCGCATAGATATTTCCCCATAAACGGTTATGAATACGACGCATATTATCTGCCGTCAGCAGATAAAATTCCGGCGAAGTCAGATTATTTTCTGCCAGTTCGCCCTGGGGAGTAAAGTCCGACGTATAAAAGTTAAAGACTGTCGGGGAGGTTAGCGGAGACTGCCCTAAATTAGCCTCAGTGTACTGAAAATCCCACCACCGTGGACCCTCTGAAACCATGTCAAAAGCTCTGGCCTGATTAGCTACTGCAATAATAGGCTCGTGTACCCGTCCGAAGGTGTTTTTTCTCTGCAGATCACCGGATTCTGCGAAGCCGTTGATTACATCACTGTCGGTCAGTACTGCGCTCAGTACTGCCAGTAGATCACCTCTGATACCGTCGGCATTACTTCTAAATACATCTGCCACACGCAGGATATACTGTCTGCGCGGATTACTGGTAACAAAGCGTTTTATTAATAAGGCTGCAATAAATGCCGGAGTGTTGTCGTGGTTAAACAGCAGATCTAAGGCCTGCTGCATATCATTTTCAGCACTTTGACCGGCAGGAAAAGAGCTGCCGAGTATCTCTTTAGCTTCACTGTCGTGGCGTCCGTTGTCGGCATACATAGGGGCAAAAAGGTCGCTGCTGCGCCAGCCGGTGAACGCCCTGGCCAGCTCTTCGACATCATTCTGAGAGTATGACGGTATCTTATTGCCCTGCGCATCAAGTTTAGGCCAGCCGTTCGGCTGAAGCTGCCATAAGCCTAAAGTGAACAGCTGCATAATTTCCCGGGCAAAGTTTTCATCCGGAAAAGTGTTCTTATCTGCATCTGCCTTGCGGCTGCCTTCCAGAGTCAGGTATCTGCCCATTACCGAACTTAAAGTAACCTCCTCCAGAAGATCACGGAAATTACCGAAAGCGTGCTTGAGCAGAATATCGTAATAATTGGCTAGTTCTGCATGGCGGTTGCCTACGCCGTGTTTTGACACAACAAATATCTGACTTAGTGCATAAGCCGTTCTCTGCCTAAGCTGATCATCTGCCTGTATGCTTCTCTGCCACCACGCACCGGTGCGCATATTGTCATTTACGGGTTCTTCGCTTAGTGCCGCAAATTCCTGCGCTTTTGCAAGATGATAAGAAGCCGGACTTTGTGTCTGTTGTTCAAACCAGGCCTTAAGACCCATTTTTTGTAAGTTATCGATTTCACCTTGTTTCGGACCAAAAGTTGCGCGGTATAAAAATTTGGCATACTGCGCTCTCTGCTCGCCTGCATCATTTTTCATTGTTAACTCCAGCCTTATTATGATGCAGATTATGCTAACCGAGAGCTGGATTTTACCGGCATGAAATTTCGTGAAAACTTGTGAATTAAAGTGAAAAAGCACAGAGACAGGGAGTTTGTGCTTGTGTGAATTTTGTACTTGCTGAAAAATCAATGAGTTAAGAAAATAGTATTGTAAGGAGTCTAGTGCTCAATATTTATATAGCCAAACCACTTGAAGATGCAGGAATCAGCAGGCGGCCTGGGTATAAGGTAAAACAGAAAATCTTATTTATGTTTTTTTCAGAGCCTGGTTGAGCTTGTATCCGCCGCCGGCAAGACCTGCGCAACACTTTGACAAATAGTTTCACGCAGCCATTTATGACCGGGTTCGTCATCATTACGTTTGTGCCATAACAGTACATAAACGAGCGGTGAAAACTCTATCGGCAAGGGCAGCTGCACTAACGGGTAAAGCCTCTGGGCATGGGGCACAAAACTGGACGGCAGGGTAACAATCAGATCGCTGTGTGCACAGGCGCTGACTGCGCCGTAAAAATCGGGCAGGGTAGTACTGATCTGGCGATGCTTACCGGATTCGGCTAAATGATAATCCAGTGCCCACCAGTCATTTCCTTCGCAGCGTATCTGCACATGTGACATCTGCAGATACTTATCCAGATCCCACTGCTCTGTTTTTAATATTTCTAGAACCGGATGATTCTGCCGTACTAAACAGATCTGCTGATCGGTAAACAGTGTGCTCTGGGTGATACCGTCGGGCAGGTTATTGAGTCTAAAATCAGAAGTCGGGTGCAGATCCCGGGCGGTAATACCCAGATCAATCTGCCCCTGCAGCAGCCCCTGCATTGACTTTTCAGTCCAGCCGTATGAGTTCAAAGTAATATTAGGTGCCTGGCGTAGAAGCGGGCCGATATAATAAGGCAGCAGAGTATCATAGGCGCTTTCGACCATCGCAAAGGAGAACTGGCGATGGCTGCCGGCTGGAGTAAAGCGCGGCGGCAGGGTAACCTGATACAGGCCCTGCAGAATGCCCGGCAGCTGTGATTTTAACTGCAGCGCATGGCTGGTGGGTTTTAGACCGTGGGCGCCGCGTAAAAAAAGCGGATCTTCTAAGGTATCCCGCAGCCGGTTAAGGCTTTTACTCAGTGCAGACTGGCTAAGGTGCAGGCGGCTGGCCGCCCGGGTAACACTCTCTTCTTCAAGAAGTATCTGCAGGATTACTAATAAATTAAGATCAATGCGTGCTAGTTTATCAATATTCATAGATATTCCTTAAAGGAAATTAGGTTTGGACATTATGCCATTATGATTCATATCATAACCCGGGTAAACTGCGCCGCATAGTCTAAGAACAAAATTAGATTATTACTGTGTTATTTAAAGAAAATTACAGAGGAAAAAAATGCGCAAAAATATATTACCCGTACTGATGACTATGGTGGTTTTAAGCCCCTTAGCTATCGATATTTATTTACCTTCTATGCCGGTTATGGCAACAGAGTTTAATGTTTCAGCCAGTGAAGTACAGTCTACTTTAGTGTTGTTTTTATTTGCTATGGGTATAGGCCAAATTCTGATCGGCCCGCTGGCGGATCGTTTTGGACGCCGTCCGATTGCGATTGCCGGTATTGTACTTTACGGTCTGAGCAGTTTATTAGGCGCCATGGCGGTGCAGTTTGAATGGCTGCAGATTGCCAGGATACTGCAGGGGATTGCCGCTTGTGCAACTTCTATTGTGGTATTCAGTGCCGTGCGGGACAGCTTTAACAGTCAGCAGAGTGCGCATTATTACAGTTATCTGAACGGTGTTATCTGTGTGATCCCGGCATTAGCCCCAACCTTAGGCGGACTGCTTGCGCTGCAGTTCGGCTGGCGTGCAACTTTTATTTTTATGGCTCTGTTTGCGATACTGGTACTGCTGATTGTGTTATACAGGCTGCCTGAAACTCGTCCGGAAAATACCGATACCAGCGGGCGTCTATATCATTGGGAGCGTTTTAAACCCGTTCTGCGCGAGCCGCACTTTATGTTTTATGCTTTAGCCTGCATGGCCGGTATGGCATCTATTTTAACCTACGTATCCTACGCTCCCGACTGGCTGATTAGACACCTGGGTATTTCTGAATTAGGTTTCAGTGCGTTATTCGGCCTGAATGCCGCGGTTAATATTGCCGCCTGCTTCTGCGCACCTATGGTAATTAAACGCTTTGGTAACCGTCCGACGGTAATTATTGCCTTGTCTACCTTATTAGCATCAGCTGTACTGCAGTTTATCGGGCAGCAGTGGGGGCCGAATGCCGGTCTAGCCGGCGCATTTACCTTTATGCTGCCTATGATGCTGCTGTGTATCGGTTTTGCACTGCTGCTTGGACCGGCTACCAGCATGGCACTGTCTGCATTCGGCGAACGCGCCGGAACGGCTTCGGCAATGCTCGGCTGTATCCAGATGAGCGGCGCAGCCCTGCTTGCCGGCCTTACTCAGCAGACCGGATTAAGCGCGCCTTACGCAGTCATTGTACTGATGGGCAGTTTATCGTTAAGTCTGCTGCTGATGATGTTAATGCCGCGTTTAAATCACTGGCATCAAGAACAGTTTGCAAGTTAACTTTTTAAAATAATTCAGACATATCCCAGTTAACTGGGATATGTCTGCCTGTATTCCTCTCTATCTAACAAGATAATCATAAAAACATGATATTCCTAGCTCTAGGAACAATAGGCGGCTACACTATTCTCTGTAAAAATAGAGTGTTATAGCTAAATTGATTCGGGACAGGATTATGCAGTTAAAGGATGAGCTATTAAATCTTAGGGCCGAGCTTGATTTGCTCAGGACCTCGCAGGATAAACAGCAGCAGAATATAAACAAGCGCTTTAATGATTTAAGCCGCCGGCTGGAGCAGTTAGGTTCGTTGTCAGACAGTGCTGATAGCCAGTCCTCTTCAGGAAAGCAGTCAAGAGAGACTGTGCAGCTTGCTATAAAAAATGGTAATGCCGTTTTTCATGCCTATGAAAATGAAACACTGCGCCCGGGGCGTGAAGAAATCACTGCCGATATTTTATCAAGCAGTGCAGAGCATATTCGTGAGCAGAACAACAGCAGTGCACAGCCGGAGCTTAGCGTTGAAATTACCCGGGAAGCTGTTATTCAGCTCAGCCAGTCAGGCCTGTTAAACCGCTTAGGCGAATTTGCCGGTGCTTTATTCGGCCCCTTTAGCGCTGTCAGTTGTCAAATTCACTCTTTTTATAAACATTATCAGCAGCGCGGGTTAGGCCCGGTTTTCTTAATGACGGTGGTGGGAATTATTACCCTGACCCTTGGTTTTGCTTATCTGCTGCAGTATTCGATCAATAACTGGTTTTCAGAGCTGGCCAAGGCATTATCGGGGTTTGCAGCCGCCAATGCTGTTCTGCTTCTCGCTGTGTTTATCCGTAAAAAACGCCCCGGTATGGAGGATTTCTCCTCGGGACTGGTCGGCCTGGGGCTGATCCTTAACTATCTATGTACTTATTTTATCGGCCCCTATTTTGAACTGATTCCGAGCAGTATGAGCTTTCTTTTACTACTGCTGATCACCTCTGCCGGTTTTGTTCTTTCCATGAAACTTGAAACTCGGGTAATTGCCGTTGTTGCTCTTCTGGGGGGCTCGCTTGCTCCTGTTATGCTGCTTTTTGACAGTCAGGCTCCGCTGCTGTATCTGCCTTATCTGCTGTTGATCGGCTGCTGTGCTGTGGTGCAGAGCCGTATGCTTAACTGGCCGGCACTGATGGAGGTAACTGCCTTAGTGCATATTGCCTGTATCGAACTGTTTATGCTTTATCTTGGTCGACCCTTTGTGTCTTTAGACTGGCAGGTGCTGGCCGCGCTGCTCTCGGTAAACCTCCTGTTTTATGTTTACGCCTTGACGGCCATACTTGCTTTTAATAAAAGAGAGCGGCTGCCGGATGAAAAGCCTGGTTTAATGAATAAAGCAATACAGGTTATGCCGTTTGCTTTACTGGCCTTTGTACTGCTGACGGTCAGTCAGTTAAGTGTATTCAGCGGTCAGATATTTTTAGTTAACGCCCTGCTGTGCAGTGCCGGATACCTGTTTTTCAGCCGCTATAAGCCGCTGCGTCCCATACTGCTGGTGTTTGCCGCCAGCTTTGCCGGTTTTGCCGCTCTGCAGCTGGTCAGCCGCGACTTTTTAGGTTTAGTGCTGCTGCTGGAAGGGACGCTGCTGCTGTGGTTAGGTGCTAAAGAATCCTATCTGACTGCGCGTTCAGAAGCCTATGTTCTTTTAGCCGCTGGGCTGCTGGTTAATATTGGCGCTTTAAGTGAAGCTGTTAGTGTCAGCCACTACAATCTTAATAATTTTGATTCCTATGCTTTTACTTTAATTATTTTATTTATGACAGCTGCAGCCCTGTATACAAGCGCTGCCTTGATGAAAAAACTGCTTTTTAACAATGGACAAGTATTGTTTATAGCTCTTGAAGGGAAAATATGGATAGTAATTAAAGAGCTGCTCAGCCTGAGTTATACCGTCTGTTTATTGTTTAGCGCCTATCTGCTTAGTGAGCTGTATTTTGTAAATATTGCTCCTGTGATCAGCCTGCTGCTGCTTTATTTAGCCGCTAAAGATAAGCTTAAATTTACTGAAATAACCGCCTGGCTGCTGCTTTTACCGCTGCTGGCTCTGACGGTACTGGGTATTATGGACTCCGGCAGCTATAGTTTTACGCAGCAGCCGCTTTATGCACAGTTAGCCCGAGTGGAACTGTTTGTTTCTCTGTTATTGACTTATTACTGGTACAGGCGTTATTTCAGCGATTCGAAGATCATTAAATTAGCCTATCGTCTGCAGCTTCTGTGCTTATTAGCTGTCCCTTTACTGTTCCTGCCGAAAGTAATACGCCTGTTTACTGACTATATCAGTATTGCACTTTGGTTAAGCGGCTTTATCAGCTTGATGCTGGCTCGATATGTTAAACATAGGGCTTTGATTTTAGAGGCCAAAATTCTAACCATAAGCGCGATTATTATTACTGCGCTCAGCTGCCTGTTTGAACTGTGGCAGGGGCTGGCGGCATTAGCAGCAGGGGGCTTGTTTATGGGCTTTTTAGTTTATCGTTATCTGTACCTGGACAGGCTGCAGCAGCTTATTCTGCGCTTACAGTGGCAGTTAAGCCCCTATTATTTTGCTCTGGTTCTAGCGGTTATTACCCATAGTTTAATGAGCTTATGGCAGCCTGAGTGGGCAGTTGTTGCCGCAGCTTTGTGTGCCTATTTTTATTTACTGCTTCGCCGTCACCCGTCTGCTTTGGTATTACGCTCTAGTTATAGCGCAGCTTACGCACTGCTGTTTGTTTTTGCCGCTGCGCCTGTACTGCTGCATAGCCAGGTGTCTTTCAGCTTATCTGCTGAAAGCCTGATAGTGATGCTTTGTGAGCTGTGCACACTGCTGATCCTGGGGAAATTAATTGTTGAACGGGGGGCTGCCGTTCGTCTGCATCGGAAAAGTCTGCCGCTGGATGTGCTGCGCTGGGGCTGGCATATTTTGTTAGCCTTGAGCTATCTGTTGTGGAGTTACCAGCTGAGTACACTGGCTGCCGCGCCGTTAAGTGCCATTCTTCTTGTGATACACGGCAGTGTTTTAATGTTTATCAGCCTGAGGGCCGGGCGGAAGGGCATGATCAGGTTAGCGGGAGCTGTGTTTGCATTAGCCTGTATTAAAGTTCTGCTGGTGGATATGGCCAGCTTTGAGATTATCCAGAAGGTTATCGCCTTTATGGTGATCGGTGCGATACTGCTGAGTGTTTCCTACTTTTATCAGAAAGCACGAAACAAACAGCTGCAGAGTGGTGTTCAAGATGAAGGTGTTTAGCGGTCAGGCCTGCTCCCCCTGCCAGGTGAAGTGACGGTTAGGTTTCTGGGTGACAAAACCTTTTTCCAGCAGGGCGTGAAAGATGTGGTTAACCTCTTCACTGCTGATATCAAGTTTATCGGCAACTGCTTTTTTACTGCAGCGGACATCACCAGTAAGCAGGATGTCCAGTGCTTTTTGAAACAGTATATCGGGACGTGATATCTCTATCCTGGTTTCGTTGTGTTGTTCATTAGACTCTATCGGCTGTGCTGCCTGAGGTGTCTGCGCAGCCTGTTCACTTTGTTTTTTTACGGCTGCTGTCGTACGGGTAAATCTAAGCTCTTCGCCGATTAATCCGACAAAAAAGGCTGCAAAAAGATCCAGTAATACCGATAAAAAGATCACTAATCCCAGCTGCGCTGTCACAGGAGTGGTATTAAGGCCGTCGGCCAGGCTGCCGATCAGCCCGAATACCGAGCCCTGGCTGGCAACGGGTAAATTATCTCTCTGCACTGCCAGTTCAACCTGCTGCTGACGAAGTTTGGCGTTCTCTTTTTGAATGCGGGCAACGCCTGTAGCAATTCGGTTCAGGGTAATATATTTCTCAGCTGCTATGTTGTTTAAATCAATCTGCTTGTCAATGGCGGCAATCTGTAAATCAAAGGCATGAACTTTACTCTGCTGCACATCCACATGACGCTGTGCTGTATTTGTTGCACTGTTAATGCCGCCGATACTGCCGCCGATTGAGATGGCTGCTAAAATTGAATAAAAAGTAAATGCGGAAAGGGCCGCTGTTAAATGCCGCCTTGCCATGCGTTCGCCGAATTCATACCAGGCAAAAAACTTGCCTAATTCAAAAATAACCGCCAGAGAGCCGAATAAAACTTTCATCCACGGATCATCGTCTATCGACAGAAAAAGCAGCAGGGAAAAAATAATGGAAGCTAAAATTGCCGCGCCAGTAAAGCTGTATACCACGGTCATTGCAAAAGGGCCTTTTGCATGGCGAATACGTCTTTTTTGTAAATTACTCATGGCATGATTCATCTAAGTGATAATATTTGTCTGTAAAATCAAAGGTTATGATCTTTGTTCGCAAATATAGGAATAAAAATTGTCGCGCATTGTAGAGGCCGGACTGCAAAAAATCCAGTAAGGGCGGGGTTTGAGTGTCAATCTGTTAAATAGTGTATGAATTTCATTCGATTAGCAGCATTTTTACAGTGATGATTAACGGGAAATACAATAAACACAGGGAGCTTAAGTTTAAAGCTTCCCTGTGTTTTGAATTTACGAAGATTAAACCTGGGGCTCTAAGACCAGTAAGCTGCCCAGTTTGGCTGCTGCGCTTGATTTCTTTTTCGCTCCCTGTTTTTCTTTAAAGCGTGTATTCGCCGCTCTTTCCACCCCGGCCTGGGCATTGGTCAGCGCATCATCGCTGTTATCAGTCGAGTCGAGGTAGGCCTGTTCAAGTTCCGGCGGTCTGAACAGACTCGGCAGAGTGCCGCGCATGCCTTCGATATCGGATTTTGTAAAGTCAGTGACAACGGAAATCCGCCATAACTCTTCGCCAAGATGCTGGTAGCTTTGATCTAATATCGCCATGTAAGTGAGAGCTTTATCCTGACAACGGCAAAGTGCCACTCTGTTTACACTGCGGTCATACTTTTCATTTTTACGTTTCTGATAGGCTTTGCTGGTTAAGTGGCTGGCTAATTTATCCCATAACAGAATTTTAAGGAGCATAGGGTTAACCATAGTTTCTGTATCAAAATCAGTACCGATGCCGGCTGTCACACCTGCAGCCATTCTTACTTTAAGGTCGCCGCTGCCGCGGACAACCGCTTCAACCTTCGCGTTTATTCCTGCACCGGCACTCACCGCCCCTTCAATTTTAAAGCGTGCCGCATCAATACTGCGCGCCTTAAAAACAGCTGTCACCGAGCCCTTGGCTTTAGCACCAATAAACGCACTGCCGCCGATACTGCCGACAATAAATTCATCAGCCCCGAGAATATTGCTGCTGTTGAATGCTCCGTTTACCTGTGCTTTAACTTCTGCGCCGACAAATAAGGATGCTTCGCTCTGCAGAGCAAATAACTGCCCGATACTCAGTTCATGGCTGACTTCAACTACCAGGCCGCATTTTGCAGCCAGCTCAAGATTGACTCCGATATCGATACCTGGAACCAGCTGCATAGGTGCAAAGCCGTTACGGTTTTCCAGCTCGGCTTGTGAAAAGTTTGTTTCTTTTGCCAGAACCTGGCTGACACCTGCATTGCCTGTGATGCCGATTTCCGGCTTGCCGGCCCGTCCCTGGGTGACAGTTGCACCGCCGTTGCCGCCGAATTTTGCGTGCATGCCCATTTTTCCTTTGACTCGCGCTTCAAATCCGGCCTGTATATCGACTTCATTACGGATAATGTTCTTAAAGTCCCAGGTACGTTTTATCTTAATTTTGGCTTCAGCAAAAAGGTCCAGAGTATTTTCGGTGCTCAGTGCGCCGTCTTTTGCCGAAGCTTTATCTTCATAACCTGTCTTGAAACCTTTATGGCAGATCGCTGTATATAAACTGCGTTTATGCTGGTCGTTGAGGATCTGCCAGACATTATTATCCATGCTCTCTTTCTGGTCGTACAAACTTTTCAGACTGTCAAGTTGAGCATCAATCACTTCAAGCTGTATACGCCCTAACTCACCGCTTTGAACAATATTTGTCTGCAGCGATTCAATGAGTTTTATCTGCTGCAGCAAAAAATTATAGGTGGTGCGGTTAATACATTTAAAGCGGATATTTTCCAGCGGAGTTCTACTTGGACGGACCTCCCTTATTATTTTGCTGAAATGTACTCTAATCTGACTGCACAGAACCATCCATACCGGATCATTGGTCACATCAAATGCACCATAACCATAGCTTTCACTTAGTTTCTTATGGTGCCTGTGTTTCATCGCTTCAAGATTAGAGTAGACAATATCAATGCCTCTCTGCAGATAAGGTGTTGCTTTTATTTTGTTCCCTTTAAAGGCCGTATGCAGGGTTTTTGTCCACTTGGCAAATTCTCTAGAACAGACGGAGGGCGGCTGAAAACTGTTACCGGGTTTTAAAATAGAATTGATATTGAGCTCTAAGGGATCTGCCATGTTTAATTCCTGAATAGAGTGGTAAGGAGCAACTACTGCTGTGTACTGTAATAACGGAAGGGTATGCCTTTTATTTATAATTAATAGGAAATTATCGTGAGAATAAGGTGTTGATTTATCTGTGCTTTGATTTTGGCAAAATAGAAGTCGTAATGCTACAGCCTGCTGCACATTTTTTTCATTTTCTATCGTTACTCAGCAGGCTGAGGCAGTTAAGATCAGTACTTCTGCTGACAGAGAAAAGAACGGCTGTTGAATATAAATCTAAGATTTTAAACCTTGACCATCTAAACTCTGCTGAGCATTATACTTTTATATTAATTTAAATTGTTGGATAACAATGAATCTAATCTACAACGGCCCGCTTGACGGGCCTTTATTTGTTTTTGCTCATGGTGCAGGAGCACCTGCTGATTCTGATTTTATGGAAATTATTGCCGAAGGGCTTGCTGAGCAGGGGATTCGTGTAGTGCGCTTTAATTTCCCGTATATGCAGCAGCGGGTTGATAACGGTACCCGTCGTCCGCCGGAACGGGCGCCGAAGTTAACAGCACAGTTTGTTGAGCTGCTGGAGCAGTTTGATCAACCTATGGTGATCGGCGGTAAATCAATGGGCGGGCGCATGGCAACCCTGGCTGCTTCACAGCTTGTCAGCGGCTGCCGCAATGCAGAAAATATAAAAGGCATAACCTGTTTAGGTTTTCCCTTTCACCCAAGCGGTAAACCTGAAAAACTTAGAACCGAACATTTTCCGTTAATTAAACAGGATATATTAATTATTCAAGGTGAACGAGACACTATGGGGAGTAAAGAAGAGGTGAACAGTTACGGACTGCCGGCTGATATTGAATGGTTATGGCTTGCAGACGGCAGCCATGATTTGAAACCGCGGATCAAAAGCGGGTTCAGCCATCAGCAGCATCTGCATAAAGCAGTAGAAGCGGCGGCTGAATTTATTAAAAGGGTATTAAATTAGTCAGGATGAACTGCCTGAATTTCTGCTTTCAGGCAGTTCAGAATGCCTTTCCTGCTTATTGTTTTTTACCGCAGCCGGGACAGAATTTAGCATTCAGCGGTTTCTCTGTGCCGCAGTCCGTACAGAACTGCTTTGCCTGGGCCTGCTCGCCGCCGCAGTTGGGGCAGAATTTTGCGCCCTGCGGAACAGTTTGTTGACAAGAAGGGCAGGAGGCTCCTGTTTTAATAGTGCTCTGCTCACCTGCCGTTAATGCTGAGTTCATATTCATCATCTGATTACCTATACCGAAACCAACTCCCATGCCGACACCTGCTCCAGCAACACCGCCAGCACCTTCATTAGCGGCCGCTTTTTCCGCGACATCAAACATTTTGACTGTGTTATAGGTTTCACCGTAAATATCAAACTCAGCTTTTTTGGCCAGTATCTCTTTTAAACGTTTTACGCTGTCATCATCCTGGGGCACGTTTATTGAGTTTAAATAAAAATTAACGATTTCAATGCCGAAACGGTTAAATTCAGCACTGATATCATGCTGCAGAGTCGCCGACATTTCATTTAGATGTGCGCTGATATTAAGCACGGATATTTTATCGTTAATGACCTTCTCGGAGATAAAGTCCTTTATGCGGCTCATCAGATGCCCGCGGAAATAGTTAATAATCTGCTCAGCATCGAATTCATCAAGGGTTCCCACTAGCGTGGTAACAAACTTCTTAGCGTCGGTAATCTTTATGCCGAACTGTCCGAAGGCACGCAACGGGATGTAAACATTATAAAGCGGCTCTAAAATCGGAATCGGCTCCTGCGTCCCCCATTTCATATCCAGGTTAACGGCTTTATTAACGTAATACACTTCTGCAGCGAAGGGAGAGAGGTTATCAAAAGGGATATTAACCAGATGCTCTAATAACGGGATATTTGCAGATTTTAGTGTGTGACGGCCGGGGCCGAGCACATCAAGTGCTTTACCGTCTTTATAAAAGACCACCTCCTGTGCCTGATTAACAATAACCTGTGTTCCCCAGACCAGACTGTCATGGGGCCAGCGCCAGGCAAAAACATCACCGGGACCATCGTATTTGACGCGATCAATTATATTCATTATTTATCCCTAATTATTAATATGTGTCGATTTTAAAGTCTGTCGGTTCTGCTGATATAATTGCTGACGTTTACGTTTAATGCGCAGATTAATATCAATGGCTAAAATATTAAATTTTTCACCAAACTGTAATAATAGTTTACGTTCCTCTGTGCAGACCTGACCGTCAGCTAAGCACATCTCAATCAGCTTATCTAACCAGTCAGAGGCATCTAGAGTTTCGTCCGGGGTGAGCATATCTAACTGTCCGTTTTCGGCCGCCTGAATGATCCCGTCTAATACCTGCTGCGGAATACGGCGGTTCTTAACAAACTGCTCCAGCAGCTGTTTCTCCTGGTCATCAACTCTGCCGTCGGCAAATAAAACTAAGACTAACCCCGATAACAGTGAGACGGGATCAAAAATACGATCACTTTTGATCTGCGTTGTTTCTGCTATTGCAAATTCTTGACCTTTAATCTTAACAATATGTTCAAGATGCGGGGTAAAGTCTTGTAAAATCCAGTCCTGCTCACCCTGGTTAAAACGACTGCCGCAGTACTCACAGCAGTCCTGATAATTATCGCTTTGCGGTGCACCGCAGCCGTAACAGTGTAAAGAGTGCAGGCCTTTTTTGATGTCGCTTTTAACACCTGACTTTCTTATCATAGTCAGGTGATGCGCATAATATCCGGCGGCGGCTGACATTTTTCCTTTATGTGAAACCTTATTACCCTGCCATTTTACTAACAGGTACACTTTGTCAAACTCTTCAGCAAACTGTACTTTACTTACTTCGCACAGGCCGAGCTGAACATTATCAAAGAAGTGTTCAGATGACTGCTGGTTGAATTTTTCGATATAACTCGGATGGGCAACTGAGAGAAGCGGGGCGCTGTCCTGCATTAACCA
This sequence comes from Psychromonas aquimarina ATCC BAA-1526, assembly GCF_000428725.1. Classification (GTDB taxonomy): domain Bacteria; phylum Pseudomonadota; class Gammaproteobacteria; order Enterobacterales; family Psychromonadaceae; genus Psychromonas; species Psychromonas aquimarina. The sequence continues at coordinate 37,323 of NZ_AUAM01000035.1, forward strand.
GGCCTTCTGCAGCCGCCAGAAAACTGAACTCACCCGATCTTCAATCAGCGGGATATTAAAAGCAGGATCGACAACCTGATAATCACAGACACCGCTTATCTGACGTTTTGCATTCTGAAAACGCCACTGCGCTTCCTGGGTTATTTTAGCTAAAATCCAGTCGTATTCGCCGGAACTAACCAGGGATAAACAGGCCTGACATTGTGCAGACTGGCTAAGCTGTAAGGTGCTCCCGCAGTTAGGACAGCTTCCTTCTATTAATCCCGGCTGTGTGCGGGTCTGCACACCGGGTAAGCGCACATAAGTTAAATATTCAGTTTTAACTGTTAACGGGATCTGGCTGTCTGTGTGTTTATTGTCTCCTGTCTGTTCGACTGGATAACCTGCTCGTGATGTAATTTTAAAATGCAGTGTTTCAAAGTGTTTATCTGCTTCTACTCCAACTAATTCGCAGCAGCTGATGGTCAGATTTTTTATTCTACGACGGCGGTTTTGTTTTTTTTGTATCTCAAACTGAATCTGAAATGACTCGCTGATACCGTCACTGATAAAAGCACGGGCAGAGGAGATATCCTGCTCAGACCAGGCCTGTTTGATAATATAAAAAGCATGTTCAACACGGCTGCTGATCAGTGCAGTAGAAAAGTGTTTATCCAGCTGGTGAATTTTATTCTGCTGAATCTGCTGCTTTTGGCTGCTTTGTTTCTGCATGCCGCGCAGTATGGTATTTTTAACCTTTTTCTTATGAAATTTATTCCCTTCAATAATGCCCGCAAGTCCAGCCGCAGTAATAATAAGAATAAAAATGAGCTCCAGCATAGAGAATCTTTCTCGCTTATTTAAATAGAGTTTATTTATAACAGATAGTAAACCGTCAGCTTAAAGCCTGCGCTAAATTTATAAGCTAAGTCACTGAATTATTTCAGGCAATAAAAAAGGCGCTAAAGAGCGCCTTTTATCTGCAGAGAGTGCTGATTACAGATTAGAAAGTATCGCATCCACCGAAGCTTTTGCATCACCTAGAAGCATTTCAGAGTTTTCTTTAAAGAATAACGGGTTTTGTACGCCGGCATAACCAGCACCCATTGAACGTTTAAAGATAACTACTTTTTCTGACTCCCAAACGCTTAAGACCGGCATACCTGAGATAGGAGTACCCGGCTCATTAGCCGCAGGGTTAACTGTATCGTTAGCGCCGATTACCAGTACCACGTCAGTTTCAGGGAAATCATCGTTGATCTCATCCATCTCTAATACGATATCGTAAGGTACTTTAGACTCGGCTAATAATACGTTCATATGGCCAGGTAAACGTCCTGCAACAGGGTGGATACCAAAACGCACATTTTTACCTTTATCGCGTAAACGTTTAGTCAGCTCAGCAACCGGGTACTGTGCCTGTGCAACCGCCATACCGTAACCTGGTACGATAATTACATTTTTAGCAGCAGCTAATGAGTCAGCAACTTCTTGTGCGCTGGTCTCAAAATGCTCGCCGTATTCTTCGCCGCCTTCCTGTACAAACTCTTCGTTACCAAAGCCGCCTAGAATAACGCTGATAAATGAACGGTTCATTGCTTTACACATAATGTAAGAAAGGATTGCACCTGAAGAACCTACTAATGCACCAGTGATGATCAGCAGGTCGTTTGCCAGCATGAAACCTGTCGCCGCCGCTGCCCAGCCTGAGTATGAGTTAAGCATTGAAACAACAACCGGCATATCCGCACCACCAATTGATGCGACTAAGTGCCAGCCGAATGCTAATGCAATTACTGTCATAATGATTAATGCAGTTAAGCCTAAATCACCGCTTACAAAGCTGACTAATAATAAAGCTGAAGCTGTGAGGGCTGCGATATTGATCCAGTTTTTCCCCGGCAGCGATAATGCAGAGCTGTTCACTTTACCGCTTAGTTTACCAAAGGCAACAATTGAACCGGTAAAGGTTACCGCACCGATAAAGATCCCCAGGAATACTTCAACGTCGTGAATTGTTTTAGCCGCGCCTAATAGAACGCCGTGGTCAATATATGAGTTGAAGCCGATAAAGACAGCCGCCAGACCAACAAAGCTGTGCAGAACTGCGATAAGTTCAGGCATTGAAGTCATTTCAACTTTTAATGCTAAACGTACACCGATACCTGCGCCGACAGCCATTGCGACAGTAATGTAACCTAAACCGGAAACCTGTGCGCTGGCAATGGTGGCAATCACCGCGATGATCATGCCTATGATGCCGAAGACGTTACCACGTTTAGCACTTTCTTGACTGCTTAAGCCGTTAAGGCTGCCGATAAACAGGATGGCTGCAATGATGTATGCAGCAGTAATTAATCCTTGAGACATGGTTATTTATCCTTCTGGAACATTTTCAACATACGGTGTGTCACGGTAAAACCGCCGACTATGTTGATTGTCGCGATCAGTATCGCAATCGTAGATAACATAGTAACAACTGTGCTGTCACTGCCGACCTGAAGCAGGGCACCGATAATGATGATACCGCTGATTGCATTTGTTACACTCATAAGCGGTGTATGCAGAGAATGAGCAACATTCCAGACAACACCGTAACCTACGATACATGCCAGCATAAATACTGTGAAATGTGCCAGGAAGTCTGTTGGAGCAACACTTGCTAACCAGCCGAATAATCCAGCTGCCACAACCGCAAGTGCAGGTTTGATCCACTTGTTTGCTGGTTTTTCTTCAACCACAACGGCTTCTTTAACTTCTGCAGCTTTTGGAGCTGGCGCTGCGCTTACGTTAATTGCCGGCGGCGGCCATGAAATTTCACCGTCTTTTACAACAGTTGCACCGCGAACTACTTCATCTTCAAAGTCGATATCAATAGTACCGTCTTTGTCTTTACAAAGCAGCTTCATCAAGTTAACTAAGTTTGTTGCATACAGCTGACTTGACTGTGTTGGTAAGCGGCTTGGTAAATCAGTGTAACCAATGATTTTCACGCCGTTTTCTGTCTGGAAGATCTCATCTTTAACAGTTAAAGCCGCGTTGCCGCCGGCCTGTGCCGCTAGATCAACAATCACACTGCCGTCTTTCATTGAAGCGATCATCTCTTCAGTGATCAGAAGCGGTGCAGGTTTACCCGGGATAAGTGCAGTTGTAATGATGATATCAACATCTTTAGCCTGCTCAGCCATCATTTCAGCCTGTGCAGCCTGATAACCGGCACTCATGGTTTTAGCATAACCGTCAGAGCTGACTTCTTCTTCTTCCTGGTAGTCTACAACCAGGAACTCAGCACCCATACTTTCAACCTGCTCTTTAACTTCAGGGCGAGTATCAAATGCACGTACGATTGCACCTAGGCTGCCGGCTGCACCAAGGGCTGCAAGACCTGCAACACCGGCACCGATAATCAGTACTTTTGCCGGCGGCACTTTACCTGCCGCGGTAATTTGACCAGTGAAGAAACGGCCGAACTGGTTCGCAGATTCAATAACCGCACGGTAACCGGCGATATTCGCCATCGAGCTTAGGGCATCAAGTGCCTGTGCGCGCGAGGTACGAGGTACTGAATCCATTGCGATCACGCTGATTTTTTTAGCTGTCAGCTTTTTCAGCAGTTCAGGGTTTTGTGCCGGCCAGATAAAACTAACCAGAGTTGCCCCTTCTTTTATTTGTTCAATTTCAGTATCGGTAGGCGCATTAACTTTAAAGATAATGTCTGACTGCCATACCAGAGTATTATCAGTGCCGATTTCGGCGCCTGAATCCTGATATGCTTGATCAGAAAAGCTTGCAGCTGTTCCGGCGTTTGTTTCTACAAGAAAAGTGAAACCCTGCTTGATCAGTAACTCAACTGTTTTTGGAGTTGCTGCTACGCGGTTTTCATTCTCTTGGATCTCTCTAGGTATACCTATTTGCATAGTTAAGTCCGTGATCGCTTGTTATTATGATTGGTCGATTTTACGTACAATAAAAAGGGAAAAATAGATCTGGATCATTTTTCCCTTTTTATTTATATCAATACACAGAAACAAATACTCTCTCTGTGAGCCGTAATGATAGCGTTGTGCAATATATGTTGTTTTTTTACAACAATAAAATTGGAGGTAAATATTAGTGAATAAATATGCGTTCGGCTACTGTTTTCACTCTAAAATAGAGCGATTTTTGCAACAATTTTGCTACTTGATATAGCAAAAGGCTATATCCAGTCTTTAATTATTAAGAAAACATAAAATATAGGCGGTTTTGTTGTTAATTTACGAGGTTCGTGCTGGTGTTTAGTAGTTTGCAATGAAGGTCAGCAAAAGACAAAAAGGGAGCGGCCGGCGATATCAGCCGCTGATTAATCTTCTTTTATATCGTGTTCTTAAATATCTGCAAACGGGGGCGGACAGTTAAAAGTAATTCTTTCCTCACTGCTCGGGTGAGTTAAAGTAATACTGGCCGCATGCAGTGCTAAACGTGTCGGTGACAGTTTCCTGCCAAATTCTGTAGCATAAAATTCATCACCGACAATCGGATGGCCAAGAGCCTGCATATGCACACGCAGCTGATGGGTACGTCCGGTTAAGGGTTTTAAACATACCAGAGTGGTCATTTTTTCTCGTTTAACTACAGTCCACTCGGTTTGTGAACTTTTTCCCTGATCAAAATCGACAATCTGGCGCGGCCTGTTTTCCCAGTCGCAGCGGATCGGCAGGTCAACGATGCCTGAGTCTTGTTTGATAATGCCTTCAACACGAGCGTAATAGGTTTTATCTATAACTTTCTGCTGGAACTGACGGCCCATATGGCTTTGTGCTGATTTACGCATCGCTAAAATGATAATGCCCGATGTTGCCATATCTAATCTGTGTACGACACATGCATCCGGCCAGACGCGTAAAATACGCAGTGCCAGGCTGTCCCAGTGTTTTTTCTCACGTCCCGGTACACTTAATAAACCATAGGGTTTATTTAAGACAACAATATCTTGATCCTGATAAATAATATCCAGGTAGGGGGTCTGCGGCGGATTGTAAACAAAATTCGGCATGTCGGCTCTATTTCTTGGTTAATAAAAAAGAGGAGCGGACTCCTCTTTATATAGATTATCGTTATATTACTTTTTATGTATGAGTTGAAACAATAAATCTAATCGCATCTAGTTTTAGCTGGGTCTGATCTAAGATCTGTTCAAAGTCAGCCTGCTGATCGCGAATAAACTGAATCTCTTCTTCACGAATATTCGGATTGACAGCCTGTAATGCCTGCAGACGATCGCGCTCCTGCTGCAGTGTCTGCTGCATATTCTGCTTAGCCTGCGCTAAAATATCGGCCATTAATGACTGTGCTGTCGGCAGGGAGTCTTTAATCAGCTGGTGGATCAGAGCTTGTGATGTATTGGCAATTTTACGGCTGATATGGCGGTTAACCGGTGACAGCTGACGGTTAAAGCTGTCAAAAGTAACATTTTGTCCAAGATCTTTAGCATTTTTATCCAGCAGTAAGCGAATCGGCGTTGTCGGCAGGAAACGGCTCAGCTGTGCATTATCGGTATTCAGTGCTTCAACAACATAAATAAGTTCCAGGAAAGTTGACGCGGGCGGCAGTGAATTGTTTTTAAGAATAGAAACGGATGTTGTACCTGTATCTGAGCTTAATACCATCTCCATACCGCCGGTGATCATCGGATGTTCCCAGCTTAAATACTGTACGTCGTCACGGCTTAATGCTGTCCGGCGGTTAAAGGTTACTGTTGCACCTTCTTCGCTTAATCCCGGGTAATCACTGCTTAACATATGCGGGGTAGGGCGAAGTACCAGGCAGTGTTCACTTTGATCTTCCTGCTGTACACCAACAACATCAAACAGCTGCAGGGCAAACTGAGTGAAATCAGGCAGTTGATCCAGTTCAGTCAGATCGTCAAGCAGATCGCTTTCATGCAGTAAACCGCTTGAATTGATTTCCAGCAGTTTATCACGGCCCTGTTCAAGCTGGGTTTTAAGTGTCTGGTTGGTACTGCGGGTGGTCTGAATTAATTTATCAAATTCCCCGTCACTGTTTTCACCGGTTGCCAGGAGCTTAATCAGATCATCTTTAACCAGCTCGTAAACTGTGTGGCCGGTTGGTGTTGTCTGGGTAAAGGCGTTCAGGCCCTGTTCATACCAGCTCTGCAGGAACTCTTGAGAAGTCTCTTTTAAGTACGGAGTATAAATCTGAATATCACAACGCTGTCCGATGCGGTCCAGTCGACCGATACGCTGCTCTAATAAATCCGGGTTAATCGGCAGATCAAACAGCACAAGATGATGAGCAAACTGGAAGTTACGGCCTTCAGAACCGATTTCAGAACAAACCATAACCTGAGCACCGTCTTCGACCTGCGCAAAATAGGCGGCGGCTTTATCACGCTCGATCAGTGATAAACCTTCATGGAAAACGGCTGCTTTGATAGCTTCCCGGGTGCGTAATGCTTCTTCAATCGCTAAAGCTGTTTCAGCCTGAGCTGCAATAATTAATATTTTTTCATCTTTTAACTGCTGTGCCAGATCGATAATCCAGTTGATACGCGGATCAAACTGACACCAGGAATTACTGCTTGTGCCTTCGAATGCCTGGTAAGTCTGCTCAGGATACAGTGCGGTTAAAGCCTGTTCTGCAAGTGTGCCTGACGGCAGCATTTTTGAAACTTTGATTGCGGTTTTATACTGCTCCGGCAGCTGCAGTGCAATAGATTTTAAGCAGCGTTTTGGAAAACCTTTAATTGCAGAACGGGTATTACGAAATAATAAACGCCCGGTACCGTGGCGGTCTAACAGGTTACTGATTAATTCATGTTTTGCCTGCTGACGTTCATCTTCATCAAGAGACAGATCATCAATAACCCTAAGCAGCGGCTGAATATCTTGTTCACCAAGCAGTTCAGTTATACTGTTTTTAGCATCATCTGATAACTGCTGATTATCAACCAGCTGATTTACGGCATTAACGACAGGTTTGTAACCGGCTTCTTCATTAACAAACGCCTGGTAATCATAGAAACGATTAGGATCCAGAAGGCGCAGACGTGCAAAGTGACTTTCGTGGCCGAGCTGTTCCGGTGTTGCGGTTAAAAGTAAAACACCTGGAATATCATTTGCTAACGCTTCAACAACTTGATATTCACGGCTTGGCTTTTGTTTATCCCAGATCAGGTGATGTGCTTCATCAACGATCAACAGATCCCAGTCGGCTTCTAGTACATGTTCAAAATGCTGCTTTTTACGTAACAGGTTAATGCTGCATAAAACTAACTGTTCTGTTTCAAAGGGGTTAATTTCATCAAGATAAGCATCATTACAGCGGGAGTCATCGAAAATACTGAAATGCAGATTAAAGCGGCGCATCATTTCAACTAACCACTGGTGCTGCAGATTTTCAGGCAGAACGATTAATACGCGTTTTGCGCGGCCGGTAATTAACTGCTGATGAATAATTAATCCGGCTTCAATGGTTTTACCAAGACCCACCTCATCTGCTAATAAGATACGCGGAGCATGACGTTTACCGACTTCTTCTGCAATATAAAACTGGTGGGGAATTAGATCCACACGTGCGCCTAATAAACCGCGTAAATTAGACTGCTGCTGCTGATGCTGATGAGTGAGGGCTTTATAACGCAGAATAAAACGGTCAAATTTATCTATCTGCCCGGCAAAAAGTTTATCTTGAGGTTTATTGAACTTAATAAAGTTGTTTAAAAAGGTTTCCTTTAACTGGCATGGTTCACCAGTATCTACACGTACACCAACATAGGTAATTAGATTGTCGTTTTCCTTAACTTCACTAACTAATAATTTCCATTCTTCATGACTTAGTATTTCGTCACCAATATTAAAACGAACACGGGTGATCGGTGCTTCTTCGATAGAATAAAGGCGCTGTTCGCCGGAAGCTGCAAATAATAATGTCAACATACGCCCTTCTAAAGCGACAATAGTGCCTAATCCTAACTCCGATTCTGCATCACTGATCCAACGTTGACCCAAAGAAAATGTCATAAAATACCACTCAAAATAAAACTGAAAAAAAGAAAGGGCGCTATGTTACCTAAATCAGATAGCTAGGTACTAATTATAAAACTATAAATTTAATCTTTATATTCAGCCAGGGGGAAAGTGCACAGCTGTTTAACATAAAAGAGGGGACTTTCACGCTAAAAAATACCGCTAGTCATAGCCTAGCTCATCGTTTCTAATGTTTAGCTGATTTTTCAGATCAAATAAACAAAGCTCTACTAGACTTCTAATAAGGAGATGTTTAGAGGCTATTATGAAAAATTTTCTTTATAAGTTAATATATTATCAAATTTTATTAGTGTTTATTTTTGCTGGAACCGCCGCTGCAGAAGTAAGCATTCAGGAAAGCCGGCACAGTATCAATATGGTGCATGCCCGTGAGTCTGCAGAGCCGATGCTTAAACAAGGGGTAAAGCTGTTTGAGCAGGAGTCGGGTTATAAAGTTAATCTGGTATTTGTACATACCGATAATTTAAAACAGCTGCTGATTAAAGGCGCGCTTAACAATTCATTGCCCGATGTAGTCCTGGCACCTTCGGATTTTGCGTCTCTCGCCCCCATTATCAAACTATCTAAACTGCCTGCATCTCTATTGAGTTCTGAGCTGATGCCGGAAGCCGCCGCTTCTATGCGCTATCAGGAAAATTATTACGGCGTGCCGGTGATCAGCGGTAATCATTTGATGCTTTTTTATAACAAAAAATATGTGCAGAAGCCGGCAGAAAGCTGGAAAGAACTTAAAGCACAAGCGCCTGAATTAAGAGCCAAAGGTATTGAACCTATCGGCTGGAACTACCATGAAATGTACTGGTTCAGCGGTTTTGCTGAGACCTTAGGCGGTTCCATTCTTAATAACGGCAAACTTTCTCTTAATTCACCGGCATATGTAGATGCGCTTATTTTTTACAAGGAGCTCGTTGATTCAGGTTTAATCCCCCCTGCATGTGATTATGATTGTGCCCAGAAAGATTTTCAGGATCAGCGTTTTGCTTACTCCATTAACGGGGAATGGGCCTTAGCAGATTTTGAGCGTTCGCTTGGTAAAAACCTGGGCATTACATTGATCCCGGCCATTGATGATAAGCCGTTTCGACCGCTTTTTTCCACACTAGGTTTACTGTTTCCGAACAACTCGCTAGAAGGAGAGAAGGCAAAATCATTATCTGCCTTGGCGCTGTTTTTTCAAAGCAGTGACTTTCAAGATCGTCTTTTTGAACAACAGCGTTTTTTACCAGTAAATCAGAATTCATTTAAACATGTGCAGGCGGCTGCCAGTGACAATATTAAGATGTTATTAAAACAACTGGCACAGGCAAGTCCCATGCCGCCGGATCCTGTTATGGCCAGTGCCTGGTTAGGAATGAGAAAAGGTTTTGAACGCTATATGGCTGGTATTTCCTCTGCAAAAGAGGCTGCTGACTATATGCAGAAATTTGCGGAGCGGGATTATCAAAAATCACAAAGCGAAAAATAACCCGGAGCCGAGTAATGGTCATATGTGTTTTAAGCGTATTATGAGGATTTTATCTCATTTAGGCTCAAGCAGTCTTTATAGGCTGTTCTGGCTGGTGATTATTTTAGTGGCCCTGCTGCCTACGGTGCTTGTTACTTATCTGCTGCTGGATAAGGTTGCTCAGCAGTCACGCGAGCAGGTATTAGCCAGTTTAAGCCATAGAGCAGAGCTGCAGTCGGAGCTGCTGGAGCAGCAGTTGGCGGTGCAGTTGAATTCTCTTGAGCGTCTGTCTCAAACCCCGGATGTCAGGCTTACACCCACCTCTGCCGTATTTGGTTACCAGGCCGGCGTGCAGCTTAAAAAATTTATCGGCCGCTCCCCCACGGCCAGCGCCAGCTATATTTTAGACCGTGACCATTGGCCTGTTGAGGTATACCCGATTGCTGCAGAGCAGGTGAAACTGGCGTCGATAACCAGCCGGGTGGAGCCGTTTCTGCAGCAGGTTGAACAAGAGCAGATTATTAAGCCGTTAGTTTTTAATATAAATGATCCTGCTGTCGTTGCCGCTTTGAATGAGAATAATTTAACCGAGGGGATTAAAAACAGCTGGATAATGGTGATGGTATTACCGTTAATTCAGGAAACTCAGCACGGCAGTACTAAATTTAAGGTGGTGGGAAGCCTGGTAACGCTTGAGCCCTATCAATTTTTCAGTGAGATATTTGAAAAGTGGCGATCGGACAATGGCGGGCTGCAGCTGCTGGAGCAGGATGTAAAACTTTATAGCACGGGTTTAATAAAAGAGAATGAAGCTGACTCCAATATTATGAGCTGGGATGCGGCGATTAAACTGGCAGATAAAACCTTCATTCTGCGTATTACTGAACCTTCCGAAGATCTTAAAGCGATTGTTTTTGAAGATCTATGGCGTTTAAGTCTAATTGTAGGAAGCATATTACTGTTTGTTTCCTTTATTTCGTTACTGATAACCCGACTGGTGGGACAACAGATAGCTAAGTTAATCAGTCAGGTTAAGGCTTTTTCCCAGGGGGATTATCAATATCATGTATCAGGTTTACGCTTTTCTGAGTTTCTGCAGATATCAGCGGTACTTGAGCAGTTATCGGAAAAAGTAATAACTGATCAGATCCAGCTGGAGCAGAAGGTAGAGGAACGAACCCAGGCGTTAAGTCAAACAAATAAAGAATTAAATTCAACACTTGCCGCGTTAACCGAGACCCAAAGTCGTTTAGTGCAAAGTGAAAAGATGGCCTCTTTGGGGCAGCTGACAGCAGGCATTGCTCACGAGCTGAATACCCCGCTGGGTATTTGTGTTACAGCCGCGGGACTGGTTGAGGGGGCGGGGACAAACTTAAGTACTATGGTTAACAATGAGACGCTCACAAAAAGCGAGCTTACCTCGCAGCTTGAAACTCTGGCGAAAGCTGCCGCCTTGATCAGCAGTAATGTTCGACGCTCCAGCGACCTGGTCAGTATGTTTAAAGAGTTATCCCTTGAACATGGACCGGAAGGCGTAACGCAGTTTGAACTGAAAAGTTTTCTGCAGCAGCTGGCCAATGTATGGCTGTATTCTCAGGAAGATGCCGGAATAGAGATACAAATAAGCGGGGATGAAATTTTTGTACAAACGTATATCGGCATATTAAGAAAAGTATTATCAGTATTTTTTAGCAATGCATTAGCCCATGCATTTAAAAAACAAACAGGCGCTGAGTTCCAGCCCAAGGTACAACTAGACTGCCGTATGAAAAACGGCTTAGTTGAACTGTATTTTATTGATAACGGCTGCGGCGTGGATATTGAACCGATTGCTCGGATCTTTGAACCTTTTTATACGTCAAACCGTTATCAGGGCAGTGTGGGATTAGGGCTGCATCTGGCTTACAATCTAGTAACTCAAAGGTTAGAAGGAGAAATTGAAGCAGAAAACTGTGAAGAAGGCGGATTAAAACTGTGCCTTATATTTCCAAGGCTGCTTGAATTAGTAGTCGAATCCTGAGGCAGGGATAAAACCTTGTACAATTAAAAAATAGATTTATAACCTCTTCATTAAAATTTAGGGGGTTGTTTCTTTATACTAGTTTTAAGCCTCGTCTGCACGCTGGTTTCAAATTTTCGACGAAACTGATTATAGCGAATTACCATGCAGTTCCAAATCGTTCATAAATCACTCATGAAAGATCAACTACCCTGGCATATGCATATATACTCTGGCATATGCATATAAATGAAGAAAAACACTTTTCGGTTATTAAGTGAGCAGTCAGTGTTTATTTGCAAATAAAGTGTTGCCAAGAAGATTCGAATCTCTATAATGCGCACCCACAGACACGGGATGCGGCGCAAGCAGTTAACCAAGTCTAATAACGAAAGATGTTTGATTTGAAATTTAAATTAACGTTGACATCGTTTTAAGGTGGCGTAATATACGCACCTCGCCGAAAGGCACGCTCTTTAACAATTTAATCAAACAATCTGTGTGGGCACTTATTGTTGATGTGATTTCAAAAAAATCAAAGACCTTACTTGTAAGGCAACATCAATACTTAGTGACACACGAATTAATTCATTAATTCATTAATTCAGAATAACCAATCACTTCGGTGATTAGTTTTAGTCAGTAATATTGAGTCGCACTTCGGTGCAAATTAAACTTTAAATTGAAGAGTTTGATCATGGCTCAGATTGAACGCTGGCGGCAGGCTTAACACATGCAAGTCGAACGGTAACAGA